>CALROJ020000053.1:0-53121 GCA_943369735.1 bacterium Ga0077546
CGTTGTCTGTGATATGGGTGAATGAAAGGCGAAGAGTTTGAAGCTTAGATAGTCTGCGCACGCTAGATAAGCCGCCATCAGAAATGCGAGTATTAGAGAGATTGAGCCATTGCAGATTGTAGAGAGAGGCAACTAGCGATATGCCCTTATCTCGCAGACGCTTGCAGTTTTCTAGATCAAGAGCTTTCAGTGATGTCAGATTGGTGATCGCTGCTACCCCTTGGTCACCAATATCGGTACCACTGAGATTTAGAGTGGTCAAAGCTTTGAAGTTGCTGATGAAAACCATGCCTTGGTCTGATATGCCTGTATTGGCTAGGTTAAGAGTCTTCATATGGGTAAAGTTGCGCAGGTGCGAGAGGGTGTCGTCGCCAACATTAGCTCCTGCTAAATTGATCTCGCCAATAAATGTCAGTTTAGTTAAGGCTGCCATTCCGGCATCTGTAACTGCACCAAGTCGAACGTTACGCAACTTTGTTAGTTCGCTTAAATTAGGTAGATCGGCGTCAGTTAGAGGCTTAGGAAACTCGATAAAACGCAATTCGCGTAAGTGTTTGATATGAGCAAGTGCTTGATTGTCGGCTGCTGTCGAAGCAATGTTGAGATAACGCAACTCATGCAGGTTAGATAACTTGCTAATACCTTCATTGGTGACACGAGTGAGAGACAAATCAAGCTCTTTAAGATGACTGAGAGTTCCTACTTTTGTAAGGGTGTCGTTGCCAATGCGGTTGCATCCCTTAAGGTGCAGTGTTTCAAGGCTAGTAAGTCTGTCGATACCAATAAAGCCTTTATCGCTCACAGAATTGTTACTGGCGTCTAGCACTTTCAGTTTGGGCAGATCATGCAATTCGATGGTGGCACCATCAGAGCGAAGAGACATTTCTTCTAGGCGAGGAAGATCGCCAATAATCAATTTTACTTTCTTCTTATAGGTTGAGAAATTGGGCTTACTATTGTCGCTGTATGCGCTCAGATGAAGCCGTTTCAAATTGGTCAAGTGCGAGAGGCTGGCTAGCCCGTCTCCCCGTAAATCGATTTGGCGAATTGAGAGTTCTTCTAGTTCGGTTAGAGCTGAGACTGAGTGGAAGAAAGTCTCAGCGACATCGTCGGCACGAACCACCAAGCGACGCAGATGCTTCAATTCACTGACTTGCTTCAACCCAACTTCAGTCAGTGCGTCTATTCGTAGCACTAGGGTAGTGAGCTGGGGGAAGTAGTGCAAACACTCTAAGCCTTTGTCTGTGGCCGCTGAAAAGACTATATAGAGTTCCTGAAAATCAGTTATTTTGTTGATAGTTCCAAGAATTTTATCGTCTATATGAGCGCCTTCAAGTAAAAGTTTCTTGGCTGGTGTATGGGATAGAACATCTCCCAGCTTGACGCCGTCGAATTGGCAGTGCGAGATACGCAGTTCTTTCAGCGAATTCAGATTTTGAATGGGTTTCAATGCCTGGTCTGAAATGTGGCAAGATGTAAGCTGAAATGTTCGTAGGCGCTGTAAGTTTGCCAGATCGCGCAGGCTGCCTTTTGCTAGTTCGACACCGCCTAAGCGCAGTTCTCTCAGGCCACCAATGCGATTGACGCAATCCCAATCTTCTTCGCTCATTTCAGGGAAAAGATAATCAAGCGATTGAATGTCATCGGGTTTTAGTCGATTGCATTCCTTTAGTGCAGCTCTATCTAAAACTTCTAAGCGCACAAAGGCACGTCTAGAAACTTCTACTGTTCCTTGGGCGATACCTAGTTCAGTCCAATCTCTTTGCCCGTTTACTTCTGCTTTGGCCAGCCATAGCCGTCCAGGCGAACACTCAAAAGGAAAGGCCAGTGTGCGGCCGCCATGCAAAACAATATGGCAGCGAGTGAGCTTCTGATTTAGCTCAATTACTCCTTCACCTGTGACCATGGTTGAGTCTAAATAGAGCTTGCGCAAATCAGTTAAGTGCTTAAGCCTGGGCAGGCCAAAATCAGTGACTCTTGTGGCGCCTAAATCGAGGATATTGAGATAGATCAAATTGCGCAGCGAAGCCAAGCCACTATCGGTGATATTACGATCGGGCATGGTGAGATAGCGCAAGCCCGACAAATGTGCCAAGTGTTCGAGATCTGAATCACTAATGTCTATTTGGCGAAAGTCTATCGACTGCAGATCGTTGGGCTTAAGTTGTCTCAACCTAGAGAGATCGGCGTTGCCATCAAGCAGCAGGTGCAGGTTGGCGTCTGCCGGTATGTCGACTTGTCCAAGAGCGTCGCCCAGCTTTTCTTCCCACCAACCGCTCTGGCCGCCTGAGCGTGTAATCAAAAATAGTAGACCAAGAGATTTATCTGACGGGAAGGAAATTGTCCTGGTCATCTAATGTTCCTGGTGAAGGGATATCGTGAAGGGTTATCTAGTCGGTTTGGTGTCGATTAAAGTGGGCCTTCCTATATTTTCCACAGGCACGCCTAAATTACTCTCTAAATCGCGAGCATAACGCGCGGCTGTTTCAGGATCGGTACCTGTGCCAATAAATACTTTCTTGAATGGATGAGCTTTTTTCAAGTAAATCAGGCCGTCAACCAAGGTGTCTGGCAAAATCTTAGTGGTCAAGACAATATCGTGATTTTTGAAACTCGGCCCAATCTGTTGTGACACCACTCGCTGTAAGAGCTCATGCATCATGCCTCGGCGAGCTGATTCTTCTTCCGCATGGAAAATCACAATCTCTTTGGGGCCTGGTTCTTCGCGCTCTAGCAGTTTAATTAGCATGGTCGCCAGGCTTCTAGCTTTTGCCCCACCAGTACAGAGTACATATATTGGTAGGTCTTCTGGAATTTCTTCCATCGTGGCAAACTTGCCCATGCCAAGACGCAAGTCAGGCAGTTCGCGCAGGCGGCCTTCCAGTACTCCCATACGATAGAAGCACATGACAATTAAGATTACTCCAAGAATCTGGAAGCCGAGCCCCCTGGCTCCTTCGGCTGAAAATAGCAGGACTATTTCACAAAACAAAAGGGTACTTAAACCAATTGCCGGTGGAATTGGCAGGTGATAACCCTTGAAAGGGAAGGTCCATTTGGTTTTGTAGGGTGAGCGCTCAACCTTGAGAGGCATTTTGATGCGCAACATCAGCACACCAAAACAGAAGGAGCACATAACTGCCAGAAAGGCCATGCCATAGACCTGGCCGAGATTGTCTACCTGTCCAGGAAGTAGCACGATCATTAAGGCGCAAACCGCCATGAACATAAAGCAGACGTAGGGATAGCCCTGCATAAATGGATATTTATGAGCCCAACGGCGTAAGAAGAAGGCGGGCAGATTGCCTTGCTTTGCCATCGTCGTGCAAAGACCGATGCAGCCGACATAAGCTGTGTTGACTGCGGCAAACAGCATCAAGGCAGCGTCTACTACCAAAATGATGAGCAGGGGCTTGCCTCCTTCGACAAAGGCTAAGCCTGAAAGCAAGCTGTTTTTGAAGTCATTCAACTGGCCAGCATCGAGCAAGCCGAGGCACAAGAATGAGGTTATTGGGGCAGTTACTCCAACCAAAATAACCACAGACAAATAGATGTATTTGAGCGTCTTCCAGGTTGGTGTTTTCAGTTGCTCAACTATCTGAGCCGCTGATTCGAAGCCAGTTATTCCGAGGAAGGCGGCAGCGAAGCCGTGAATAAAGTGGGCAGGGGTGACAGCCGTAAGACTGTGAGTAAAGCGGGTCAGGTCAATGTGGCGCTCGTAGGCCATCATCAGGCCTTTGACATCGAGATAGAGCAACAAACAGAAGTGGAACATGGCAATGAAGAAAACAATCATTGCTGGTTCTTTAATGCCAACTATATTGAGCAGACCGAAGACAATCACTGGGGCAATGGCGGCAAACACTATGTTGGTGACCGGCCAGTTCATAATGTTGTCTATCGAGTCAATATAATAAGCCCCAGATAGGGCACTGACCGCTGCTGTCGCTAGATAAGACAAAATTGTCAGGGCGCCTACAACAATGGCAAAGCGCTTTCCTACAGTCTGTAAAACCATGATGTAGGCGCCGCCGTTGAAGGGGCTGACAGCGCAGCCCTCTTCATAAGTGGCTTTGAAAACCCACATGAGCAAGCAAACGATCAAAATAATGAAAGGAGCGGCAAAACCGACAAGGGGAAGAATCACGCCGGTGGTATAGAAGACCGATGTGCCGATGTCGGCGCCAACAATCGCTGCTGCTAACCACCAGGCCAGAAGCGCGTCGCCATGACTGTGTTGCGCCGTTGGATGGGCTGAAGGCGCTGGTTGAGTAGATCCGCCTGAAGCTAGGCTTGGCTCAGACTGTGTCAATTGGAATAATTTCCTGAATGGATACCGTTAAATTCGTTTTAAAGCTAGGTTGGCAACAATACACTAAGTAGCAGCCTTGCAAACAGTTAGGCTACTACATCTTTAATATGCGTCAACAGTCTGACCTTGAATAGTCGTCAATCTGATATCGTTTCGCAATATGTTGGAACTTGTTGAGCTGATCTTTGCTAATTTTAGCTGATTTTGGCATTTCTCCTGTCGACCTAGTTAGTTAGAGTCGACCGAGTTAGATAGTTAGTCTTGTAAGCTAGGGCTACTCAACATGCTAAGTGCGAGTTCCATTCTTATTTGAAGAGGATAAGTTATCAAGATGAATTCTACTAGTGCCAATGCCAGTCCCGTTTCGACAGTTAGCAGCCTCACCTATCAATTGCCCGCAGCTATAGATGAAGCGCTTTCTCAAACTCTTTCTCTCTGGACTAAAGATAGTTTAGTCGAAAAAATTTGGCAGAAAGACGCCACTTTGTGGACTAATAAAGACGAAGCAATATGGCTGGATTGGTTGCATGTTGTGGCCGACCAGCAGAAAGCACTGGCTGAATACGAAGACTTTGCCAAAGAAGTAAACGCGGCCGGATTTACCGACGTTTTGCTTTTGGGCATGGGCGGCTCTAGTCTAGCCCCTGAGGTCTTTGCCGTTACCTACGGTTCCAAGCCTGGTTATCCGCGCTTGCGAATTCTTGATTCGACCGATCCTCAGCAGATTCGTCATCTTGATGCCACAGTTGACTTAAAGAAAACTCTTTTCGTTGTCTCAAGCAAGTCAGGCAGCACGCTTGAGCCGAACATCTACATGGCTCACTTTCTTTCGATGGTGAAAGAATCTGTGGGCAGTGAGGCTGGTTCTCACTTTATTGCAATCACCGATCCGGGCTCTAAGCTCGAAGTTGTAGCTAAGAAAGAAAATTTCCGGCATATATTTTATGGCTATCCAGGAATTGGCGGCCGATACTCCGCTCTTTCTCCATTTGGAATCGTTCCGGCTGCACTAATCGGCCTAGATTTGCAGACATTTCTCGGTCGGGCCCAAGAGATGACTACTCTCTGTCAAGAAACCACGGCCCAAAATAATCCTGGTGTTTTGCTTGGAGCAATAATGGGTGTTGCTGCCAAAGCTGGCCGTAACAAACTGACCATAGTTACATCTGCTGCCGTTCATGACTTTGGTGCTTGGTTAGAGCAATTGGTGGCTGAATCCACTGGTAAGTTGGGCAAGGCCATTATTCCGGTTGACCTAGAAGGTCTGAGCAGCGACACTGCCGTGTATGGTGACGATCGTTTGTTTGTATTCATCAAACTGAAAGGTGATACCACTGCCTTTAATGGTCTAGACAATACAATTATCGAAGAGCGTTTAGCTCAGCTGGTTGTTCAAGGACATCCTGTGGTTACCATTGAAATTAGCGATAAAATCAATTTGGCAGACGAATTCTTCCGCTTTGAGATTGCCACAGCGGTGGCTGGATCAATTATGGAGATCAATCCCTTCGATCAACCAGACGTTGAAGCTAGCAAAATTGAAACTCGCGAATTGACCGATGAGTATGAAAAGAACGGCAGTCTCCCTGCTGAGAAACCGTTCTTTGCAGAAGGTCAAATTAAACTCTTTAGTGATGAAGTGAACATTGCTGTTTTAGATAGAGTGGCTTCAGAAAAGACATTGCCCAGTATGCTCAAGGCCCATCTTGACCGCCTTGGAAAAGGTGATTATTTTGCTTTGCTTAATTACATTGAAATGAGTGCAGAGCATGTGGAGATAGCGCAGAAAATTCGTTTGAATGTGCGCGATCAAAAACATGTGGCTACTTGTTTGGGATTTGGCCCTCGCTTCTTGCATTCAACGGGCCAAGCTTATAAAGGCGGTCCTGACACTGGTGTGGTCCTGCAGGTGACCTGCGAAGACAGCGACGACTTGGCTGTTCCTGGACAAAAATATAGCTTCGGTGTGGTTAAATCGGCTCAAGCTAGAGGCGATTTCCAGGTTCTGACCAGCCGCAAGCGCAGAGCCTTGCGCGTGCATATTAGTGGCAACCTTGAAGAGGGTTTGCACCAACTTGCTCAAGCTGTGGCTCAAGCGCTAGAAGTAAAATAAGAATGACAAAAAAATTGGCGAAAGCAGATTAGATCTAGGTCTTATATCTAAATTTTGTATAGAGAATACTAGGGGGGAAACATGCGGGTAACAAATCAGAAATTGAGTCAAGTCTCATTGGGCCTGCTTGCAGTGAGTCTTCAGATGTGGTGCCCGGCGCTTGCCCAGAACAACGGACCGGTGCTGATGGTCTCGCCTAGTGCCGCAACTTCAGCCAGTCCAGCAACTTCGACAAGTCCAGCTAATTCGCAAAGCTCTATCAAACCTACCGCACCATACTCTGCACAAAAACCTGCTGTAGCTCCTGATCTATCTGCTACACCTTCTTTGGCTGGTCAAAATACACCGGCCGCTCCCCTTTCGCAAGCTGAGATATGGGTGCGAGATCGCTTTAACCCAGGTGGACAAAGTGCAGCTCAATTGCTACAGGCGAAGAAGCACCCAGTGAAGGGTTTCTTCAAGTCTATTGCGAAAGGTACTGCTCAAGAGTTGGGAGCCAGCGCCCACGACATGGCTCAAGATATGGTATTTGTTTTCTCGGTACAAGACATTGACCCTTACGACAAAACCAGAGCACCAAGCAACAAGCAATGTGTGGTTATGGAATTCACAATGGTTGACGGCAGTACAGCCTACTTGCACCAATTTCCTGATGGTAGTTATGCTATCGAAAATGGCTTTGCTGATGGCACAGTGATGGTGCCGACCAGCCCAACCAATTACATTATCAAATATCCCAATGGTGTTAGTGGCACGGTGGTGAGACAGAATGACCAAGTCACTGTTTATCGCCCCGATCACACGATCACGACTGTGAAGAAAGAGCCGTCAGGTAACTACCGAATTTCGAATAGTAAATTTGGTTATATGGGCGAGGCTCGACCAGATGATACCGGTAACCAATACGGCGTAGGCGCCTGGAATTATCAGTAGACTACCAGTAAGCAGGAGCAAGATTTGTCATCTAAACTGACAGGCTTCGCGAGAAGCTCTTCCAAGTCGCTTTCAGGGTTGGCCGCTAAACCACATTCTAAGCACTATTATGCTTTGCTTGTAAACGTTATGGTGCTGGCATTTGTCGCGCCTCTGGTTGACCATAGCGTTTTGTCACATATTGGCATTGCCATTGTTTTGCTTGGTGCTCTCGTCATTTCGACTTTGTCGGTACGACGAGAAGAAAAATTCGATTGGAAGTCTATTGTCTTGGCTCTTGCAGCTGGTGCTGCCTGGACCTTGGCTTTTTGTAGCAATCTAGCACCGTTTAACCATGCCAATTTTCAGATGCTTGCTCTTGTTACTATCCTCGTTTTCTTCATCTATATTGTGCGCATTATGGTGCTCGACATTCTCACCGGTGAGGTCAACTCTAATCGCATCTGTGGTGGGGCCTGCGTCTATGTTCTCATTGGCTTTTGCTTTGCTCTCATTCATATGATGATTGCCATTGATAATCCTTACGCTTACAAAGACAACATAAAAGCAGACGAGACCTCCATTGAGCATCAAGAGAGATACCCCCTGCTAATTTATTTTAGCTTCTGTACTCTTTCTACTGTTGGCTATGGCGATGTGGTTCCGCTCAGTCGCTCTGCGCGGGTCTGCTCATGTCTAGAAGCTCTTTGTGGACAGCTCTATTTGGCCATATTGGTGGCGCGCTTGGTCGGCATGCACACTGCTGTTAAAGCAGAGCCCAAGCGCCTAGAGGCCGAACGCCAAATCGAGCATTCACTCTGATTTGAAACACTACATAGGAATTTGCTTCCATGGTCGCTGGGGGAGGTTTGTTCTAGAGTACGACTTGATTGCTCTTACTGACTCGACAGCATCATTTGCTGCTTTGAGTTCATTCATATAAACAATCGAAGAGGCAAGGGTGTTCAATTCGAAAAACCAATAGAGAGTCATCAGTGGATTGATGAAGAGTTCGCTTCCGACCGTACGGTCTGTAGCGTGGAAATTTCCAAATTCGCCATCAAGAGCAGACAATATGGAGCTAATAACTATACTAGGATCGTCATCTTTCATACGATTGAAAACGAAACGCATGGCATTCGAGAACTGCTTCACTTCTGGCATTGATTTCATTAGACTTAGAGCACCGAGAAATCCTTTTTTCTTTGTTTGCTCTGCAATGGTGCCTAAAACATGGGCGTGACAAACTCCGTGGTGAGCATCGATTCCAAAACCAAGACAGGCCAGAATTTTCGTTTTAACATCCAGCAGAGCCACTGCAGCTACGCTGGTCATGTCTTCTTCTGGTGTGCCTAGATCAGTTTCATCACCACGCAAAAGACTATCTGTGCCTCCATCGACCAAAATAATGGTGTCTATTTTGAGGCTTTGTAAAAGAATCTCATAGCTGCGCTTTAGCTGCTGGGTTCCGGATGGCTCGAAGCAATAGACACTAAGATTCTCACCCTTTGAGCGAAACCATTCACAAAGATATCGCTCTGGAAAGTAATACTCTCCTCGCGAGTCGGCATCAACTTTCACAAGATGCTCTGCCAGTCTGGTTGGTGCACCCGGTCCAGAGAGAATTTGGGAGAACGTCCAATTAGCTAAGTAAACTGACTTGTTCTGTTGCTTGAGGGCAAAGTAAAGTGGCAGTCCTGAAAAAACATCAAAACCACCGCCAGCCCCTGCAATGAGAACAATGCTAGACTCATTGAGCTTGTCGACAATGGGAAGGCAAAACATTGACAAACTCCTTGCAAGCTGGAGGATTGTACATTTCTGGTTTCTTTGTTGTCTAGTTAATTCCACCAGTTTTTCTATGCTGCATTTCTCGTGTTGGTATGGCTAAAAAGATCCTATTCTTGTGCACCGGTAACTACTATCGAAGCAGGTTTGCAGAAGAGATCTTCAATCTCAAAGCATCAAAGCTTGGACTTACATATGAGGCTGATTCTTCCGCCCTGGCCTTGGCCAGCGGCAAAATGAATTTTGGTCCGATTTCTTGGCATGCAATTGATGGACTGCACTCGCGAGGCATTGAACTTGGAGAAGCTGTAAGGTATCCCAAGGCGCTTTCTTTGCATGACCTAGAAACTTCGTTTAGGGTAATTGCCATGAATAGAGGCGAGCACGAGCCAATGGTGAACGACCTCTATCCCGAGTGGTCTTCGAAAATTGTGTATTGGGATGTTGCCGACATAGATGTTGTTGAACCAACACCAGCACTTTCCAAAATTGAACGGTTAGTTGATGCTCTCTTAAAATCGCTAGTCAATGAATGCTAAATGCAGCAGTGTTACTTAGATAAGCTCTGCATCGCACTTGGCGCGCTGCCAGCGGCTTTCTCGTTATCGGCTGACAATGTCGCTTGGGTGTAGTCTTTGAAAGCGTCAAGAATTTTGGTGTGGAAAGTTTCCGTGGCTGATATTTGCCGACGGATGTTGTTAGCTTCTGGAGTTCCAGGTTGTATCTGAGTGGCGGTGGCATACAGGTTCTTCAGTTCTTGATCAATAATTTCATCGACAATGTCGCAAGCTTTAGAAATAACATGCTCTGAAGCTCTTGCTATAGAGGAAAATCCTGAATCTGTCGCAGACTCCTGTGATGAGCCTTGTGTAGAACCCTGTGTAGAACCCGAGCCTTTGCTCGGTCCATCGGTTGTTTGCTGATAGCCTACTGCTACGTTCTCACCTAGTGTTGGACCCTTGTCTGTGCTGAACAGTTCAGCTTCAGTCATAACCCCGCTCGATACTCTGATCAAATCGCCAAATAGCTCTTTAGCTAGGGGCGAGATCGAGCTTAGGTTTGTCCCTTCTCCACCAATCATCCAGGTGATAGCGCCGCCACTGGCTGCGGTGCGTTCTATCTCCATAAGGTGAGGCATTTCGTCTTCGCCTATTGAATCATTGTCGAAGGCCATAACCATTGACGAAGGCACGACAAAGATGGCAATTTTGCTATCGTGGCCGCGTACAATTAATGCCCAATCCCTGGTCGTCAGGCGACACTTGTAAGTTTTATCAACAGGTCTATACCAGAGGTCTTCATCTCGTTTTTCGAATAATTTTGGCTTCTCACAGGACACATAAAGATTGGTACCGACGGCTTTTTTATTAAACTCGTAAGCTAGTTCGACAAACTGCTCACAGAGCAGGTCAATCCACTTGTTTACATCTTCAAAGGCTGTGGCAGCTGCAGCTTGCACCTCTACGGGCTTTTCAACATTGGCCGGAACCAAGCCGTTGAGCCAGCGACCAGTCTCTTGACCGCGCTTAGCTTTGAGCGCATTAAAGATTTCCTTTTGGTTAGGGTCAATTGCCATGTCGGGCGCTAGCTCTTGAGCGCGCGCTCGGGCTTCTTGCATACGAGATTCTTCGGCCTCTTGGTTTCTCTTTAGCGCGAATTTTCCGGATGCCCAGAGATCATTAAAACGACCCATGTCTTTACCGCCTGTTTGTTGAAAAAGCTGACTTATAATACACTTAACGGGCTCTATAAGAAATAAGGTTTAATCATGGAAGATGACAGCACTAAAAAAGTCAGTATTGAAAAGAAATACTGTCCGCAGTGCTTTCAGCAGTACGAAGGATTTATCGAGAACTGTCCGGTCGATCAGACAGTATTGCGCGGCCCAAAGAACGACCCCTGGATTGGTAAAACTTTTGCTGACCGCTATATAGTTGAATCGGTTCTTGGCCTAGGCGGAATGAGTGTTGTCTACAAGGCCAAACACAAACTGATGGACCGTACTGTCGCCATCAAAATGTTGCACAATGTTTTGAAGCAAGATGTGACTGCCCTTGAGCGCTTTAAATTAGAAGCTCAGGCATGCAGTTTGCTTAGTCACCAGAATGTTATTACTGTTTATGACTTTGGTGTAACACCTGACGGCGAGCCATTTTTCGTCATGGATTGCCTTGAGGGCGAAAGTCTAAAGGATTTAATCGAGCGTAAGGGCCGCATCGCCTACGATCGCGCCCTGTCAATATTTAAGCAAATTTGTGAAGGCCTTGAAGCCGCTCACAAAAGAGGCATTGTTCACCGCGACTTGAAGCCTGCCAATGTCATTGTCACTAAGCAAGATGATGGATCTGAGCATGTTCGCTTGGTTGATTTCGGTATTGCCAAGATGCTCAAGCAAGATGGGCGCCAGCAACAGCAGCTGACCAAGACCGGCGAAGTTTTTGGTAGCCCAATTTATATGAGCCCAGAACAGTGTCTCGGCAAAGATATCGATGCCCGTTCCGACATTTATGCCCTGGGTTGTCTGATGTACGAGACCCTTTCTGGTGAACCTCCTTTTCTTGGCAATGGTTTTCTTGAGACCATGAACATGCACGTTGGCGACAAAGCCAAACCTCTAACTGAGGTAGTGCCTGATGCCAATTTACCAGTTGAGTTAGTTGAAGTAATCAACCGCTGTATGGAGAAAGATCCAGACTTGCGCTTCCAGAATGTTGGAGAAGTGCGTGACACTCTGGTTTACATCACTACTGCACTTCTGGGCTCTAGTCGCACTCATATATCCAGTATCAGTGCCGCTCGCCCAGCAGTTTCTCCAGCAGCAAAAAAAATACCAATAGCAACCATCATAGCTGCTGTTTTCAGTTTGCTTTTTGTTGGTGTACTTGCTTTTGCAATACTTTGGCCTGGTCCTGAAGATGATCGCGGCACTCCGTTCAATAAAATCGCATGGCAATTGACTCTTGCAGAAGTAGATGAAGCAATTAAGCGCAAAGATTATGCGACAGCAGAAAGTAAGCTCATTTTTGCCGAATCAAAAGCACGCACATTCGGCGACAATAGAGCGCGCTTGATGAGCACATTGAAGTCAAAAAGCGATCTCTACGATGGCTGGGAAGGGCATGCTGAAGACCTAGAGAAGACTAATCGACAAATCACAGAGATTGAACTATCGAGGGTTAGTGCTGACGCAAAAATGCTTGGTGGGATGCTTGATGAAGTTGCTGCCCCAACGAATTCTTCTGTGCAAGAAAGTCAGTCTCGGCTGCGTTTTGAGGCACAAATTCCAAGAATTCTCTCCACTGCTGTGAAGTTAGCAGGTCGAAGTATGAGTATAGAAGAAGACACTCTACTGACAAAGGCGCTATCTGTATCTAGGAGAAAGCTGGGCAAAGACTCAGTGCAAACAGCTAAGATTTCTTTGCTTTTGGCAGACTGCTATTCGGATCAACGCCGCTTCGACCAAATGCGTCCTTTGTTGCTTTCTGCAGTCGAGGTTTATAGAAACAAGTCTGATGTTTTTCCAGCTGAGTATGCTCGGGCTCTAGCAAAGCTTGGGCAGTTCGATGTTGATCGCGCTGATATGGCTAAGGCTGGCCCCGAGTTAGAAGAAGCAATGAAAGTGGCCCGTTCGCTCAAAGACAACAAAGAAGTGCTTATTCTTTGTTTGCGCAGCAGAAGTGATTTTCTCAATCAGACTGGTAAAAAGACTGAGGCTGAGGCTTTGCGCAAAGAGGCTGATGCTTTAGAGAAGCAAATCAAAAAGGGATAGCTGCAACAGAGCATACAAGTTCTACATTGAGAACTAGATGAACAGGGGCTTCGGAGAATCGCTGCTAGTTACTTCTCTTTAGTGGCATCGATTACTTCGGCTGCTCCTCGGTCACTGGTGTAATAGATCCTGATTCGCGGATGTCCCTTATAATCTGGACCTACATACTTACCAGGCTTCAATGTCCAACCATTGGGAAATGATGAAAGACCACCAGTCCATGTGATATCACCTGAGGCACTTAGGCTGTAGGGATGGAAATGGCCCTGTTGGCTGGAAAAGCCTTTGTAGGTGTTGCCTCTGATTTCAATCGTCCCAATGTGAATGTAGCTTCTGCCTGAAATTTTGTTGCATGTATAGATTCCATCAGGAGGCGCACCAATTCCTTTCTCCGCGGTTGGTGGAGTTTGGGGCGCATGGTTAGGTGGACTTGGCTTCTGGTTGCCTGGTGCGAGCCAAGGACTCGCCGTGCTGATACCACCTGTAGTGTTGCCTGGCGTAGTCGCCGGGGTATTTCCTTTGTTAGCGGTCCCGTTAAGTTGCTCTTTGGTGTACCACACTCCCACGCCGGCACCATAACCGGAATGAGAATCTAAGCGCACTTTGACGAGGTCCCCCTTCTCTTCGAGGATAGTGCCGGCTTGGTTACCTATTTGTACGCGCTTGCTGGATACAGGTGTACCGGCAGAGCCGCCATTATCACCCGCCGCGCCACCGGTATCGCCCACAACGCTACTGGCATTACCTGTGGCTGCGCCTGTAACTTTATGCTCCTCTTTGTCGTACCATACTCCCACCCCGGCACTATAACCGGACTGAGAATCTAGGCGTACTTTAACCAGCTTTCCGGTGTCCTCAATGACAACACCGGATTGGTTGATACTACCTACAGTGACGCGTTCACCGGGTTGGAAGGACCATGCAGCAGGGATCGCCATTAGAGCGACAATAGCATAAACGAGTCTCTTCATTCCAAATCTCCAGAAGCTACTAAATTTTAACATGGTTGACTGGCAGCATACTTCTCTAAAGTGCTACAGGCACTCAAAATTCTAGAAATTTGTCAAATTGGGTACGATGAAATCGTACCGCTATGCCTAGGACCTTAAGGCGATCTCGTTGATAGTTATGGCTGCAGTCGGGAAGGTGTTAATGTCGTCGAATATCGGACAAATCAAGCTTGTTTACTAGTACTTGTGCCGGCTTTCTCTGTCGAACGAAATTTAGGATCTGAGACAGAGCTTTTGGGTGTATCTAATGACGATCTAGAATCAACTAACTACTGGCATCCCGATCTAGCAAAAAAACTGAAAGGAGCACTGTATGGTTACCACCCGTTTGCTTGGACTTTGTGTCAGTCTATTGATTGTCACAGCGCTGTGCGCGCCGACTCGCGTATATGCACACTCACCCTTGCACTCGCTGGATGCGGCCTATGTGCCCTGGGGAGTGGACGAAGACGAGCTTATTGGACTAACCAAGGCCGACATAGCAAACAAATACAAAGATACATTGGGCTTTGATGCAGTGGAATCTAGAGTCTTTTTCGTTGACTATAATCGTCCGAAATTCGGCCGTCCAGGCTTCACCGTTACTTTCGCCGATGGCAAGATAGTGGCGATCAAACGCCTTTTCATTGACGGTGGCGGTTGCCACATTGTCGGACCAGTTTTCAAAACAAAAAAGGAAGCTTTGAACTTCGTAATTGAGGGTTTATCAAAGCTGACCAATCGCAGCCCAAAAGATGAAGCGAGATTGAAGGACGCTCGCAAACGGCTGGTTGCCTTGGACGGCAAGTAGTACCTAAGTGCGGTAAGCGTCTAGTACATCTAGGGCACCACTTCTTGCGGAGCGATACCAGATACGGATCAACGGGCGGCCGTGTTCATCTGGACCAATGTACTTGCTCGACACAATTGTCCAACCATTCGGTATACCATTTGGCATACCTTTCAAGCCGCTAGTCCAGACAATGCTGTCTCCATTCATTGGGCGTGGCGCAGCCGGGCCAGCACTTCTTTGGAAAAACCGCTCTGCGAGCCGAATTGGCTTGAATCCAGACCTGAGCTAGACTGACTCTTGCTATAGGTGGCAGCAACGGGAGTGCTTTTAATTGTGGCTAGAGCAGGGGCTGTAAAAATATTCTGTTTGGCGATTGGTGCTCTGGGTGAGCCGATTGGACGCGCGGGAGCAGCCGCTGTCGGTGTAAGACCACCCATTTTCACTTGATTCAAGGGTCGCACATTTTTTTGAGCAGAGATATTTGTCTGGAAGCCTGAAGGTGTTAGGTGATTGGACATCATTCGTACCGAATGGTTGCCGCCAGATGATGAACCTGGCACTGGGCCAATGGGGATAACAAAGTCTTGCGCCTCTTCATCGCCATGACGTAAATCACTTACCCGTGGCCGCTCGTCGGTAATCTGAACATTCAGGGGTGCCTTGAACCATCCTGCTTGTTGTAGCTGACCTTTTCTCAAGGTGACTGATTGCTGCGCACTGGCTGGATTGGCGCAACCTAAAAGAGCTAACAGGGCCAAAATAGTAACAGTTTTCATGGTGCATCTCCTGAGAGTGAGCTTACAGGATAGCCTGGATGCCAAGTGGTCGAAACGGGGTTTACCCTGAAATTGCACAATTTGAGAGGTTGCCTGGTGAGTGCAAAAAATCTTCGTTTGCGCGGCACTCGTGATTTTCTCAATTTGTCTGTGGGTAAGTAAATCCTCGACTACAAAGTGCTATCGTAACCCTGAATCGGAAGGTAAAAAAGCAACAAATGAGATTCATAGAGTTCATTTCTATCAATTCAAAATGGCATTAAAGTGGACGACAATTACAGTCAGTCTAGCCTTGACCGCTCTGGTTCTTAGCGGCTGTACCGGGCTTGACTTTGGCTCGCATGAGCCGAAGTCTGACAAAGATGTATCAACGCCAGCGGCTGACAAATACTGGCCGCCTCCACCAATGATGGAGGTGCCGTTGCCATCACGCGAACGCTTGAAAGCAGCGGGTCTGCCACCACCGCCACCATTTTTCGTGCCACCACCTTCGAAGTCTATAAAAGCGAAAGTAAAGATTAGCAAGCCTGTGCAGTTTGCCAAAAGAAAACTAGATGGCGTGACGTTCTATGTCACTACTGTCGATATGACTGACCCGGAAACTTTTGTTTCGATTCTGCTGCCACATGACGTTGACTTGGCAAATACTGCCACCATAGATCATGGCGCAGAAATATTCGATAGTTATGTCGCACAGCATCACGGAGCTGTGATGCTCAACGGTACTTTTTTCAGTAAAGACAAACAGCAACGAGTGATGGGAAATCTCGTGGCTGGTGGTAAATTCATGAAGTATAGTCAGTGGGAAAACTATGGTACTACTCTTGGTATTAAGACAGGCAACGACCTAGAAATGGTGACAGCGCGGGCCGAAGGGCAGCCTCACTGGGAGCAGCACTGGTTTTCTCTAACTTGTGGTCCGCGACTGCTTCGAAATGGAGAAATCTGGGTCTATCCAGACATTGAAGGTTTCACTGATTCACACGTACTAACTATTGGTCCAAGGCAAGCAATTGGCTTTTCTCAGTCGAGAGAAACACTCTATCTGGTGTCATTTATAACCAGTTTATCTTTAGAACGCGCCGGTAAGTTGATGAAAAAGATTGGCTGTTATGAAGCCATGAATCTAGATAGCGGCGCGTCTCGCGCACTGGCACACAACGACTCGATTTTAATTCACGCGGGGCGACCATTAACCAATGTCATCATAGTCTATGACAAGTTGCATCCCGCTCCCCAGGCGCTTGTTAAATCCTGGCAGAAATTTCAAATTACTGGCAAAGTAGAATCTCACTAAACTGCGACTGGGTATAACCTGGGAAAGTGCTCTGATTTTGGGTGAGGTGTACTCGTGGGAAAAGAGGATCTCAAAGACCAGCTGCTAGTGATGGCGCGAGTCGGTCTGTCACTGGCGCTACTTATTATAGTGATGGTGGCGGGGCTCGTTTTGAGCAAGAAACTGATTCCCGATTTGAATCCGTTTCTCGTCTTAGTGGCTGCAATTGGCTCTGCCGTCGGCACGTTCATCGCTTTTCCTAAGGTAGTAAGACGTCAGTGCACCGGTGCCCCGCCCGCGAAGTTTGCTATAAGTGAGGACTTCAGCGTCACTGAAAACGCGGTGCCATTGTCGCTCGAAAAGTTGGGGATTTCTATAGATTCCGTGCACTTCGCAGGCATACCTGGGCTCCACCTCGTGGAAAAAGATGCTAGATCGGTTATGTGGCAAAACGACGAAGGAGATATTGTCTTTTTGCGTTTCATCCCAGAACCAACTAGAAACCCCGTCCCATTGAGCGATATTGGTGGTGTGCGAGAACAATACAAGGAGATGGTGGCACAGCAGGGTGCGGCTATGATTGACCTCGATATCCTTCCCTACAGCGACATCCCGTGTATGGAGATGATTTCCAAGACCAGGATGCAAACCATGGGTATGGCGTACGCTGCCTCTGCAACCCTGTTGTTGCGCGACTTTTCATTCAACATCGCCTTTCATTCGCAGGAGCGCGGTGTGACCGGATTTCGCGATGCAATTGTGGCCGACAAGTTTCTCGCGAAGTATGCAAGCACGCAGGAGTTTGAAGCTGCTTTCTACGACAGGTCGTCGAACCCAGAGGCGGCACAGCGCAATCGTTCGGATGATCAGTGCTATGACGTCGACTTCCCAGACCACCCTCTGAGCCGCTGTCGCAAATTCTTGCGAGACCTGCGTACGCACATCATTATCATGCCCGAAGTCAGAAACGCCAAGCCTTGCCAGATGTAGGCTTAGTCGCCGGCTTAATTAGAGGGCGCCATAGGGCTACATATTATTTGTTGTCGGCAGCTAGTTTCTCTAAGCCGGCCACCCAGGCTTTGTTGTTGGCTTTTTGGGCGGCACTTATTAGCATTGAGTATGAATTTGCTGACTGCTGATAGGCTAGATATTTGTGCATGGTTTCGCGGCCAATATCACCTTCGTTGAGTGCAGCGGCAGCTTCAAATAGTTCAAGCGCCAGTTCTAGAAGTGCTTCAATAGCTTTCTCAAGGGCCTCTTCTTGTTCTTCTTCAGAAGAGCCGTCAGCTTCTGTTTGAGAAAGTAAAACCGATTCGTGTAGCAAAATTTTCTTTTGCAGAAAGGCCAGAGTCTCTTGATCTAATTCTTGGTACAGACCCTGCCTGATAAATTGTGCCGATTCAATTTGGCGAATTAGGCTAAGAGTTGGACCATTTTGATCAGAGTTGGCCTGTAGTTTGAAATAAGTCTCTATTGTTCGCTCGGGAGCTAGCTGCCGATTAAGAGCGGCCCATTCGTTGACGTTAGTCCAATCTATTGTTGCGCCAAGAAGCGCTGCCTCTCTTTGATCTCGCATAATCGTGAGTGCCTGCATGGCCGGCTCATAATCATCCGCCAGCGCTGCCATATCGGCAAGTAAGATGGTCAGCCGCTTGCTCTGCCATTCTGCCAGCCCTCTGCTGCCTTCGAATACTGCGATGTAGTGCATCAAAGCAGCTTCATAGTTGCCTTCATCGAAGTCGCTCTCGGCCTGGATGTGCAGCTGGACTAAATCAGGCGCTGGAGTCTCTGCTGTCGCTTGGGTCGGGTCGACTATACTAAAATCAAGTTCTTGATCTTGCACTGGTCTCGAATTCCTAAATACTAGTATCTAAGTATAATTATCTCACCGAACCCATGAGCTTTTTGATGAATGGGGTTAGTGCCGCTAATAGACCTGCCGCTGTAAGAGCTGCGATAGCCATGGCGCCAAACAAGTACGACATTGCTCCACTTGAATCAGATTGCAGATAACCGCTGAAATGGCCGGCCATCCTATTACCGATTGCTGTTGAAACAAACCAACCGCCCATAGTCAGGCTGGCTAGCCTGGCTGGGGCTAGTTTTGTAACTGTACTTAAGCCTACTGGGCTGAGGCACAGTTCGCCAAGGGTTTCAACAAAATAGACAACAATTAAGAAGATGGGGCTGACTTTGCCCTGAGCTGTTAGTATCGCTGCTGGTACCATGACGGCAATACCGATACCAAGGAAGAGCAGGCCAAGAGAAAACTTTCCTGGGCTAGAAGGCTGTTTCTCGCCCAGTTTGATCCAAAGCCAAGAGAATACTGGCGCTAGCAAAATTACATAGGTTGATTGCAGTGATTGGAACCAGCTTGAGGGAAATGACATGCCAAAGAGAGTGTTGTTAGTCAATCTATCTGCAAATATATTCAGGCTTGAGCCACCTTGTTCATAGATGGACCAGAACAAAGCGTTGAAGACAAAGAGACAGAGCAGTGCTCCTAATTTCTTCAGTTCATCAGGCGTGAACATGGCTTTGTGAGGCGCTTTAGCAGACGCATTAACATCCCCTTTCGTCGGCTCTTTAGCCGGTTCCTTAGTACTTATTCTGTTGGCGGCTTCAACTGTATCGCTTTCAAGATCTTTGATGTCATGGGGGGCAACTTCTTCCTTTTCAATCTTTCCGCCAATTTTATCTAGCAGCTTCCATTGCATGACTAAATGCACTAAGCCTATGCACATGCCGACGCCAGCGGCAGCAAATCCGAAGTGCCAGCTTGATTCTGGCGATAGGCCTATTTTTGCGAGGACAGTTTTAAAGTGATCGCTTTGGGCCAGATAGCCGCACACAATTGGTGCTAGTGTGGCACCCATATTGATTCCCATATAAAAGATTGAAAATCCGGCATCGCGTCGTGGATCGTTTTGGTGATAAAGCCGACCTACCATTGTGCTGATATTTGGCTTAAGCAATCCTGTGCCTAGAACAATTAAAAGCATGCCGCCGTAAAAGGCACTTAAGGCTGGCAACACCATGGTGAAATGGCCTAGGGCAATAACTATTCCACCAAATAAAATTGCTTTGCGCGCACCGAGAATACGATCAGCGATGAAGCCGCCAGGTATCGCTGTGAGATAGACGCACATCGTGTATGTGCCGTAGATCTCAGAGGCATGCTCTACGCTGAAGCCTAACCCACCCTGCACCACCGGCGCTACCATGAACAAAACTAGAATTGCACGCATACCATAGTAGCTGAAGCGCTCCCATAGTTCAGTGAAGAACAAGACGTTGAGGCCGCGGGGGTGCCCACCTATACCGCCTGTTTCTAACGCTTGGCTGTCAATGGCTGCATTCATTTATTACTTCGTTAACCACCATACATAAGGAACTATCAATCGTTGAGCTAGCTACGAAACCCTATAATACAGCCACTTTAAAGTCAGATGATTGAACAATAAGGTGGGTCATTAAGCATATGCAATTGACTCAGGCCTCATGTCATGGGCGTTAGAACGTTGTCTCTGAGCGCCTCAAGGTGGTTGTAAATTTCTTTGATTTGAAACCCTTACTCTGTGACGCATTGGAAGAATTTATCTTGACGGGTCTGCGAGGCTTGATAGTGGGCGTTTTCAGGAGGTTGATGCTTGTTGGGTTTCAGGGCTTGTATATAGCGCCGTTATATAAAGTGAGTCATTCATGCTGTATTGCGTTAAGTGTGAGAGCGGGCTTATGATTGCTGCATAGAAACGAAATCGAATCCACTTGGTTCACTCCCCGCACCTTCCTTAAGGTCGTTGATTTGTAACTTTTGTGGAAACTGCAAGAGAAGCTTCCCCGAGCCCCTCTGACAGAGCTGTTTGTCTTACTGACATAAGCGCGTTTCGCTTTCTGCTTAAATCCCACAACAAACATACCGACTGCATTGCAAAGCTGAGCTTTGTGGTGCCACCGTCGGCAATACTAGGAGAAGATCATGAGAAATTCAGCAGACGTTTCGGAAAGAGCCGAACTTCATGAAGAAAAGGGTAACTATGTAGAAGCTGAAAGACTCTACAAGAAAGCCCTAGTGCTGAAGTCCAAAGAAACTGGTGAAGAATCTTTCGAGCTCGTTCCTTATCTATACAATTTGGGTATGACACAGTTTGCCACTGATAAGCACGATGATGCGCTTACTTCTTTCAATCGCTTACTCAATCTCTTGACCCTGCAACAAGCTGAAATCAGCAGCGAAATCAAAGAAGTTCGCTACTTGATCAGCGAAGTCTATCGCGAGCAAGACGAAGAAGCGATGCCTATTTCTGTAAGCGCCTAACCAAAGTCTTAATGTGGCGGGGATTACATCCCCGCCTGAGCAGCGGTGGGCAACTTGCCAGCTTGAAAGGCTTGGCACTGTTCTAGGTTGGCAAGGTCCATTTTGAAGTCTATCCAGTTGTTTTGTTCGTCGAGAACGGCCATCTTCCATTCACCAACTGTTCCATTGGGAAACTCCCAGGTGATTTGCGCGCCGGCCTCGTTAGTAAATCCTTCACCTTGGACGTGAACGATTCCTGGTTCGAGCTTTTTCAAATTAGTCCAAACTTCGTTGAAAATAGCCCAGCCTTTTTCATCATAAAAAGCCTGATGGGGCTTGAAATTAAAAACTACCTGTACTGAATGCATATATTGACAAAGCCAGCGTACCGCTGAATGTGGCATGACTGGCTCTTTGTCATCTAAAAGCGCACGTACAGCATCGGCAATATAGTCGTCAAATTCTTCTTCACCGCGCTCGTAGCGGTCAATTTCGGCTACAGGGTCGCCGTTATCTAAATAGAGGGCAATTTGCGACCAAGTGCCGCTGCCCTCTTCTTCATCGCTTTCAATTTCGGCATCAACCAGCGCGTCGACTAGCCACTGGGCTACAGCGTCTGTTGATAGGGCTACATTTTTTGTGCCAAAGAATTCCATTCTGCTAGTTATAGCCTTTTGGCCCTAGTTCCGGCAAGTGCAGCAAAGGTTTTACCCAAATTGTCGACCAGTTCTGTAAACATATCGAGATCAACTTTGTCTGGGGTATCCTCAGCTGTGTGGTAATAGGGATAGCGAAAGGGTGCAGTGTCTGTAACCATTATTGCTGGATAATCCATCTGCCAAAAACACATATGATCAGAAAGCGAGACACCGGGCGTGCTTTCAGGGGCAGCTATTGTTTGAAATGGAAAATTTGATTGTTCTTGAAAAATCATCTTTGTTTCTTCAAGCAGGGCCGTTGACTTGATATTGGCGACAAAAGCAATGAAGTTGCCTGTACTTGGGTAGCCGCTTACTCCTGGCGGATATTTCTGGCTGCCGGGCTCTTTGCTGAAATAACCCATGGTTTCTAGAGAATACATGGCCACGACTCTCTCACCACGCCCTTTGCAAGCTCGGGCATAATTGAGGCTGCCCATACCGTCACCGGCAAAATATGGCGATTCTTCATTGGCAAAGGCGACTAGCCGAATATTTCGTTTGGGTTGGCAATCTTTCAGTATGTGGGCCAAAGCAAGAATGGCTGCAATTCCGGTGCCATTATCATTGGCTCCTGGCGAGTCCTTCACAGTGTCATAGTGGGCGCCAATCACTATTGTTTCTAGAGTTTCTTTGCTTGCTTGAGTTTCATTAGTTGCTTGATGCTCTGCACTAGTGCCTGTATTTGAGCAGGGGACGAGTACTTCGACATTGGCAAAGTTTGTCCCTTCAAAATTAAATTGCTGCCTTTGTGGTTCCAGACCAGTCTGAGCAAATATTTCTTCAATATATCGAGCTGAAGCTTCTAGGGAGCCAGGGTTAGAAAGATTGCGCTCGCCTATATCAAGGGCCAAGTGATTAAGATGAGTCAAAAGCGATGACTTTAGATTTTGATGCAATCGATTTTGTCTTTCTTTTTGTTCGAGTTTAATTTATCCAAGTTTAATTCATTAGAGTTCAATTCATTAGAGTTCCATTCATTAGAGTTCTTCGTGGCTGCGGTCAATCAAGTGCTCAAGAGCAAGCAATGTATAGCGTTCGAAGCGATCTGCTGAGAGTGGTTTGCCTTCGACGTTCCAAGATATCTGGGGCTGGCCTTGAAAATTACTTTCAATGCTTTTATGAGGGTTTCTCTCACTATTTCGCTCAATGTTTCCAGTTAGGCCAATCTCGGCTTCAAAGACCATCAAGGGTTGATGGCAAGCTTCTTCATTAGACAGACCCATTACTCGGTCGGCGGCAAAAATGAAAAATTCTATTTTGCCTTGCAGGCCTCGTACTACCAGACTCAATTTGCTTGTGGAAAATCTAGTGCGGTAATAGCAGGTTGATTTTGACGGCTGCCGTTGCCTATCTAGTTCAATAGCTTCGCAAGAGCGAGTGGGGGCAACGCAGCTAAGGTGAAGTTCTTTGACGCGATTGATGCGATTAATCTCTTGGGTGTATGGCTCAAGTAAGGCGAAAATGCGATCAACTAAAGCCATGGTGCCCTGATCTATGGCGACTCTAGCCTGTTCTGCCGATATTTCTGTTTGGCTTGCCCGGTCAGAATAGGCTAATGATTTTTGCGTCAAATAGGCAAGGTAGTCGGGGCGCACGTTTTGCGACTGCGAGCGATAGTTGTCAATTATGGTTTGTTTTAAATCGACACTGCCGTCAGAAGCTGCTCGCATTGAATACTCATTCGAAAGAAGAGGTTATTGCTTAAGAATACCTATAGTCAAGCGGTAATCGTAGTTAATAAATGCTCAGAGTCTTATGTATATATACTTGGGTCAGAACCAGTCGCTTCTTGCTTTTGAGAGATAAATTAGTGACGCCCAAGCAAACTAACCATCCGATCAAATCTTGCGGCTGCCAAGCAGGTCGGCTGCAGCAATGGCATCTGCCACCGCCTCAGCGGTGACAACAAATGGTTCGTTGTGGGCTGTCTCACCAGGGGCTGTCGTCCGCGAGGCAATTTGCATGATTTGACTGCGGTTCAAATTGGCCAAGCCCAGTGCTGCCAGGTTAGTCGGGAGTCCAACGCTCCAGCAAAACTCCAGCACTTCTCTCAGGACATCTTGGCCCTTGCCTTCTAAGACGAGCTGAACAATTAAGCCAAAGGCAACTTTCTCACCGTGCATATAAGCGTGGGTCTCGGGCATGATAGTCAGGCCATTGTGTACCGAATGGGCTACGGCCAGACCGCCAGATTCAAAACCTAAACCAGACAGCAGTGTGTTGGCTTCAACTAGACGTTCGAGGGCTGGTGTTACTGAATGCGCTCGCACTGCATTTAGTGCGGCCAAACCGTCTTCTAAAAGGGTCTCATAACATAACTGTGCTAGAGCCGCAGCACTAATAGTAGTGCCACCCCCTACTTGGTTGGCTTTTCTTGCCTCCATTACTGTTCTTGCTTCAAACCAGGTAGCAAGGGCATCACCCATACCGGCTGTTAGAAGCCTTGGTGGAGCTTTAGCGATTACAGTGGTGTCTACTAGAACGAGATCGGGGTTTCGTTTATAGAAGAGGTAACGTTCAAAGGCACCATCTTCTGAGTAAACCACCGACAGTGCGCTACAAGGAGCATCACTAGAGGCAGCTGTGGGGCAATTTATGGCCGGTAGATCAAGTTCGGCTGCCACAGCGCGAGATGTGTCTAATACTTTGCCACCACCGGCGCCTATAACTGCCTTCGCTGCGAAATTCTGTGCCGCCTTTTTCGCTCTATCAATTTCTTCTCTAGAACATTCACCAGCAAAATCGAATATTTCATATTCAATTTCTGCTTTTTTGAAGGTTTCTTGCCAGGCTTTCTCTAGGTGTCTCTTCGCTGACTTACCGGCAACTATAAACACAGGGCCATTCAAACCTAGTTTGGCCATCTCTTGTCCAAGAGAATGGGTGGCATTCCTTCCTTGCACATAGCGGCTCGGCGCACAAAAAATTGAGAGCATAGCAAGTTATCTCCAATCATCAATTACGAAAACACCTGGTCTATTGAAGCCGTCATGTTGGGCTCTGAGCATGGCCACTCCAATTGCTTTGATTCTAAAACCACTCTCTAGCATGGTCTTGTAGGCTTCATGCCTAGCTGTGTTTATGCCGGCCGAAATATGAGTAACACCGACTGCACTACTGTGTTTGAGGCACTCTGATAGCAGTCGAGAAAACTGCTCTTCGTTGCTTGCGGCGGCAAATTTGATGTAACAGCTATTACTAGTAGCTTCAGAGCCTAGGCCGTAGTGGCAGACGGCAAAACCAACTGTTGCACCATCATTTGCACTATCACTCTCGCGCCCACTCTCACTATCAATAAAAATCGTTTCGCCGATTTTACAGCTTGCCAGTGCATTTATTTCAACGCTTAAATCAAGGCCGGGGTAAATACCGTCGCACAAAACTTGGGCAGACTCTAAATGCATCTTTTGCGCTGCGCAATCCAATTGAGAAAATAGAGTCGATTGGCGTTTGACCGCTGCCGTGGAAACTGGGTGCTTGCTAAAATCGAGACTAAGATCATGACTAAGATCTTGGCTAACTTCCTTACTCATCAGCACGGTTAGCTGCTTTGGCCAATAGCCAAACTTTTGATACAAAGCCAAATGCTTAGGGCTATTGGAAAAGGTATAAAGTCCAGCTAAATCGATATTTCTATCAATTAAAAACTGATCTGCTTTTGCGATTAATGCCTGAGCCAAGCCACTGCCCCAATACTCGGGTAACACCACTAGTGGTCCGAAAAATCCAAACGAACCCCAAGGTGTGCAGAAAATCGCCGCCACTAATTTGTTATCAATGAAGGTTCCGAAGGCACCATCAGCAGCCACGGCAAAGCGGCTTGTTAGGCTGGCACCACTGTTAAATAAGTTCGGATCGGCTATACCAATGTGCTTGGCAAATGCCACGCGCACAAGGGCTTCTATTTCAGGCAGATGGCTTGTATCTAAAGCTTTAATTTCCATTGGTTTATTTCAGAGCAAAATAGACTGGTTCATTTCCCACTTTCCATTTTATGTTGCATCCAAGGCTGGCTTTTTGATCTTCTGACACAGGCTTGTCGGCTAGTGCAGCATCAATGGCAGCACGCAAATCATGACCTGACGGTGGAATGTTATTGCCTGGTCGGCTATCGTCGAGCTGGCCGCGATAAATTAAGCTGCGATCCCTCGAAAAGAGAAAGAAGTCTGGGGTGCAAGCTGCACTGTAGGCTTTTGCCGTTTCTTGGCTGGGGTCGTAACAAAGAATGAAAGGAAGCGATTCAGCTATGGCGAATTGCTTTAGGCTCTCGGGCGAATCGTCAGGATAAGCCTCAGCATCATTGCTAGAGATTGCCACTATGGCCACTTCTTTTTCAGAGTAATCGCGAGCTAAGCGCAATAGCTCGTCTTTGACATGAACTACATAGGGGCAATGCTTGCAGATGAACATTACCAATAAGACCTTAAATTCTGAAAATGTTGCCAGAGACGTCTCTTGATTAGTGACCACATCGCTTAGATGAAAATCAGGCGCCTTGGTGCCGAGGGCCAGCATTGTCGACTCAGTTCTTGCCATATTTCACCTATCTCTGTATTTCGATCTCTAAGACTATACCTTGCGCGATATACCTTGATCGATATAGCTTGCCAAAAGTTCCAGGTTGGAACTACTAAACCCGCCAAACTGGCCGTGAATGTAGTAAAGTTCGCAGCTAGGTTGTAAGTTGGGTTGTAAAAGGAACGATTTGACCAATGTCTGAAGTTAAGGTAACGCTGCAGAGTGCAGCAGAGAAAGAGTTGCAAGAAAAGCTCGAAGAGATGGAGCTGCGCGTTAAGGGCATACTTGGGGCGATTCCTGCTGGGGTGGTCTTTATAACCCTTGATGGCCGCATTGAAGCCATAACTGAACAGTTCGAAATGCTCTCCGAGTACGGCTCAAGAGATATTTGCAACCGCAATATCAGCAAGTTTTTACAAACTGAGTTAAGCGACTCAGAATTGGCAAAGCGCTTGGCTGATTGCTGCGCTGAAGGATTGATCAGTGCCGAAGGTCTGAAGAAAAGTGGTGGAAAGGTGCCCATTAGGCTGACTGTCTCTATGATAAACACAGCAGAAGGCGTGGGTATGATGCTCTGTGTTCTCGATGCGTCGAAGCAAGGCGTTCTGTAGAGTAACTAATTTGAAGAATAGCTTTTAGGAATTAAAGGGAAGCAATGGCATTTGAAGTTTATATTGCCCTCGGCGATTCTATGACCATCGACGATTATCCTGCTAGTGACGCTGAAAGGCTTGGTCTCAATTGTCGAAAAGATATTGGAGCTGCTGCACTACTTTACAAGAATGACCCGCAGCTCTTTCCTGAGCTAGAAGGAAAAGACCTCGCTTCTGCTCATCCGCGAATCAAGTTTGCAAACTTGGCTTACGATGACGCCACTACCGAAGACATGCTTTCTGAAGAGAAAATGCGGGCATTGCATCAGTATTCTACGGCTCACTGTCTTGTTACTCTGACAATTGGTGGCAATGACATGCTCAAGATTTTTAGAGCAATTCCAGCGAACAATGTCAAAGCTCTTACTAGTGCCACCCAAGAAGTGCACACTCGATACTTGCAATTACTGAAGCTGATAAAGGCCACTGTGCCTGCAAGTACTATCCTACTCACTACTCTCTATGACCCTACCGATGGTACTGGCATATTGCCCACTACAACCATGGGTACTGGTACTCTTCCTGTCACTTTTATCGAACAGTTCAATACATTTGTAGAGTCATGCGCTAAAAGACAGCGTGCTGCTTTTGCCGATGTCTATTCCCATTTTCGTGGCCACGGTGCTGAGTGTGGTCGCAAAGATAATTTTTGGTATTGTCCCTTGCAGCCCATTGAGCCAAGCTATCAGGGCGCTAGTGAAATTAGACGCGTCTGGTTCGATACATTGCAGGCCGAGAAATTTATTTAAGTGACTGATTTCGATCTTTATCTGGCGCTTGGAGATTCGATGAGCATCGATTTCTATCCAGCTGCAGATGCTGGTCGGGATGGTAGTAGCGGTCGTGAAAACATTGGAGCGGCAGCGCTTCTGTACGAGAACGACTCTACCCTGTTTCCGTATTTTGTCGAGCGCGATCTGAAGAGTCTGCTGCCTTCTATTAAACACACAAACCTTACTTTCGACGGTGCCACTACATTTGATTTGCTGGATCCGGACAGACTGAAGAGCATCCCGAGTTATAGAGGTAAGACTCTGGTCACATTGACATTGGGTGGCAATGACCTTCTACAGGTCATTGGTAGTAAAGCTCGAGGCAATGTAGTCGACCTAACGAAGTCTGTTCGTGAGCTTGCAAACCGCTACGAAGAAGTGCTTACGATGATTCGAAAAAAGGTTCCGAACAGTGTGGTTATTCTCACCACTGTGTATGATCCAACCGATGGCACCGGCATACTGCCAACAAGCTCACCTTTGTTTGAAAGCGCGCTACCTATAGAGTATCTGCATACGTTCAATGATTTTGTGCGGTCTTGCGCAGCAAAATCTCCGTTTTTATTGGCAGACGTTCATAAACACTTCGATGGTCATGGTGCTCTGTGTGGCGCGGCCGAGAAGTTTTGGTATTGGAAGCCCAGCCCTATTGAACCGGGCTATCAGGGCGCCAGTGAAATTCGACGCGTCTGGTTCGATACATTGCAGGCCGAGAAATTTATTTAAGTGCATCGGCTTGCTCTCGGTTTTGACGCCACGTGATTTTTTCGTATTGCCACCATTGTCTAGAAGTTAGCCGTTAACTAAACTGAAGTTGGTAAAGCTCGCTTGGTATTAACCATGACTGATCGCACACAAGAAATTACAGAACCTCTCCGTGAACTAAATGGGATCGTGCAAGCTGCTCAGCAGGCCTATGACTCTACGGTTACTCTTTCTAATGGTGACCGCAAGCTTGCTAGTCTCAAGGCTGTGGGCCCAGTGCAAGTCGATTGGAGCGCTGCCAAGTCAGATACTGATACTCCCTCGGCGCAGTTGTGGTTTAAACAACCATCAGAGGCACTTACAACGCTTATAACAAATAAACAGACATTTTTTCAAATTGACACTCCACTGGGAAGAGTTCCAGGTGGGCCGAGACACCATCTCTATTTCTATGATGAGGCGGGTAAGTTGCTAGAGCAATCTAAGGCTGCTGGACCAATCTTCGATGGTGTCGGCAATAAATTTGGCAGCAGGGGTGTGGCCGTCGACAGAAATAATTTGATTCTTTGGACCGATGATAAGGGTGTATTCCATAAACGCTCATTGAACAATCAGCAATGGGTGGTTTCTGACTCGCCCTTAAAATAGTTGCCAAATCGCAAATTTGCCTTCCAGCAAAATTCTTACGAGGAAGAAGATTATCTAGATACCAAAGTTTTTAGATGGTCGGCATTTAGTCCACTAAAGATTTTCATGGACTCCATCTCCGAGCCGGCTTTGTCTGGAGACGTTGGACTAGTGGCACTGCCGGATTTTTTACTGGTGTTGTTTTGATATTTTTTGGCTACTTGCACGTACTTGGCAAAAGCTGCTTTTGCTAAAGTCGTTTCGTGTAATTTTTGCAAAGCCAAGGCTCTTTGATAGTGAGGCTCTGGTATATCAGGATCTTGCCAAATGATCTTACCGATATCAGAAAGAGCCCGCTGATAGTCTTGCTTTAAAAGATAGGCTCGGGCTCTGCCAGCCAGTGCCCAGCGGCAGATGTTGCTGCGAGACCAGGCGATTGTGAAAGATTTTACGGCATCGTCATACTTCTTGAGCATGATGTAGGCTTCACCGGCCATGCAAAAAGGAGCTATATCGGCAGAATTAGTGTTGCTAGCGCTGGTGAAATCTTTGAGAGCTCCGCTGAGGTCGCCCTTTTTCATTTTCATGGCACCACTATCAAGATACTGATCCATTTTTGCCAGAGCAGAAACTGGATTGGTTCCGTTCCCGTTCTTTTGCTCTTGGTCAAAAGCCATGGTGTAGTGACTTTCTGCTAAACCTTGGTCGCAGAACATCGCTTGCTTATAATCGCTTATGGCTTTTTCTTCCTCTCCCAAGGCTTCATAAGCTTTTCCCCGTGCTTTATACAAAACATCGGCTTGCGGCGTAGCCTTTATGCAGTCTGAAAAATCTTTTGCAGCTTTGCTGTAGTCGCCAATTAAATAGTATGTTCTGCCGCGCTGAAATTTTGCCGTGTTGAAGTTTGGCTTGAGCTTCAGTGCGCTGGTGTAGTCGACAATTGCCTCATCGTATTTGGCTATATGGACGCGGCAGGAAGCGCGATTGAAGTAATCAATGAATACTGGCTTTAGCTCAATTGAGTGGCTAAAGTCAGCAATAGCTTTGGCTGTGAGGTTGTCTAACATGTAAGAAAGTGCCCTGCGTGAGTAGGCCGTATGCTCATTTTGATGTCGGGCAACATAGCGGTCGTAGATATGCTGGGCATCTTTGTAACGGTTGAGGTTCATAAGTAAACGGCCGCGCAAGAGCAGATAATTGTCATCATCCAATGCTTTCTTCTCGGGAGCTTGGTCTAAGATTTTTAGAGCCAGTTGTGGATTTTGCTTGGAGACTTTGCTAGCACGATTAAGCAACTGATCAAGGTCTTGACTTTGACCCATGGCACTAAGTGGTTGTGCCACCAATAGTGTCAGAATGGCGATTTTTGTAAGTCGCGAAAGAATCAGAATCACTTACTGCATAATCACCTTAGTAGCGCTAAGATTATAAGCGAAACAGATATTTAAGTATGAAATTTCAGAAGTAGATTTTAGCGCGCATTCTTGCAAGGCAGAACTGTCAGATCGTTAAAGCCGAGCAGCTTTACTGGTGCTTCGGTCTTAGCTTTCGATTGCTTGGTTACCCAAATTATTTTGTCGGTTTCTGTTAGCGGGGCGTTGGGAGGAGTGGCACTGAAATCTAGTACGGGGATATTATCTGCACTCTTTATGTGATTTTCTGCTACCGCTTGTTTTAAAACTTTTAGTCTATCGGCTGGGGTGAGATCTGATAAGAGCTTCATTGCCGAACAGCCCTGACCGTTTTCTAGAACTTGTTCAACTGCTTTTGCCCGCTCTGCAAGATCCATCGGTTGTACTTCCAGTGATTGCCTATCGGGAGTATAGACTTTGGACTTGGGCTTTATCTTGGCATTTTTAGGTTATATGATGCGGTCCTGGGTCGTCTCCTGGTTGAAATTCTGGTCTGCGCCCAAGTTCTCTATTGAGGTCTCCTTGCAGCTGTACCTCAGCCTGCTCGGCAATGACCACCAATTCGAGTCTCTTTACTTTGCCTTCAAGCGATTCCAATTCTAGAGCTACTTCCTTCAGCTTCTTTTTCATCTTGCTCGTATCTGATTCTCTGCCGCTAGCTAGTTTTTCAATCACTTGGCGAATATTCGTCGCTTGTTGACTGGGTGATGAAAGGGTCATGGTTGCTCCGCCTCCTCCTCCTGGAGCTGACGGCTTTTTAGGCTGTTTTGCTGATGCCGGAGCGCTGCCACCGCCTCTTCGTTTTAGTTCTTCTTCAACCTCTTCTGTGGTTATGCTATTCACTTGCATGGGGCCTTGGCAGATTTCTTGCCATGGTGCCCCAGCCATGGCCTGCCTCACTATTACTTCAAAAACTTGGCTGCGCACGCCAGCTCCATATTTACCACCATCTGTATGTGTACTGGCAGTATTTGGACTGGCATTATTTGATAAACCCAAGATCTTGCCTATCACTATTTCTGTTGCACTCTTGTGTGTAGCCGGGGTTTCTTCTGAGCTACCAATGCTTCTTAAATACTGTTGCATGAGGGAAGTCTCGTGCTTAGCTGTTCCACACTTCGGACAAAAGAACCAATCTGCTTGGAGATCATTCTTGCAGCTCTTGCAATTTTCACAGTTCATTTTGAAACCTCATGTAGTCATTCTTTAGCGGCCAAATAAATCTTCAGCTCCAGCCTGGGCGCCTTCGTCCATGTTAAGTTCATTGAAAGTTTTAACTGGCTTTAGGCTAGCTGGTATATCAAGCCAGTTTTTTGGTGGAGTTACTATCTGGCAAGCTGTAGTCTCTAAGGCAATGTTGGTGTTGTGGGTCATCTTCTTGTAGGTGAAATGAATCGGCAAAAGAGAAGAGGACGGCACGCCGTAAATTTGCTCCAAAATCTTACAAGCTGGTTTTGGTAAGTTGACGTTGGCAGCTTGATATTCCGCTGCGTATGGAGATGTTCTTTGAATTAGACCTTGGCTGTACTGCTTGAGCTGATCCTTTGACCACGCTTTTGTGGTACTAAAGTTATCGCAGGTAAATCCAGATGCTTCTTTGCGGCCGACATGCTCGACTGGAATTAACCAAATATTGGGCAAGCCGAGCATTGAGAGCGATTTACACATATCATTTACGGGTGCGAAATTCTCTCTCTTTGGTCGCCAGATGTTTCCTGAAAGCACAGAAAACCCAATTGGATTCCAGAGTGGCGGTCGAGCAATAAAAGTAATTCCAGAGCGCTTGCAAGAAGCCCTTAGCCCATTGCCGTTGAACAAGACGTCAAATTGGCCGACGATTAGACTCTTCTGACGAAGCGACCAGGCTTTTCCCAGTGGGAGCTTGGTAGTCTTGCCATTAAATAGAGAACTTTCTGCTTTAAAAGAAGGGCCTGAATAAGCAGGCTCAATGCTTGCAAATAGAAGCACTGTTATGAGTAAGGCTAATCTTGATTGCATCAATTGGCCTACGACCATAAAAACTATAGATCACGAACTAACTTGCTACTTAATACCCATTTTGGCTGCCAGCCATTTCTTTGTGCGGGGGAAGTAGCGGAGTACATTCTCGGTCATGTCGTTGTATCCACCAAGCATAAAACCAAACAGCTCTGAGCAAGTTTCGCGCGGCCCCCAATCATCTTCTTTCATGAAAGTAGCAAGTGTTTCGGACATGGGCGATGAAATCGAGGCTTTGTCAGCTTCCCACTCTTTGCGCAGGTCAGGGTCTTTAGAAATAACCATGTTGTCATCGAGTAGTTGAAAGCACATGTTTAATGTGGTTTGACGCAGATGCTTTGGCGGTCGTGGGTCTCTGAGCGACGTAGTGCCACTGATTCTGGCCCGCTCGTAGATACTCATATCTTTGCCGTAAATGCGACCAGGCAGTGCAGCTAAATCTACTCCTGATTCATCTGGACCTTCCTTCGCTGTATCTGGCCAGCGGTCAATCAGGTTAGGTGAGAGGGTGACATGAGCCTCTGGTGTATCATCCAGCTTTTTTCTCAGGGGAGCTGGCAAGGCACCTATAGCGTCTTTTACTGCCTTGATTGAGGCCTGGCTCACCGGTGGGTGGCCGAACTTAGGAGGAATAATATCGACGCGAGCCATCAGGCCTTCATCGCCAGCTGTTGCAGCGCTTGTACCTGCGGCACCACCGGCAGGGGCAGCTGTTGATTGGGTTGCCGTTGCCGCTGGCATGCCGAGTCTAGAGCGCAATGATTCGATTGACTTTCCAGCCGTAGCAGCTTCACTTGTTCCTTTGAAAGATTGGGCGATGATTTCATAGGTCTGTAGGGCACGCTTGTATTGACCCATAGCGACAAAGCAGTGAGCACTGTAGAGCCATACAGAGGCACTCTTGTTGCCCCCCTGGATAGACTTACTAAAGTGATCTGAGGCGCCTTTGAAATTCTTGGAGGCGTAGTCCTTCACTCCTGCTGCATATTCACTGTCGTTGGCGGCTGCCAGAGGCTGCGGAAGAAGAAAGTTAACCGAGCTACTCAAAAGTGCTGCAGGAAAAATAGCTGCGATTAAGTGAATTTTTTGACTTGTTTTCAACTGTTGGCCTCTTCATTGGCAACCACTGTTTGCGCTAAGACAAATTATAGACTGAAGTCTGGAGTCAATGTAGTCAAGCGCCTGGCCGTCGATTTGTAGATTTATAGATTGGCTGGTCACAGTTCGGTCACGGAATCGTCACCGTTCGGTCTCGTGCCATCGCTATTGTTGATGCATGTCCGAACTGGACGGTTCACACTTACTAGTCGGTTCAATCAAAAGCAGACGAATAGCAGACCGACAAACTTTCTTTGAGGGCTATGCAAAATGTATGACAGCTTAAGCGCTACAGATAATGTAGTTCCGCAACCAGAGCAAACAGCGGATGGCAGTCTTCGCCTTCTGGATGAGGCGAGCACTTCAACAATTTTTGCAAACCCTAGCGAAGGTGCTCAGGCTACTCAGCAGCTTGTCGATGCCGGTCAGGTTCCTGCCCTTGAGATTGTTTCGTCTAACACTAGTGAATCTTTCAAGGCTATGATTTCAACCGATGGACTTAACATCTTCAATAGACCCGGCCGCGGCCATTCTGACTATTTTGCTGAAGTCGATGGTATGGATGATCAAGGTTACATTTGGAACGGCACCGACGGTGCTATTACCAAAACAGGTATAGATAGTTTTATTGCTGAGGCCGATGCCACTCCGCGAGGACGGTCTAGTAATCCTGTCAAAGACTCTTATGTTGACTCACTGAGACAACTATCTGAGAATTGGGATAGCCCAGAGATGGCACCATTTAAGGAAACGCAAGATTCTATGACTAGAGAATCTTTTGCCGCTGGTCTAGAGTCACTGGCCACAGAAGTAGAGCCCGTGCCTGCAGATGTAGAGCCCGTGCCTACAGATGTAGAGCCCGTGCCGCAGGAACAAGTACAAATTGCAGAAGATTTTGACCAGTCGCAGGTACCGATCGTCGAGGGTATTAACACCGACCCAGCAGAAGTCCCAGCAGAAGTTTCTGGAGAAGTTTCAGCAGAAGTTTCTGGAGAAGTTTCAACAGAAGTCTCTGGAGAAACCCCAGCCGCCGTTTCCACCGACATTCCCGTTGACGGTCCGGTAGACATGCCAGTGGATGTCGCTGTTGATACTGCAACAGAGACTCCGGCAGAAGTTCCAACTGAAGCTCCTGTTGAAAATCCAATAGATGGTCCGGTGGACATGCCAGCAGAAGCCGCTGTTGATACCGCAACAGAGACTCCGGCAGAAGCCGCTGTTGATACCGCAACAGAGACTCCAGCAGAAGCTCCAGCTGAAAATCCAATAGATGGTCCGGTAGATATGCCAGCTGAAGCACCAGTTGCGACTTTGGCCCTCAGTGAAGAAACAACTGAGCTATCACTTGTTCAATTGGGCGAAGGACCATACCAAGTTGCCGAGCGTCTACTTTCTTCTGGCGACAGTGCCACCAGTCACGATGAAGTGATGGCACTTGTGCGGGCGATGCAAACGCAATACCGTGAAGAGTATCCAGAAGATCCAAATTTGGCCAGCTTGAAAGTAAATCATCAGTTTCTTTCACCTGAAAAGCTAGACTCACTGTTGAACTCGATCTCTGATCCGGCCATGAGAGACAGCATTGCCGCAAAGCTGCTTACACCTGCCGAGACTGCAAGTGCCGATTCAACTAGTACAGATTCAACTAGTACTGATTCAGCGCCGGCAGAAAATCAATCAGACTCACAAGAGACAGAGTCTGTGGCTGACCAGTTGAACGCAGTAATTGACCGCGAGCGTTTCAACACCATGATCGCTACTGACGGACTCACTGTTTTCGCTCCACCTGTCAGTGGCGGAACTGACTATTTTAGCGAAGTTGACGGGATAGCTCTTCAGGGAACTGCAGAAGAGCTCAATGACGGAGCTATAACCAAACTTGATATCGACAGCTTCATCAGTGCGAGTGTTGCAAACAATGATATGTCATCTACTTCCGGCGACCCACTAAGAGATCAGTTTGTAGAGTCTCTCAGGTCAATCTCCGAGAATTGGGACAACCCAGAAATGGATCTCTACAAAGATGCTCAAGGTGCCATGACAAGAGAATCATTTGCTGCTGGATTAGAATCTCTGCCACTGCGGCAAGAACAAGTTGCAGCGGAAAAAGATGCCCTGGCTCTGCCTGCTTATGAAGGCTCGAATGAGGCTATTCCTGAAGTTTCCACCGAAGTCTCTGCAGAAGTGTCTTCTGAAGCTCCCACCGAATCTCCCACCGAAGCTAGCGATGCCATCACTGAGCATATAGATGTCAATCAACCAGAGGTTTCTTCTCTAGTACTCAGTGAAACAGCTGCCGAGTTGTCTCAAGTTCGTAAAGGAGAAGGGCCGTACCAAGTCGCTGCTCGCATACTCGCATCTGGCGGTAGTTCTGCCAGCAATTCAGAAGTGACGGCATTGATGCGGGCAATGCAAGCTCAATACCGTCAAGAAAACCCCGATGATGCCAATATGGCTGGTCTAAGACAAGGCCATCAGCTTCTTACTGCAGAGAGCCTAGCAAGCGTACTGGAAAACATTTCAGATGCAGCATTGAGAAGCAGTATTGAAGCCAAGATCTCCCAGCAAGATAGCTGATTGTTGATGGCTGCATTGCGCTGAGCTAGGGCCTTCGAGTTTGGTCACAGCTTGGTCACGGAACAGTCACCAATTGGTTTTACTGCGCCACTATTCTACTTACATAACCGCCGCACACCTTACTAGAGGACACACAAATGCCATCAGCTCAACACGAAGTCAATCAAGTTAGAGAAGCTCAACAGAATCCGCAAACCGATTCGACTCTTAAAGGTGCTTTAGATCAAATGATGAACGAAGTTCACTCTGATCGAGGCCCGAAAAACCTCAAGAATGATCATGGACAGGGGCCGAAAGAAGCCTTGAACGGTAACGAAGCTCTTGATAAAGCTCAAAAAATGCAGGAAAAAATGGATAAGGGAGTTCTTGAGTTCACGCCATTGTTCCCCAACAAACCGAATGCCGATGGTTGTTTGCCAAATCTAAGAAAGCAAGAAATGATGCAGCAAGCTTACGAAATGAAAGATAAAAAGTTCGATGGCCAAAGCCTCCACAAGCAGGGTGCGCAATCGGTTGAAAGTGATAGAAGATAGAAGAAACTGAAGCCATCTACCAAATTCAAGTTAAACAGTCAGTCACCGCCAATAACCAATTTATGGTTTGAGGCGGTGGCTTCTAATTTGCGACTGATAAATCTTGCAAAGGGTCAAATGGTTTTACCCAGTAAGGTCTTGGGGATAAACACTTTATGCTTAGACCAGCTTCTCTTAAGTCAAAGATATTAATACTGATCTCTGTGCCACTGATTGTGCAGCTGGCCATGCTCGGTACTGTTGCTCACTTGCAGAATCAAGCCGAAGATGAGGCCAAGCGCGCAGAATATTCGCGGAAAATTGCAGATGAAGTAATTGCTCTAACTCGTGAACTTGTTACGGTGAGAACAGATTTTGGTGACGAAGACTCACTGAAGGCCAATCCAAATCTAAATTTGGCATACCAAAAGATGAATGAGAACATTAGCAAACATATTCTCAACATCAGAGAGATGACCAAAGACCAGCCAGACCTTTCTGCATCAATGAACACAGCTCTCTATAAGTTACGTCAATCAGAAGACTTGATGACTCAAATAAGGCATCAGTATCGGGCCGCTAAACGTGCAGACAGCGTAGACCGCATGGCTCTCTGGCTAAAGCTTCGCGATGTCTCGCGTGACTTATCTAATCAGGTATTAAGCTTGGGTGATGCTGGTAAGGCAGTGGCTGACGCAAGTCCTGAGAAGCAGAGGCAGTTTCGCGCGCAGGTGCAGCAAGTCTTGATGGTCGGAGGTGTAGCAAACATATTGCTGACACTAGTTTTTGGCTTCATTTTGACGCGTAGTATCGTTAGCCGACTCAACATCATGAACGATAACAGTTACCGTTTGGCTAGCAACAAGGCGCTAAATCAGCTTGTTTCAGGAGGCGATGAAATAGCAAAGCTCGATAGAGTTTTTCATAGGATGGCTAATCAGTTGCGCGAAGCTGTGAGCAAAGAACGAGTTATTCTAGAAAATGCCAGCGATTGCATTTGTTCATTTGACTCGCGTCTCAAGTTTGTTAGCGCCAATCCTGCGTGCGAAGAGCTGTTTGGCTTGACTGCCGACGAAATGATTTACACTAATTTTTTCGACTATGTTGATCAAGTAAGCAAAGATGAGGCTCGTGCTTACCTTGATCGAGTGAAAGATGGTGTCAACGAAAAAGCCCTAACTCTGACTATCAACCGCTCTGATGGTGAGCAACGGGAAGTGCTGTGGTCTGCACAGTGGGCGCAGCAGGAAGGCACAGATGACCGTGTTAAGGGTGACCGCAGTAAAGATGGGGTATTGATTAGCATCTTTCATGACGTCACTGATGAGCGCGCTGCCGAGCGCTTAAAGCAAGAAGTTGTGGCTATGGTTACTCATGATTTGCGCACTCCACTTACAACTGTGCAGAATTATTTGCAGTTTTTAGGCGATGGAATTTACGGTGACGTAAGTGAGAAGGCGGCGAAGTATCTGCCTGGCGCTCTGCGCAGTAGTGAGCGCATGATGCGGCTCATCGGCGACCTCTTAGATATTGAAAAAGTTAAGTCTGGCATGATGGAGATGAACCGCGAACGAATCTCGCTGCAAAAAGTATTTGAAAGTACAGTGGAACAGTCGGCTGGTTATGCTCATGAACTTGGCGTGTCGCTTAGATTCGAAGCTACAAACACTATGGTAAATGCTGATGAGCAGATGCTGTTGCGAATATTGGCTAATTTAGTATCGAATGCTATTAAGTTCTCTCCGAAGGGCGGCACTGTCAAACTTTCGGTAAAGAGCAATAATGAAGTTGTCACAGTAACAGTTGAGGATCAAGGAGTAGGTTTGCCGCCTGATATGCTTGACAGTGTTTTTGATCGTTTTCAACAAGCACCAAATCAAACTTCTCGCACCAGGGGTGGTTCTGGCCTCGGTTTAGCCATTTGTAAGGCCTTGGTGGAATTGCATGGTGGCAAAATATGGGCTGAATCACAGCTCAACCAAGGCACTCAGTTTCGCTTTGAATTGCCGCAGTCGAACTAGTCATATACCTCTGTTGTTTGTGTTGATTGGCTGGCTAAAGTATCACCACTAGCTTTCGTCTTTAGTTTGGTCAACGAAAAAATGTGTGTCTGCCATGGTGGCACATCTAGATACAGCCCTTGTGATACCAGGGTGCCGCCGGCTCGATCATAGATTGCCTCACCGAGCTGATCTTGCAGACGCCATTGATTTTCAGACATATTTTCGAAGGGCAGACGAACATAACATTGACCGTAATTATCGGAATAATTTACGACAACGAGCAGCATCTCTTCATTGGGCCTTTGCCAGACATAGCAAATAAATGAACTAGAGGAGCTGTTTCCATCCCAGGCTGGCAAGCACTCAAGTAGCTGCCACTCGCCCTCGCGTACAACTGGCTGCCCGAGCACACTCAACAAGCGATCGTAGAATCTCTCTAGGGCACCATTGACGGCTTCTTTAGGGGCGCGAACGAGATGTGGCGATATGCGCTTTTGTCTCCCCTCAAATTGACCGTGATGAAAGAAGCGCAAACCTGGCGACAAAAAAGTTATAACGGCGGCAGCCTGATGAACTTTCGGCGCGAAGGTTGCTGCTGCCCGTGGCTCGTCGTGGTTTTCTAGAAATCGAGCCATCTTGCGCTGATAGTCTAGCTCTGCCATTAAATGTTGACGCACCGGCACGGCATGGCCATCGCGAAGACGATCATAAAGACGCTTGTCATAAGTGTAGTCAAAGCCTTGCTGTTGCAGCGCCCATTCCATATCCCAATAGACTTCAGCCATGAAGCAAAAGGTGGGGAATTTTTCACGAACTCGACTGGTTGCCTCACTCCAGAAGGGTTGGCAGGGACGACTCCAGGTACGCTCAAATACTTCTGGCAAAAGCAGCATGGCCATGTCGCAGCGCACGGCGTCACATTGAGCGCCTATCCTCAATAATTCGCCAATCATCGCTTCTTGCGTGGCTGGGTTGCCGTAGTCTAGTTGCAGCGTGTCGGGCCAACCGTCGAAGTATGGGTCACGGCCGTGGGCCAAGATCAGGTCACCGGCCTGGCTCTTCACTTTTATGAAATTCTGTGGCGCCTGCGCCAGCTCTTCCTCGCTGCCAGCCACATAATACTCTGGATGTTCTTGCACCCAGTGATGATCGATAGCTGTGTGATTAGGCACGAAGTCGAGTAAGAGTTTTAAACCACGCTTGCTAAGACGCTCTCTTAGTCTTGCCAGAGCTGGTGCGCCGCCTAGTTCTTTATGCACACTATAGTCGGTGATGGCAAAGCCAGAGCCAGCTATGTCGTCGTCTTTAAGATCTGGCAGCGTCTGCTTGAACTCTTGAAGCCATCCTTCATTGGTGCGAGAAACGTGCTGACCTGCCGCTCCAGTTTGCCAAACGCTGAGCGGCCAAACCCAGTCAAATCCGCGTTCTTTCAGTCTATCCAGTTCTGCATCGGGTATATCATCAAGGCTGGCAGGGCGCCCAAGCCTTTGCGATATTTCGGTGAGCAACACCCGGGTGTTAAGCTGATAAAGCAGTGGATTTAGTGATGTTTTCATTTCACTTCTAGGGTAACTTTTACCCCGACAATCTTAGCAATGAAATCATCGTGTTTACTAACTAATATTTGCCCTGTTGCTAGGTGCGCTTTTCAGTTCCTGGTAAAGGTCTTTCATTGACCCGATGAACGCTTCGGCTGCTTTTTGGGCACTGCTAATACCAGTGTAAAAGTTATCAACTGTCTCAATAGAGGTTGCTTTGTCATCGTTTGCGCTCTGCAGCGCATTATCTGCCTGGTTTGTCATCGACGCTACTCCAAGAATATTGTGGCCGCGGAAAAGTGCAACCTCAGTGTCAGTTATGTTAACTCTCACTTGTGTCGGAGGTGTGGCGGATCAATAGGACTAATATGGAGTTACTTATTGACGCAATTTAGGTCGTAGCGGAAGCTTCTTTGATTTCACTTTTCTTCTCTCTTATGCGCTTAATTAGCCCATCTAGCGAAATTGGTCCAGCACCAAAGCAGAAGGCCAGCAAGCCTGTCAGTAAGAAAAAGAACGGGTCTGCATGGAGAAAGGGGTCTTGTTCCTTGCCAAAGTTAAGCACTGTCTTGCGATCGTCCTCGACGCTGAGATAGGCCACCGTCATGTTGGTGGCGAGAATCAGACCTACCGGACGGGCCGCCAAGCCGGCAATGAGCAAAAGACCGCCGAAGCATTCGACACAGGCAACAAACCAGGCTGTTTCGTTGGGGTATGGTAAGTGCAAGCTAGTGAAGAAATCGACAATGTCTGGGTGATTGATTAGCTTGCCTTTACCGTTGACGAAAAATTGCCAACCCCAGTTAAGGCGAAAGAAAAGCAGCAATAAAATCTGGCTCAAATCTCCAGCTTTAACTAGCCAAAGATATAGCTTGACAAGGAGATCTGAGATCGCTTTTCTTGACATGGGGTCACCCTTATGTGAGGGATGCCTGAAAAATTAGCCGACGCGGGGTTCGAGCTCTCGACTTACGGTTTACGAAATTGTAGCAGACCCTCTAATAAGGGTTTTGAGCTATTGGGAAAGGTTGGTAAAAATACTACCAAACGCCCACCTGTTATAAACCATCTCTATTCGACTAATTCGTAAATTTAGGTGCGAACGCTTCAGTGAACATGCTCACCCTAGCTCTGCATCTCGACGAAATATTGCGACCTCTGCCATCGTTCTACTCTTGCTACTCTTGAAGCAAAACTTTGTTTAGCAGCTTCGTTTAACGGTCTGGTTTTGCTCCAAGTCGTTCCATCTGCCATTAGCTTCTTGGCCAAGGTAGCAGCTTTTCCTGAACCGCTAATTAGCTTTAGTTGCTCAAGGGCTACTACGGTCACTCCGAAGCCATATTCTTCTTTCAGCTCCAACAGTAGTTCGGTGAATCCTATTGGGCAGGTTGGTCTTATTTTTTCTAAAAGAGTAATCAGCACCTGCCAGGCGAAGAGCGCGTGTAGTTGAGATATTCGGGCTAGCTCTCTGAAAGACTTTGTCCAGCGAAGAATGGTGAACTTGTGCTCAAGCAGCAGCGCTATGTTCTCTCCAATTTTTGAGGCATTGACTCTCTGCTCCTCTACCGCGGCAATGAGAACGTCTAGTGCCAATCTTCGTACGTCATCATGCTTGGTCACAAGAGCCAAGCTCAAGAACCAGGATCCATTTTCATCAAGAGGAAAATCAGGATCAAAAAGAATCGAGTAATCGTCTTGCCAGTCGTTTCCGATACTGTTGATATTATGCAGAATATTTTTAGCCATGCGAGCGAGCAGCGGTTCTTTGTTTTGGAGCCAATCGAGTGACCAATCATCGAGGTTACTATTTCGAAAAATGCCGTGAATTTTGAGAGTCGGGGTAAGGTGCTGTGGGTACATCACAAATTTTGTTTCGTCCCGATTAGCCTCTATCCCTTCTCCAAATCGCTCGAAAGAATTCTGCAGAGAGGCAGACGCGTGGCCTACCTGCTTAATGGTCAGAAAGTCTGGAAGCCTTAAAGCTATTATCTTATAACGATCGTTTGTAAATTTGACAATCGCATCCGAATTGTAAGTGTACACAGCTGGATAAACGACGTCCGGTAAATGCGGCCAAGAATTATCAGCAAGATTAGGGCACGTCCCGCGTGGTGCGTGTGATCTGAAGGCTGCAACGGCAAAGGTAGGCTTGTCAATCTCGGTAATGTCGCCTTCACCCAAGGCAAAGCGAAGTGTCTTTCCTGCAAGACCAGTTATCGAACGGGCTTCTTCCAATGCAACGGTTCTACCGTCTGGTGCTAACCTCAATAGCGCTTGGATAAATTCAGCATCGTCGTTGCTATAGTCATCCTTTGGTTTGGTGAAAGCCTTGATGGTATTTTGAATGAGCTTTTGCCAACCAGAAGCCTGGTCTGCATCGACTAATCTTCCCTGATCTTGATAGTCTTTCAGCCTCCGAACCAAGACCAGAGGATCTAACCATCCACCACTGTGTGTCGGCGTAGCTAGCATGGGCAATACCAGGCCAGCATGCATACGCTCTGCCATGCTGTAACAGCGAGAGGCCAGGGGAGTATTGCCAAATCTAAGTTTAGTTGCGTCAGCTTTGTCGCCGGCTAGCCAAAGGTGGCCGAGTCGGCCCATTGCGCTAGAGCCAATGGGCTCTTGGGTTAAAGGGTCTATTTGTTCTAGGGTGTGTCTGAGACTTTGAGTTTTTTCTTCAAAATTGTTATCTCTTATTTTCCAAAGCCGAGCAATACCATCGAGTATTAGTTCAAGTTGAAGTGCAGATGGTGCTCTGTTCAAATGTGCCGATAGCAGAAATACTAGGTCGTCGACTGTTTCGACTAAATTGATTCTCTGATCTGCGTGCAGCTTTGGTCCATCCATCAAGACCAAATTGACTGGTGCGATTGCTGCGGCGGCTAAACCTTCCTTAGATGTTGACAGCGAAGCGTCACATAGAGATGTGATACCACTCAGTTCCATATACTTAAAGTGCAAATTTTCCGGAGCATAAAAAACGGTCGTATCTTCGTCGGCAGAACCTGGTGATTCTTCAGATGATAATTGGGTCTTAGCGTCCTGCTGTTGATTTAAAGAAGTCAGCAGCTTCGCAGCCGAGCTTCTGTTGATACCTTCCAGCAAATCAAGACTCGCAAATAATTTCATTTGAGTTGAATCGCTTCTATACAATTCATATTTCTCTAGTAGCTTTATTGCGTCTTTGTGAATTGCCTTGCTTTTGTGATTGAATGCATCGATGGCAGCCAAGCCAATTGCTTCACTCTGCGCGCAAGAAGTACTCGCAAGCTTTCTTAAAAGGCTTATTGCGGCCGCAGCTGGAGCTTTGTCGCGGTTGTGGAAGGCGAGGGGCAGATTCGAGAAAATATCATCGAGCGGAAGATCAGTAGTTTTTGTGTCAAGAAAAACATTAGTTGCGTAAATTGACACTTCACTATTGGTGGCACCGAGAAGCGAAGCGTATTTCGCTAGGTATGCATTTTTATCCGGACAAAGGTTGTCATTGAGCGAACAAAGAAACTCAGCAATTGATTCTTTAGGGAGATAGCTTGCTGTGCGTTTAGTCGCTTCTTCTGATGCATTGGCAAGTGCTTGGAAAGAAAGATTCACTATTTGCTTTCTGTCAAGTGTTCCTTGTTCAACTAGGTTAGTGATGCATCGAATCCAGCGCTTTGGATGTTCATCTAAATTTGTGGTGTCGCATAAAGAGGCAGACACGTATCTCAGGAGATTATTGCTTTCAATTGGGCGCAGTACTGCCGATGGGGCTGCCATGGCGCGAATTGTTGTGGGTGATGCTAGAAATTTATAAAACTCTTTTTTCAATGCTGGAGAGTCATTAATGAATTTTTCCATGTCACTTCTGGATGGCAGGCCAAGAGCCAGAGCCTGATAGTAATCGAGGGTATGTTTAAGTTCAGTTTTACAAAATTTTTCAAGCTCGACTATAGTGTGCCAGTATACGGTTGGCCACGTGCTCAACGTGATGCTGCACCACTTATCTAACCAAGCTGGCTTGCGCTCTCGTAACACATGGAGGGCTGTGTCAGGTCCTGGTAAACCATTTGGTCCTGCTGCTTTTAGTTCTTGAAGATCGCAGCAGTAGAGCACAATCGCTTTGGCCGACTCATACCACTCTTTCGTTTGATTCCAGTTGGCATCATCGATAATGCCGTTTGCAGCGCGCAGCTCTGGTATCGAGGGCCTTGCCACCATCTCACGAAAACGGAAAAATTCAACAGTTCTGATAGCTGTCGCTCTTAGGGCAACTCGTTCTTCTTCCGACATCGATTTAAGAGTTTGCAAAACAACGTCAGTTCCATTCTGTTCTACAAATTTCTCAAGGTTCTCAGCTGTAATCATTTTGCTATCTCTTGAGCCTTTAGCTCCACTGCTAGCACATGGCTGCACGGGCCACGCTGACCCTTGTGTTTAACATGCCAATCGCAAGTGCAACGAAAGCTGTGCTCTTTGATTTGCACAAGATATTCTGAACTCTCGCCGCGCACATTTGCCGTAATTGAGTTCTCGCTGCTATTTCCTGCTATTTTGACAGCTCCTTGTTCGACGAGCTTTCTAGCTTTATTCAGCCTCGGATGAAGATCCTCAACCACCGATAAATCGAACGGCAGTTCGCGATGGAAATAGGCATTATTCGAAACATCGAAACCAACGAGACCTCTGGTACCTAAAATTTGCAATGCATTTTTTATGTCAGCGGCGCTGAGGTTGAGCTTTTCAGATAGAAGTTCCTGATTTAAGCTAGATTGCCAAGTAAGTGTGGCTCTGACTTTGGCGACAATGGCATCAGAGACGCGCTCGGCAAGGTCAGATAATGCCTGGCCTTCTCCAGAAAAACCGCGGGCAGCGTTAGGGCTCAACACGAGAAAGAATTTGCCCTCATCTAAAGTCAGCTCAAAGGCGCTTACATTGGCTTCGCTTGTGTATGTTTTGATGTTGGACACATGCCGCAGAATTGGTTCGAGTGCTTTTAAGCGGCTAATGGCACCTACGGCAACTGATTCGGAACTAGGTCTTTGACTCAGTCTATAACCTTTAGAGATTGGTGTTATATAAGTGACGACCCCTGCCTGCATGATGTTTTGTTGTGGCAGAGATATAAGAAGTTTTTGCAGCTCACTGGGTGCTATTTCTATCGAAGGTTTAACCAGTGCCTGGTACGACTGTACTTCAACAAAGCTTCTCAGCCAGCGCACCGGCAGTTTAACTTTGCGTTCGACTACAGTTTCCGAATCTTTTATTAGCTCTACAGAATCGCTGCCAATTTTAAGACCGACTTGTTCTGAGTTGTTGAGTGCCGAAAGGGCGGCTCTCATTGGTGGGTTAAAATCTACGTTTGTGGTTCCCTTGGACAGCCAAGCACCATCTAAAGCATTCCCGGCAAGATCAAAACGGGCATATACGCCACAGCAAACCGAGAACACTTCGAATCTCAATTGACCGCCATCGCAGGTCACTACTGGATCAGCAGCTGCGAGCAGGCGTTCTCTAATAGCTCCGGGGGAGAAAAATCTAGTGCGGCTGATTGCCGAGAGAGTAAGCAAAATGTCTGCAGTTCGTTTAGGATTTTGCAGCCGGCCGTTGAAGAAGTAAGGATTTTTTTCTAGTCCACCACTTGTCGCCAGTTTTAGGCCATGCCGACCACCGTTTAGTTCGACTGCTGAGGCAAAGCGGTAGTCGTAGCTGAAATTGATTGCTGATGACAAGCTTCAAGCTCCCATTAGATACTCTAGGCTATTGACTCGAAAGGTATACGCCTTGCCAGTTATACAAACCTGAAGGATCCTTCAGGTTTTTCATTAAACCAATTGGTGACCACCAGACGATCTTGACTTACTTGAAAACTTAGCCGACGAGGGGATTCGAACCCTCGACCTACGGTTTACGAAACCGTTGCTCTACCAGCTGAGCTACGTCGGCATATTTGGCATTATAAGAGAACACAATGCCGAATTCCAACTGCTGGCAGATTTCAGGGGGAACCTTGTCGAACGTGAAATGGGTTCTGTTCAGCCAGAGGGCGTCCTTTGTATGTCGAAATGATATGCAAAAGGCGCAAAGGGGTAATCGGTTGGATATTGCCGTGTTTGATTGGCTCTCTACCTCTATTCCAGCTGCTTAGTAAATCGCAATGAACGCCATCGGCTCTAGTAACGGGCTTGAGCAGGCCCAGGGCTGCGATCCTTAAATCAAAAACGGGGTACTTACGCTCGGGCTCAGGGCTTGATAGATTGGTTAAATACGGTGAGTGGCTAAGCGAAGTGGCCACTTTGAGCCGAGGGGCGCTGTAGAAACATCAGGGAGACGTCTTCCGGAAACGACAGCAGAGAGCCCGCATCGCGTGAAGGACTGACTGAATCGCGGTGAAATACTGAGTCCAGCAACGGACAGTCAGACAGTAGCAACAAAACCGCCGCGACTTGTTCGGGTGGTTTTTTTGTTGTTAGCTATGAAATGGCCATAGTGCTAGAATATTCATTCCCATAAAGCGAAGACGATGATTCGGACTACCTCTCTCCCAAACGGGGCAAGAATAGTGACCGAGGTCGTGGAGTCTGTTTATTCAGCTGCCATAGACCTCTGGATTGAAGTTGGCTCTGCCTATGAAACAGCATTGAACAATGGTGTTTCTCATTGCATCGAGCACATGCTTTTTAAAGGCACTGAAAAGCGCTCAGCTGAGCAGATAGCTGAAGATATTGAAGATGTCGGCGGCATGCTCGGTGCCTCCACTTCAAAAGAACTTACTAAAATCTACGGTCATGTGCTCGGTGAACATCTACCCGTAGCCCTCGATATTATCTGCGACATGATTTCGGCACCGCGTTTTGATGCTGCTGATTTGCGCCTTGAGAGAAAAGTCATTCTCGATGAAATGCAGATGTACGAGGATGATTCAGCAGATGTAGCGCAAGAGCTTACTTATCTGAATCTTTGGCAGGGTTATGCCCATAGCTACCCTATCATTGGTACTGTTGATACCATTAACGGTATTACGTTGCCGATGATTGATGAGCATTATCAGCGTTTCTATCGACCTGAGCGCATGGTAATTTCTATTGCTGGCAATTTTGATGAAGAGGCTACAATTGCTTATTTGACAGAAAAACTAGGCAAGTTGACTAAAGGAAACGGGCCGAAACCACCGACTCCTCAACCTCGTATATTCAATATTGTTCGCAACAAAGATGTTGAGCAAGCGCAAATGATGTTGTCGCTGCCGAGTTTGAGTCACAGCGATAAGCGCATTGATGCCTTGCAGGTGCTCGACTTATGCTTAGCTGCGTCTGCCTCTTCTCGCCTCTTCAGAGAAATTAGAGAGCGTCGTGGATTAGTTTATACCGTAGCCAGTATGCAACATTGCTACCGCAATTGTGGTTTGTTCGGAATTTACGCGGCTATGACGCCAGAAAATACTTCTCAGGTGTTAGAGCTGATTGTCAGTGAACTAGACCGTGTCAAAGCGGAAGGTTTTACTGCAGCTGAAATTAAGCGGGCCAAGACCCAATTGCGCAGTGACCTATTGATGGATTTAGAATCAATGAGTGCGCGCAGTACTAACAATGCTTCAGATTTAGTGCACTACAACCGTATTGTGCCTCTCGATGAGGCGCGCACCGACATAGAAAACATTACCAATGAAGCAGTAATTGAATTAGCCAATGATCTCTTCAAGAAAGAGTCGTTGTCTCTCGTTGTCGTGGGGCCAAAGGAAGAATTGGCTGAAAGCTATCAAATGAAACTTAGTTGAGTGGAGGAAGAACAAAGATGATCGGACCAATAGGAGCTGTGACCTTAAAAGTCAAACGATTGCCTCATTGTCGGGCCCTGCCGAAGTACGCCACTGCCGGTTCTGCTGGTCTTGATTTGACCAATGCTCTGGCAGAAGCTGTAACTCTTCAACCAGGCGAGCGCTGTCGTATTCCGATTGGCATCATCGTTGAGATTCCGCCAGGCTACGAAGGTCAAGTTCGGCCAAGATCTGGCTTAGCTGATAAAGCTGGTATTAGTCTAACCAACTGCGTTGGCACCATCGATAGTGATTACCGCGGCGAAGTGCAAGTCTTGGTTGTTAATCACGGACAACAGCCATATACGTTTGAGCCCGGTGAAAGAATTGCGCAACTGCTAATCACTCCTGTGCCAGAAGTTGAAGTGATTGAAGTAGAAGAATTGTCTGACAGTGCTGAGCGCGGCGCTGGCGGCTTTGGTTCTACTGGTCGCCACAGCGAAGGCCACGAAGTTCTAGTATAGGAGTTCTAGTTTAGGAGTTCTAGTTTAGAAGGGGTGCAGCAGTTGATTATTCAATCGGATGCCAGAATTAAAGTTGCCGTTGCTGGCATCAATGGACGCATGGGTAGAGCTAGTCTTACACCTATTCTTAAAGATGGTGCCTTTGAGTTAGTTGGGGCCTTCGGTCGCACTGGTGCCCCATACGTAGGTTGTGATTTAAGCGAGTTTACTGATGCCACCGAAGATCGCAGTCAGTTAGGTATTCCGGTTTGTTCGTCTTTCGATCACCTGCTAGAGACGACCTATCCTGATGCAATTATTGTGCTCATGGTTGCAGACGCTTCTTTCGCTTGCGCGAAGAAGGCTCTTGAGAGTGGTATTAGACCTGTTATTGGCGCATCTGGTTTAAGCAAAGATCAAATAGCTGAATTGTCTGTTCTTGCTTCTGAGAGAAAGATGGGCGCGCTGCTCGTGCCTAACTTTTCTATCGGAGCAGTCTTGATGATGGAGTTTGCCAAGCAAGCGGCGAAATACTACGGTAATGCCGAGATTGTTGAAATGCATCACACTAAGAAAGTTGATGCTCCTTCTGGTACTGCCATGCATACGGTCAACAAAATGGCTAGTAGCGGCAAAAAATTCAACGTCAAAGAAGTAGCTGAGCATGAGTCAATGCCCCATGTTCGCGGTGCTGAGCATTCATCTGGAATTAGAATACATTCGCTTAGATTGCCTGGTTTGATCTCGCACCAAGATGTAATTTTTGGCAGTGATGGTGAACTGCTTACAATTAGACACGATAGCTTCAATACTAATTGCTTTTTACGCGGAATTTCTCTTTCGTTGAAGGCTGTGATGCAACTGAACGAACTGAAGATTGGTCTAGAGACAATTTTAGATTAGTGAGGAAATTGAATTGATTAGTACAGATGGAAAACTCTTTGGCAGAATGATCACCGCAATGGTCACTCCTTTTGATGAGCATCTAAAAATCGATTTTAAGGCAGTGGACGCCGTTGTTGAGCATTTAATCAAAACCGGTACCACTTCTATAATTGTAGCTGGCACTACAGGCGAGAGCCCAACTCTAGAAGATGATGAGAAAGAAGCTTTGCTCAAAGCAGTGATTGCCGCTAGCAATAAACGTGTCAAAGTTATTATGGGCACGGGCACAAATGTCACTGCTAAGTCTATCAAGGCCACACAGAAAGCCGAGAGTCTTGGCGCCGATGGTGCATTGGTTGTGGCGCCATACTACAACAAACCCAGTCAAGCTGGCTTGCTTGCCCATTTTTCGGCCATAGCCCAATCTTCTTCTTTGCCACTGATTGTCTACAATATACCGGCTCGCACTGGTATCAATATTAGTTGCGAAACCATGATTACTTTGAGCAAAAATGAAAAGACCATTCATGCTCTAAAAGATTCGACTGGCAATGTTGATCAAGCTTCTGATATTGCTGCTGCTGCCCGAGAAGATTTCTTAGTCTATTCTGGCGACGACAATCTTACTTTGCCCTTCTTATCTATTGGTGCATCAGGTGTGATTTCGGTTGCCAGTCATGTAATCGGTAGTCAAATTATGGCAATGCAAAATGCATTCTTTGGCGGCAAACTAGACGCGGCCCGTGAATTGCACTATCAGTGTATGCCTATGTTTAAGGGGCTATTTATTGCACCAAATCCTACTTGTCTAAAATATGTGCTGGCAAAAATGGGCCTCTGCACTGAAAATCTCCGATTGCCATTGGTGCCCCTCGATAGCAAGCAACGCGAGACCATGGACGAGCTGATTAAGACCTACAAATTAAATCAAAGTCTGCAACTCACTTAGAGAAACAATAACGAGGAACCCTGTGACAGACCAAAATACTAAGGCGATTAAGCCAGAACTAAAGACTTCGACGGATGGGTTTTCTACCAGTAAGACGCTCAAAATCATTGCTTTGGGTGGCCTAGGTGAAATTGGTAAGAACACCATGGCTATTGCCTATGGCGAGGACATGATTCTCGTTGACGCAGGTCTGGCATTTCCTTCGGAAGAAATGCTGGGTGTCGATTTAGTTTTACCTGATCTGACATTTCTTGCTAAGAATCAGCAGTATTTGCGCGGCTTAGCCATTACCCATGGCCATGAAGATCACATTGGCGGTATTCCTTTTCTCTTGCGCGACGTCACTCTCCCAAGCATTTACGGGCCTGCTTTGGCCTTGGGTTTGCTTGAAAAGAAACTGTCTGAGAATGGTCTTTTGGGCCGTACAAGCCTCAAGCATGTTAAGCCGCGCCAACGGGTGCAAATGGGTTGTTTCAATGTCGAATTCATTCGCTGCACCCACTCTATTGCTGATGCTTTTTCATTGGTTATTAGAACCCCAGTGGGAGTGATTGTTCATACCGGAGACTTCAAATTTGACTTCACGCCTGTTGACAATGAACAGTCTGATATTGCTAGCTTAGCTGCCGCCAGTGAAGAAGGCATTCTGCTCTTAATGAGTGACAGTACTAACTCTGAAAGAGAAGGCTTTACGCCATCTGAGCGCACAGTCTGGGCTAAGATCAATGAGTCCTTTGCCAATGCTAAAGGGCGCATCATCGTCACTACTTTTGCCAGTAACGTCAATCGCGTCAAACAAGTACTGCAGGCTGCGATGATGTATGACCGCAAGGTGGCAGTGTTAGGTCGCTCGATGCTGACGTTTGCTAGTATTGCTCGTGAACTGGGTTACATGACCTATCCTGATGGGCTGCTTGTGCCAGTAGATCAAGTCAATCAGTTACCCAAAGAACGGGTGGTGATTCTCACCACGGGCAGTCAAGGCGAGCCAATGTCGGCTCTCACACGTATTGCCAATGATGAACACAGGCAAATTAAAATCATTGCTGGTGATACCGTAATTATTTCGGCCACACCGATACCAGGCAATGAAAGGTCTGTGGCCAATACCATTAATGCTCTTTGTGTCAGAGGGGCAAAAGTTATCTACGGTCGTGATGCTGGCGTTCACGTATCGGGCCATGGCTGCCAGGAAGAACAAAAATTGATGATCAATTTATGCAAGCCGAAGTTCTTTATGCCAGTACACGGTGAGTATCGCATGCTGGTGCGCCACGGAGAACTGGCAGTTGAATGTGGTGTCAGTGCTGACAATATCTTTGTCATGGAAAATGGTGAAGTGCTTGAGTTGACCTCTGATCAGGGCCAACTTACAGGGCTGGTCGAGTCAGGTGTGCTTTTGATTGACTTCAATCGCGATTTCTTTATTGATGAAGAGATAGTTGCTGATAGACAGAAGTTGGCTGATGATGGCTTAGTTGTTATAGCCGTTACGGTTGACCCCAAGGGTGCCATTGTGGGCGGTCCAGACGTCACCTTGCGTGGTGTTATCTTGCCGCGCGGTATACCAGTTGAAGATTTTGTGCAAGAACTGCGTCAGAGCATTGAAGGCATCATTAGCAAAGCTAATGCCTCTGGGCCGGTTACCCCAGATGAAGTCAGAAGTGTTTTGATTGAGAAATTAGAAGCGCACTTCGCCCGTGATTTGAGATCAAGCCCGTTGTTGCAGGTTATGGTAATGCGCTCGGCTAAAGCTAGTGCTGAAGAATTGGCGGCAATAAATAATGTGAAAGTTGATAAGGTGGTTAAGTCTCTCAAAGAGAAGTAAGTAAAGTACTAGCAAGTACAGACCTAGTAAATAGAAGACCAGTGACTAAGAGTAACTTATGAGTTGGCGCGAAATTACTGCCGAAGATCTCAACAGTCTGAAAAAGGCAGTGATCGTTGATGTGCGCTCTCCATGCGAGTATGTAGAAGAGCATATTCCCAATGCTATCAACGTGCCTTTGTTTAGCGATGAAGAGCGTCAGACAATCGGCACTATTTATGCCTTAGAAGGTGAAGTTGTCGCCCGTCGTCAGGGGCTGAAAATAATTTCGCCTAAAATACCAGAGCTTATCGATGAGATATTATCAAAGCGCACAGCCTCGGCACCACTGGTAGTGCACTGCTGGCGGGGTGGACTGCGCAGTGAGTCGGTCGCTAGTTTGCTCAGCATCATAGGGGTTGATTGCTGGCGCCTCACTGGTGGCTATAAAGCATGGCGCAAAGAGCTTCTGAGTGAGTTTGAGGACGACCCCTATGCATTCGCTATGGTGGTTTTGCATGGTCATACTGGAGCTGGTAAGACTGAAATTCTTAGTAAGTTGAAAGAGATGGGCCAATCGGTGCTCGACTTAGAAGACCTTGCCAATCATCGTGGCTCTGTATTTGGCGCTCTGGGTTTGGGGCCACAGCCCACGCAAAAGAATTTTGATGCTTCTATCTGGCAAGCTGTGCGCACTTTCCCCCCTGGTCTTGTCTTTGTTGAGGCAGAAGGAAAGAAAATTGGACGCCTGACTTTGCCAAAGTTCGTTTATGACCGCATTCAATATGGCGCTCGTGTATTGGTTGAAGGTAGCCTTGGTGCTCGTTGTCAGCGCATTGTTCGCGACTATACAGAGGGTTCAAGGCAGCTTTCTAGTGCGGCCAAAGAACAGGCGCTGCATTCTCTCGATGCTATTAAGGAGCGCCTCGGTGGGCAGAAGTTGGCCGAAGTTAAGCGCTTGGCTGAAGTCAATGACCTGTCGTCAGTGGTTGCTATTTTGCTGGCCGACTACTACGACCCGCTCTACTCTAAGGGAATTGCCAACTACCAGCCCTATGAATTGACAGTAAATGGTGATGAACCTCAGGCTGCTGCGGAGGCG
>CALROJ020000054.1:0-51228 GCA_943369735.1 bacterium Ga0077546
GATCGAACCACAAGAGTCGCGACTAGATTCAACTTGTCACTTAACTAAATTTGCTGAGATTTGTAGAACATTGATAAAGTGACTGGATAAGTGACACAAAATCGACTGCTTTTGCTTGAAAATAGTCTGCTCCACAAACGGCCGTATAAATGACAGCGCAAGAAGAGGGGCAGAAAGCCATCAGCCCTGGCCTGAACGGTGTAGGCCTCCATTTTGACCGAGAAAATGGCGAGAACTAGTGCTGTAAAGGTTTGGCCCTGGCCTCAGCCGTTCGCATAATGGCATCACAGCGATCTTCGGCTTCACGGGTAATTGCTTCTTTCTCTTCGTCTAACAAGTCGACAAACTGAGTGCCATCTTTTCGCACATACCACTGATTGCCATGTTGGCTGCCATTTGCTATTTTCTCCTTGGCCTCAGCTCGAATAGCTTTGCACTCAGCTTGGGCCTTGCGCAAAATATCTTCCGCACGTGCCTGATCAGCTGAAATTATGGCTTGTGTAGCTGCATCACTTGCAGCAGCCTTTCCAGATGCCTTTGTATCAGATTTCCCAGAGTCGCCATCAGTCTTATTCTCAGAGCCAGGCGAATTTTTGTCTGTCGTGGCAGCAGCTACCGCACTGGAGCCACCCAACTTCAAAAGCACGTCCTGACAGTACTTGGCAGTAGCAGCATTGGGCTTACAACCTAGGCAGGCCTCATACTCACGCTTAGCACTGGCAGACTGCTTGCAAGCCAAATAAGTGTTGGCAAGATAGTAATGCACAAGCCAATTTTGTGGAAATGCCTTGGTTGCCTTTTCGAACAAGACACAAGCCTGTCGATAATCCTTGGCGTTGTAGCACTCACAGCCCAGTTCAAAGTCGCCAGCCGCAGCAGAGCGAATACTGAGCACCGCAGTCAGAAGGGCCAAAGAAATTGAAAGCGCGACCCCAGGCTTACACATAAGAATACCTAACTGGTAGTTCCCACCTATCAACAACACCATTCTACTTCAGCAGTGCCCACACGGAATATCTGGTAACCTTTATTGAACTCTATACCAAGCACAAAGCCAGTCCGCCACACATCAAATCAACGATGTCAGCAAGATCGCCTAAAACGATTATCGGCCACCCAGCTTCAAAGCCCCTCAAACCCGCATGATTGCGTGGCAATTTTCCCCAAGATAGCCTATCGCGTTCATTTTCGGCTAGCCTAAGCCCAAACCTAAAACACTCTATAGTAGAAAATTTCCAAGAAGAAAAAAATTGAAGCGCCACCAGTTACGGTGACACTTCAAAAAAACAGATGCTCCCTCGCTGTTACGAGAGGGAGCATCTGTAAAGATATTCAGTTAGACGCAAGCTTTGGCTCAGATGAGTATATAGACTGATTTCCTTACGCAGAAAACACCCAGATTGTCATGACTACCGAAAGCAAAGTGACACCACCTGATAGCAGTCAGGTACAATTCGGATGGACGCAAAACTAAAGATTTAGGCGTTACCATAGACTCAGGAATGAGCAAAATAACACAGGGATGCTTGTTGCAAAGCTATCACTATTCCACCAAACACGGGACCACCCAATATGTTGAAATCTATTCAAGGCCTCTTTATTTTATCATTCAGTATTCCACTGCTGATATACCCAGCCCTAGCAAAGGAACAACACACGGACAGAGTCAGCACTGAACCTCAAACAATGAAATTGTACAAGGGCTTTTTTCCTTATCAAGCCTGTCTTCGGATTACCATCAACCACGCTATAAAAAAACAACATGCTATCGTTCTAAGTGGCACGATTGACGATGTATACTCTGGCAACTTCAAAAAGGGTTCTCTGATAGCACTCTCATTGAACGATTTTGATATGACGCCAGAGTCTTTTTCGTTGCCCTTAGCTGTTTTAAAGACCAAGAAGCAAATTGTTGCATTCAACTACCTCCAAAAAAATGATCTCAGCTTTAATGACCTAAGAAAACTATCTGACAATCCGATTTGTAATCTCTGGATTCCCTATGCTGGGCGATCTTACCAGTCAGCAAGTATAGAGCGGCTTAAGTCAATAATCCAGAATTCACCTACGGGGCCAGCACAAGCAAAAGCAGCATTTCTGCGACTACTTGAAACGAAGTGGACTGTTGATCGTATTAATGATTTCTGCAGACCTGAAACTCAAAGGAACTGGCAATGTCCGGCAGAAGGGTCACCAATGGGGAGTGGTTGGAGAGGCACCTTGCATAGCACCAAAGCAAAAGAACTCTCTGACAAAAAGGTAACGTGGAGCGCAGAAGTTCACAACAATGTGCCTTATCTCTACACCATTAACGTTGATTCCTCAGACCGTAATTGTGCTGGATGGGACATCGAGTGTATCAATCCATCATTGGAGGAGTGGGCATCAGAAGATTTCCTGATACATAGAGTTGGGAAATCGATTCAGCAAGCTGCATTTGCTGATTGGTGTTTTAACCACGAACAACAACCTCCGTCTTCAGGCTATTTGGGTATGTTCAGCGCTCGATCCGATGAAACTGTGATTAAAGACGAAACGGACAAAGTAACTAGGTATCAATGTCGCCTCAGAAACGGCGAAAAACTGACTGCCGTTCTAACCAACGACCAGCTGCAGTCTATAGGCAAGATCCTTATTAATGGAAAATTTGACCCTGGCTGGACTGAGATGTACAGCCAGGGTCTGTTAAATCTCCAGAATTGTAGGACGAAACCGATAAAGTAACTAGTTGTCAACCCCGTCCGATATTACTTTTTGGAGCACTTGGCACACCAAATCTCTGCGTTATATTTGTCCTTAAAGTCAGTAGGGAATGGTTTTAATGCTTTTGACCCGGCACCTGGGATTGAATATGTCTGGGGGAGACCGTAACAATCTGTGTACACAAAATAGGAGTAATTTGGAGTATCGTAATCAAATGGATATCCATATTCTGGAGTGATAGACCCATCCTTCGGTTGTACTTTTCCCAGGTCCTTAGCCAGATCTTTAGCTACTTTGAAAACAACTGCATTGCAGCATTTAGGATTCTTGCTGTTAAGTTCCGCTTGCTTTGCTAAGGCACTCGTGAGGGCGCCTTTCCCAATGAAGCAGTCTGCCCCGATCTCTGGATAGGCATCTGACTTAGCGTCCCCCAAGAAGTAGTTTACGATCGACCGACAACCATACGGTAAAACATCCTGTGCCAATCTCGTATCTTTGAGCAGCTTGTACAAATTGGCGATGGATGGTTTTGCCGGCTCTAGTCCTAGTTCATCGACAAACTGAAGCGGATCATTGTTGGCATAGGTATAGAGTCGCGCACCTATGAAATCAGGCTGAAGGAAGCGGCCAAGAGTCGGCGAGTACTGCCTATTCTTGTAGTAATATAGCCCCGTTTCGGAATCAAAGCGTTGAGCAGTGTATCCAAAGGTTGTTCCGGCAAGAGCAGAAGTCTCACCGAATGGCCCATAGGTATTCTTGTTCGTCACAATACCAGAGCTATCCGTTGTAGCAATGATTGAACCTTGATGGTTCGAATGAAAGAACGTCAAGACGCCGGCATTCGACACTTGGAGCAAGGGCTCATCCAGTCCAATACCATACACATAACGATTCTGAAGAGTATCAGTAACACCATCGTAGTCAGCTAGTCTTTGCCAGCCTGAATAGATATAACGAGTTTTCGCGATACCAGCCGTAGTGACAGATTTTTCGACTTGTCTGTGGAACGGGTCATAGACAAAAGCAAGACTTACACCTGTTTTGCTCGATGAGACCAAGTAATTTTGGATATCATAACCGTGAGTCCAGATGCCATCACTTGTTAGGCAGCCATTTGCGTTATACAGAAATGGAACCCCGCCAACTTGCGGGTACTGATTGGTATTGCTGGCTGGGTCGTAAGCAACAGTTGCTGCTGCACCAGGGTGCCAAGAATAGGTGTCATCAGAAAATGTTTGGCTGGTTATCTGATGCACGTTGTTGAAGCCATAGGTCAAATCAAGATTGGAGCCAACAAAATTGTTGGTCAAACTCGTCAGATCATCGTTAAGCTGCCAACCATAGTTAACTGAACAACCTGAGCTAAACGCAATGTTAGTGCGCCGTGACAACGGGTCATAGCCAAAAGATACAGCCGGGCCAGTATCACCGTTCAACTTGACGGTAGAGAGACGATTTAGCTCGTCGTAACCCCGTTCCACAAAGTAGCCGTCTGGGTATGTAATCTTGGTCACATTACTGTTGGCGTCACGCTCGAATGTCACAGCCTTCAAATCTGGATAGATCTCCTTGAACAGCCGACCAGCAGAATCCCACTGCTGCAGGAATAATCCGGAAGAAGGGTCACCTGCAACAACAGGCTTACCGGCCGAAAGCATACGCCCAACCAAATCGTACACGAAGCTGACAGTGGGCTGCCCTTGAGGGCGCTCGGTTACAACCCGGTTCAAAACATCATACGTGCGAATGACAGTGTTTCCCGACCTGGTTCTGGTGTTCAGAATGTTTCCGTTTGCGTCGTAGGCTTGGTTTCTCTCGAAAGTTCCGTCAGGAAAGTTAGTCCTATTTGGGCGATCAAATCCATCAAAAGTAAAGGTCGTGGCGATCCCCCGGGCATCCTTGACACTCCTCAGCTTACCGTTATCAGAATACAAGCTTGTCGCACCTGTCACTCCGGTTGGATCAATGACTGTCCGAACTCGATTGAGCTGATCATAGCCATAAATGTACTCTCGGTTTTCAGCATCTCGAATCCGGCGAAGGCGATCAGCATCATCAAAGAACCACAGCGTTACATTGCCAGCTGGGTCGGTCATTCGCCTCTTTTTGTCAGAAAGAGTGTAGGCGAAGGTGTAGATTTGCCAAGGCGTTGCGACAATTCCGGTCTGCCTTCTTGCAGAGACAAGATTGCTGTTCTCGTCATAGGCAAAGCGCGTCTGATGATTAAATGGTGGGGCCTCTGTTCTGCGCGTCATACGACGCAGGCTATCAGAAATGAACGTTGTTGTTCGTCCCAGAGGGTCTTGAACCGAGGTGACGTTACCAACGGAATCGTAACCGAAGTTTGTAGTCAAATTGAGGTGTGGGCTGACACCAAAGTCTTGGACTACTGACAGCTGCTTTTCCGTCGTGGCATCATAGACCATACTCGTCACAATTCCTGTTTCATCAGCCTTTGTAAGCATCTGCCCACGACCGTTCCATGTCATGTCGAAAGTCGGCGTCAGACCACCAACAGCTGGACGTTCAATCTTCAAGACATTGCCGGTGGTGGCATCATAAGTATAGGTCGTTGAATTTCCGCGACCATCGGTTGCCACCTGAACCTTGTTCCAGAGAGGATCAAAGGTACTAGTGCGCACAATGTTTGCCAGAGTAGAGCCTGGTTTGGGAACCATGGTCTCAGTCAAAACGTTGTCATTCAAGTCATACTGCCAGGTTGTGAAGTTGCCTTCTGGCATGACTTCCTTCACGAGACGACCGAGCCCATCGAACTCTCGAAGCCTGACATTACCGAGGGCATCGATGTTTTTCACTGTGTTGCCGGCACCATCAAAGTACTTGATACTCGAGTTTCCGACCGGGTCAACAATCTCAGACCGCGAGCCAGCAAAGAAGAAATTCTTAGTGTGCCCGAGAATATCAGTCTTGCTCTGAACTCGTCCCAAGCTGTCGAAGGTGGCAGTAAAGCTGGCATCCGTTGGGTTTTTCGGCTTGAAATACTTCTGCAATCTACCCGGTGAATCATACTCAAAGGTATAATTCTGAGCCAAAGCATCAGTAACCTGTGTCAGCTGATTAGCACCATCTACGGTGTAGCTCACAGAACGCCCGGTGCCATCTGAGACAGAAGACAACAAATTACCCGTGTAGTTAAACGTCAGGGTGCGCCCCATGCCGTTGTCGACAGTCATCAGCTTACCTGTATCGTAGGTTAGCGTAACAACCACGCCCGAGGGATAAGCAATGGTGCTGAGCTTGTAATCAGTGTTATTATCGAAGGTATAGGCAATTTTCTGAGGCGTGGTCAGGATGTATGAACCAAAGCCGCCAGGCTGTGTGAGGATGGAACCGTTGCTGCTAGACGACTGAAAGCTTCCGTCCGGCAATACAGAGAAAACCATATCTTCAGCAGCCATCTGAACAGTGACAATGTTACTTGTCATCTGATCAACCCACCATTGGTCACTGAGGTGCGCAATCGTCAGCTTGTCCACAGGCAAGGTGGTGTCACTGAGAATATCCAGATTGACAAAGATCTGAGTGATTGAGGCAACAGCACCTATCGGCGATTCACTGCCAAGACCCAAGAAGCCATCACTGTACCTAGCGCCTTGACGTGTCACCTGCACGCTAGTGTCCCAATTATGCGACCAACCCAAGCCCAGAGGTCCGTTTTCCAGCTTCAGACGCGAGTCATAGCTCGGAGACATAGGCAGCGAATAGGGAAATTCACCACTACCAACTGTCAATCCGCCGCCAGGGCTAAGACCTAAGTCACCACTCTCGGTACCCACATCATCATCTTCACAGCTCTTTTTCTTCTTTTTGGGCTCAGCAGGCCACCAACCGCGACCGAGGCCACCGGCCCAAACTCCGAATATCAAGCCACCAGCGCCACCTTGAGGGCGAATTATCGACCACCCTTTCAGCGTCCAGTGCCCGCCATTGAACAAATATCCGTTGTTCTGAGGAAGAAGAACATTTTCACCAACGGCAAGATAGTTGGTATAGAGGCTGCTCAAATCACCGGCGTTGTAGTTCGTGAGCGCGGGAACAACATCACTGGTCCAGTTTGCAGCTGTACCCTTGAAGATTTTTGCTCCTTGGCTAGCGGCAGTATCTAGGAGCCGGGTAGTCGAGACTGCCAGATAAGTAACGTTGTTTGGCAAGATAGTTGTCTGCTGCTGGATGGCCAGCATTTCAGCAGCGTAGAGGTGCATGCCGCGCAAAATACCTGCTGCGGCAAGGTTGGTATTGGCACTATTGAGATTTGACCAACTGCCGATTTCGCTCTGAATATCGATGCCAGAGAAACTCAAGCCACCAGCTTCAAGACGATAAGAGATCAGGCAAAGAATGTGGTGATTCTTGTACGTTGTGGCTGTCATCCGGTTGATGAGATCGGCAACCCTCGATAGCTGAGCGGAATAACTGGCCCAATGAGCAGCCATGCGTTCACCCAGAACTGGTTCAGCTAGAACAAATTCACCTGCTCCACCGGCATTGAACTCGTTCTGATACTGCAGAGCAGTGTGATGGTCGAATGAACCCTTGCCAGCGGGGCCAAAGGAGCTACCAACCAAGTAAAAGACTTCAGCAACACCAGTAATCCGCGGGCCTTCAGTAAACTGGAAGAAAGTCTGGTCACTATTTGTATTTGGGTAAGCGTGGTGGGTGACCGTAATCTGAAGATAGTACTGAAAGAATTGACCCACAGTCGTTCCTGTAGCAACAGTAACTCCATCAAGGGCCAAAGTGGGAATCCAATTAGAAGCAGATGGGACGAAGAACAATGTCAGCCGATGCCCGCACAATTGATCTGAGGTCAATGTCACGTCAAAGCCAAAATAGACAAACCGAACGGAAGTCTTGTAAGCCGTCGAAAAATCACCGGTAAATTCGACTGGTACATCCCCGACAGCCTGATAAGCCAAGGTTGCAGGGAAAGTAATCGGCAAAGTCACCGGCACGATTTGACGACCGCCAACGATATCGTCTGTGGTGGCACCTGGATTGTTGGTCCTAATCCAGTTGGCCAAGTTCATCGACAGCGTAGACAGATTATTTCTGACATTGTTGCGATTCAGGTTCTGCACCCAGTTGCCAGACGGGTCGATGGAATAGCCCGCGCGAGCATTACTGAGAAATGTAGCGGCCGAGTAGCCAGTGGCTGTCGCCAAGTTAATTGCAGTTTTGGTCGTGTAGGTTTTGAATGACGGGTCCATCACCACCCAGTTAGGTATGGCAACGGTGCCGATATTCACCTTCAGCCAACAGTGAGTCAGCAACAGCTCTTCATTTGGAGCCGTTCCAACAACACTGACGGGAACACCGGCGTTCGCCAAAACGGTGCTGGCAGTAGCAATGTTGTTGTCAGTGATGCCAAGCCAGGCAACAGCCTGAGCAAGCGTAATTTGAATCTGGCCCACTTCATAGTTGGCCTCAAAGTTCGCTTGGCGCAAAAGTGCAGCCAAGAGCGAGCACAAGTCAAAGGAATTGCCGCAGCCGTCCAAAAGTGTGCCCAATGGCCCTTTGGCCAAACCCATGCCGACATCATGCTCAATGTTGTTATGCACAAACTCGAACATGAGCGATGGGTCATTCTTTAGTGCCCGCGCCATTTCAACAATGGAGGCAGCACCTTGGGTTGTGTTTTGGGCAAGTGACCTGACAGCCGGTGGCTGCCAAATGGTTGGCACTGGCCGACTATTGATGATTTGCTTGGCGGTGTCGGGATGCACTGCTGGCATCTGGATGCCTTCGTGGCCAAGCGGGGCCGAAGTCGACGGAGAGGGAGGCTGGAAGGGATTTACGGGTTGTACCGGTTGTGTTTGCGTTGTCATTTTGTTTGATTCCGTTTGATTGCGTTTGTGTGTTTTTCACGACATCGTCATAGAAGCTAGACAAGCCAATGGTTTGCCTGCTAAAGTGCGTTGCCAGGTGCATTTCTCAACAAGTGCCAGATGGGCATGTAGAGACGGTTGACGTGCGATTGCCAGCGGCGTCATACGAGTAGGTAATTACCGTTCCGTTAGTGAAGGTCACGGTTACAAGACGACCGAGGTTGTCATAACCGTATGTTGCAGTGTCAGCTGCCATGGTGTTTCTCCTTAAGAGGGGGTGAGTTTGTTTTGTCGAAGAGAGTGCTAAATGCATCTTTTCGGCCATTGGATTTGAGGCATTCTTCAAAGGGATTGTTAAGGCCGATCGAGGATGCGGGGCTGAATGTAGATCAGCCAGTTAGGTTTCGGAAAAATTGGTTGGAATTGCAGGAACGAGTTCCGGTCACGAGGGGTTATTTGTCTCGACATCCGAAAGTGTCAGCTGCCAGTTAGAAAAATGGGGGGCGAGGAAAAGCGGGGTGCTTGGCTGGTATAGGTTTCGGGGAATAGCCGAGAAGTCAACAAGACATAATCGGTCGTTCTCAGACTCATGATTTCCTAGCCTTATCAGTCGTTTTCTTGGCTTTTCCGAGCTTGATTTCCTAGCTCTATCAGCCACTCCCTACTAACTCTTGCCTCTTTATCTGCTCTTGCCTTGTGGAAATCTTGAAGAAATCACTTCTTCTGCGGCGCTACTCTAGGCACCACCAGAGGTGTCAGTGAAACCGGCTCGTCCACCAGCTGATTCCAGAGCTTTCGAACCGCCGGGTCTTTCAAGGCCTTGGCCAAGTCCGCCTTGTTCTTCGCCAACTCAGCTTCCGCCAATTTGAGCGAAGTCTGCAGCACCTGCTGATACAGCACAAAGATCTGCTCAGAACTCAAGTTCTGATTCATGCCCTGTTCGCAAAGCCTAAACAGGCTCTCCCGTTGGAAGCTGATGAACTGTGACCTTCGAGCCAAATCGATGACCGCAGTCTGGAAATCCAGCTGGGTTTTAACATCAACATTCGGATTGTCGAGCTTGACCTGAGCCAACATGCTCGCCACAGCCGACATCGCCACATCAGGCGACGGCTCAGAGCAAACAGCCATACCTTTTTGATCTGGCTTTGGAACCATGATGATGGCCCTTGCCGATGCGTCCAGGTCAACAATGGTCGGCTGACCAACTGTGAGTGGATGAACTCGCACTGATGGTGTCACAGCACAACCGCCAAGCGTAAATGTCACTGCGACCAATGCCACGAGAATTAGAGAGGTTACTCTCATACGTTTTCCTTTCTTTTGCCTTACCACAAGAAGCGCTACCAAGGAAATCTGGCACGCTCCACAAGGCTGGCAAATGGGGCCTTGCTTGCCCGGGGCTCCAGAGCACTGGAAGCAGGCACAAACAAAGGCGAGAAATCCGGTTGCTCCATTTTCGAATAGTCGCAACCAGCACAATTAGATTTGGTGGCTCCAGCCAAGTCGATACCTTCAGAGATAATGACTTGCTGGTCCAGAAGAAGCTCTTGATACGCCGCCTCATGCAGAGGAGCGAAATCAGGCTGATCCATATTTAGGTCTCTTTCTTCAATTAGAGTTAAGAAGTGGGCGGCTCCGTAGGAGTCGCAGGATCAGCAGGCGGAGGTATCACAGGAGGTACAGCCGGGGGCACAACAGGCGGTTCTGTCGGGAGATTACCAGGGTAGAACTGCCCTTCCAACACAGGAATGATCAGTGTCGTTAGAATCAGAACCACCGAGCCAAGATACGGTTGGTACCAGTCAAACGTGGCAAACGGGCCACCGACAGCGAACACGAAGGCCGCGAAAGCGAGGCAGGCAGTGATCCAGTGGAACATTTTGCTTGAAACAAATCCAGCAGGCTGGGTTTTGACATAGCAGACATAGAGTGGAGTCAATGCCAGTAGCACACCGAAAACGCCCCAGCTGAGCCACAGAGGCGGGTTGTTGCTCTCTGTGATACCAGAGATAGCAATATATGCAGCCAAAATGTCAGCGGGAATATATTTCACTAACTTTTCTGCATAGGAATCAGTGACTTTGCTGTTAGGAGGCGGCTCCTGTACAGCGAATAGCCTTTTAAAAAGATTGGGCACTTGTCCCTCCTTTCTAGGTTTGAGACCTTTACTCGCAGCTAATTGCAAGCAAAGGTCTGTTTAAGGAACAGCAGAAACCAGTCAGTACTGAGTCAGTGACTGGCTCCCGCTATGTAGATTTTCAGTAGAACAACGCACCACATATAGTTCATGCAGTACTCATTCAACGCAATTGAAATTTCCAGCTTATGTCTTTTTACTTCAGGACTGGTCAATTAGACCCAACCCAACGAACAGGCCACCAACAGCAGCCGCACAAGCCAACACCACCGCTTCAGCTGGTGTTCTAGCAACAAGCACAGCTCCACCTGCTGCAATCAGCCAGGACACGCCAATTGAACCGGCCTCAAACCCGTCCACTGCTACCTGCCAAGTTACTGCCCTATACAAGAACACCGCTCCAAATAGGCCAACAACCCAAGCTACTGCCACTAGCCCAGTCAACAAAGGCGCGGCAACTGTCCCAGCGAAAGCTCCCGCCACAGTACTGCCTGCCCATAATAAGAGCCCAAGCGTGTTTAGGACTCCTGCTTTCTTCTTATTCATCGTTTTCTCCAACAAATGTTGATTGAATTAGCCTTCAGTCACTATCCATGCTCCCTTCAGCCAGTTAACCCACTACCTTCACTGTAGTGGCAGAGGTCAAAGACCCTCCTGAATGAGTTCAAACCTAACCCATTCAGCGGAGCCTTTAAAACAAATGGCTGTCGCTAAGAGTTGGCACTAGAATAAGGAAAGACCCAACAATATCGTTGAGCCTTTCCCCTGTCAGATTTTTCCAGCGCTTCAAGCAGCTTCTAGAAGCATCGCTTCTGCCAAGAAGCGCTTCAGCCGCTTGGATACATTGTCGAGCTTTGCTAGAGCAACAAGGCTACCTTCGCTATGCTCAGAAGGTCCAACCTGAGCCATCAAGCCCTGAAGAACCTGCACGGCTTCAACTTCAAACATGAGCCTCGTAGCTTCCGGCAACTCGCTAAAGGCAGGCAGCTCCCGCAATGCAGGTAGAGTAATCTCACTATTCTTCTTATCATCGCCGAACGAAAGTGCTTCGCGCACATGAGCCGAAAGGAAATCGTCAGGATTCTGAAAGCCAGCGATATTTGGCATACCGGGGATATTTGAGCCGCCAAAGATATCCATTCCAGTACCAGCGGCATGGTCGAAACCAAAAGTACCGTGACCGCGATTGCCGTTGCCGTGCTCGTCTCCATTAAGAAGATTGGCAGAACTCTTAGGTGCCGTGAGCTGATTGTGCCGACCAGCTTCGTGAGCAGGCTCGACGAAAACATCGCTCTTGAGTTCTGCCTTGAAGCGCTCAGCGAGATTGTGAGCCTGGTCCCACGGGAGAACATCAGGTTTGGGCTTCTCAATCAAGGCTACTTCTAGCCAAGATTTGCCAGCAATCTTCTCTCGACAGAAAAGCGTTCGCGCTCTTGCCGAACGTAGAAAGTAGCTTCTCTTCATGATGATGTGCCGCAGACCGTGGCTCATTTCAATAAGGAAGGCTGGATGTGGAACTGAGTTATTTTGCATGTGGGAATTCCTTGTATATCTTGATCTTGATCTCGATCTCGATTTTGATCGAAGTGCAGTTATCGACGGGGCTCGCCAAGCGCTCTGATAGAAGCAAGCCCAGCAAGACGGAATGAAGTATTAGCTCTAAATGTTCTTAGGCCTTTTGCAATTTATATTCATCCAGGCATTATGAGTAACGCCCTTTCCAAGAGTCCCATCAAAATCAACCTGTTTGGTATCTTCTCGCTCGGCCATGCAAAATTACGAGCAATAGCCTTAGTTGTGCTGCTATCACCCGGTAAAGGATGAAGTGAACTTGAGGTGAAGGGGGAAATAGGAGAGGTGTTGGTGTTGGCCTTTGAAAAAATATTGATTTGAAATTGTTCCTCACTATAGAGTCCACACATTCTCAAAAGCCACCACCAAAAGTGCCGTCAAATTCGCTCGCTCATCCACCAGGCAGTAAATACAAATGGGCAAGACAGTAGCTCTGCAACCTATACAGCCTCAGGCCGCTGGCCCCTTGTTCTTTATTCACTGCAATTCTTACTCATTTATTGACACTAATATTCCATTCTTTCGTTAGCGCCGAATCTTTAACAGAAAATAAAAGTGACCTCAGCACTAACCCTCGCGCTAAGGTCACCAAAGCTTTTTGCACAAATTACCAAAAGGCTTGCCAGTTAAACAATTGCGACGACTAAGCAAAGTTAAAATCCGATGCTTTGAAACACTGTTGAACTCAAAATCCATGAACTAAGTAAAGAAAAACCCTCGCGCTAAGCACCAGCAGTAATATCTACATAGATGCATTAGTTACACAGCTTCATCACCGAAGTATATTTATTGACTACTCAAACTCGTGGTCGCCAATACGCATGGAATAGCTTTCGCTCAACATTTTCACAATAAAAGGAGAAGTCAAACCTAACTGATAGCTGCCGAAATTGACACCAACAGCTGGGACTCTTTGCAATTACGAATAGCGTTTTCAATAACTACGATTTCAGAATCACTGCAAATTTTGACTCGACTGCTCGATCTCGGTAGGTCCTTTAGTTTCTTCTTGGCCATCTGCCCCAGTAACTTCGCGGCCTTGTCCGTTAGGCGGAAGAGTTAAATCGGCAGCCAGATTTCAAGTATGCCATCAGGCATGGTGTGACCTTCGCTCTTGATTTTTCTTGCTTCGCTCATCGTCAGGTTTAGTTTGGTCTGCAATTCAGAAGCTAGAGCTTCAGCCAGAGCCTTTTGCTTGTGCAGGTAGTATTTAACTACTAGCCGGTCAGGCGGTTGGCTAGAAACTTGCATGGACGGAATGGTCATTCCCTTTGAGATTAGAAACTCTTTTGCGCTGCTTGCTTCGTCCTTTCGAGTTTCTGGATACTGCACATAGGCGGTCATGTCTTGATAGTGCCCAACTTCTTCTGGTTTGGCAGTCGCCGAGCCATTTTGAGCATTTACTGCTTCAGCCAAAGCATGGTCTCTTCCGTAGAGCACCTTTGACGCCTTTGATGATTTATGAATTGCCCTTTGAACTTTTGAAATAGCACCGAGGGTGGTGAGCCACTCCGCAGATGCGTTCCCATCATTGTTCAGACTGGGGGTGAGCTTTGATACTTCGATTTCGAGCACAGACTGCACCTCTGCTGGTGCTACAGAAGCCAGAAGTTGTAAGTTGCGGCCAGCTTTGTTCTTGTCTACTGTCAGATCAAACGAAGCGGGATTTTTGAGATAAAGTTCTACGACTTTCACAGACCAATCGTGCTTGTCTTTGGCTTCGGCCTCGATGCCTGCTCTTTTGGTTGCTTCTTCTTGTGCTTTTTTATCGATCAAGCTAATTGTCGAAGAAATGACCGCGATACCTACTGTGGCGCAAACCGGTAAAATGATTGGCAGCCAGGTCTTGATGAAAGAACGGTCGTGGGCAAACTTGCTATTGTCAAGGCGCAGCTTTTCACGTTCAATCTCTAGCTTGTGCTCATCTATTCTGAGTTTGCGCTCCTCAGCGGGTAGATTATCATTGTTCTCTTCAGGGCTTTTGGGAGTTTGATTCATAGCCTTGATATTCTAGCGTGCAAAATAGCGATCAAGGCGCTGTTGGCAAGGTCTTGCTTACTGAAATTCTCCCCAGGCAAAACCATTGCGGTAAAATATCAGCTGGTTGAGAACCTCAGGGAAATCATTGGCATTCATGCAATTCAAGACAAAACTGGCACTGACGCTGGCTCTAACCCTTTTCTCAGGGGCGCAACTAACAGCCTGGGCTGACTCGATGGTTGATAAGGCCATTGTCGAAAGTTACAACTTCCGCCATCAGCACAATGCCAAAATGGCCTTGTCATATCTACAAGCGGTCGAAAAGAAAGCGACCAATAATGCCGCTTTCCACGCCGAAAGAGCAGCAGTCTATGTCGCCCTCGATCAATATGACGAAGCAATGAAAGACTGCAATATAGCCATTAAGCTAGATCCAAAGCTTTCTGATGCCTACGATCGGCGAGCTTTTTGCTATACCGTCTCTGATCAGTTAGATAAAGCTATTGGTGACTACACCACCGCCATTAAACTCAATCCCAAATCACCAATGCCATATCACAATAGGGCCATCGCTTACCGCAAGCTCGGAAAGCTGAAAGAAGCTAATAGTGACATGAAGCACTACCTAACGTTGAGGCCGGCCAGAGAAGAGCTAACTATTAGTACGGGCCTCAGCAACGATGCTTTACGCCTAGAAAGAAAAGGCGATATAAAAGGAGCAATCAACTATCTCAAGTTCCAGGTTAATGACAAATCGCCCTCTAATTTGCCACTTCACCTAGCAACACTCTATGCCAAAGTGGGTGACCAAGCCAATGCTCTTACTAACGCTACCCAAGCAGTAAATAAATCTGATCAAGAAAAAGACGTCTCTAACGGCCTATCCGCCCGCATGCTGCGAGCCTCACTATACGCCAAGCAGCGCGACTTTGCAGCAGCCATTAAAGACTGCTCAACAGTGATTGAGCTAAGCAGCAAGGCCGAGCCCGTAGCGGCCCTTAAAACCGCGGCAAAAGGGCAGCACGCGATGGCTCTGATGCTGAGGGCGGAGTGTTATCAGCAAACCCATAAACTGACAGAGGCAATGAATGATATTAATCAAGTGATAAAACAAAATCCTGATTTAATTGTGCCTTTTGAAACCAGAGGCACCATCTATCTTGCCAGCGGCAAACAGTACAAAGAAGCAGTTGCCGATTTCAGCAAAGTACTTAAGAGCAACCCCAATTTAGACAAGGCGAGAATGGGCAGGGCCGAAGCTTATGGCGCTCTGAAGCAGTACAAAGCGGCCATCCAAGACTACACCGCTGTCATTAACAAATCGCCTAAAGACGCCAACGATGCTTATACCAGCCGCGCACGCATCTACAAAATATTGCATGAAGACAAAAAAGCCGCTGCCGACTTGGTCAAGGCCCACCAGTCTCTGCCAGATTAAAGGAACGCCCCCAAAAAGCCAAAATTGAAGGCTATTCTGACAGCATTCCCCTTACTAGATAATTTAAAAATGTCAGCCGACTTCAACTTCAGCGATGCTCCCCATGGGCAGAATCAGACCGATGGCGCAGCAACAAGCGACAAGACCACAGAAGGTCGCGAGGCCAGAGGAAGTTCTCTGTCTAATCAAGCCTGGGATGCCGCGGCCCAGAGGAGTGCCGAGCGCAAGCCAGCAGCTAGCGAAGAGCCTAGTTCAACCTGGATTCAATTTGGCGGAATCTCGCACCATGCCCAACGCCATCGGGGATTCAATGAACAGAACTGGGGCATAGGTATTGAACACAAGCTGAGTAGAGATAATCCGATCGCCATTGGCGATGATAGTTCAATCGCCGTTGGTATGTACCGCAACAGCATTCGTCAAACCAGCAACTATGCTTTCTATCAGTGGAAGCCGCTACATGTTGGCCCCGTTGATATTGGAGTGATGGTAGGCGTGGTTGACGGCTACAAATTGCGTGATGGCAAGCCGATTCCGGCTGTACTACCAACAGCATCAATCGAAGGCAAACACCTGGGTGTCAATTTCATGTGTGTGCCGCAGATGAAAGAGATCTCGGCCGTCTGCGCCATGCAATTTAAAGTGCGGTACTAGGCCGGAAGTAAATTGGATTGGACTGGATTGGACTGAACTGGACTGGACTGGACTGGACTGGACTGGACTAAATCACTCTCTCCAGTTCCATGACAGCATATAGTATATCTTAGACTTTTTTTTATAAAAAACTACTTTTCCAGAAAAGAAAACGAGGAGAAGTAACATCTCCTCCTCGTTCCCAAACACACTCAGCTAGGTCTCTAGCTAGTTCTTCCGCGGCCCAGCCGAAGGTGCGGCGGAAGATTCAGCTTCAGCCGCTGGAACAGTTGCCGGTTCAGTGACTGCCGGGCCATGCCGCAAGTTGAAGTCAACCAATTTGTCGCGCAGGCCAGCCTGCAAGTAGAGACAAGCGGCAATCATTACTGCTATGAACAACAGCGATTTCGCCGTTGAAAACTCCTCATCATATCGCCGCTTCATGTGCGCGACAAAGCAAGCCGCACCAAGAAACGGAAAAAGAACGAACATCGCAGTCACGGCGTTGTCGGGCAGCTCTGGCAGAGAATTATGCCAGACCATCCATACTGTATCCAGAGCGACCCAAGCACCAACCAAGGCAAAAGCCGACAGCAAAAAGTAAGGCAAGAGAATCTTGAAAATATTCCACGAAGCTAACATTTGGCTCTCCTTATTTGAATACTTGATAGCTGGTGGCAACACTCTGCAAGACCGACGAGGTCTGACCGATGGCGGCCACGTGCAGACGAATGTCATTGCCGAAAAGCTGCTTGAGAGTGGAGGCACTGACATTGCCACCATTATCGAGACCATCGGTGATGATCAAGATGTCGGCAATATCACTCTCTCCTTTATGGGCTCGAACGTCAGCCACTGCCTGCCTGAGGGCACCATAGATATCGGTCGACTGACCATTGGCTGCCGTTTCCAACAGCTCGTCAATTAGACCTGCTGCTTCTTCAGCATTGGCGACACGCTGCAGTTGGTAGGGGCCAGAAGCAAAACCACGCAGCAAGTAAGTCGCTTCACCGTTGATGGCCTTGAGCAGAAGACTGATAGTCATGCCCCGCGACCAGTTGTGACGGGCCTTAGAGTCAGCCATCCTTTCAGTCATCGACTGCGAAAGATCAAGCGAAACATGGAGAGTCTTTTTCTCCACGATGCGCTCGTAGGGTTGCAGCACCAAAAGCTCATCGTGAGCCAGAGCGTTGTAGAACTGGTCGTCGTCGAGCATCATCTGTTCCGGCAGAATGTCGCTCACTTGCTCCATCGATGACATTGGCACCGGCTCAATGTCACTTGTCGGAAAGAGCGTCTTTTCCTTGAGCACAACAGTATCGAGATCCATCTCGATTTGCTTCTGCGTTCCGGCCACAGAAAGCACTTGCAAAACGTGGGCAGGAACATCTTTGACGATTTGCTCGACAGCCTCGTCGTCATGCTCTTTCTGCCGCTCAGTGAGCTTAGCCTTGTTCTGCAGATAGTTGCGCAAAATTGGATCAGACTGAAGAATGGCGCGGGCCTGCCGACGCTTGCCGATTTCACCAGCAGCAACTGAGCCCAGCGTGCGCAAACACAACCAGGCCAGAAGTAGCCACAATGCCGCTAGTATCAGGCACTGTGCAAATAGAGACACAGACATAGCAGTGCTCCTCTACTTGCCGAGCAAGCGGTCATTGAGCTTCTGAGAAAGGTCGTTCAAGCGCAGCAGCAGCTTGGCCTTCATGTCTTCGTTGGAAGGCAATTCGGGCTTCAGTTCGCGCACCTGCTGCAGCATGGTATTGACTTGGCGCAGCAACTGCACCAGACGCTCATCGCTGACCTCATTGGGATAGAGCGGAATTTCGCGCTCATACTGCTTGAGCAGCTTGCCGCAAACTTCATCGTATGACTGCCGGCGTTCCTTCGCCGCCTGGTCGATGATCGGCTGAGCTGCCGCCATGAAGGCGTCGTGCTGAGCCTTATCGTTGCCAGTGCAAAGGCCCCAGCGCACTGCCAAGATATCTTCAAAGACAACTTCAGTGCGGCCATGCAGCACGGCCGAAGCACGAACCAGCTTGAGCAGCTTGCAAGCTCGGCGATCAGAAATCACCTGGCGGGTCTTCTCTTGCGACTTGCGGTAGGCCTGAATTACCAGGTCGTAGACCTCAAGCAAGCGATTGTCGAGCACAATCTCTGGCCCCACAACCAAACCCGAAATATCGAGCAAGTCTTCAAAGGGGATGCGCACCGTGGGCTTGACGTCGGCGGCAAACTTAGCGTACATGCTGCGCCGACTGCTCGACTCTGCCAGGTAGTTGACCTTGGCGATGAACAAGAAACGGTCAATTACTGCGGCCAACTCAGGTGCGTTCTTGACCACAGTTTCGGGGTCACCGTTGGTGGAGGCAATTGCCGTATGCAGGAGGGCCTTCTCGACCTGCGCACCGCGCTTAAAGATACGCTCGTTGAGGATGCCCAAGAGCACACGCAGAAGCGGCGCATTGGCATCGAAAATTTCATCGAGTTCAATCAATTCGCCATCGAGAACACCACCCTCGCGGCGATAGTGCAGAACGCCCTGTTCACGCATTTCTTTGGGGTCTGGCACGCCGATGACGTGTGACTCTGACATGAACTTGGTGAGAGCAATGGAGAAGATATTGGGTGTGGTGAAGCAGCTGTAGACACTGGTGACAAGGTCAGATTTGCCCGTGCCATAAACGCCGTGCACAAGCACGTGTTCGCGGGTGACAAGGGCATAAACAATCTGCTTGATCAGCTGTGTGCGCTCAGGAAAAATTTCCGTGAGCTGCTCTTGCAGCCGATTGATTTTCTCGGCAAAACTGTTGAGACGTTCGCTGGTGACAGGTGAGCTCAGCCGAGCGGAGGCATTGCCTGCGACGGAGGCATTGCTTGCAGCAGTGTCACGGCTTACAGCGGTGGCGTTGCCGACAACGCCGGCATCAGTGGAGGGGGTGGCGTTCAAGGTTAATCCTTGGTGGTGGTTGTCGAGCGGAGCTAAACTATGACCTCTAAGGCATTCTCTGAGCGTCTTATAGCGCTTCCCGAGAATTTTCATAGCAGTGCTAGCACTGTCAACCATTGTTGGTAAGCGAAAGAAATAAGCGTGAGAAATCAGTAGGTGGCTATGAGCCTTTGTTGTCGATTCTCTGTTTTAGTTAGGTCGGGGGAAGGTCATAAACCTAGCAAGCAGTTATCAAGAAAAGCTTGGAGATTAGAGACAAGAAACCTAGACAGAGCAAGCACTTGACTAGGAGTATGGGCGAGGAGCGGGCAAAGCGAATCACCTGACAACATAGCGGGCTCTAAACTTTGGTTTAGCCAAAATTCAACGGGTAGCGCAGCTGGAAGATGACCAGCAAGATAGTCGAACAGTTATCTGGGAAGCCCTTGTAGCAGAGGGGCCCCCCTTGATATAGACTAGACTCACTAACTTTTAGGTATTCCGTGCTGCATCGTCAAATTCTTAGAGCTAACCTAATAGGCGCATCTTTAACAGCGCTGGTTGTACCATCAGTCTCGCTGCTTGCAGCCAACCCAGCTCTCGGTCAGACGCAGCAGCAGTTTAATCAGGCTCCGCAGTTTAATCAGGCCCCGCAGTCCAATCAGCAGCAGCCGCCCAATCAGCCTCCGCAATTCAATCAGCAGCAGCCGCCGACTAGTGTGCAGCAAAACCCCACTCAAAAGGGCGCAAAAGGCGACCTGAGCGAAATGGAATTGCAAATATTCAATCTCTTGCAGTCCGGCAAAGTTGAAGAAGCAGATGTCAAAATCACTGAAGCTCTGAATCAGGCACGAAAAAATAAGAAATTAGACTCCGCCATTCTCTACCTGGCGGGTTTCTCACAGTTCAAAGACGAGAAGTACAACGCTGCAGCCAAGTATCTCAAAGAGATTCAAGAGCTGCCAGCAGAAAATCAACCACTATCACTTCAAGATCAAGTTATCTTGCAACGCTGCATTGCCGAATGCTACTACCGTCAGCGCAACACCAAAGATGCTCTTAAGCACTACAATCTAGCGCTAATGTGCGCTGGCAATAACGATATCGGCACATTACTTAGAGCCGAGCTAGAAGAAGGTCTTGTCGGCTGCTACCTTCTCGAAAAGCGCTACAAAGATGCCGAGGCACCGGCACTTGTTCTCGCTCAACTAACTTCCTCGCACAGCAATCAGCTTTCTGGCCTAAGTCCTTATTTCTGGGCCAATGTTTATCTGGCTGAAATCTATAAAAATCTTGGCAACAAAGACAAGCATGAGTTCTACCGTAAAAACCTTGTTGGTCTGCTCGTTCAGATGATGGCCGAACGCGAACAAATAGAAAATTCTATAGGGGCTATTCCACTACAGGCGGTGCGCAATCGCTTCCTCAAAGACTACATGGATGACACCCAACCGCAGACTCTGGGTGAATATCTTTGGCTGGCCACAACTTTCAAACTAAAAACTTTGCCCGTAATTGCCTGGCAAAGTACAGCTCCCGGCATAAAAAGCAAAGCAACAATTATTGCTGTGCACGGTATGGGTATGGACAATCGCGCCTTTACTCCTTTTGCCCATGAGATGCGCAGGCGCGGCTATACAATATTTGCCCTCGATGTTCGGGGTTTTGGCTCTTGGATGAATGCCAGCGGCAATGAAAAAATTGACTACAAAGATAGTTTTGTTGATATCAATAACATGGTTGAGTTGATTAAAGAGCACAATCCATCAGCTCCAGTCTTCCTTCTCGGCGAGTCTATGGGAGGAGCGATTGCTCTAAACACCGCAGCACAGTTTGGCCAGAATTTACGTGGAGTGATTGCCTCTGTGCCATCAGCAGAAAGACTACAAGCCAAGCGCATGAGCCTAACGGTAGCCCTTCACTTTCTCAACGGTCCAGACAAGCCTTTCAACATTGGCACCCAAATAGCTTCTCAAGCCACAGCCAGACCAGAGATGCGCGCACTTTGGGCAAGCAGTCTCAAAGCAAAAAATGAGCTATCGCCCAAAGAGCTTATGAACTTTGCAATCTTTATGCGTCGCACCCACAGCCATTGCGGGGATATCAAAACCTTACCAGTGTTGATGGTGCAAGGGCTTAAAGACAAACTAGTCAAGCCGCAAGGCACCTATGATTTGTTTGCTGCTGTTAAGTCAGACGACAAAACTATGATGATAGTTGGCGACGCCGAACACCTAATATTCGAGACCGACAACCAAAACGTCGTGGTCCTAGATTCACTCTGCAGCTGGATCGACAAGCATAGTGCTGTAAATTTGTCGTCACAGGGCAATCAGCAAATAAAGGGCAATCAATAGCCCTATTTTTAGCCGCACAAAAAGGGAAGATTTTTTCGAAAAAATCTTCCCTTTTTGAAAACGCCAGAACTTATTGCGCCAATTTAAAAGCTGACTTTCGAGCAAAACAAGACAAGTCGAGCAGAAACAATTATTGCAGCTGCTATTCGTTTTTCTTGCGCACAAAAATCACCGCTTTATCGTCTTGATAGCGGGTCTCCCAACTAGAATTTTCCAGTAAAGCATGGCCCAATTTCGCAGTCGCTGGAACAAATACCCAGTTCACCTGGTACCTGTCTAGCAGTGACTGCCAGCCCGGCAAACAGTCATGAATGCTGCGATAGTCGCCGACAAGTTTCTGATCGTATACATTGAAGCGCGTATCTATAAACACTTTAGGCGTGGCACGCAGCTGCCAATCTATCAGGTTACCAAAAGCAGCGTCGTTGAAAAGTCGCACACCAAGCTCATCTTTGTGCTGTTCGATGTATTTAAGTGCCTTAATGGGAGCTACGGCTGGAGGCAATTCTGGCTTAAACACCTTGTTAGCCACAAGACAAACGCCAGCAATAGAACAGAATGACACAATGGCCAACTCAAAGGCACCACCAGCCAGCCAGACATCCAGGGAGTGAAAATTGAGGTCTTGCCAGAATGTGCGCTGCCGCTTCACAGACTCAGATGAAGACTCAGATGAAAACTCAGATGTAGATTGAGATTCCGCCTTAGACTCAGGCACCTCCGCTTCAATGGCAGCGGCCAAACGCGAAGCATCGGCATGCGCAGCCAGACGACGAACTCCAAGCAAAGCAAGTATTTCAGCAAGAACAATTAGTGTAGTAAAAACTATCAAACTAGGGGCAGCAAGACTAAGAACAATTGCAATACCACCAACCACAGTGGCGGTAACTATCTCAGGAATCACAAGCATATCTACTAGGGCGTCGGCAGTGACAACTCTCTTATCCTTGGCGACACGAAACTCGCGCACCACTAGCAATAGAAAAGCAATGCAGAGCAACCCATAAGGCCAATAGGCCCAGCTTGAAAAAGCGGAGAACGAGGGGAAAATAGAACCAAGAGCACTGACAGCACTGAGGCCAGCGAAGTCTCCAGCAAACAGAGACGAAAGCAAAGAAGGAATCGACTCCCAGAGCTTGAAGCCGTATGGGGTCGCAAGACTAGCAAGAAGCGAGCCAATAAGAGCAATTGCAAGTTCAATTTTAAGCGCAGGGGTCGAATGCTGATTGGCCCTAGTGCCAGTAAACAGACTACTGAGCACCGTTCCCAACAAGCAACCAGACAGAATCAATAGCCCAATAATAAAGCCCACATGCAGGTTTGCCCAGAGCACCATTAGTGGCACTAGAATATAGGCGATGCGAAAGATCTTCTCGTCATGCCAAAGAAGTGCAGAACGGGCGTGGTGAACTACCTGCAAAAAAATAGCGATGAATAAGTATGAAAAGATTTCAGTGCCGCTCGTCGGGCAGAGAAAAGCCGTCAACAGGGCCAGTAATACCAGTGCCAAGCCAGTAACGAAAGGCGCGCCACGTCTGGCAACAAAGCCGATTGGCAGTGAAAGAAAGGCAGTGACAACAACCACAGCGTTGAGCATCAGCAGTGTCAGTAGGCCACCAGAGAGCGTAGAGAGATAAGAAATCAGAGCAGACAACCACTGACTTACAACAAAATGATTGGCTACAAATTGATTGACTTCATTTAGACCAACAGCAGATGGCTGTCCTTGGGCACTTCCGAGGGCCGCCGTCCACGAAAAAGGATCAAGATCTGGTACCGCACCGTGCTCGTAGATCCAGCGACCAAGGGCCAGAAACCAACAGGTGTCAGGGTGGCGCAAAGCAGTAGCAGCAACCCAACAACCCACGGCAAAAGAAACAAGAAGTATGAGTCCTAAAACAACACGAGACACCGCAGTTGCTAGGGCTTCCTGAGCAGAAACCTCTAGCTTCTTCTTCTCTGGTGAGAGTTTAGAAGGTTCATTGGAATCGCGAGGCTCGTCATGATAGAGATCCTCAAAGTCCAAAGCTTACTCCCATTCAATAGTAGCTGGCGGCTTAGAAGTTACGTCATAAACAACACGGTTGATACCAGGCACTTCATTAACAATACGCGATGAAATATCTGAGAGCAAATCGTATGGCAGTCTAGCCCAATCGGCTGTCATGCCGTCTTCGGAAGTAACCGCGCGAATAACAATTTGGTTTTGATAAGTGCGTTGATCGCCCATAACACCAACTGATAAAGTTGGCAGCAAGACACCAAACACTTGCCAAACCTGACGGTAGAGTCCGTGACTCTTAATTTCTTCGCGAATAATCCAGTCAGCTTCGCGCAAAGTTTTGAGGCGCTCTTTGGTTACTTCACCAAGAACACGAATAGCTAAGCCAGGGCCGGGGAATGGATGGCGTTCAATAATGCCAGGTGGCACACCGATTTCGCGACCAAGCACACGCACTTCGTCTTTGAATAATTTGCAGAAAGGCTCAACTAGTTCAAACTGCAAATCTTCTGGCAAGCCACCAACGTTGTGGTGCGATTTGATTTTTACTGCTACTTTTTTGCCAGTTTTAGAATCAATTTTAGTACCAGCAGACTCGATTACATCCGGATACAGCGTACCTTGAGCCAAGAAATCGAATGGCCCAAGTCTTTTCGATTCTTCTTCAAATACACGAATAAATTCAGCACCAATAGCTTTGCGTTTTTCTTCAGGATCGGTCACTCCAGCGATTTTACTGATGAAGCGATCCCGCGCTTTGACAAAGTGCACATGTATATTGAAGTCACGCTCGAAAGTCTCAACCAGCCATTCAGGCTCGTTCTTGCGCATAAAGCCTTGGTCAATGAACATACAAGTTAGTTTATCGCCGATAGCTTTGTGCAACAGAAACGCTAAAGTCGAGCTGTCTACGCCGCCAGACAGAGCTAACAAAACGCGTCTATCACCACAACGCTCTTTCACTTCACGAATAGCTTCTTCGATGTAGCGGCTCATGGTCCAGCTTTTGCTACATTCGCAAACACCAAGAACAAAGTTAGAAATTATTTGCTTACCACCAACGGTGTGCACAACTTCAGGGTGGAACTGCACACCGTAGAGTTTGCGTGTCTCATCGGCAATGGCAGCAACCGGCGTGTCTGCAGTGCGAGCAACCGTAGCGAAACCTTCGGGCAAGGTGGTAACGCTGTCGCCGTGGCTCATCCAGCTTTCAATAGCGGGGTCGAGGCCTTCAAAAAGTTTGTCGTGATGAACAATTGTCAGCAGGGCGCGACCATATTCACGCACGGCAGACGGCTCAACGTGGCCCCCCAGGTCGCGAGACATTAGTTGCATGCCGTAACAAACACCTAATACAGGTATGCCAAGTTTCCAAATATCCTGGTCTAACTGTGGGGCAAATTCGTCGTAACAGCTGGAGGGGCCACCTGAAAGTATTATTCCCTTAGGGTTCAGCCTCTTGAGTTCCTCGGCCGAAAGTGAGTGGGGCAAAAGCTCAGAGTAGACGTTGAGTTCGCGAATGCGGCGGGCAATTAGTTGAGAATATTGCGAACCAAAATCGAGAATCGCGATGGAGTCGGTGAGTGCATTGTCAGGCGCGTGGCCCTTCGATTGCGCCATCTGGCTGGATGTCATCATGTCCCCCTTGTATTTGCCCTTCGCCCTATAGCCGTCTATTATCTCTTGAGTTGAGGCAAGTTTTTAGTAGTACGTAGGGAAGTGAAGTAGTTTGACATCCAATTGGCACGAAGATAATCAAAATGCCCTCTCTCATTTTCCTGAATTGAGCGAGATTTTTGAGCATCTACCTAATTATCAGGTTGTGAATGAAGGCCTGCAGCGTGGCGGACAGCCCACAGAGCGCGGTTTTGCAATTCTTAAAGAAGAAGGTGTTAAGACTATTCTCAATTTGCGCGAAGAAAGCGAGCACTTGGCCGCTGAAGAAGCGCTAATCAAGAGGCTAGGTCTTAACTATCACTCATTGGTAATTTCGCCCTTTGGCTTTCCCACAAATGAGTTGATTCATCAGGCCATCAGTATTATCACTGATGAAAGCAAGCAACCTGTATTTCTTCACTGCCTGCACGGTCAAGACCGCACCGGCATGCTTGTGGGCATCTATCGCATGGTGGTGGAAGATTGGAATCTGCAGGATGCCTACAGCGAAATGCTGGCCATGGGCTTCCATGCTGGATTTACTAATTTGAAAAATACCGCAGAGAGCTATCACGGCAAAAAGATGCCATTGCACGAGTTGTAAGCGATGACTCTCAAGAAGCTACTGGCGCAAGCAATTATATTTTGGGCGGTGCTGACACTGACCATTATGTATTTCATTGATTTTAAATTGCCTTCAGCCATTGCTATCTCTGATTATTTGATGACCTTCCACACAGCCGGATGGATAGCCGCTCACGACAAATGGGCGATACTTTATCCGGCTGCTGATGCCACAGCTTTTCATGGTGCGCCGTTCGATCAGCTTTCACACCAACTGCTGCCAAACATGCCAGCTACCTCTGTTTCAGAATATATGTATATGCCGATGAGCGCTTTGGTCTTTGCGCCATATAGTGCACTGAAGATTGAATTTTCTTTGCTGGCCTGGCAACTAACTTCGCTAGCAGCCATTTTCGCCTCTACTTATTTGATTCTTGTTGGTAGCGCTAAGAGCATGGCGAGGGAAACTTCCGAAGCAGCGAGTACGCAGTCCACTCCACTTGAGCCATGCAATCCATCGGAACCTTCTAATCCGTCCGCGGCAAATCCTGTTGCTCCTAGAATCAAGTTCAGCAAATTACATTTGTCGCTAACAGCCGCTGCCACCCTCTCTTTTCTGCCAGTGTGCTTCACTCTCTGGATTGGCCAAGTCGGCTTGGTGTTTGGACTACTGCCACTGGCCGCCGGTTTTTATTTCTTGGGCTCTATTCCATTTGTAGCCGGGATAATATTTTCACTGCTCTTCCTAAAACCACAAATGCTCTTTCTTGCTCTCTTTCTTATCGTCAGCGAATTAGCACAAAAGCGAGTAATGGCCCTCGTTGGCATCTGTGTTGGTGTGATGTTCCTGGCCCAGTCAAATGCCATTGTCTTTGGACCAGAAGTATTTCAAGCCTGGCTCAATTGCCTCAAACTCTCCGACAAGATATTCTCAGATCCAGCCAATGGCGTGGCTATACACTTAGCCACAAGCTTACCTAGAGCCGTTCTACTGAGCCAACCAGTGGCGCAGCATGCCATGCTCAAGCCGATAGTTTACGGCTTGGCCTTCTTGCTATTGGCGCTTGGGCTAGGAGTAGTAACTATGCTTTCACATTCAAGTTCAGCCATAAAAAGCAAAACAACCAAAGCCAATCTATCTATTGTAATTGGCTGCCTGGCTCTTCCTTTAGTTGTGCCGCATCTATTCATTTATGATTTGTGCGCCATCGTTCCAGCTTTCTACTTAGCCTTCGCCGCCTTAGACAAAAGCTTGAGCACTCTTGGAGATTTAACCATACAGCTCAGACGAATTCTTGCTTCATACTGGCTAGCCATGACAGCTTACGGTCTTCTGCTAATTACAAATATGACCTGGGCTAAGCCACTACTATTGGTGTCAGTCATGACCTTGCTTTATTGCTGGGCGCTAGTGGCAATAGTCAAATATTTATTGAAAGAGAAGGAAACTCATTCGAATCCGGATAGCCCGAGCGCCAGCCCAAATAACATGGGCGCATAGGCAAGGAGCGCCAATGGGTCGCTGGCATACCCTTGACGCCCACTTAAGGCTTAGCACAACAAAACCCAGATTCACAATTCATAACTACTGCAATAGATCCGTCCCTAGACTAGCCAGAAATGCAGAAATAATCTTGAGCTACAGCTTTTCGATATATACTTATTTTATGGAACATTAAACAGAGATTCGCACATGAAAGCGGAGTATAGGAAGGCATGGAATTGAACGACCGATTGCAGCAGCTAAGAAAAGAGCGCGACTGGACTCAACTACAAGTAGCAGCAGCACTTAAAGTTCCACGCGAGCTTGTTTCTATGTGGGAAGTTGGCTCCAGAAGACCAAACCTCAAACAGCTAGAAGATGTAGCTCGGCTCTTCAATGCTGACGCTGAATTTTTGTTAGGTAATCACTCTGAGCCACAACCACTAGGCTTAAAACCGACGGTACTGCTACGGGGCCTAGATACCGCGGAGCCATCGATTAAACTCGAAGTCAGCAACTGGATTTCATTTTTAGACGAGTGGAGTCTGTTTGCCGATTTAGACCGAGAAAGAAAAGCAAAGCCTCCAAGAAAAATCGATCGAGGTCCAGACTTTTCCGATATTAGAAGTGCTTCTAAAGTCAGCACAGAAGTCAGAGATCATTATGGACTGGGCACTTTCGCGCTCCCAGATCTATTCGCATTCTTAGACGAGCAAGGCGTTCTCGTCTGCCAAGCCAAACTCGGAGATATCAGCCAGGACGGTATTTCTGGAGCGTTCTACAATCATCCAATTTTAGGCTATTGCATTTTAATCAATGCACAAACCTCTCAAGGAAGACAAATGTTTACTCTGGCTCACGAATTCGCTCACGCTTTGTTTCACTATGGCGCCAACGAATGCATTATTAGCGTCGCTGGCGAAAACTCTAACCGCGAGCAATTTGCAGACGCCTTTGCTGCCAATTTATTGGTACCAGCAAAAGGTCTAAAAGACATCATTCAAGAGACCGGATTGGTCAATCGCATCTCTGAATACGACGCTTTACAGCTAGCGAGCTATTTCAAAGTTAGTTATGCATTCATGCTCAATCGCTTACTCTTCGAGCGCCACATAAACCTTGAGCAACGCAACGACTGGCAGACACTCAGCCCCCGCTCTTTAGCCAAACATATTGGCCTAAATGCCTCGATGTTCAGAAGCCGCATCGATGAAGAACCATATTTATCGAGATATCCAGCATCGGTGTTGAAAAAGGTAAGAGAGCTGATTGAAGGAGATGTGCTCTCGGTAGGACAAGCGGCATCACTACTGCGACTCGATGTCTTAACTCTGCAAACTGAATTACTGGAAGCACCACAAACCGCCGACACCGACGAACAAAAGGAAACCAAAGATTTCGCAGCAACCTACGGAAGTTAAGTAGACGCAGTGCCAAAGCAAACTATTATCGCGAATCCGTGCCTCGCAGACACTAGTTTTCTTAGCAACTTTGTCTTCACCGGCAATGCTGCCTTGCTAATGCAGGTGCTCAATTCGCCGATCTATTTAACACCGGTAGTCTTAGACCCGAGTGAACAACTGGGCTCGACATTCCTAGAGGAACCGCCGCAGTCAGAACTCTTAAAACCGCTATACATTGCGAGGAAGCAGGCAAACAGCAAATACGTTGATGCAGAGCTGCCACTGCAGTCGTTCATCACTGGACACAATACACTGTGGAAAGCAATAGAACTTACGAGAGACGAAGAGCGCTTGGCTCTGTCATTTAGAAAAGGAGATATCTGGCAAAGCTGCACTGGTAGCAAACGCAGAACAGGATTAGACCCTGGCGAAGCGGAGACTATAGCAGTCGCTCTTAGCAGAGATTGGACTCTCTTAATTGATGATCAAGCTGGCGTGGATCTCGCAAAGGCACTGCGACCAAAACTGCAAATTATTCGGACGTGTCGGTTTCTCGTTCACGCTGTTGAGCTTGAGCGCATACAGTGCGAAGACGCCGAAGCACTATTCAACAACCAAATTCGAAAGAAGTGGGGCTTCTATGCAAAGCGCCCAGGTACCAAAGAATATCTCAACTTCCGTTGTAACCCACCAAGGTGTGTTTGGCAATAGAAGCACATAGAACAAGCCTGACCTAGTGCGCACCAGTTCGCGCCTTGGGCACTAAACCGGTCTCAAGAGAACCATTCGCCCTAAAGACCATGTTCTCCGTATACCACGCATAGGGCTCCCGATCAAAGGCTTGAGCAAAACGCCAGCGTTTTACTTTACCGTCAGAACAGTCAACAATAAAACCTCTCCCAGTACGAGCACAGCCGAACCCGATGTACAACGAGTAGCCAATTTCATCCCCTAGATCCGAGCCAGCACCGAGTAAATTCACCAAGGTCGCACGATCCATACCAATCAGGTTATAGTCGTTCAAAAAATAGGCGAACTGGTCAATGTAATTGTGGTCACGATACTGTTTTTTCCAAACGTTGCTGTTGAAGTGCCGAGACGGATAAACCATAGGCTTCAACCACTGGCCCTTAAAATTCATCACTCCAGATGCACGATCCTGAAATGCCGTATTCTCGAACAATTGAATCTCTCCATTTTCAATTGAGCCTACTATATATTTTGGCGGCACTATCACTTTGCCGTTTGCGCCAAAAACGGCTCCAACAGGCGAAGTAACCCCGTTCAGTTCGTCTTTGGTAGCAGCGAACTCCGCCACTATCAAGTTATCCGAGTTCTCATCAAAGCGAGTAAATTTAGAAATACCATTTGGGAAATCGAAGAGTTTTTCTCCGCTCGGAGATATAGCAATGTAATGATTGCTCTCATTAGACTGAGCCGCATAGACGTTCTTAGCAACTAGCTGCAAATGCCCGTAAATTGGTTTTACAACAAATTTGAATTGGCGATTAATTAATCCGTATTTACGCTGAGGGCTTGGAGAGGGAGATACCGAAGCAGACGAAGAGTGAGTACACACCTGGGTGTGAGCTTCAGGAACTACGTAAGGAGAGGCAATCGCCAAACCATTGTAAAAAACAGAAACAGGAAAAATCTCTGGCGCTACGACATTGCCCTTTTTATCAATAAACTGCCAGCGAAATGGCTTATCTGTGCCACGAATCTCGGGCGATACCATAGCCAATCCATCACGAAACTCACTGGCTTCATAATAGCGCTCAGGAATTACTATTTCGTGCTGAAAATTGTAGAAGCCGATCTTATGTATGCCACTAAAGCCAGGCTCATCACGTTTGCGAAATCCAATCAGTCCCTCACTACCGTGGAACAACTCGTCGTCAGACCTAAAAGAATTTGTTGACAGTTTCTTGGAAGAACAATCGAAGAACCAGTATTTTGGAATTTCTGAGGCTTTGGCATTATTAGCTACAAGAAAAACTTGATCCCCGATATCGGTAACCTGGTCGTAGTTAGCAGGTAGCACAACTTCGCCAGAAGCATCAATTAAGCCCCACTTCTGCAAACCATAGTTAGTCAATCGATTGAACTGTTTTAAGCCAGTTAACGCACGTCTTTTATAAACAATCGTCTGTGGCCAGACATAAGGGGATTGCGGCAATTCTGGAGCGGTTTCCTGTGCCGTAACTGGCGCCTGAGTCAAGGCCAACGCCAGGAGCGCAAGCAAAACCTGTCGCACCCGCAAAGACGAAACTAAAGGCTTAAGAGACACTGCAGATCGACGGATGCTTACAAGCAAAACATACACCCAGTTCAGGCTATGGGTATATCGTAATTGATTAAAGAAGTCGGCGCAAAGAACTTCATCGTAAGAAGCCCACCCTAATCAAATGCTCTTTCTTGCCGTTTTTCTTATCGACAGTGAATCACTCAGGCTCCTTTCCCTTGCCTAACTTCACAACCCATTTGCCCGCCTTGTCAATCATCCCCCAACGGTCACCAATACGCACATGAGCGGAACCTTTAGAGAAATTAGTTACCTCGTCAAACTGAGGTTGAATCTTAACGGCACCAAGTTGATCAATATAGCCAAGCCAGTAATGCCGTAGCTGCACGGTTGCTCGTGGAACCACATCCGCAAAGCAACTGCCGCAGATTGAGCCAAGAAAGGAGAGGCCTCGCCTTAGTGAGTGCTTTTGGATTTTGCAAAAGCTAGAATGCTCACTGACCCACTATAGTTTTTCATACTGCGCCTTGGGCACTAAGTCAGACCCAAGAGAAACGTTCGGACTGAAGATCATATTCTCCGTGTACCATTTATATGGCTCGCCCTCATCAAATGATAGTGTGTAAGAAATCAACAATTTGACTAGATTCACCATACTTATTTTTCTCTGCCTAGCTTCTGCGCACACCGCCGGGGCCAATCCCGGCAACGCCAATCCGACAAACAGCCTGCCCAAAAGTATGAAACCTGGCACCACGGCCGAATCAATAGGCGCAACCAAAGCAACACCAACACTAAGCCCTCAAGATCTGCTATTTGGCGAGCAACAAGTAAAAACAATGATCGTCGATCGCCCACAACTGGCCAAGATTTTACTGAAGAACGAACCAATCTGGCCTTGGGCCGTGCGCCAGTTTGCCGGTGAAGCAGCCAACGAGCGTATTTACTGGAGCCCTGGAGCCGTAGGCGGCGGCTTTGAGTTCGACAGCGAGCAAAGCCCACCCGATCGGGGCACAGCAGGCTTTATCAGATTGAGAAAAATCGATGAACACGGTAAGCCACTGGCTCCAAACAGGTTGCTTGCTGCCTTTGTCTTCGAATGCTTCAACATCAGAGGTGGCCCCGCCTTTGACAGCCTTTACGAAGAGGCGCTAACCGGTGCGCTGTCCAAAGATCAATATATAGAGAAAGGCACAAGAATTGAGTTTGCTGCCACAAGAAAAGCTGCCGATTTCTACAGACACGTCTATTAACCTCTGGCAAGAAAACGAAACTATGTACTAGATCCATACTACTGGGAAGCTGAAAGCCCTACAACATATGCCGCATGGCGAGCACAATACACCGATCACTCAGAATACCCCTGGAGCTTTTGGGGCAAATACTATGACGAATCAATAGTGCCATATTTAGAAGCCGTCAAAAAATACAAAGCAGCGAACAAACACTGAGTGCAAGCCGCTCATAGCCCGACTCACTTTAGAACGAAAAGATTTGCCCAAAGAAAATTATCCAAACGGTATCTACTTGCCGTGGTACAACGAAATGATACGGGCCATTAACCAAGAAACAGGAACAGCAGATGCCGTCAGAGGCGCAACAGTTAGCCGAATACGGATATGACTTAGCCCGGGACATTACGCGCGTTTGGACTGGGCTCGGGATGCTGCTACTGCCACTTTGCTTCTTCTGGCATGGCCTGCGAGTTAAAGCCAAGGACATCCCAGATTTCCTAAAAGATCTGCAAAAAGAGAGTCTTCATACAGTAACTGAAATTTTCAAAGAAAGATGGTGGTTGGTAGTTTGTCTGCTTGGCGCCTGGTTCGCCCTTGGCCATCTTTATACCACCGAACCAGAAGGTGGCTACCCAGAACCATTTTCATCGCTGCTTGCTTACTCCTTTTGTTTCCTTTACCCGATTTTCTCTTTCTCGTTTATTTGGCAGCTGCGAAACAAACTGGCTCAGAGCCTCAATCACAAAGTAAAAATTTCGGACCAGTCGATGTTCATGGCTTTGCTCTGGACAGTATTCGCGCTTTATGGCGCCAAGAGCGTCGCGACATTTATGGGCTTGCTGGCGATGGTTTACACCCTAGTAGCTGTGCGCGGCGATCTGTCCCTTGCCTTGATTGTAACCAGAGGGATGAATCCGATTTCAGCCTTCTTAACCAGTTTTAAGTACTCTAGAGGAAGAGCTGTGCAATTCGCCTGGACTTTCAGTCTTCTTGCTGGCGTTGCCTGGGTCATCTATGTCCAAGTTGGAACAGTAAGGGCTGCTACGTATATCAGCGAATTGCTGAATTTCGAAATCAATTCAACACTGCAAACTTTTATTGAAGGCATAGCTTTTGCTCTATCCTCACTAGGCCTGTCATTCATCGACAGTCTTATCTTTGTGCGCGGAGTGCACTTCTTGAATCACATTGAAGCAGACCTTAGTCTAGCTGACTAAATCCCAGGCTAACTCTAAAGCGGCAAGCAAACTATCAACTTCATCTTCAGTATTGCCATGCCCAAAGCTCACACGCAGCAACCCTTGATCAACAGTGCCAAGGGTTTGATGAGCCAGCAGGGCGCAATGCAACCCCGGTCTTGTCGCCATACCAAAATTATCATCCAGATATTGCGCCACCTTATCTGGTGTCAATTTCTGAATAACTTTTGACTCAACAATTTTCGCCCCAGCACTCGACACGAAGCGCAGAGAAAATACCGGCAAATAGTCTTCAACCAGCTGCCGCTGGGCCTCTGCTGGCAGATTCAAATTCCAACCGGGTCGGCCAACTAACTCGATTATTCCTCGCGCCGCATCTGCACTAGTCGAATTTATCGCAGCCTGATTAATCACAGCCAAGCCATGCAAGAAGCGCAGCGAAAGGATGTTTTCGTGCTGCCGAGCCGAATCAAAACCGTTCGGCAATGACTGCAAATAACGCAATCCGGCAGCGACACCGCAAGCCAAATGAACAGCTGGGCTGCCTGGCTCAAGCCTATCGGGTAAAGCCTCGGGCATAGAGAAACTCTCCGAGCGTGAACCAGTACCACCGCGATAGGGCGGATCCAAAACTTCGCCGCCACCGATATAAAGAAGGCCGATTCCAGGCGGGCCCAGCATACTTTTATGCCCAGAAGCTACCCAAAAAGATATTCCCTCGTGCTCCAATTTCTCTTGAATAATGCCAGCGCTTTGAGCAGCATCTATTAATAACGGCGCGCCATGGCGACTTGCCAAAGCAGCAACAGCATCCAGGTCTAAAATTTGACCCGTGACATTGCTGGCCCTAGTAAAGATACAGAGTGCTGGTTTATGCAGCAGCAGCAGCGCATTAAGCTGCTCCAAATCTACTAGAGCAGCGAAGTGCCTTGCCCCCAACGTGCTCGCCGGGGCAGCTGTAAGCGCTGGCACCACAACCAAGTTCAAATCCAAACTAGCTGCCAGAGCCTTAAGCGGCCGCATCACGGCGTTGTGCTCGAAGGCGCTGGTCAAAACAGTATCTCCCGCCTTGAGTCGGCCTGCTCCGACCATGCCATTGAGAACCAAGTTAATCGAAGCAGTACAGCCGCTGGTAAAAATCAAGCGGCTGCTATCTTGAATACCAAGATATTGAGCGATTTCATGGCGACTCTCAAACTGTAGCGTCGCGGCTGCAAATGAAAGACTATGGGCGCCGCGACCGGGGTTTCCACCAGCCCGCAGAGCCTGATCACAGGCCTGGTAAACCTCTTCAGGCTTGGGATGCGAAGTAGCAGCGTTGTCAAAGTATAGATTCAAAGGTCACCAAAAACCGCAAACAATCCAGTAAAGGCAAGGTCGACTATGCCATGCTAGCATTTTCTTTCTAGACTAAATTTCTAAAATGACGGTGAGTTGATAAGTGGTGAGCCAAAAATTTAAACGCAACCTGACAGCTAAGTCTAGATTTGTTGCTCTGGGACTACTGGCAGGCACTATTGCTCTTGGCACAAGCCTGTCGCAATGGCTCAACTGCCAGGCCGCTCCGCCAGTCAAAGCCAAGGGTGCATCCAGTCAAGGTGCTAGCGGCCATGCTACTAACAGTCAAGCTACTATCAACCAGGCTATTCCAGCCGAAATCAGCCGCTTGTGGCAAGCGCCATCAGCGCAATTTACAGCAGCTGTAGCCAATCTAGGCAGCGACCCTAGAGATGTTTCAATTGCCAACCTAAGACGCTTTCTCGACGGCCAAAATATCTTTAATAGTAGCAATACAGAACGTCTTGTTGCCTCTTACGCATTAGCTCGGCTACTGGCCAAGAGCAACAGCGGGGTTGATCAAAATGATGCTATCTCGTTGTTTACTCAGGCCCAAGCACTGCCTCTGTTACATATCGATTCGCTCTGGCATGCCTCGGAGATTTTAACCAGTCAGGGTGATAACAAGAAAACACGTGATTTTGTCGAAAAAATATTGCGCGACCCCGCTGCCGCTCCAAGCGATCAAGCCCGGGCACTGTACGAAATGGCACAATCATTCTTGCGCGAGCCTAGCAGCGAAAATAACCAAAAGGCCAAAGACTTACTACTGACGATTAAGCAAAAATATCCTGCCACCGAATACGGTACTGCATCAAATTATTATTTAGGGCAAATGGCCCTGGGCAATAGCGGCAGTATTAGCAACAATAATGGCGGCAATACCACATCAGTTGTGGGCAGCGAAGCAGCCTTTGGCAGCTCTACCGGCAATAATGCCGCTGGCAATTACGGCAGCATGAGCAACGGCGCCCTCGGGGCACCAGGCAGTGCGGCAGAAGCTGAAGCTCTAGCCTACTTTTCTGACTATCTCAAAGGCAGCGTCAACGGCCGCTTCTCTAGTGATGTAGCTGACAAACTTATGGCAATGAACACTAGAGGGGCAGCACTTACCCCCGCAGATTTAGACCGCATTGGTCTAGTTTATTACCGCAAAAACAATTATTCAAAAGCACTAGATGCTTTTAACCGCTCAGGCACCACAAACAATCAATATCGCAAAGCCCAGTGTTTAGCTAAGCTGCACCGCAAGCCAGAGTCAGTGGCAGCCCTGCTAACTGCCATACGGCAAGCACCTGAAGCCGCATACTATGACGACTTTGCTGACGTTGTTACCGGCCCGCTCAGTCGAGCCGAAACAGCAGATGTGTGGAAGCAAATTCTCGCTATCAAACCAGTCAAGCTCGATCATGCCCTCTGGAATATTGCTGTGCGCGCCAGCGATACCGATGCCACGCCACTGTTCCAGCGCCTTATTAAAGAGTATCCCACCTCAGAACACGCTCCTGAAGCCATGTGGTGGCTGTTCTGGCATCGCACAAAAGTTATCTATCCAGCTGGTTTAGCTAAGAACAAACTGCAAGCTGAGGCTCTAGCCGGTATGGCTGAAAATGCTGCACTGCGCTATCCCACTCATCGTTCGGCGGCCCGTTTTCTTTTTTGGGCAGGAAAAATTCATGAACACTTAGGTGATCACAACAAGGCAAAAGCGCTCTATCAGCACTCCCACAACCTCTATCCATCAAACTATTATGCCTTTAGATCACTGGCTCGCTTAGCCTATCTCAATGCACCAGCAGACAAACGCCGGGATCGCGGCTGGTCTACCAACGCTCAACGCAGTTGCCTAGACAACTGGAGCTGGCCTCAGCCTCCCACTCTCTTTACTTTTGACAGAGTTGCTCGTTTGGCCGGGCCTAAAGTAGCATTGCTCGCCGCTGCGCGCCAGCTAGATGAATGTCAAACGGCTCTGGCAGAGGCTCCCGAAGCGAGCGACAGTGCTCGCGAAGAGATAATCGGTTTTCGCTCATGGCTATATCTCAGTCAGGGCATGATCATGGAAGGGATAAGAGCCGCCGGCAAAGACCTAGACGGCAAGCCCAATCGTGCTCCGCTCTGGCAAATTACTTACCCATGGGCCTATGCCGCAAGAATTAAAGAGCAAGGGCAGCTGCGCAAAGTTGACCCATACTTAATTCACGCCTTGATTCGCGAAGAGTCACGTTACTTCCCCAAAGCCCTCAGTCGCTCGCAAGCCCTCGGCCTGATGCAACTTTTACCTGCCACCGCAGCTGGTGTGGGTAAAAGAATTGGCGTGCCTGCCTTAAACAGAGATGATGTTTTCAATCCAGACAACAATATCAAGCTAGGAACGGCCTACCTGGAATACACATTGAAGCGCTTTAATGGCAATGCTATGCTGGCTGTAGCCAGCTACAATGGCGGCCCAAACGCAGTCAAGAGTTGGGTTGATAAGTTCAATGTCAGTGGCGCTGGCGGTAAAGACTGGGATTATTTTGTCGAAGAAATTCCATTCAGAGAAACAAGAGATTATGTCCGCAAAGTATTTGGCAGTTACTTTGTGTATGAAACTCTCTACTAAGGGTATAAGTACTGTAACCAACGAAATAAGCGAATGACTATCAATCTCGAGTTCTGTGTCTACGCCGTTTGCGGCATTTTTGTGTTGTTCTTTGCTGTTCCACGCCTTTGGGCTGTGGTTGAGTTAAACCTGTTGCGCACAATTACAGAACCATTGATGGGCAAGATCGCTCACCTTCCTGTGGCCATTCAAAGCAAGCAAGAGTATAGAGCCGCGGCAAACTCGGTACAAAGAGCCTTAACCCGCAGCCACCGCAATTTTAAATACCACATCAAAGTAATCAATATCGTCGACCCGATCGAGACTTCTATTCGCGTAGAAGGAGTGACCGACATCGCACTCAGCCGCAAGGCCCAATACACAAGCAACTACAACGACACCAGTAAGACCACCAAGATTATGATGACAGTGCGTGTTGATGTGACCAAGTATGGTGAAGGTTCGAAAATAATTTGGCGCTATTTACCATCCGATCCTTCACTGTTTCAATCGCAAGTACAAATACACGACCCCAATATCGACTACTTGCTAGCGCGCACAAACTATATGCTGATGTCACATCTTAAGCCGCTAATCACTTAAGCTGCTAAATACTTAAGTTGCCACCATATTTGATGCCATAGCGAAAGCTCAATTTTTCAGAAATTGCTAAGAACAACAAAGGACGGCCTCAGCGACCGTCCCCTTAATAGGCGATTAGAGAGTTTTGGTAACTAGCCTAAAGCTGGTTTTTCCTGACTACCGTCTTTCTGCTTAGACTGATTATTGAAGCCCAAGAGCTTGGCAAATGGATTGACCAATGCCTTTTTTTCAACTGAATTATCTGCACCACTGTTGGCTGGAGTTGAACTAACAATTTTATTGCCACAGGTCTGGCAAATGTGCTTGTTGGCTGGCACTCTAAACTGGCATCGTGGGCAAAGGAAATACTGCATAGATCCCTCTCTTTACTGTTTTCACTATAACACAGGAAATCAAGTGCGGGTGCCCGTTTTGGGTTGTATTGCTGAGGATTTCTCCAACATTTTACCTGCTCCTAACCTTCCGCCGATATTCAACACCACTTCAACTTTTCTCAAATTAGGACAATCTGCCGATGTCGAAAATGAACATATAGACAGTTGCGAAAAAGGCCACAGTTGCGCGCAGCAAGCTACCATTGGTCTATGCCAGAAATTCATGACAATTCCAACACCAATATCAGTAGCAATAAACGTCTCATTCTTACCTTTCCCACCCTTCATCAGGTGCTCGCGGCAGAGCGCGCTTTGAGAGAAAGTGGCGACAAGAATCTTCGCTGTCGTCCGACGCCAACACCACCAGGGTTGTCAGAATCTATTTGCGGTATGGCAATAGAAATTTTTTCCGGCGAGCAGAAAGACAGTGCAGTCAAATTTCTAATCAGCCACAAACTCGAACCAAGCGGATGTCATTTGGTCGACTGATTAGCTCGATTAAGCTTATCGGCAAGACAAAAGGGGCTGGATGAATAAAGCGACAAGCGCTAGCTGCGCCAGCTTACAGGCGGTTAATGCTCAAGGCAGAGCTAGCTAGCGACCCCCGCACACCGGGGCGTAGACAGTAGATATTAAGCAATAAGAACTAATCACCGATTCCTGATTAAAAGCAATTGCTCTAATAACTCTTGAATCAATCTCTTGAGAACCATTAGGCTCACATCACATCTTCTCAATTTCAACCAACAAGCAAGCAACAGAAACAACCGCGAAAACCCAGACAAGCAGCCAGTAATAGCCCCAGCATCCAAGAGTCTCCATTGAGTTCTTGTCTGCGCTGGGCTGTTCTTGCTTGTCTTTGCTCTTCGCTTTCCCTAGCCGCCACCGCAGACAAAAGCGCTTTGCTCTGTGGCGCGCTTTTAACCTCAAATAAAAGCAGGTAACCATGGCTAATAAATCAAGTGCAAATCCGCTTCTGAAGCGCATCTTGGTCATCGTCAAAGAAACCTATCTCGAGCTCGTGCAGGCCGCCAACGACCAACACCAGCTTGACGAAATCGCCAAGAAATCTCCCGGCCTCGAATCTGTAGCTGAATCTCACGCACAGCACGTCGCCACCCTCAAGCAAGTCACCGCTGTGCTCACGGCTCTTGCCGTCGACTTCGAAGTGGTCAACCGTCGGCATCCGAGCTTGCACGCGAAACTGGCACAAGCCACTCTCGTGATCACCTTAGGCGGCGATGGCACTTTCCTCACGGCCTCTCACGACATCGTCGATGAGACCCCTGTGCTCGGTGTCAATTCGGCGCCCATCACCAGCTTCGGCCACTTCTGTGTCTGCGACCGCAACAGCTTCGCCGCCACACTGGCCAAAGTCGCCAGCGGTGAATTTCAGCCCGTCAAGCTCCTTCGCCTTGCTCTCAGCATTGACGGAAAAGCTGTTCCCGAGCTGGTCTTGAACGAAGTGCTGATTGCCCATGAGCAACCAGCCGGCACCAGTCGCTACCACATCACTGTGGCTGGCAAGACCGAAGTACACAAATGCTCAGGCTTGCTCGTCTCGACCCCGTCTGGCTCCACTGGCTTTCTGCGCTCTGAAGGCGGACCAGTTCTGGCCATCGACGCGCAACAGTTCGCCTACGTCGAACGTGCTCCCTTCCTCCGTCTCGGTGAAGTGCATCAGTTCGCCCGTGGCATTGCTGCTCGCGGACAGAAGCTGCAAATCGTCTCGCAGATGCAAGGCGGGCGCATCTACATCGACGGCGATCACACCCAGCACGACTTCCCCCGCGGGGCCGTGTTGACCATCGAGGCAGCCCAGGCTGACCTCAATGCTTTCGTCAACCGCGACTGCCACCAGCCGTACATTGACTTGGATTTGGCCACACCCTCGAGTTCAAGCTTCAAAGCTTGGCTCAAGCGCCTTTTCCACTGAATTCTCCCAGTCCAAAACAACTGCAACCTCTAGCGCGAAAGTAAAAATCTATGAAAGTCTTGACCTTCAGCATCGTCGCGGGCTCTCTGGCATGCAATGCCAAATGCCCTTTCTGTGTCGCCCCCATGACTCCCGCCAACGGCATCGGCACCAAAGAGCCGGCAGTCAATTGGCGCAATTTCCGCAAGGCCGCTCAGCTCGCTCGCGATGGCGGCTGCTCCACGGCCATGATCACCTCGAAGGGTGAACCCACCATCTTCCCTGAGCAGGTCACCCGCTTTCTGGAAGAGCTGGAGCCCTTCAAGTTTCCCATCAGCGAGCTGCAGACCAATGGTCTGCTGATTGCCGACGGACGCGTTACCGACGCGCACCTGCAGAAGTGGTATGACCTCGGCCTCACCACCATCGCCATCTCGGTGGTGCACTACGAGCGCAGCAAGAACAAGTCGATTTACACGCCTCACCGCGAGTATCAAGACTTGCCCGCTCTGATCGCCAAGCTGAAGAAGTTCAACTTCACCGTGCGTCTGGCTACGGTGCTGGTCAAGGGCTATCTCGACAGCGTCGACGAGATGAAGAAGATGATCGACTTCGCCACCGCCAACGGTGTCGACCAGCTGACCTTCCGCCCGGTGACCAAGCCGGACAAGAGCGAGAACGAGAGCATCTACAAGTGGACGACGGCCCATGCCATCGAAGACCAGCTGCTTGTCGACTGCAACGCCTACCTCAAGGAGAACGGTTCGGAGATTCTCGAGCTGGCTCACGGCGCCACCGTCTACGACGTCAACGGCCAGAACGTCTGCATGACCAACTGCCTGACGATTCAGCCGAAATCGGAAGAGATGCGTCAAATCATCTTCTATCCCGATGGCAGCGTGCGTTACGCCTGGCAGTTCAGCGGCGCTCGCCTCTTCTAAGCCCTTGGGCTTAACTGACGAAAGCCCAAGATAAGCGGATGGAGCGGAAGGAACACAGACCCAAAAGTCTGCTGTTTCTTCCGCTCCTGAGGCCTATTTTTTCAGCCCGTTTCTATTCGTTCATATAGTTGAATAACAGTATATGCGATTGCGGTTACAGACAGCCGCGCCACCTTGTCTACCTCTCGATATTTACTCTTGGCATTTGACGCTAGGAAAACCGACCCCGTTGCCATGATGAGCGTGGTCGCGAACGATAACCTGAAGCCATCGCTAGCTGTACCTTTCGGGGCTTCAGAGCTTTGTAACAAACGCTTAACGAGCAGTCGCAACATTTCTTCGCCTCTTGATGCGAGATCTAATTCTCTGTTAGCGAGATAAGGTCTTCCAAAAAAAACACTTTCTTTAAGTACCTTCTTCCAAACTCTAAAAACGTAATCCTTTCAACAACCTCATTTGCAGGAGTGCCAAAAGCGCTTTTGCGGGAGAAACTATGTCTTCAATCATTATCGTCAGCGGTACCATCGCTGCCCTCGTTGCTGCATCAGTCTTTGTTGGTATGCGCCTTCGTAAGGCTCGTATAGAACAAGCAAATTCCACGGCGCAACCCTCTGGTCTCGTCGAAGCGAAGAAGAACACTCTGCGCTCTGAACTGCACGACCTCGGCCTCGGCATCAAGCAAGTCAAAGGCTACATTGCGGCCATCAAAGACGAAGTCGAGAACGCTGCCACCATGCGCGCCGACGCCACCACCGAACTGGGAAAAGCAGAATCGCTGAAAAGCCAGATCGAAGCCGCCATCGAACAAGCCACCACCGACGCTCAAGTTGACGCCTTTGCCCTCGGCCTCGGAGAAGCTCGTCGCCATGTGCAGAATGCTCGGCGCATCGCCCTGCAGAACACGCCTGACGACGACGACTAAGAGCTTTGCTGCTGTTTCTAAAGTTACCAATTCATCTTCAAGGACGATCATGAACCTCGTAGACGGTCTGCTGATCGCAGGCATTCTCATTGTCTTGTTTGCTCTTGTCGCCCCAGTTCTCTTCAGTCGTCCCAAGCAAGTACGCAACCCGGCCGAGATTGAAGCAGGTAAAGCAGCCGACGCAGCAAAAAAATTGTTTGCTGAAAAAGTTGGCCTCACTTTTGCCTTGCTTCTTCTCAGTGATCGCATTGACCGCATGCGCCGCCATGCAGAGTCACTGCCTGTACCCGACGACAACCCCCTGAGCGATATTGGGCGCGAAAAGCGCATCATTCTCGAGCAGATTCGCATTGCCGACTCACACTGCCGCGAGATAGCAGTGGCCATGGCGAAATTCGACTCAACCACCCTCGAAGCTGTACGTTGGCCTTTCACGGCTGCCGATCTACAGCTCTCCTTTGCCCAGAAGCGCCTCGACAGCTGGCCCCCGCAGCAAGACTCAAAGCCAGGCTCAAAACAAGGAGGTGTATGAAGACTGTCCACCGCCTTTTCTGGACTGGCCTGGCAGTCTTTCTTCTCTCTTTCCTCGTGGGAGTTTTCAACCTCTCAAGTACTTCTGCAGACAACGCCTGGAGCACCATTGGCCTCATAGGCATGCTCTGCGGCGGGGCCCTCTTCGGTCTCTGCACGGTGGTAATTGAAAACGACGATGGCGAAGAAAGCAAGGCAATGCACGCAGCTCGCTGTCTGCATTGCGCTCAGGGTCTGAACGCAGAGATTTCGCACTTACTTGAAAGCGCCAAAGCGACCTCGGCCCTTGCCCACGAAAAGGCAAGCCAGCTCAACATTCGCGCTCTCGAACAGTGCTTGGCTGTGCACCAGCAACTGAGCGACGAAGAGCTGCAAGAACTAGCGGCCAGCTATCCGAGCTTGCTAATTAACGGCAAGCGCGAACACGAGCAAGTTGGCAACCTGCTGCAAGAGCTTGCAAGCTACAGCAGACAGTGTGCCGCATTGCTTGCTGTCTGCCAAGAAGTAGAGGCCATCACTCGCCCCACATTCATCGCCACAGGCAGATGGAGAACGGGCCGCGAAGTGGCTGGTCAATACATTTTGGCCAACGAAGTAGAGCCGCAGCAGATCACTGTTGTACTGGCTCGATCACTGAAAATTACTGCAAATCAAATCGAGCTTGCTCTCTGCCAATTGCGAGCAGCTCAAGAGATTGCGCCACGTCACTTTGACGGCCTATCGCGTTTTCTCTCTCAACCTTCCCCTCAAACCCTCACCCAACAAACAAGGACCAATACCATGTCTACCAATGACACCACCAAGAATGCCGGCGACAAGACCAAAACTGGCGGCTGCAAATGCGGCGGCAAGTGCGGCAAGGCTGCCAAAGACTGCACCTGCGGCGCCAAGAAGCTGCCGGTGACGCCGAAGCCCGCCACGCAGGCCCCCAGCGATACCAGCACGAAGTAACAGCTGGCTCTAAGCTGGCTCCAACAACAATAGTCAGCTCAAGAACTAGCTCTCACGGCTAGTTCTTGCAGCTAGCACTGCAAGAAAAGAAATTCCAAAAGGCAAAATCATGAACCTCCTCCCCATTCTGATCATGGTGGCAGTCATTGCTGGCGCCATGTTCGTCGGTCCTCCTATCCTCCGCTGGGTGCGTTCGGTGGTATCCACCGCTGGCATCCGCAACGACAAGGCCCGCAAACTGGCAGACGCCGCGCTCTACTCGGCCACCTACACCACCCTCTTCACCGTCGCCTTCGCTGTTCTGGGCATGCCCTACGGCCTCAGCAACATCATCTTCGTCTTCCTGCTGATGACGGTGCTCGACTACTTCATGCCCTCACGGCCCTGAACAACGGCCATTGAGCAAGAAGCACTAAGCAGCTCAAACCAACTCTAGCGGCCAGCATCGGTCAGTCAAGAAATAGCTAGAGCGAATCACCACTTCAAAAGCAGTCGGGCCCACAGCCTGACTGCTTTTTCTTCATGCTACTTGCTATTTTATCCGCCTACACTGCTTTCTATAGTAGAAGCGAAATACAAAAAATATTCGAGAATTTTGAGCAAAAAAAAGCAAGCCACCCTCCTTTGCCAAATTTCGCTAAGTCCGGTTAGAGACAGCGCAATTCAACGATGAAGAGTGACAAGCTCAACTACAGTTTAGACCAAGCGCACTTGCACAATGCTCGGTGCCACGGCCCTTTGACGCAAAATCAGCAGCGACTGCGGACCAACTTTGCATGAGCTGTTGGCCTTCAGCTTTTTGCCATCGATGTAGAGCGCCTCAGCGTCAGGCGGACCTGAGTGGTACCGGTAGCGCGCGCAGGCGACGATAAACGAACCATCGCTGCCGTTGAGGTCGCGTTTGACGGTGATCCGACCGGCCCAGCCGTGAAGGCTGTCAACCCAAGCATTGAGTTCACAGGTTTCGTGAGCCGGAACCCGCACCACATTGACGTGGATGTCACCGGCAGAGGCTTTTTCTCGCCGCAGGGCAAGATAGAGGCTGAGTCGACTCTTGAACAGCCAGAGGGTGAGGAGGACGACGAGGGCGGTGGTGCTGAAGAAATGGTCGTAGAAGAGGGACATACACTCTTTCTGAGTCTATGGTGGAGGGTGATGACAGCGATGAAGACGCTGGCGCTTAGCGGAAAGAAAAAGAAAAAACCGGCTGCACACGCGGTGCAGCCGGCAAAAGAAGCAAGCTTACTTTTCGTCGTGGAAGGCGAAGCGATTGACCCAGGCGATGGCCATGGTCGAGACAACGAAGACGATGTGCACGACAATCAACTTGGTGAGATGATCCGCCGGCTCATTGTCAGCGTTGACGAAGGCCTCAAGCAGGTGAATGCTCGATACGCCTAGAATCGACATGCTCATCTTTACTTTGAGCGCTCCGGGATCGATGTGCCCAAGCCACTTCAGCTTCGGCAACTTGGTGGTCGCTGGCAGATCGTCGTCGAAGCTGCTGCGGATGAACAAGACGTAGCCGCCAATCATGATCATGACGATGAGATGGCTGACCATGATGATGTCCAGCAGATGCAGGACAGCCACAAGAATCTGCGTGTCGGTCAAGGTCAGTGCGTGCATCAGCATGCTTCCGGTCTGCACCGTGAAGCGGATGGTATACACAGCCAGAGCCAAAATCAGGCCCAGATACATCGGCAGCAGCAAGAAGCGGCCACCGAAAACGATTTTCTCCAGTTGAGTTCTCATGCTATTCCCCTATGGCATGGATAGAGAGTCTTGCTCTCATTCAGCAAGCAGCTCCTCATGAGCTACTCACCACAAATGAAGAAAGAGTGACCTCAAGGGCGGCTGCAAATTGAAGCACGAGGCAACACCTCTAACCTTCACTACAACCGCCCAAGAGGACATTCGAAAAACTTACTTGTCGTCGCAGCAGGTACCGTTGGCACCCATGCGTTTGCAGGCAAGACCCTTGGACAGATGAGCCTTGGCTTGCGGTGCGCACACCAGTTCGATCTCCAGTTCACCGGGCTTCTTGCCGTAGGTGGCGATCTTCTTCTCCGCGGCCACTTTGATCAGGTGTGCCTGACCGCGAAGGTTGATGCCCTGCGCTGCCCGATTGGGCAGAATGGGGATGGACAGCTTGGAACAACCGCGAGCCACGGCGTTTTCCACTGCCAAATCGACGAGTTGGGAGATTGCCATGCTGTCGACCTTGTCCGGAGAACCCAGACCGACAACCATGACGTGATCAGGAGCACCTTCTTGGTTGAGATCAAGAACGAAATGCTCGCCACGGTCTCCGCGGAAGTTTTCGTGCTCGATGTGCTCCGAGATTATGCCGCCAACGCTCTGGTCAAATGTCTGAATCTGGCTTCCGAGCCCGTGTCCAGACAATTTGCACAAAAGCAGCATAGGGGTGACGCCCAGCCCCAGTGAGTCTTGCGACTTGATAGACGTCGCTAAAGAAATCTTGAGTTTCATATGTGACCTCGATGTTAGAGTTGCCAGTAGATCCGCTGCCAGCAACAAAAACTGCATTCAGAAGACGGTGCAACAGACCTAAGAGGGGCGGATCCACTCTCAAGTCACGTTGCAGTTTTTTCGTCAGGAACTATCTCAACTTTGCCAAACACACAACCTTCACTCTCCCGTATCAACAAATGGTCGAAAGTTTCTGTCGAGAGCATTTGCTAGGAATCAGTCGCCGCAATCACGTGAATCGTCTCGCCACATCGTGGAAGAAGAGAAAGATTCAGATGGGGGACTGGTTGACGGGAAGGAGTTATTGCTATGGAGGTTTAGGGTATTAGAGAGACGTATGAAATCTAGTGATAAAGAGCATCTAGACTCAAGACGAAAGCTATTAAAGAGTGATAAGGCTGGTGGCACTGGTGGTGGATCGCCACGAAGTGGTGGCAAGAAAGATTGCCGAAACCAAAACATTAGACGAACGCAACAGCGAAACCCAGTATTCATAGGCATTTCAGAGCACAGATTAAAGTCAGGTGAAACCACCCGTAACATCACTTGATATCTAGCGCGCCTCGCATTTATCTGCAATTTTTTGCAACATATCTCAATTTGCAGTTCACGCAAGGGCTCCGGCTCTAGGTTGCGCTAGGTCTTCGAAAGAAAAAATAAAGAAGCGAATATTACAAATGTTACGCAGGGCTCTGCTAGCCGGACTAACCAAGAGGCGATTAAGCCTCACCAATATTAGCTACAGCTAAGTTGCCAAGAGGGCAGCGAATTAGCGGTAATGGTCTCGAAGTAAAGCCCGAAACACTGACCTGGCGTAGGCTGCATCAGCCTGCTCAAACCTCCTATATGAGTCATATATAGAAACTAAACGGTTAAAGATGAGAAACAACTGCTTTGAACTCGGCCGCGCCCGAACGATAGGTTCAAGTACCTACATTTCCACCAATTCCAAGACCCGGCAAGCATAAGACCAAACAAGCAAACAGCGCACATCTGACAGCTATATCTTCCCGGGCTTCGACCTGTAGGTGGTCACCTCTTCTCAGTTAACGGTTCAACAACGCTCAAACGTGCGCAGGCAAAGTCAGTACGAGCGTTCTACGAACACATCCTTCAACAATCTGGAGACTTTACTATGCTCAACCGCATCTTGAAGCTGTTCGGAGCTCCTTTCATGGCCCTCGTGCTCATGATCGGATTCTCGACAGCAGCATTCGCAGCCGGCCCAACCTGGTTGCCCAAGGGCAATCAGTTCAAGCCCGGTCAACACGTGTACCTCGACCCCAAGCTCGAATCTGGCAGCAACCCTGTCAACTTCGACGGCTTGGAAGCTCAGCTCAAGGCAGAAGGTGCCAAGCAGGGCGTCGAGTTCTTCTATGTCATGGTCCTCAAGGGCGATGAAGCGAAGAACCCCAACGTGCCATTCGCAGTCGAACGTCTTGACGATCTTGTCGGTAACTGGAGTGGCCAGAAAGGCTTTCCTACCAGCAAGGCAGTGATCGTCCTGGTCGTTCGACTTGACACCGACTGGACCAAGAGCTCGTACGCCATCAACACGGCACCGGCTCTCGCTTCGCTCGGCGTCACTGCTGACCACCTGACCCCGGTCATGGACCAGTACGGCAAGAACCCCAACGGCAGCAACCCCAATGCCCTCCTGCCGCGCGCTCCCGCTGACTTCGGCCTCCGTATCGCTCAGGCGACCACCAGCAGGCTCGTGCAGCACCAAGCTGATGTGAAGCAGGCCGAAGCCAATCGCCTTGCTCAGATCGAGCGTCAGAAGCAAGAAGCCGCAGCCGAACAGGAGCGTCAGCGCCTCGAAGCCATCCGCCTCGCCGAAGAAGCTCGTGCCCACGAGAAGTTCATGGCTGACCTGCCGATGAACATCGCCATGTACGGCACGCCGCTGACGATTGCCATCGTTCTCTTGGTGCTCTTCCTGCTCTACAGCAGCAACAAGAAGATTGCCTCCAAGGCTCTGGCCGACTGGAAAGAGAAGTTCGAACCCGGCAACCAGAACTACCTGGAACTGGAGAAGGCCTATTGGGGCTTCCTCAAGAACCAGGGCGACCAGTGGTCGAGCCGCTTCAAAGATGAAACTCTGGCTCGCTTCAAGCTGGCAGTGCAAGCCTACGCCGACCTTTCGGTGCGCATCAACGCTGCCCTTACATTGATGTCAGACTCTGAGAAGGACATCAACTCGGCTGGCATCTTCTCGATCGGCAAGCTCAAGAGCGCTGCGGCGCGTCTGACAGCGACTCCGATCAAGATCACCGGCGACACTCTGCCCATCGAGCAGCGCAGCATGTTCGGTTCGATCGTGGCCGAAGCCACCTACGCCCCCAATGAACTGCTGGACAACATCGCCCAGCTGTTCGACACCGCCAACAAGGAATGCGCCTCGATCAAGAACGCCATGAGCGGCGCGCAGCAGAACAAGGAAGACATCGACGCCCTGCTGGCTTCCGTGGCCACGGTTCGCAGCAACCTCTCGGAGAAGGGCCTCAACTTTGCTCCGTACGAACTCGGCTTCAACCAGCTGACGACGGCCAACGACGAGTTCTTGGCTCTGATGCTCTCCAACCCGCTCAAGGCTTTCGAGAAGTCGGAAGCTGTCGAACGCGGCGTCGAGACCCTGAAGAAGACCCTGGAGCGCGCCATCAGCCTCAAGGACAGCCTGGCTGGTTCGACCAAACTGATCGACGCCGCCCAGGCCAAGATCGCGCAGCACCGCAGCCAGCCTGCTGACATCAACTATCCCGAGAAGCCGGCCAGTCCCGAGCGAGTGGCCGGTGGCAACACCAAGCTCAGCGAAGAGGGGTTCAACCCCGACACGCAGATGGGTGAAGCGCGAGACCACCTGCAGGCTTGCCTGGATAACCTCCTGGCCGGCAAGCTGGACAAGGCCAACGACGAGAAGGCGAAAGCCGAAGCGTCTGCAGCCGAAGCCAGCACCCTGGTCGACACCATCCTCGCTGCCCGCGCCTTTCTGCAAAAGCAGGTGCCGGTGGTGCGTGGTGCCCTGAACAAGCTCGGCGAAGAGCTGCCCGCTTCCAAAGAGGATGTGGCGGCACTGAATGCTGGCTTCCTCGCCAAGAACTTCGAAGGCGAACCCAAGAAGCTGGATACGGGTAACACCGTCTTCCAGAAGACCGACGCAGAGCTGGAAAAGGTCCGCCGGGCCTTCTTCGAACAGCGCTACGTGGCTGCCCGCGCCGCTCTCGAAAAGACCGGCAGCGACATCCAGAGCGCTCGCAACGGGCTTGTGGAAATCCACACTCGCCTGGGCCAGCTGATCGAAAACCGCAAGCACGCCAAAGCGGTTGTGCAGGATGCCACCCAGCTCACCGGCGCCCTGTCGGTCAAGCTCAACAGCAACAAGTTCACCACCTCGGCTACCACCGACGGCACCTACGCTCAGCTCAAGCCGGTTCTTCTCGGCCAACAGCAGAACGTCGCCAAGGATGTGACCGACTGGCCGGAAGCCGCTGCTGCAGCAGACCGCTTGCTCAGCGACCTGAAGGCCGTCGACAAGGCCATCGACACCGAGAAAGCCGCTCACGAGCTGGCCGTATCGCGCATCGCCGCCCTCACCAATGCGATGCAGTCGGCCAAGACGACCCTGGCCGTTCGCACCACGCGTCAGCCGGCCCGCACCAAGCTCGAGAGCGCCATCGCTGCTCAGGCCCGTGTGGAAGCCAGTGTGGCTGTCGCCAAGTCTGACTGGAATGCCATCGTTCGCGCTGCGGAGGCCGCCACGGCTCTCGTGGGCGACGCTGTCAAACTGGCCCAAGAAGATGCTCGCGCTGCTGCAGAAGCAGTCGAAGCCATCAACGATGCCGAACGCTACACCGGCGAAATCGACAACAAGTCGTACCGCGAGAGCCGCTCGATTGGGCACTCGTCGCAGTCGTTCGGAGGCAACGTCAGTGCCGATGTCGGCTCTGCTCGCAGCCGTCTGAACCAGGCCAAGCAGCAGTTGCAGGCCACCGAGTACGAAGCAGCCAAGGCCTCTGCCCGCAGTGCGCGGCAGGCAGCCAAGGATGCTGATGACCGGGCCGAAGCAGCGGTGGCCACAGCCATCGCCGCCGCAATCGCTATCTGGGAACAGGCGGAGCGTGAGCGCCGCCGCCGGGAGGAAGAAGAAGAACGCCGTGAGCAAGCCCGTCGCGACCAGCAGCGTCGCGATGACGAAGCCCGCGAAGCCGCCAACCGTCGTAGCAACGACAGCGGCTTCGGTGGCGGCGGCGGCTCCGGCGGCAGTGGTTTCAGTGGTGGTGGCGGCTCCAAGGGTGGCGGCGACTTCTAAGTCGCAGTCTGCCCTAAGCCCTCACAGCCACTTTCTATAAATGGCCACGGCAGGTAAATCAGCTGAATGTCTCAGCCTTCCTGCCGTGGTCTGTCTTGTCTCGACCGTCCAACTCGGTGAACACCGAAACGGTCAAATCCTCAACAGTCAAATCACAAACAAAGGAACATCACCATGTCCACTCTGACCATCGTTCTCATCATCGCCGCCGCCATCGCCGCCGGTGCCATCTTCTCGCCCAAGTTCCGTCAGCTCCTCCGCATCCGCGGCGGCAAGGCTATCGACGCCGGCACCACCGCGCTCGAGAAGCAGCAGGACCAGTACCAGGTGCTCGTCGCCAAGATTCCCGCCCAGCGCACTTCGGTTGCCACCACCAAGGCCGGCGCCGTGATCGCGCAGAAGAAGCTGGCCACCCTCACCGGCAAGCTCGCCACCCTCGAAACCGAGTTCAAGGCCGCTGACGCCCAGAAGGCTCCGGCCGACGTCGTCGCCGCCATCGAGGCCGAGTACGGTGAAACCGAACAGGCCATCGAAGCCCAGAAGGTGATCGCCGCCGAAGCCGCCCAGATCGCCGACGAAGCGCTCCAGGCCCTCGAAGCCACCACCAAGGCCCTGAGCAAGTTCCAGAGCCGCATCGAGCAGGACGCCAACAAGGTCGAACTGAAGAAGTCCCTCGAGATGGCCGCCGCCGCTCGCCAGGAGCTCAAGGACATCCAGACCGAAATCTCCGGTGCTGGCCAGGCCTCTGCCGAGATCGACAAGGAACTCGAAATCGCTCGTGCCAAGAACGACATGAGCAAGGGCTCCAGCACCGACCAGGCTCGCCAGGAACTCGCCGACAAGGCCGCTGCCAGCGCCGCCGGTGCTCGCCTGCGCGCCAAGCTC
>CALROJ020000055.1:0-49930 GCA_943369735.1 bacterium Ga0077546
AAAGTGATTTTCTTGCCCGCTCCTTATTCGCCAGACTTCGATCGTGTGCTCATGGTTTGCGTTAACAAATGGTATCAAGAAGCAACCAACAAAGGCTTCATCAAAGATGGCTCTGTCGTTGTTGCTCAATCTGCCCCAGAAGAAGCCCCACTCAATTCTGAAAAGGTTCCTAACCATACTATGGACGAAGCGCGACTAGAAGAAATCATGGCAAATTTAGCTGCCAATCATCAAAAGAAAACTGAGGAGGCCGCAGAGCCAGCCACTAGCCCTGCTGGTGAAGCAGCGAGCAAAGCGAAACAAGCACCGAAGGGCGCGCTGAAAGGACTATTCTCATCAGATGCCCTCGACCCCTTTGATGACGATGAAGAATTTACTAGTGCTGCCGTTCTCAACACTCCAGCAACAACGGCTCCCTCACCGGCCCTAACTGCTGAAGAAATACTCAATTCAGTCTCTGCCGAGGCTAGCAGGCAAACGCCTGAGGCCTTCCAAGCAATGGAGGCGATCGAACTGAGCACAGATGTCACGTCTGAGCCAGTAGAATCAGCGGCAAATGCAGCAAGTCAAACAGCCGCACCTGAATTGGCTATGGTAAACAATTTTGAACTAAAGAAAGCAACTGCTGAAATGGATCTTTCACAATTTGCCGAAACAGCCAGGCAACTGGTTGAGCAAGCCAATCAAATTGAAACAGCAACACGAGATCCACACTCAGTAAGCGCAGCCAATCCCAAACAGCGCATTTCTGACATTCTCAAAGGCCTTGAATTTGGTGCCACTGATGACAACGACGAATTAGAACCAACTGGTTCTGATATCACTGACGTGGTGTCAACCCCAGTAAGTCAATCTCATTTCGTTAGCACCACAGAACCAGCAAATTCACAAGCTTCTCTGCTCATGGAATCACTAGAGGCCGGAGCTTTAGGAGCTGGACTAGGTCTTGGACAAGGAAACGTACAGCAGCCGCAAGCAACTGAAGCGGCAGTGAAAAGCGCCCTTACTCCAGCCGAAATTGAGAGAGCCGAAATTGAGGCTGCCTCTCGCGATTTAGACTCGGTGCTCAGGCCCGGTGCTGAAGGTAGCGAGAAGAACTGGCTCGATACTGGCCGCTATCTTATAACTGACGATAAACAACCGGAACCGGTTAACGCACCCAACAGCAGCTATGAAGAAAGCGCCAAAAAAGCTCTTGAAGAGCTAGCTGCCAAAGAATTAGAACGAATGGAAGCTGAGCGAGCTACCAAAACTATGGAAGAGTTCCGCCAAACCTTTGAGTTCCTAACTGAAGAAGATCCTGCAGCCCGTGAATATCAACCAGAATCAATCTTACCTGCTGAAATTAGAAATATAGAACCAGAGCCGCAGCCGATCACTTCACCGCCATCTGTGCAGCAAGAGGCACCACAGTCTCCACAGCCCGAACCCGAGATATTCTTAGGCAATCCTAAGGCACCAGTAATCAACAGAGAAGATGCGCCTTCGACTCTTCGCTCTCTAGTAGATACTTTTGGAGCGCCTCGACTAGATGCTCCAGTCAGCGCTGCTACGCCTGCAGTAGAAACACCGACGGTAAAAGATGAACTGAAGATCGATAGCCTTACAACGCCAGTTGCCGCCCCAGAGGAGACCATGAACACATCTTTCACTTCATTTGAAGAAGAGCAAACCCAAGCTGCCAAAGATCTAGCAGAAATTACTCGGCTAGCAAAAGCAATAGACATGCCGATATCTTCTCCACAAGAGGCGCTCAGTAATGCGAACCCTGCGAGCGCAGAGACCCCAATAAGTCCAGTTAGCCAGCCAGCATTTATACCAGCTGCAGACGCTCCTCCAGCTCAGGCAGCGGCTCCACCCCTTCCGCACCCGATGCCAGAAGCGGTACCAGCTATGGCCCTTTCTCCTCAAGCAGCAGATCCTCAAGTAGCAGCCGTGCCAGCTCCAGCGCCAGCTGCCGCAGAAATACAGGCAGTGCCGGCCACGCCACTTCCTGTAGCCAACCCAGTTCAAGCACAAGTTCAACCACCAGTTCAAGCTCAAGCTCCGATGCCAGAAGCGCTTCCGATTTCGCTTCCTGATCCAGTGCAGTCTCCCGCTCAGGCAGCGGTACCAACCAGTATGCCAGCAACAAACGAACCGGCCGCTCCTGCTCTCAGTTCACCAAGTTCAGCTCTTGTCGCCCCGCTGTCGGCAAGCACCAATGGCGATGGCAACCACAAGACAGAAAGTCAGCCAGAACCGCTTGTACTCACTGAGCCGGCCGTCCCGGTAGATCACATGTCAACACCTACACCGCCAAAGGAACTTATTAAGAAGATGGAAGAAATGACAAAGACTGCTCCTTCAACCTGGTGCGAGCAATTCTCCTTCCCATTTATTGATCTGCTTAAAAATGAACACAACCAGATGGCTGAGCAAATAAAACAAATGCAGGCGCGTCTGAGTTCAGTAGAAGCCAGAATTAGCGCAGTTGAAACCCTCAAGCTCATATTGTTGACTGGTGAAAACGTTGCCCTGATGAGCGGTACTCAAGAAGTATTGAGTCGCCTAGGTTGGCAAGTACAACAGTCTAGAAGTAATATCAACGAGCTCTGGTTATCGCGAGGCGATCAAGTCGAAGCCATCGCTAGAGTGGTTCACAGCACAGGTGGTGCCAACAGGACAGAAGTTGCTCAACTGGCAGAATCGGTGATTGCTTTCTGGGATGAATATGAGACAGAACCAAAAGGCATTTTGATAGCTCAGACCTGGTCATCTAAGCATCCTTCTGAACGTTCAGAACCAGATTTTAGCCCTGCTCTGCAAGAATTCGCCAGCAAGAAACACTTGAGCCTGATGTCAACTATGCAACTACTTTCTATGTACAAAGACATAGAGTTAAATACTATGCCTGTGGATGAAATGCGCAAGCGCATGATCGACACTAGCGGCAGACTGCTTGGCTTCCCACTTGACAGCAATGTTGCACAAGCGGCTGTTGGTCGCTAAAAGTGCATTAGATAAGGTGTAGACTATGGGCACTATTTCACTGAAAGGATTTCAATCGTGAGCATTCCTACCTTGCTAGTCTGTGATGGCGACGATGCCAAGCAAGAGATTTTGGAAGGACTGGTTAAGAACGAACCAGGCTTGAAATACATTGCCACCGTATCAAAAAGCGACGGCAGTAGAGCAGTTGAACAAGCGATCAAAGTAGGCACAAGACTACTTTGGATTGACCTTGATGATGAGCCTGTGGAAGGCCTCAACCTCCTGGCTGAAACTCGACAACTTTATCCCCAGCTACCGGTGGTGGTGAGCAAGAGCTCTCTCGACGCCGATATGGTTAGAGCCTCTGTAAATCTTGGTGCTCTCGATTTTCTTGACCCGCAAAGTTGGTCCAATCAACTTAAAATTGTTGTGGCAAAATTGCAGGTGAGCGCACCAGCAGCGGCATCAGCTCCAGCAGCGGCCCAGGCACCAGCAGCTCCTCCAGCTCAGGCAGCAGCTCCAGCTCCAGCACCAGCAGCTCCGGCACCAGCAGCGCCGGCTCCAGCAGCTTCGGCTCCAGCAGCAGGTCAACCGGGCGCCAGCAAATGGGGCGATCTAGATTCTATTCCAGCTCCAGGAGCGACATCTGCACCAGTGTCAGCGGCTCCTGCAGCTCCTGCTCCGGCTCCTGCTCCGGCTGCTCCTGCTCCTGCACCTGCTCCTGCTCCTGCACCTTCTCCGGCTCCGGCTCCTGCTCCTGCAGCCGCGACAGCCTCCTCCCCCAGTAACCCAGTTGCCAGAGCCCAAGAAACAACCGGTGAAATTCACCTCACTGTAACGGCAGGTTCGCGCCCCCATCTCGACCTCCAACCATCACCACAACAAAGTGTGGCCTCCCAAGCGACCACAAACGGTGGCGGTAGCGGTGGAAGTGAAGGCAACAAATGGGGCGACCTCGATTCTATCGGTTCACCAGCAGCAGCTACTGCACCAGCGGCACCGCAACCACCTGCAGCTGTTAATCCAGCACCACTGGCTGCCGCTGAAGTTGAAGCAGAAGCACCAGGCGGAAAAAAATGGGGCGACTTAGACGCCATCCCCACACCAAAAGCGACTTTAGAAACTGCCGTACCTACGCCGAAACCAATTCACGAAAGTAAAGGCGAAAAATGGGGCGAGCTTGATGCTATTCCTGGGCCTGGCGAAAAGCGCGGACCAGCTCCCAATTCACTAGTGGCCGGTAGCCCTGGCGGGAAAGGCTTGAAGCGTCCAGCACCAGAGAAAGCAGAAATGTACAATATTCCTGCTGTGCCAATCTGGTTGATCGCAATCATACTGATAGCAATTGCTGGGGCGGTTTACTACATGGCAACGAAACCCCATTAGTTTTTCAAGAAATTAGTTTTTCAAGAGATCAATTTTAGCGGCCAGAACAAAATCTGACTCGGTTAATCCTTTGATTGAGTGAGTAAAAATATCGACTTTGAGCAATCCCCAAGAGACGTGTAAATCAGGGTGATGATCTACTTTGTCGGCCAGGTCACCAATTAAAATGGCCAGATCTAAAGCCCCGCGAAAATCCTTGAACTTATATGACTTGCTAAGTGCCCCATCAACAATCTTCCACCCCTCTAGCTCGGCAAGCAGGGCAAGACACTCTTCGCCAGGGAGGGCAGAGACGCCACCTCGACAGGGTATACATTCTCTTTCAGAAAGTTTCATTTGTTCTTACCCGATATAAAGTGAAAACTAGAATTCTGGACTATCTTTTGCCAGATCACCAATCACTACTGTGATTGGCAAATTCTTAGTTTCGCGTTGTACAACAATGTTGACGCGATCACCAGGTTTGGTAGCCTGGGTTAACTCACGCACCTCTCTCTTAGACTTTACGGCAATGCCGTTGATCTTAGAAATAATGTCCCCAGCTTTCATGCCAGCCTTCTCTGCCGGACCACCAGCAGCCAATCTAGAAATCTTCACTGCCACTGGATGTGATGGCAAAGTCAGTGAGCGAGTACGCTCAGGGTCCACATCTTCCATGTATACGCCGAGATAAGCCCGTGGTATTTGACCATCGCTTATCAAACGTCGAGCAACTTCACCAGCAACATCAGCAGGAGTAGCAAAGCCAATACATACAGCCTGACTGCGAACAGCTGTGTTGATGCCAATCACTTCACCATTTATGTTAAGCAGAGGGCCACCAGAATTACCAAGATTTAAAGCGGCATCGTGCTGTATCAAATCAACTCTATTTTTAAAATCAGAAAGAGAGCGGTTTATAGCGCTAATAACTCCCACAGTCAAAGTATGATCAAAACCAAGAGGCGAGCCAATGGCAATGGCCCAATCACCAGGTTTGACGGTTTTTGAATCGGCGAACTTAAGAACCGGTAGAGCACTAGCCTCGATTTTTACAACAGCTAAATCAGAGAAATCATCTCTTCCCACTAAACGTGCATCAAACACTCGCTTATCGTTCAGTGTCACCTTAATATCGCTATCGCGGTGAATCACATGTGAGTTGGTCAAGATGTAGCCGTCAGATCGAACTATTAGACCAGATGCCTCCGCTGGCGGTATCACATGGCTGCTACCATTTTCAATAAGTTGGGTTGGGGCAAACTTAATATCAATAGTGACAACAGATGGATTGGCTTTCGCTGCCACATCAGCAATAACATTGACGGCAGAATGCTCAGACTTACTTTGATCGGCAAAGAAATTCGGCAAATTAGGCTTTAAACTTGAATTGATGGGCTCGTGTGGAATTAAATAGAAGCCAGCCCAAACACCGAAGGCAAAGAGATTAGCGGCTGCTAAAGCTACTAAAATAACAGTTCTGCGTTTGCTATTTTGCCCAGAAGAACCTTGACTAGGGCTAGTTATGGCTGCCTGTGACAATGTCGATGCAGCAGAATCAGACTGGGCAGATACCCCTGGTTCTGTTGTCTCCGCTCTTACTAGTGGCACTGGTGTCGGAAGATAAGGCTGCCAAGCTGCAGCTGAGCGGTCTTCTAGCAACGATTCACGAGTGGAGGCAAGCGAAGAAGCAGATTTAACCGTATTCTCGCTAGCCGCAGAGTTATCGTCATCGTCGGCGTCAGAGTCGGCGAAATCGGAGGAAATGTAAATTGGAACGTTATCGGGAACTTCCGGCATTTAGCTATGATACCTTAAGTGATTAAGTCGTTAAGTCATTCGGCGCTTGCCTGTCTCAACTAAATCTACCCGCAAATTACTTGACAATCTCAGGCGGCGAGATCAATTAAGCGCTGAACTCTTTCTTGATCTAGAAACACAAATTCAATCATGGCCCGGGTATTGGCACCATATCTGGCACTAGAAAGCTTACTGTCAATCTGTCGGACTGTTTCAATCAACCAGCTCAAACGGTCTTCTGGAGTTTCCTCTCGACCGTTTTCTCTGAAGTCCATTTTTCGCACTTTTGCAAAGAGCCTAATCAAAACTAAAATTGTAGTTAAATGCCCCAGACCAGCTACGAGAGACAGCGCCGAAAAACCAGGTCCAAAATACATCTTTGAAAAAATACGCACGTAAATAAAACGCAGCAGCAGATTTTCACAAGCATCATCAAGGGCGCCAAGTTTATTCTCAAGAAATTGAACGGCCGAATAGCTAGAACCGTTAAGTGGCAACCTAAAGCCAACTGGTGGCTCCAAGAATTTACTTGAAACAGATAAAGCTATTTCTCTTTCATCGAGCAGAGAACCTTTTAACTGAGGGTTAAAGTAGGCCTGAGCTAGGGCGTCCAGAATATACATATCAACCTGTCGAGGTCGTGCGTCAGTACCAGGTAAGCGCCTTAGCCACCTCTCCTTTGGCACCAACTGAGCGATAGTTTGGTGATACCGGCCTAAGAGGCTCAATACGCTCTGCCCAGGCCGAGAAAGATCTGCAGCTAAATCACTGAGCACAGGCTCCTCGATCATTTTAAATTGCCCGTAGGTTATGCCCACGCCATCGATCAGTTGAAGATGCTCAAAGCCATTAATAGTTTCGTCTTGTAGATTAGGGAAAAGCTCACGAAAGAGCTTTAGAACGCCAAGCAGTTGATCACTCTGCTCTTCTAGAAGGCGCCCACTATTTTGAAGCACTCCTGAACTGGCAAAAGTAAGACCAACAAAAGTTCCCTCTGGGGTGTCGATAAATGAATAGGGAAAAAGTTGGCACATGCCTGGCTTAGCTACATCCTGCAAGGTGCAAGCAGAATCGCTCAAGTATGAGCATCGCCCATCTGAACGTTTCTCGAGGGCTCTAGTAAACCCTGCCAACCCAGCCTGCCTCTCAACAGGAGACAAGAAGCTCACGGGTAGCTCCGCTTCAGAGCACTGCAGAGCCTCAGTCAAACGCTTGACGTCCTGTTCATTTAGGGGCACTGGCCAAGAAAGGCAGCAATTGGCGCACCTTGTGCACTCAAAGCGAATTCCCGCTGGAATATGCAGTCTGTTGATCTGAGCTTGGCCAATCGCTGCATTAAACAAAATTCATCGCCACCATAATTATCACCTTATGATAAACCGTTCATGCGCTCTGCCGCCTTGATTGTTCATCATATGAATATATTTGACGTTGCCCCCTCCGAAGAACCATCGAACCAATGAGAAATCGCAATACCTGGCCAACTGCACTCCTCGCCCTGCTTCTAGCTACAAGCTCGATTTTTCTTGAAACCGTTCAATTGCCAGCCCAGGCCAAGGCGGGCCCAAACCTCTCAGCACCAATAGAAGACAAATGGGCTGTGGTCATCGGTATTGGCGACTTTGTCGACCCAAGTATTCCCAAGCTCAAATATTCAAGCAAAGACGCCCGCGATTTCTACGACTATCTAGTCGATCCTGCTCAAGGCAAATTCAAGCCCGACCATGTGCGCCTCTTGCTCGATCGAAACGCCACAAAAATCAATATCATGGACGCCCTTGGTGACTCGTTCTTGCCCCATGCAGCCAATCCTAAAGATCTAGTTGTAATTTATCTTTCTACCCATGGCTCACCTGCTGGTGCTGACATTCGTGGCGTCAACTACGTGGTCGCCTACGACACCCAAGTGCGCAAACTATTTGCCACAGGCATCGAAATGAACCAACTCTTGCGCATGATCAAAGAACGTGTGCACACAAATCGCATCGTCTTAGTACTCGACACCTGCTATAGCGGTGCTGGCGCCCAACTAGGTCACAAAGGTATTGTCAGAACAAACGTTGATAGCCATGCTGCTGCACAAGGCGTAGGTTCACTAGTGATCTCATCCAGCGCACCAGACCAAAAAGCCTGGGAGTCAGACGACCTGCACAATAGTTATTTCACACGCTATTTCATTGACGCCCTAAAAGAAACAGGCTCAAACGAAAAAAACAATGGCAGTAACATTGAACAAGCATTCAATGTAATGCGCAGCAAGGTGCAGTCAACCGTGTTGAAAGACAAAGGTGAGGTACAAACCCCAGTGATGGCTGGTGTTTTCTCTGGGCCAAGCCTGTTGCTATCCACACCACCGACCGTCAACAGAGAAGCCCCCACCACCCTTCCCGGCGATGGCCTAATTGCCTCGGCCTCACCTGGCTCGCGCTCGCTTGCCGGTGGAAGCGCAGGAGCCCTAGATTTCTCAGCCTATGTCGAGCACGTTCGCCTGGGCAATCAGCTGGTAGAACAAAACAAAACCTGGGATGCCATTCATGAATTCGAACTAGCAACAAAGGCTAACCCAGGAACAATCGAAGGTTACATCACCCTAGCTCAACTATACGATCAACAAGGTCGCTACAAAGAAATGCTAGATGCCGCACGCCGAGCAGTACTCAACGATGACAGCTCATCTCGCGGGCGCGAGCTTCTCAGTTTAGCTGATTTGCGCGCAGGCAACGTAGAAGAATCTTTGCGTCAAGTACAAATGGCCATCACTCTCGACCCATTTAACTCAATGGCACACAATTTGCTGGGCTACATCAACGAACACAAATTCAATCGCGTTGATCAAGCAGAGCAAGAATATCGCAAGGCTCTCGAACTCAACAATCTGAACACTAGAGCCTTGGTCAACCTTGGACTGTTGCTAGAAAAGCATGGTCGCGATAAAGCTGAAAGCGAAACTCTGTTTCGCAAAGCAGTAGAAAGTGATGGTGACGATTGGGAAGCGCACTTATCACTTGGGCACTTACTCTATGAAACCAGTGGCAAACTAGCTGAGGCAGAAAAAGAAATTCGTCGCGCCATAGAGCTGGCACCAGCCAATGCCAGAATTCATAGCGAATTAGGAAACATTCTTGCCCTAGATAAAAAGCGCCTAGAAGAATCAGAAGTCGAGCTTAAGAAAGGCATCGAACTAGGCTCAGACAAAGGCACACCGCACTATCTCTTTGCCAATTTCTTGCTCAATCAGCGTGGCCGCGTGGATGAAGCAGAGCGAGAATATCGCAAAGCAATTCAAATGGATCCAACATACGACCAAGCCATGGTGGCACTAGGTGATTTGTTGGTCTCCTACAAAAAAATCTACAACGAATCAGACGACCTCTATAAGCGGGCTCTCAAAGTCAATTTAAAGAATGCCTCAGCCCATCTGGGTATAGCCAGAGTGCAAGAATTGCTGTTCAAAAACTACAAGGGAGCAGAGGAAGAAATTCGCTCAGCCCTAGCAATTGAACCGCGCTTCTCCCTCGCCCATGAACGGCTCGGTATACTACTCGAAAAACTGGGCAAGCCCGGCGATGCCAGACTAGCCTACCAGGCTGCTATCGACACAGATCCCGACAACGCACAAGCCAACTATTTATTGGCTATGCTAACCTGGGAGCAGTTTCACAACAGTCAAGAAGCAAAGAAACTATTCGAAAAAGCAACAGCTCTGCAACCACTGAATTCCACCTATCTGACAGCCATGGGCCGGTGGATGGCCACTGAAGCAAAGCAATATAAAGACGCAGAAAAACTCTTACGCAAGGCTACAGAAATAAACTTTGCTGATACCCAAGCTCACTACCAACTTGGCATGTTGCTAATCGAAAAGCTTGGCGCACGTAAAGCCGGAGAGGCTGAACTAAAAACAGCTTACGAGCAAGACCCCGAAGACAAACTTGTCAAAGCCGCCCACACTAGATTTGTACGCTAAAGCTTTGCTTTAAATGGAGACATAAATGTCCGATAGTTCTCAGTCTCCAACCAGCCAGCAACAGGCAATGATTTTTGTTGTGTCGAGCATAATTGCCGTATTGGTTCTAATTCTCTACCTCCCGACACTATCAGCACCAGCAATGTATGACGAACACTATTTGTTGGCCTGGTGGAAAAACCTAATTCAAGCTGGCCTGTTTAGCCACGAAAGTCTGGCATTTTTAAATTTTGCTGGCTGCGACTTACGAGATGGCAACGGCCCCTACGGCAATCTATCAAATCTTTGCTTAGTGGCCATCACTGCTGGAAAAATCGGATTAATTCACTTTGCTGCGGTATCCCTGCATTTAGGCAACAGCCTATTGCTTTTCATTGCCAGCCTAAGAGCACAGAACCTTGCAAATCGCCAATCAACAGACACAAGCGTGGCCTGTTTTGCCACATCGGCCATTGCCGCCTTGCTATTTGCTCTCAGCCCACTAGCACCAGAAGCAGTGTCATGGCTAGGTGGCTTTCCTCTGCAGATTGGCACCACATTTAGCCTCATAGCTTTTCTGCTGCTCAGTTTTTCTGCCAATAATATCGACAAGAAGCGCAGCATTTTACTCAGTGGAGCTGCCGGTAGTTTGGCTATGATTGCCTCTCTGTGCTCAGTTCATTTAGCAGTTGTGGTATTTTTCCCTGCTGTTTGCATTTATCTGGCCACAAAAGACTCCGCCAGCCAAGAGAAGACCACTAGTCAGACTTCTAGTCAAAAAAACACGCGGCTAATTCTCATCGTGTATTTGATTGGAGCTTCGGCCGGAGCGCTCTACTCAAGTTTCAATTACCTTGGCCACTCGTCTTCCGACGCCTCCAATCCCTTAAACCTTCCACCCAAACTTGTCGCACTGACAGAGCCAAAAGTCGAAGCGCAGACAGAAGCTAACGAACTCTCAATGCTGAGCAAGCCCTTAGGCAATGTAAGCGCACTTGTAATTCCTATCAACAGATCAATAAATAAAAACTACAACAAGACCTTCAAATTCAGCTATCTTTTATTTCCAGCACCATTGGTCCTCTCTCTAATAGCGCTGATGCTGAGCGTTCAGTTTCGCAATCGCATTGGTATCGCTCTAGTCTTCGCTTTCATCTACTTGCTATTAAATCGAGAAATGGTTGATCGCGAAACTCTTCTTGGTGCGCGCTGGCTTTACCCTATTTTGCCAACATTTAGTTTCATTGTGGCCACCACTCTCGCCAGCCCACTTTTCATTCAGTACAACAAGATAGAAAACAATCTTGTCAGCCGCACGGTAAAAGCTCTTGCCAGCGTGTTACTAGTGGTTCTCACTCTGCTTTTCTTAATTCCATTGACCCACACCCAGATATCATCATATAAATCGCAAGGCAAGCTCTGGGCCAAGCTCTCTCAGTCAATTGAGATGCTTGGTGGCAGAGAGAAGAGTGCCTACTTAATTCTGCGCAATTTGCCCCAAACACTCAGTATTGCACCGATAATTTCGCCCTTTGAACCAATCTTGATTGACACAGCAGAAAAGCTGCCGAGAAGCCAAAATATCTCAGCTGGAGCCCTCAAAGACTGCCTTCGAGACCAAAGCCGAGATGCAAAAATAGGCAATATTGCTTTTCACTTTGAAAAACAACTAGTTGACTTGATCAAAACCGATTTCGAAGTTACTAACAAAAATTTTCAAAGCCCACTGACCGCGCAACAAATAGCAAAACGGGTGACACCCCCGCTTGAGTTTTATCACGGCGCAGTCAAACTAGACAGCACTGGAGAGAATCTTCTACTAGAAAGTGGCAATACCAATGGCGCAGCCTTGCGCATTGATTGCGAGGGCATAAGCCCTCTCGAAGGAGATTATTTGTATGTCGAAGCAAAGATTGACGGACCGCCTCTGAAACCCCATACCCCAGTTGAATTGCACTGGCTAACAAATTGGAACACCGAGTGGGAGCCACGGGACCGCAAAACCCAAGTCGATGCTTTTAGTAACGACAATCAGTATCACCACTACTTCTTCCCACTCCGCAGTACCAGCTGGACTACCAATGGATTTCCTTCCTACATTATGCTCGGCTTCCCAGCAGGTGCCAAAGTAGCAGTCAAGGCAATCGGCGTTGCTAAATCAGCAATAGCAACAGAAGTAGCAATAGAAGTAACAGAACCAGCAACCGCAACAGAATTACAGTCAACAACAGAACCAGCAACAAAAGCCACAACCGCAACAGTAACAGCACCACCAGTGCCACTATTGACGGCTCAAGCCAGCATCACCCAGAGCCCAGACAAAAGACGTTTTTCTGCCTTCAGCTTTAACTATCCAGATCTCAAAGATCTCGGTCTTACAGCCGTTTATGGCCGCGATAATACTTTAGTGCTGAACTATGACGCTAGTAAAATTGAGTCGGCAGCGGCCGTAAAATTTGAGATTGGATTAGCTGATAGCAGATTCAAGGCAGACAATGCAGAATATCCCGATGCCAGCTCGACAACAGTTGATCAGAAAGATGCCAAAGGAACTCTTGTTCTCAAGCATACAGACCAGCCCCTCGCCTCAAAAACAGCTTCAACTGGCACGGTCTTCCCCATTCGCATTTTTGCCCTTGATCAATCAGGTAAAATAGTCGGCCGCTCCAGCGATTCAGTGCATTGTTTAATTGATTGGAATTTGTCAGCTAAATAGAGAGGCTACAATGAGTTCAGGTAAACCACAATCGCAGTTCGATAACTTCGACGACGATGACCTAGATGACGACCTAGACGATCTCGATGAAGACGAAGAAACCTTCAAAGAAGAGCTAGTCTTCGACTTAGCGGCCTTAGTACATGCTTGGCAAGACGATGCCCCAGACAATAACTATTATCTTGATACCAGAAATGGTTCAGTCAAACTAGTGCATCAAAATCTATATGATCTAAAACAGCTAACCGATGAAATAGAGAAGCACAAAGAGCGCTATCTATACTTGCCAAAGCCGGGGCCAAATCAGCTCAAAGATGACCTACGTGATTTTCAAAATACAATCGAGAACAAGAGTTTACAGCCAATTTTAGACATGGCATTGGTTAGTCCACACCCTTTAGCTGGATTCAACAAAGTATTGACCAGCCACCCAGAAGAGTTGGCGCGACTAAAAGAGTTTAGAGAAAGCCGAGTGCGCTTGCGTATCAAACAGTGGTTCGAAGCTAACTCACTGACAAACCGCTGGGACGAACAAATCTAGAATCAAGTACTAACGCTGTATTTATTCAAGGCCGATCCGACACCGCGCTCTGGCAGAGCTGGACCGCGCACCACCTTGATTGCTGACCAGGGTAAATAGAGAGTTTCGTTCTCGCGACGAAGGCAAAGATATGTGCCCTGATCGGCCATAGCAACTTCCCCATCAACTTGCTCACCGCTCATTAAGAGAACGGTCACTGAGGTGTTCATGGGAATGGCCATTAGTACTCCATTTACTTTGCGCGAAACTAGCTAGACACGTGATACATTCCACACTCGCCATACAGTATAAACCAGCAGTATCAACAGATAAAGCGATTACGTATTATGTTGAGGCTGTGAGATCGCCACCATTCTGACGAGCCCTGATGCTCTGAATGGCGTCATACGAACTCATTCCGCCACCCTGGCCCACACCTTGACCAACTTCATTGAGAGCGAAACCACTTAGGCCAGCTTTGCGGGCATCATCCATAGCATTTAGCTTAGGAGCGATTACACCGATAGCACTAGCCAGAGCACCTTGAGCAGCCAAACATTGACCGACACCTGCAAAGTTACCACTGGCGAGACATTGTTGAAGAGCAGCAGAAATGCTGCCGTAGGCACTAAGGCACTGAGACAAATCACCCGCTGAAATGGTAGCCGGGTTACCGGCCTTGGCCGCGAGTTGGCTAGCAACACTAGTAGCATTGACAGAAGCCGAGGTAGCAGATGCCTCAGATGCTTGAATTGCCGCAGGAGAAGAGCTCGAGAATGACGTGCCGTCGGAATAGCTGATATCACCGCTGGCTCTGTCTACATAGACCTCTCCACCAAAAAGCTCTGTGCCAAACTCTCCGAACTTGAAGGCCCCGTTGGCAGCCTCATATTCATGTTTGTTGTAGTTAAATGTAGCAACAGCAGCACCGTTGACGTCTTGCTGAACAAACATATGGTCCAGATCGTTATGGTTGACTTTGCTCTGACCCAAAACTTCACCATCAGCGGCCTTGTAGGTCGTCTGAACGCCGCCATCTTGGTCATGAACACGCACTAACTGCTTGCCAGTCTCGGCATCAGTGGCCTCAGAAACAAGTTTGCCAGATTCGTCGTAGCGGAAGACCTTAGACGAACCTTCAACTGACACAGTCCTATTGGCGCGGTCAACTCTCAAACCCTCAGCAGCAGCCTGACGACTTATCTCCTCAATGGTGCCTGTCTCTACTGGTTTTTCTTGACTGTCTTTGCGCGTAGCCCGGCCAGTACTGAAATCAAGTTCAATACTACCGCCATCTTTTGTCGTGAAAACAGCTGTCTGGTCTTTCCTAGCCAATAATTTGGCACCATCATTACCATCAACCATTTCACCGTTGTCGAAAGTAGTCGATTCATTGCGACCTTGGCGGTGATGCCGTCTCATTTGAGCAGCATTCTTCATAACCGTTCCGACTTCATCGCTCACTACGAAGGGTCCGAAGGTCTGAGAAACGTTCTTTCCTTCTACACGCTGAAAAACATCTGAGCCATCAGCGGCTTTGGCAACAACAAAAATCTCATCTTTACCGCGGGCAATGACCCGAGTGCCGTCTGGTTGGGTAAAAATTTCAGTACCATTTGCTAAGCGGTCATGTGAACCATACTTAGGATTGCTTGAGTGGCTCTCTTTAGTCTCAGGGTTGTAAATAGATTTCGTGTCACCCTTTTCTCTAACACGAGTTCTTTCAGTCAAGGTTGAAGATGACCCATCACCATAATCGACCAAAATCTTCTTTAGTTCATCATCCGGACCAGCCAAGGTCGTGACTTTGTAATCAGACTTACCTTCAAAAGACTTGATGTAGGCTTCGGCATTGATCTTTCCTGATTCTTCTAAAGCTTTGTCCATCTCCGAGACTGACCATTCACCAAGCTTGGAAAATGTATCTCTTGTCCATTTGTAGCCATCAGAGAAAGTCTGCTTGGTAGAGTCCCAAACGTTACTAAACCAGTTCCCCACACCGCCCTCTTCTGGTTTTGGAGCTAAAGACAGAGTGTCGGCCTTAAGGTCTAACTTAAATTCTGAGCTGGTGAGCGAAGCAGTACCGTCCTTTCTCACATCGTAACCAGGAATAGTGGCAATGCCAAAGTCTAGGAACCCAGGCGCCTCAGCTTTTGCCGCAGCAGCCACTTCAATTTTTGGCACAGCATGTGCTTTATCTGGTGCTTTGATGCCCATCCATGAAGCAATGCTGGAATTGCGCACTTCATCTAAAGCAAGCTCAGCCCAGCTCTTCTCAGCGGCAGGCGTCTTCGCAACTTCTTCCGGCTTCTTCGCTACTTCTTCAGGCTTCTTAGCCGCTTCTTCAGGCTTTTTCGCGGCATCTTCAGTTTTTTTGGCGTCAGTGCCTGGTTTTGTCGCATCAGCAGCTTCTTTTGCCAGCTTGTCGTGAGCGCCATCGGCTGCAGCTTTCTCTTTTTTGGACGCATCAGTTTCAACCGCTGGCTTAGCGGTGTTATCGGTCGCAGGCTTTACAGCTTCTGTCATGACCTAGTGAAACTCCTGGAAATACTAACCGTTTGAATAATTAGTATTGATGCTGCTTTCGAGAGAGGGCAAGTGGTAAGTGTTCCTATTCTGATTGCCGCCAAATACCTTGTCAACGTGCGACTACGTATTTCTCCCATGCTTTTCTTCGTATTTTTCCCATGAAATGGCAAGAATTAATAATATACATGCCCCTAAAATAGCTCAACAAAACCGCTGAACTTACTTAAATAGGGCCAGATGCGGGAAATTGGACCGTCTTGCTATAGAATTGCTACTACGCCATCGTATAGATCAGCAAAATAGACATAACCAGTTCAGATCTAGAACGCTAAGGCAGAAGGCCAGACAAGCCTTTAGACAGAGTAATAAGACAAAGGAAAACCGGGACCGATGACAGTGACAAACTTTGCCCCAGGACAGTTCAAATCGAAGCTAGCAGCGCGAATCGCGCTAGTCAGCCTTACTATCATCATCAGTTCAGTGTCTGTGCTGACCCTTACTGGCTGTCAAACAGTCAAGCTCTCACCCACCACCTCCCAGCCCAGTGGCGGCACAAATGCTGCTGCCAATCCGGTGGCTGGCAACTGGCAGGTCTCCTACTCGGTGGGCGGTGACACCCAATCAGCTCACATGAACATCAGCCAAAGCGGCACGTCATTTCAGGGCGTCGGAGTTGACGACAGTACCCAAGGCAATTTCGTCATCGATGCTGGAGTCATCAACGGCAAATCAATTACTTTCCACAAGCGCTATCACGTAGATGAAAATCCTAATTTGCCTCCAATCATTTATATAGGCAGTTTTGAAATGGCAAAAACGGCTGAGTACAGCGGCCCATATATGTCTGGTACATATAAGGCGACTCAGAACGGTAAAGTGGTAGAAGGCCAATGGGACGCCCAAATAGATAGCGGAGGTGCAACCGCTACCCCGACCCAAGCGGCTAGCCAACAGCCAGTAGCGCCCCAAGGCGGTGGCAACCGTCGTCCAGATCTGTCCGGTAAATGGGATGCTGGTTACGAGTTCGAGTTTAAGACTGTCCATGCCAGGATGTATCTGGAACAAGAGGGCACCAAGATTACTGGTCACGGCGTGGATAAAGCCAACAAAGAAGCTTTCAAGGTCAAAGGGACTTACACCTATCCCAATTTAAAAATGTGGGTGACCTATTTCCCTGTTAAAAATCCAAAGGGAAAAAGCAAAGGTGAACGTACCCTTGAATTTCGTGGCAAAGCTGATAGCGTCAACGAACCCGAATATCAAGGCACACGCCTTGAAGGCAAAACCAATGGTGGTGGCATGTGGATGGCCGAGCAAGTTAAGTAATGGCTGAACCAGTTAAGTAGGCTCTAAATCACGCCTAGTTTTTTGCCAACGTTGGCAAAGGCTGCCAGCGCCCGGTCAAGATCTTCCACTTCATGAGCAGCTGAAATCTGCACTCTTAACCGTGCTTCGCCGTTGGGCACAACCGGGTACCAGAGGCCTCTAACATAGACACCTTGCTCTAACAATTGATTAGACATATCCATGGCAGTGGCGGCCTCGCCAACCATGACCGGCACAATCGGGTGAATACCCTCCAAGATTGTGAATCCAAGCCGTTTTACTTCTTTTCTAAAGTAGTCGGTATTTTGATGCAACTTCTCAACCAGACTAGAATCTTCTTCAAGGATGTTGAGAGCCTCGATAGCAGCAGCGACAATGGCTGGCGGCAATGAGTTTGAGAAAGTATATGGTCGCGATTTTTGCCGCATGAAATCGATCAAGTGCTTCTTACCAGCAATGAAACCGCCGGCAGCTCCACCCAAAGCTTTACCTAGCGTGCCAGAAATCACGTCTATCTTACCGTGCACACCGCAATGCTCTGGAGTACCACGGCCGGTAGCACCAAGAACACCAGTCGAGTGAGACTCATCGACGAAGAGCAAGGCGTCATTGTCCTTAGCCATTTCTACAAATTCTTTCAAATTGGCATATTCACCTTCCATGCTGAAGACACCATCGGTGGCGATAACAGAGAGGCGATAGTCTTTTGCTTTGTCAGCAGCTAGAGCTGTGCGCAGCTGCTGAATATTATTGTGCTTATACGCATTTAAGTCAGTCGTCTTAACGGCAATACGCGAGAGCCTGATACCGTCAATGATACTGGCATGATTGAGAGCGTCTGAGTAAATCACATCGCGATAATCAGTAGCACCAAGTTGAGCACCTAGCAAAGCGGCAAAAAATGCTTCGTTCGCAGCGAAACAAGAAGAATGCAAAATTGCCGCCTCTGTACCTAAGAAGCGAGCGATGCGCTCTTCTAGTTCAAGGTGAATTGGTTGAGTGCCGCAGATAAAGCGAACGGAAGCCAAACCATAACCATACTTATCGAGACCTTTCTTGGCGGCTTCAACAATTCTTGGATGATTGGCCAGCCCTAAATAATTATTAGAAGCAAGCATCACTTGCGAGCGGCCATTGGCTTGCACCACTCCACCCATACGACCTTCTACCGGCACTTCATACTTATAGGTCTTAGCTTCTTTGGCTTGGCCAAGCTCGTGCTCAAGAGCTTGATAGAGTGATTTCACTCCTAGTTTTTTAGCAACGGTCTGGCTCATGCTGCACCCCTTATTTATTATCTTGTGGACTAAAGACCAATTTCATTTCTTTGCCGCTAATGAGAGATTCAAAAGCACTCTGGTAGTTTTCTAGCGGATATAGACCCGGGGCAATTATGCGCGAGAGGCGCTCTTGCAAGCCATTGTGGTCTTCCTTGAGCAAGTTGAGCATAGTTTCCCAGGTATCAAACATGCGCCGACCAAAGATTCCTTTGACCGTCACTCCCTTCCAGATAACACCATTGGCGATATCGAAATTGGCTAGCGGTTTGCGGGCAATACCGAGCAAAATTACTAGGCCGCCATTGCGAACAATTCTGAAAGCATCTGTGTATGCGGGTGGCGAACCGGACATCTCAAGCACCACATCGACACCATTGGCACCAGTTTCGTATTTATCGACAGCAGCGTATAGTTCGCTTGAACCCTTGCCGACATCAAAGCAATAACGAACACCAAAATCTGAAGCAAGCTTGAAGCGACGATCAACGTCAGCAGCCTCAGTGAGATAAATTCGCGATGCACCAAAATCTTTGCAGAGGGCCGCGGCCATTAAACCAAGCGGTCCTGCACCAAGAATAGCCACCGATTTGCCGCGCACATCGGCCTCAGAAACTGTGTGAACGGCATTGCCAAAAGCATCAAGTAAAGCGCCGATCCGTGGCGGAATTACCGATGTGTCTCCGTCTTTACCAAGCAATATGACGTTCTTGTAAGGCACAGTAACGGCGCGAGCAAAACAACCGTCGAGGTGTACGCCTTTGACTTTGACTGAAGTACAAATATGTTCGCTGCCAGTACGGCACAGCAAGCAATGGCCACATGCAAGATGCATTTCGGCTGTGACGTAGTCTCCCACTTGCACTCTTAAGTGATCAGGAGCAGCCAAGCTGCTGGCCTGAGCACCGGCCCCAACCGCTTCTACTATGCCGCAAAATTCATGACCAACAACAATAGGAGAATATTTAGCACTTCCTATATAGCGTTTCATCTCATTGCGAATACCTTCGCTCTGAGCACTGGTGAAAATACTTTTGTCGGTACCGCAAACTGCTGTAGCCAGAACTTTGATTTTGACTTCATCAAGTTTCATTTGCGGCTCGGGATGAGCAGTCATTAAGGTCAGGCCATCTTTATCAAGATCTTCTTTGACTAGGCACTTCATTACGGCCACAGCTTGGTCACTCATTGAATTTTCACTTAGGTTGGATATGGCCATAAATACGCCCTTGCAGTTTACAGATTGAAACGCAAACAAATTTACTTCACATCAGCTGTAAAGCTCAAGCCGTTGATTGACGTGGGATTTACCGTATTTCCACCCCCCTTATTCAGCGTTGATATAGTCCCTTAGCGTTTCTTTAGTTGCCAAGGATGTTTCTGGCACCTACAGTAATTGCATCACCTCAACAATTTCTTCATTATTCAAATCAAGAAAACAAATCAAGAAAACAAATAAAGGAACAAGCAATGAATTTCGATCCCGCATCTTTCGAACACATCGACTTTGACCTCGGCCAACTCAACAGCCGAGTGAGCGCTCAAATAAATGCCATAGAGAGTGCCATCGAAAATACAGTGGTAGAGACCATCGTCATGGGCAGCGGCGGCCCCGACAATAGCGAAACGACAGAGGCTGGCTTGCGCTTCGTTCGCCATCTGTTGGCCAATTCCAAGTCGATGCGCTTCGGATTTATGCCCAATCTCAAAGACATGAACAATATTCGCAATCTCGCTCAAGACTACATTCGCAGATGCGGCAACGGCCCACTAGCTCTTGAAACCATGTATCAAGTGATCCAACCCCAGTAACTATCGAAATCGAGTTAAAGCTTAAAGAGAAGGCTCAATCATGAGCCTTCTCTTATTATTCACACTGAGTGCTAAGCAGAGCTTTTAACTATTTCTCGTCAGCAGCAGCAGTTGGATGAGCAATGAGATCTTCTAGAGCACTCTGAAATTTATCCGGCTCCATGTAGCCACTTAAGCGACCAATGAACTTGCCTTCAGTATTGAATACCAGCGAACAAGGAAACCCGTGCACATGGTACTTCTTGGCCGCAGCTTTGCCTTCTTTAGAGCCTTCAGCATTGAGTTTGACGCAAATAAACTTAGACTTTAGATATTTGACCATTTGGTCGTCTTGAAAAGTGTCCTTATCGAGCCTTTTGCACCAACTACACCAATCGGTATATACATCAGCAAGAACATACTTCTGCTTCTGCTTGGCCTCCACCAAAGCGCCGTCAAGACTTGCCTTCCAACCCACTCCCAGATTGAAAGCGCCAGCTGAATTGTGACCGCCCGAGACCGTACCAGGGAAAGTCACTATCGCCCCAACAATGCCACCAGCAAGCGCTGCAGAACTAGCTACCAGTAGTAAAGCTCGAGCAACCAGATTTTTCGATTTGCGCTTCATTACATCCCCTTTGTCAACAGCCACTTGTTTTTATATGACACGGTCTTCAGATGAAACCTTCGACGACGGTCTACTGGTTTTGTTTCCCACTCAATTTTTTCTTTCTTTGCCTAATTACCCTTGGGCAAATCTAAATCTAATACTTCCGTGCGCACAATTTTTAGAGGGGGGAAACCACACTTCAAAAATCGATCATGAAAATCTTTTTGATCATACTTGTCTCCCATTTTCGCTTTGTACTCAGCTTTCAAAGCAATTATTTTGAGCTTGCCCAATGTATAGACTAGATAGGTCGGGTCTTTAGTACCACGCTTGGTTTCACGCTCAGCATTGGCTTTTTCCATGAATCCCTCTTTGATAAAGAACTCACGCCCCTTATCGTAGGACAATCCACGTGTGTGCATTTCGATACCGACTATATATCGACAAACACGCAACAGGGCATCATGAATTTGCACTAGTTCTAGCTTCTTCTGTTCAAGTTTCTTTTGCTCTACATTCTTATCTTTATCACTAGAAGAATCACTTGCTGGCAACCCCTGTTCGATCATGAGCTGCTCGCAATAGTGGGCCCATCCCTCTGCATTCGAAGAGCAACCTAACAACTTACGCACCTTCGATGGTGCATGCTTGACCCAAAGAAACTGCACGTAGTGACCAGGATAGGCCTCGTGCACACTGGTATTAAGCAAGTCAGCATAGCTAAAGAAACGCATATGCTCTTCAATGCGCTTCTTATCCCAATCGCTTTCTACTGGTGTAACGTAATAAAAGGCCTCTTTGGCAGTGTCTTCATAGGGCCCTGGAGTGTCCATAGAAGCAAAGGTGAGTGCGCGCATGAAAGATGGGCTCTCGGCCACAGTCACCCTGTCTTTAGAGGGTATGGTGACAATTTTCTTCTCTTCAATAAAAGCAGCAATGCGATCCAAAACATTGGCTGTAGACGAAACCAGTTTATCGGGCTGGGGATGCTCGCTAGCTATGCTCTCGAAACACTCAAGGGCACTTATTTTTGGATTGATCTCATGAGCCAATTGCTTAAATCTAGTTTGCAATCGGCGCAACTCTTTGTAGCCGTTAGCCAAGATTACATCGAGTTTCTCATCTTCCATTTCATCAAATGCAAGCTTCTTCTGGTAGGCAGCCTCACCGATTGCAAATTGACCGTGGGCATTGGGCAAAATTTTCTCTTTGACAAAAGTTTGGTAACTAACAAGTTCAGCAATCAACTTAGAGTTTGCTTTCTCAAATTTTTCTTTTAGCTCTGGATTGGCTGAAGCAAAAGCCGCCGGAATAGTAGTTTTAAACAGCTCAATGGTGCCCGGCAATTGCTCTAAAGCTACTTCAGCGTATATACGAGGCACCTTGTCTGGTTGAATATTGGCCCGACCAGCAGCAAGCACTGCCGGCGCCTTTTCGATGCGGCTAATGACTGAAACTAAGCGTTCGTCCACCGGGGCGAAATTTCGTTTAGCCAATGAAAAGACACTGTCGGCAATGAGAGAGGGGTATCTATCTGGGTCGCGATTTAGCCAGTGCAGTTCTTGCAAATCGAGTAAACTCGCTGAAATACTAGCCTGCAACATTGACAGGTCTAGACGTTGGGCTCTAGGCAACTGCAAAAAAGCTGGATCTGAAAATTTGCGGCGATAGTCAATGAGAGTGGCCTCATTATTTTTCAAGGCGGCCGTCGAAAGATCTTCTAATTGCTTGTCGTACTGGTGAAAGCCCACCTGTGTACCCCAGCTAGGGGCAAAAGCAAAAGCACTAGCAAAATATTGATCGACCAAACTATCGTACTGGGCACGAACCGCAGCATCGGCTTTCGGGCCAATACTTTCCTTCTGGCTGACATTTTCTTTCTGGTTGACATTTTCTTTCTGGTTGTCGCCGCGCCCCATTTTGATTACCTGAACTTGGGCAAAAACTGGACAGTAGCTCTGAACCATGGCGACCGATAAAGAAAGGAGAAGCAGCTTAACTTTGGCCGCGCCGGAACTAGAGCTCGTAAATAAATGTGCAGTCATATTCTTCTCTGTATTTTCCCGCTCGTCTCTTGAAAAGCCGACGGGGAAAGGGTATTTGCAAGGTGAGCTAAGGATAATCTGAAGTAATAGAGATTTCCATATAAAGAAACAATTGAGAATGCCCTACGGCAAGAAATAAAGAGTCAAACTACCCCTGATATAAAGAGCTTTCGTTAAGTAGACTCTATCTCTTATTAACAAATAGGGAAGCTTCAGCCATATGTAGGTAGAATCTTTCAGTTAAGGATACCCAGAAGGTAATATGTCGGCCGGTTTAAACATTTACGTTTTGGTGAAGCAGGTTCCAGACACAGGCTCCAAGGCCGGTCTCAACCCTGATGGCACCATTGATAGAGCAAAAGCCAAGCGCATGCTCAACCCTTTCGATCGCTTTGCCCTGCAGGCGGCTTTGCACGCCAAGAGGACATATGGCGGCAAGGTCACAGCAATTTCGATGGGGCCGCCACCGGCTGTCGAAATTTTGCTTGAGTGCCTTGAGCACGGCGTTGACGAGGCTTACTTGCTATCTGATCGCAGGCTGGCTGCCTCCGATACCCTGGCAACTGCCTATGCCCTCCACAAAGTGCTCAATTACATCGGCAAACCCGATTTGATCTTCTGCGGCCTGCAGACTACTGATGGCGACACCGCTCAAGTAGGTCCGCAGATAGCTGAGCGCTTGGGCTTACCGCAAGTTACCTATTGCGAAGATTTCCATATGGAAGACGGCAAAGTGCATGCCCGCAGAATTATCGAGGGCGGCTACCAAAAAGTTGTAGCTGAAACACCTCTTCTGATAACAGTTGCTAACTCCTACCATCCACTTGAATATAAATCGTTCAGAGGGGCTTGGAAAGTCAGACGCCTGGCAAGAGATCAGGAAGAACTGAAAAAATACATTCACAGTATTGATCTAGATATTGTTGCAGCGGATCCTGAGCGCGCTGGATTGAAAGGCTCACCTACAATTGTGGCTTGGACAGAGAAAGTCGGCGAATTGGGTGGAAGTTGCACTATGCACGAAGGTCAATCAGCCCACGAGTTGGTGGGCGATGTTCTCAAAGCAAGCGACCTCAGTCAGTTTTTAGTTGGATCTGCCAGTAAATGAGTCAGTAAGTAAATAAGTAGACAAAGAAATGAGTGAACAACCTGACGTATCAGCCTTTTGTCCTAAGGGAGATGTGCTCGTAATTGCCGAGCAAATCTTAGGAGACCTCCAACCGGTAACCCTTGAGTTACTTGGTGCAGGGCGTATTCTTGCCGACAAAATGGAACGCAATCTTAAGTGCCTCGTGCTCGGCTACAACCTAGGCGACATGCCGCAAAAGCTAATTGAAGCCGGCGCCGACGAAGTTTTTGTAGCCGACGACAAAGAACTCTTCTCATACCGCACACTGCCTTATAGAAGAGTAGTAATCGACTTCCTCGATTCGTTGCCTGAAACACCACATACCTGCTTGCTGGGCTCCACCACAACTGGCCGTGACTTGGCTCCTCGTATTTCTGCACACTTCGAAACCGGTCTTACGGCTGACTGCACCGAGCTTGACATCGGGCCATACGAACACAAAAGCAAAGTAGATCCAACAAAAATTGGTCTCTATCCAAATTGTCTCTATGCCATCAGGCCGAGCTTTGGCGAAAGTTTGAAAGCCCGAATTTTAGGACCTTGGAAAAACCCACAGATGGCGACAACCCGTCCTGGGGTAATGACTCCCAATAAAAATGAGCCAGGTCGCAAAGGTAAAATCACTAGCGTTCCTGTAAAACTGATTCCTGAAGACTATCGCTTAATTGTGGCCGATACAGTAAGAGAAGTATCTAAGGGCATCAAACTAACAGAAGCCGATGTCATCATTGGTGGTGGCTATGGCCTGGGTAGTGCTGATGGCTTCGACTTGTTGAAACAATTAGCCGATACTTTTGAAAACTCAGCCATCGGCGCCTCAAGAAAAGTTGTAGACCTGGGTTGGATTCCATACCAGCACCAAGTTGGCCAGACTGGTAAAACGGTAAGACCAAAACTCTACATAGCCTGCGGTATTTCTGGAGCAATCCAACACCGTGTCGGTATGTCCAAATCTGGCATGATCATTGCCATTAATAAAGATCCAGATTCGCCAATCTTCAAATTTGCCCACCATGGAATTGTTGGCGACATCTATCAGATCGTTCCAGAAATGATCAAACAGTTCAAAGAGATTCAGTCAGGAAAGGGGGTCGAGGCAGTTGTCGGATCGCATTGAGTATGACCTACTTCTAGTTGGTGGTAGCCCATCCAACCTCACTCTCGCTTACCGTTTCCTTGAATTAGCCAAGGGTAGCGACAAGCAATACACCATTGCTATTCTTGAGAAGAGCAAAGATTTCGGCGCCCATATAATGAGCGGTGCGGTCACTAACCCGCACATCATTGAAAAAGTATGGCCGAACTATAAAGAGATAGGCTTCCCCATCGAAGCCACTTGTACTGAGTCAGAATTTTCAGTGCTCGGCGCTGAGAAGAAATGGGACATTCCGCACAAGCTATACCCTAAGTCTTTTGACAAAACCGGCTATCTGGTTTTGACCTTGAGCTATGTAGTTAATTGGATGGCCAATCAAGTACAAGAAAGAGCCAAAGAAGTGCCGAATGTAACTATCGACCTTTTCACAGGTTTTGCCGCTCACTCAGTAGCTTTTGAAAATGGCAGAGTTGCCGGTGTTGCTGTCACTGAAGAACCAACATCGGAAGAAGACTATGTCTACGGCAAGTTCACTTGTTTTGGTGACAAAGGCTTTATTTCAAGAGATGTGGTCGACCACTTTAAGCTGCGCGACAACCCACAAATTTGGTCTGTTGGCGTCAAAGAAGTTTGGCAATTAAACGAAAGCGTTGAGGGCAAAGTCTGGCACACTCTAGGCTACCCACTGCTTGATGGCACCTTTGGTGGTGGCTTCGTTTATGGCATGAAAGACAGTAAATTAACTATTGGTATGGTAATCAGCCTTGATAGCCAAGATCCAAACATGAACCCGCAGCAAAAGCTGCAAGACTACAAGAAACATCCATTTATTCAAAAATTGATTGCTGGTGGCAAACTACTCAAGTATGGTGCGGCTCTTCTTCCTGAAGGCGGCTATTACAGCTTGCCTAAGAAGTTCTATGTACCTGGGGCACTACTTATGGGCGATGCCCTCGGTACCCTTGACGTCAAATATCTAGCCGGTGTCGATCGCGCCATGGAGTGCGGCTACGTTGCCGCCAAAGTTCTCCATGATGCCCTAGTCAAAGACGACACATCAGAAGCAGCACTAGCTCCTTATCAAAAAGAACTAGAAGACGGCTTTGTTATCAAAGAGTCTTACAAAAACCGCTACTTCCGTTGGGCCTTCATCGAGAATCCAAAACTGTTAGGCCGCTACTTGCCTGATATAGCCAAGAGCATCGATAAGTCTAATGCCTGGATTGGTATGCTCAAGGTCGGCTTCAAAAACCCACTTGGCTCTTCAAAAGACGGCATCAGATCGCTTTCGTTGATTGAAGGCAAAATTGATATTGGTCCAATCAAGTATGTAGAAGACTACAAGCACATCATTCCAGCTTGGGTACCACCTAAGTATGATGAGCCACAGAACTTCGACAAATCAACGATTTACTCAAGAGTTGATGCTGTCTTCTATGCTTCTACCAAGTATCACGAAGGCAACAATCACATTGATGAATTCAACGCTTCTACTTGCGTTAAGTGCATCAGTAAATATGAAGCCCTAGGTAAGACCACACCTTGCGTCTCTGATTGCACTGCTGAAGTGCACAGAATCGACATCATTGAAGATGTGAGAAAGCACGGTATGTCGCTGGAAAACTGCGTACATTGCCGTACTTGCGAGATCGTCTGCCCTGAAGTCAACCTCAGAGTCAAACCAACAGCCCAAGGCAGCGGACCAGACTTCCTCGGACTCTAGAAATACCGTTGAGGCTTGTGTTCGCTTGCCCAAAGACGAATCCGAGAATAAAGCCACGGCTAGTCATATAAAGCTACGCGTTAAGCTAGATCAAGACGATAGCGGCTGGCCGCCGGTGGAGAGCGAAGGCATCTGGGCGATTAAGCTTGAGAATGGTAACTATCAGATTGACAATATTCCGTGGTTTGCCAAGAATCTAGCTGTCGACGATGAGGTAAAGGCTTATCCTGACAGCGAGGGCGTTCTATGGTACGCAGAGAAGTCAAATTGGGCTGGACACCTTACTATCAGACTAATTCCGCTCATGGATGGCACTTGGGCAGAGAAAATGGACCTTGTTCGCAATACTTTTGTTGCAAGTGGAATTACTGTTGAGGGTTTATCCCAATACGGCATCGCGTCCATTGATATCGAGCCAGGAGTGGACTTTCCTCGATTAAAATTGAGTCTAATTGATGGCGAAGTCAAAGGCTTGTGGTCATATGAAGAGGGGTGCATCAGCGACGAGTGGGCCGCAATATAAACAGGCTGCCAACTAAAGTCTGATTTCTTAGTGCAAGATTGGCTGCCATTGTGGTGTGTCTATGTCGTTAAAGCCAACCACCCGCACGCCACCAATGCGGTGACTTGCTAGTGCTCGATTGACCACAGGCACTTGGCTGTCTGGTACAAAAATATGGGTGATATCGGGCTTACGCAGGCCCAGTTTTTCAAAAAGCCCAGTTCCAATATTGAGCTTATTAGTGAGCAATTCACCTGGTTCGAGCATGCCAGCGTTCCAGCCTTTTGAACCGGCTACTGCATGGCGCGATATACCAAATACCACAGGAAAGTCAGCCAAGCTCTCAGGACTATGACGGTGGTAACAGAATGCCTCGCTAAAATTGCGTGTCATCGAGATTGCCCGACGTGGGAATTGCTCATCGGCACTCTCGCCAGCAACTTGCTTAATGCCACGTAAGCGCAGTTCTTTTGCCGGAAGTAGTTTGCCCTCAGTGAAGATAGAATCAAGAGCACGAGAGACTGTGGCATGAAATAAATTGCTCAGTTTTGCGCTAGATTCAAATGGCATCCAATCAGCAGGAGTACCATAGGCGCGAGATTTGTAGTGATAGTCTCCTGGCAGAGAAAGCTTCTTACCCAATGCACCTTCATCAAAATTGAAAAATCTTTCGCGGGCTTTGCCTAAACCCATGAGGATGCTAAATGTATCGTGCTCTCCCGAGATATCACGCGGTGCTAGCTTGGCCATACCATCTTCAAACTCACTAGCCGACTTATAGCTAGGCCGCTTAAGCGAGGCCGTAAGTGTTTCGCGGATTGCCGCCACTCGCTCAACACTGTGGCCCTGTGCCAGCTCAGCATTGCTGTATGAGTTGAGACCAGGCTTTTCTGCTGTACCGTGCAAAATTGCCAGAAGTTTCTCGGCAAACTTAGCTTGCTCTTCTCCGATTTCGTCATAGACATCACGCCTATTGCCTTTAGGTGTCTCTTCGTATTTCTTCTCTAAGGCTTCAATTTTTCTGATGTACTGCGGATACTCTTTTTCAAAGACAGCAACTGGATTATTCTCAGCAGTGAGAGTCACTTTAGGCAGTTCTGGTAGTCTTACTGGATTGACGAAATCGTTTAGGCGTTTAATTGGATGCTGCAAATTGAGTTCATTTAAAGTGGCGTAGTATAGGCGTTTGCCTTCTGTTGCACCTTCTTGGATGTTCCACTTGGTGCGGTAATAGGCACTTTCAACAGCCGGTAACTTAGCCACTTTAACAACGCCGGCATTGAAGGCATGGAAGCCAGCACCAAAGGCGGCAAACTGACCAGCGCTGCTCAAAACTTCAGACCCTGTTGCTAGTCGATGTTCTTGAGTAAAGGCATGGCCATAGGCCGAAGTGACACCACCGGCGCCACCAGCCAAAGCACTACTTAAGCTCTTAGCAAGAAAGTCATTTTTTGGCAAAAGCTTGACACCTTCTAAGGCCTTACTTCCACCTCCCATGACAGCAAAAGTTGTGCCCGAAAGCAAAGCACCCTCAAGACGACCTTGCAATAAACTCTTATCACTTGAGCTTGTGGTCAATAAGCCACCGTCAACGGCTCCGGCTAGAAACATTTTGCTAGCACTGCCAGCCACACCGTTAATACTTTCTTTCATCAACGGTTTTAGCGCCCCATGGCTGGCCACCGCTAAGATACTAAAATCGACGATTTGCCCAGCAATGGCGCCAGCTTCAGTAGCTAGGGTGCGCGGAGCTTCAGCTTTAGGCGCCAACTTATTTTTGTCATGGCCTTTGTCATTGTCACTAAGACCAACAAGTTGGCGCACTGCATCAACAGGCTTTTCTATGGCGCCTTGATAAAAGCCCTGAGCGAAATCTACAGGATTGATATTGCTTACTATTTTTTCGGTAAGTGTTTCTTTCACCGGACACCACAATAGCTCTATCTAGGTAAAAATCTCTATACATATATTGCCGCCAGAAACGCCCCGTGTCAGTGGGGTAAATACGAAGCGCAAGCTTATTTTGCAAGATTTGGCAAAGTCACTTCAGTGTGAATCTAAGCCAGGCTTAGCTTCGGGGCCAGCATCGAGAGCAGCGGCCGGGACATTTTCGCCAATCGCTGGCTCGACACTAAGTTCTTGCTCTGCCTTGAGGTCTTGTTCTGTCCTAAGTTCTTTTTCTGTCTTAAATACTGGCTCACTGACAAATACAGGAACGACTGGCGGACGAATCCAATTGACAATACGATCGCCTCGACCGGCTCCAAAAAGCAAGCCTAGGGCGAACCAGCCAAGACGGCGCAAAAGTGTAAACCGGTCATCTACTAACACGGGGGCAAAAAGGTCACCGCCGAGCAAAATTGAGCTGACTAAAGTCAGGGCACTGCCCGCCACTATGGCTGTGCGCACGGTAATGCCGGGACGGAAGAAATAGAGAATAGCAACGCCTAAGGCAAACCCGGTCAGCGATAGCCCAGCGTGTAAGAGCTTAACCATCAATATTGCCGTGTCAGCTATCGGTTGAATTTGAGTTTGTTCGGGGCCCATAGGTTCAAATTACCACATTGAGAGAAAAGTGGAACTAATCAAGTCAAGGATAGTCTCCAGCGCTATAGGCAGAGCAAGTTTGCACTTGCACCTTGTTAAGTGGAGAAGTAACTATGTCTGGGAAAACGGATAAGAGCAATAATAAAAATCATAGTAGCGCTGTTAAAGAGGCCAGCGAGCCCAAGCATAGCGTTAGTGAGATCAGAGAGCGGGCCCGTCGCCATGTCGAAGACGGAGCTGTCACAGCCGACTATTCGGCCGACATCAAAAAAGTAAATAAAATGCTCAATGAATCGCTAGCCACAGAGCTAGTCTGCGTCATGCGCTATCGCCGTCATTACTATATGGCCCGCGGCGTCAATTCAGAATCAATTGCACAAGAGTTTCTCGCTCATTCCAATGAAGAGCTGGCTCATGCAGACAGATTAGCATTGCGTATCGTCCAATTGGGCGGTGAGCCAGATCTTAACCCTGACACACTAACTGAGAGAAGTCACGCTGAATATGTAGTCGGCACCAATCTCAAGGACATGATCAAAGAAGATCTTGTAGCAGAAAGAATAGCTATTGAGTCATATCGCGGCATGATTGAACACATTGGCAATAGTGATTCAACCACAAGAAGACTACTCGAAGACATTCTTGCCGTTGAGGAAGAACATGCAGACGAACTTTCTTCTCTTTTGCAGTAGAGACAATATCGATTACAGGCACTAAATGCTAGAGCTTTAGCCTAAGTTTACTTCAGTGACGCGAAGCTAAAACTTAGGCTAAAACTTGGGCTCAAGCTTTGCTTTCTTTCAAAAGACTGTCAAACTGACCAAGCCAAGTTTCAACGTTTTCAAAATTTTTGCCATAGTCAAAAACCACGTTTTTAGAACGAGGCCGACTAACAACCTTCACTTGCCATTGATTTTCAGCCTTACAATTAAGTTCAACTTCCATCTCCTCACCACCGGAGCGCCAACTAGGGCCGCTGGCGGCACGAGTAATCATATGCTCGACATCATCAGATACCCGGGTAACATAAGGCACTACCAGTAGTGCTTGACGAGCAGCATGCAAAACTTGTTTTCCCGTGCCGGTCACTTCAATTTCTCGAGTCTGCTCAAGATCCCAAATTTGATGATAGCGACCCTTACTAAGGAAAACGTGGGCACTGAGGTCAAGAGGTAAAAGAACAGCAATAGTGAAGAGCGCGAAAATACCACCAATGGTAAGGCCGGCCATTAGACCATAGTGAAATGCATTTGGCTCATTCTTGTTGGTCAAGACGATAATCATAATTAAGAGACCAATGCCGCCGCCCAGCCCCAAAGAGCTAACCAGTGCTGCACGAAATACTCTCAATAAATAACTCGCCATTCCCGCTCTTTTGCCATCACTAAGGCCTTAGTCTAAAGCTTCATCAGTCTCATCAGATTTGCTTAAGCCGTCTTCTTGCCTGACAAACCAACGGACAAAGCGATAAATGATATAGCCGGGCGGCACCACGGCGCTAAAGAACATAATTCGGTCCAATAGATGCAACCAGCCTTTAGTTTTCTTCTTCCGACAACGCACAGCTATCCTCCTCATCTGAGAGTTTAACTCCTTCCGCCTCGATATCTTGAACGTCGACCATTTCAGGCTCGAGTTCTTCTACGTGTATATCAATACCAATTTTGTCTGCCGATAGCTTCTCTGCTGAGAATTCATTCAATACTTCCTGCATCAAATCGGAACCAACGTCATCTAGCAAATCTTGATCAGCTAGGGCCGCTTGCTCAGCGCTAAGCTTTCCAGCAGCGGCAGCCAAACGCGCCTGTAGTTTGTCGGCATGGGTGCGCTTAGGATAAAGACGGGCCCTACATTTGGTGCAAAAGCAATAGCTGTTCTCACCGAGATGACCGAAATCACCAATTTTAAAACCAATGGGCAAATAGGCTTTTGTCGATACCAAGCGACGATCAAGACCCTTCAGCCGTCTTTGAAAGATACGCACATATTCGTGGCGACAACTAGGCACAGGTGGAGGGGCCGGCTGATCGACTTCAGAGTTTGTTGATTCTGGATTGAAATTTTCTTGCATTACATCAGTTATACGATTTTCTACAACTCTTAGTGCTGCTTCACAACCGGAAATTCTTGCAGCAGTTTCCCCTTCCAATAGATGATAACGGCAAGTTGATGATCATCCTTAACAATATTCGGACAAGAAAAATAAAGAGTGCGCTCGGCTCCTGGCGCAAAAGCAATAGACGACGGATTAGCAACAGGCAATCCGACTGAGCCATTAGTGCGTCTCTTTGTATTATCGTAGAAAACCGCTGTCAATGTAAGGTCAGTTACTGCTTCCCCCGAAATGTTTTTGATTTTGATTTCACCCTCGGGAGTCAAGCTTCCTTTTGCCAACCAGTTTCTCGAAGAAATCACCGATATTGGCGGCGTGCCAGGGTTCCACTTATCAGTCTTGGCCGCCTCAGGTTTTACTTCGTCTTTTTTCTGTTCTTTAATTAGCATAGCCAGTTGTTCAGAAACCCGCTCGGCATGGCCTTTTACCGACAGTGCTTCCTGCGCTTTATTCTCCTTGACCAAGATGGCGCCCCAGGTATTAAGTGTGCTCAAAAGCTGCTTCAATAGTGATATTGACGCCTCGGGCTTAAGCGAAACAGCCTCTTCTAGTGAGCGCACAGCTCCCGGATAGTTTTGCAACTTCAAATTAAGACTGGCAAGTAGCTCGTAATTGTCGAAACTTTTCTCCTTGTCGACTAACTCGGTCAAAGCCTCCTGGGCCCGCGCAAGATCTTTTTTCGCCAGCAGAAGATCTATCAAGCGGTGGCGCACCTCTAAATTATTAGCATCCTGCTTACAAACTATTTCGTAGTTTTCAATCGCTTTACTTGTGTCTTTACGCTTGCTATAGAGAGCACCAAGAGCTATCCGCGTGCCCGGTTCATCACTTACAGTCAAACTCTTCTCTAGCATAGCAACAGCCTGCTCTTCATCTTTGTCGCGAGTTTCAGCTAAAGCAGCCAATTGCCGATAGCATTCAGCTAGGCGGTGAGGAACCTGCGATTTTAACGGTTCATCAAGACTATCGGCATATTGCCAAGCCTTACTCAAATGTGTAACGGCACTATCGATAGCACCGTTGGCAAGATTGGCTTCAGACCAGCGCAAGTACATGCGCGCCCGACTATTGGATAGCTCGGCAGGCTTGACTACCTGCAGAGCAGAATTGTAGAGCCTCTCAGCTTCTTCATAGTGATTGTGGTTCTGGTAAAACGTGGAATAGCTGTCGACCACCGGCGCCAAATTAACATCTTGACAGCGCACTCTAAACGCCGTGTCTAGAGCAGTGCGACCTTCAGCAAACCGATCGGTGGCAAGATAAGCCTGAGCCAACCATGGGTAAACGCTAACATCGGCAGGGTTCTGTTGAACAAGTTCTTCCAACAATGGCACCGCTGAAGCAGCTTTATTAGAGCGCACCATGCTAGCCGCTTTTCCAAGTGGAGTTTCCTTTGGCGTAAAGACAATGTAACCAATCGCAAGAAGTGTGCAAACTATCAATCCAATCACAACAAAGGGAACACCCTTGCCCTCTTTAGGAGCACGAACCGGTTCATCCTCTCCTTCGAGGGGAGAAGATGAAGAATCGCTTCTAGAGCCGTCCTTACCGATCATTGATTTTCCGCTGACAAAAAAGGGAATAGCGAGAGACTAGACATCTTAAGTGGTATCAGAAGCTATAATATCGCTCAGCATGACACAGGATATTAAGCTCACTCCGACTTGTTCGTTCGTTGACATCGTCCCACGATCTCAGCCTCTGACTCAAGGCGAAAATCATTTGATTAAGGCGCGCACATGGGGCTCGTCGTCAGACTGTCGCGCCGCTGTTTTGCTTGTACACGGGCTGGGTGCCCATAGTGGCTGGTTTGAGGCCTTGGCTAGACGGTTAAAGGTGAAGAGAATCTTCGCTCTTGCCTACGACCAAGTTGGATTTGGCAAGCGCACTGACCAAGTATTGATGATGAAGCAGCAATGGCTCAACGACCTCAAAGATGCCTATGAGCACTTACGCGACACCGTCGGTGACAGGCCAATTTTTGTCATGGGAAACAGTATGGGCGCAGTTGTTGCCTTAAAGGCCCTGAGCCAAATTAGCCCCTCCGGGCTTGTCATGTTTTCACCGGGCTTCGACGGTCATCCTGACATGTTCAAGCTCACCTACCGGGTTAAGTCGATGGCCACAGCACTGCTGCAGCCAGATACTGAAATTGCATTGCCTTATACCACCGACCAGATTACCCGCGAACCTCAAGTGCGCAACTGGCTAGCCAATGATCCCGATCGCAAGTTTGTACTGACAGCCCGAACCTTGCTGGAGCTGCTCAAGCTCACCCAAGAAACCAAGTCTTCGCCCCGCAAAATTCCGTGCCCTGTCTATATGTTTACCTCGGGTCAAGAAACCATAGTAAACAACGTTGTCAGCCAAGCGATTTTTGATCGCCTAAACGCCCCAAGCAAGCGGCAACACTCATTCCCTGAAGCATGGCACGATCTTATGTTCGACCCGGTCCTCGATGAACTAGTGGAACTATTGGCCACATGGATGGACGAAGTCTCGAAAGAAAGATTGTCAGTCTCTTAACAAAATTAGTAGCTTATAATCCGGCGGCAGGAATGGAAAAATGCCCAGTTAAAGCCTAAATGCAGGCTTTGGCAGGCGCAGATAACTTAGGCTTCATTTTGCATACTGAAAACCTATTATAATAACGCCTGCTGGAATTCTGAGGTGCTTTACATGCTCGTGGATCGGAAGATATCCGATAGTATTACTGATCGCAATATAGCGGCAGTCTTCTTTGCTCGGGCCAAACAGCTCGACCATCTCAACTGTGTTGAGTACAAAGAAAAGAAAGAGCCCTATCGCAGCATGAACTGGCGCGAGTTCAGCAAGCTAGTGCAGCAAATAGCACTTGGCTTGATGACTCTTGGCCTAAAAGCTGGCGAGAAAGCTGCAATTTTCTCCTCGACAACTCACTACTGGGTCGCGGCCGACCTTGCCACCATATCTAATGGCGCAATTTCGGTACCGGTCTATCCAACATCTTCAGCTAACGATATTGATTTCATCATCAATAATTCGCAAGCAAAAGTTCTCTTTGTCCAAAACGAAAGTCTTCTAAAGCGGGCTCTAGCAGTAAGAGATTCAATTCCTACTGTACAAAAAATTGTGCTCTTCTTCTTGCCCGCTGATGTCAAATCAGTGGACGAACTAGCAGTTAAGTACAATTTGCCCAACGGTCTGCTCGCTGATATCGAATCAGTACGCAAACTAGGAGCCAGCCTAGACACAGCTCACTTGAAAATTCTGGAAGACAGAATGAAGAGCACACCTAAAGATGGCATCGCTACTATCATCTACACTTCTGGCACCACTGGAGTACCAAAAGGCGTACCTTTAACCCATGGCAATATTATGGCCGTGATTGAAGACATGAAGCCCGTGCTCTCTGAAGATGAGCGCGCTGTCTATTTATCGTACCTGCCTCTTTCGCATATTTTTGAGCGCATCTGCGGTGAGTTCTACTGGTTGACCCATGGCGGTGTTTGCGCCTTTGCTGAAAGCATCGAAATGATGGGCCGCAATATGATTGAGGTAGAACCAACCACAATCTTAGTCGTCCCCCGGGTGCTCGATCGCATATACGCCAAAGTTAAAAGTGGCATAGACGGCGCAACCGGACGCAAGCGCAAACTTATTGACTGGGGCCTCGACGTCGGCGCAGAAGTAGTCGAATGTCATGGTGAAGGCAAGAAAATAGGACCTTTGCTCTGGGTCAAACACCAAATTGCCGACAAACTAGTCTTAGAAAAATTGCGCCAGCGCATCGGCCCAAATCTAAGAATCATCGTCAGTGGTGGCGCACCGGCCACTAAAGAAGTACTGACATTCTTCAATGCTGTTGGTATCAACACCCTAGAAGGCTACGGGCTAACTGAGACGTCGGCACCAACCAATGTCAACCGCATCGGTCAAGTCAAAATCGGTACAGTCGGTCCAGCTGTTGATTCAGTGCACCAGAAACTAGCCGAAGATGGCGAAATTCTTGTGAAGGGTCCAACCATATTTAAGGGCTATTACAACAACCCTGAAGCCACTGCTGAAGCTTTCGAAGGCGAATGGTTCAAAACCGGTGATATTGGCACTATCGATGCGGATGGCTACCTGAAAATTACCGATCGCAAAAAAGATCTGATTATCAACTCAGCTGGCAAAAACATTGCACCGCAAAGGGTAGAAGCGGTATTAAAGACGGTACCATTTGTCACCCAAGCCGTAGTATTTGGCGATAAACAAAAGCACTTGGTCGCACTTATTACTCTTGATGAACAAGCTGCCTGTGACTTCGCCCGCGAAAGAAACTGGGAATTTGATTCTTACTTCGATTTGAGCCGCTCTACAGCCTTGCTAGGCTTCCTCAAGAAAGAATTGCAAGCCCGCTCTAGAGATTTGGCTGACTACGAGCAAGTGAAGCGTTTTGCTATTTTGGCAAATGAGCTATCGGTAGAAGCCGGTGAACTGACAGCTACACTGAAAATCAAGCGTAATGTGGTTGGCCGCAACTACAAGTCGCTTATAGATCAAATGTACAGCAGTCACGACCCAGTAGCCGCTGAGCATGAAAATCGCGAATTGGCTGCCTTAGCGAAATAGATAAATAGAGTTGTTGGCTCGAAGCAAACTGCTCGAATAATTCAAAAACAAAAGTGTCAGATTTTCTCGAGAAAATCTGACACTTTTGTCTTCAGTAAATTGAATAGCTCGTATTGAAAGGCAAAGCATTGAATGTTCAAAATGCGAAATTCGAAGATTAAGAAAGAGCCTTAGCCGATTCACTGCGTTCAGTCTTATCGAGAGCAGCGACTTTGAGCACTCTTGAGCGACCAGCTTCGAGAACGAAGAGAGCGCCGTCGTGACCGAAAGCCACACCAGTAGGATTAACTAAGCCAGTGAGGAAGGTCTCGGCCCGTCCTTCGCGATTGACACGAATAACGGTACCAGCGCGCCCAGCTGTGATGTAAAGCCGGTCGAGGCTATCCATCGCCAGGTTACCGTCATAACCATCAGCAAAGTTAAAGCTCTCTGATTCAGCCACTTGAATGCGTGTTACTTCGCGACCATCGAGTGAGCGCTTAACAACACAGCCTGAGGCGTGCTCTAAACACCAGAGGAAGCCATCGCGCTCTAGAAGCAGACCTTGAGTACCGTGGCCGGGGCCACCGAGCAAGACTTCATACTCACCAGTTTTGTCTATTTTGAAGACCCCGCCAGTGTTTGAAGGGAAATTAGAGACATAGACTTCTTCTCGGGCACCGATGGCGATATCAGACAAGAAAGTGCCGCCGCCAGTGAGGTTGCCGTCAAGCTGGGCGAGAATACGACCAGACTTGTTGGGGTCAATCTTGTAGACAGTGCCTTGAATCGTAGCGACGTAAAGCACACCTTTACGGTCAAATCGTAGGCCCGAAATGGTGCTATTGCCACGAATGCGAGCGTATTCGCTCAATTGGCCGTTGCCGTCGATAAACCAAACCGAACCGTCACATGAGAAATAAATTCCGCCAGGACCAGCGGTCATACGGGAGAAACGATTGGAATATTGCGAGTTAAGTTGAGAAAGAATCCGTACAGCGTATCCACGGGGAGCATCGGGAAGGTCAATTACGGAAACTGACGAACCGCTCCCCTTAGACTCCTTTTCGGTTACTAGCGCTCCTTCATCATCTTCACTGACCTCAGCAGAGGTTATGTCGATGTGCAAAATTAAGTGCAAAGGAACGAGTATGCGGCGAATATGAATCTGACCGTCGCTCTCGTGAGAATAAGACTCAACGTCAATGTGGTCATGGTCAACAGAAAGCACTCGTCCGGTGACCGTGTTATGGCAACCCATACCGTACCAGATTTGAATCTTCTGCCGGCTATCGACGAACCCCTGTAGCCTGGTCCTAAAGCTCATAGCAAATGTCCCTCAAAAACGCCTCGATAACTTATCAGAGCAAAAATTACCCTACGCTTATTCTTCTACCCATTCTTGGCGATCAACAATCAATGCATGGTTCCAGAACTGCTCGATTTTATAAAAGCTTCTCTCTTTTTCTTGCAGAACGTGAACTATCACTGAACCATAATCTAGTAAGACCCAGCGGGCTTCACTCATGCCCTCAATCGACTTGCGCTTGAAATCATGGCTTCCAAGAGCCTGATCTACAGCATTTGCAATAGCTTTAACTTGGGCCGCCGATTCTCCACCGGCAAAAACAAAGTATTCAGCCAATACAGTGACCGAAGCCACATCAAGTACCACTGTCGATTGAGCTAATTTGCTCTCACAGGCATTGGCAGCAATAAATGCTGCTGTCCTGGCGTCTATAGTTTTCCCGTCGACGCTACTTGGTCCCAAAGGAGCCCCACTCAATGGATTTGACACTATCTTTGTTCCCTTAATGACTTCTCTTTACGCACAAGCCGCAGCATATTTCACTTTTCCTATCTAATTTTGAGCTTTAATGACATCTCTGCAAAAACCGCCTGGCAAGCGGCATCTATACAATTATGACGGCAAATGCTTATCAAGAGCGACAATTTATGCCAAGTCTCTTGTGTCAGCCTTACAGGTGCTGTATCTTTGTCCCTCACGTGGTTATTAGACCGCCCAGAATACACTTTATGTTGTACTTTTGAATTTAGGACCGGATACTAGGAGGAATCTCTGTGAACAAAGCAGAACTGGCTGCCGAAATCGCTGCTCGTACAAACACAACCAAGAAGTCCGTCGAAGAAATGCTTGCCGCTTTCACCGATGTCGTGACCGAAGTAGTAGCCAAAGGTGATCGTGTCACCTTGGTAGGTTTCGGAACATTCTTGCGCCGTGACAGACAAGCTCGCGAAACCAACAATCCACAAAAACCTGGCGAGAAAATCAAAGTGCCTGCCAAAAAGGTACCTGCTTTCCAACCTGGCAAAGAATTCAAAGACACCGTCGACAAGAAATAGTCTACGGCTACTGCGAAGTGGTTTGAAAGAGCTAAAGGGGAGGGTCAAACCTCCCTTTTTCTTTGGTTATTTTGCTTCAGGCATCTCAGAACTAGACTCAGAACTGGACGCAGGACTAGGCTCTGGACTAGTCTCACTAGGCAAAGTCTCCGGTCCCACAGGTTTAGTCGTCGGCTCCGGGTCGCGCTCAAGGGCTGGCTTATAGCCGCCTACATAGGTGGAAAAAACAGTCGATAGATCATTAAGCCGCGGGTCATGCGGGCATTCTTTTAAGCCTTCCTTGAGCCAATTCATAGCCAACGGCAATTGCCCTTGGGTAGCAAGCAAGCTGACAATACGCAAATAGCCTTCGACATAGTGCGGCTTTGCTCGCAAGCAATGAGCATATGAGTCTCTGGCCAGGGTGAAATCACCATCGGCCTCAGCGGCCTGAGCCAACTCAAAGAAAACCATGGCCTCCAATGTAGAAGCCCCACCATTGCGCTGATTGCTGCGCGCCTGGTCAAGTAAATTAACAGACTCGGCCAGCTTGTCAGTAGCAGAGCCGTAGTTGCCGCGCAAACGCTCATTAATACCCTGGTCATAAAGGGCATAGGAGCGGGCAATCAGCGAGTAATTACGCACCCTTGGGCCAATACCCATGTCTACTGGTCCGCCATCGCCTTGAGAGGCTGTAGCCGGGTGGCTCGCGGCATTCACTCTGGCATGAGTAATTGGGCGAGCATTAGCACGAACTCTGCCATGAGAGCGGGCATTAAATCTGGAATGAGAACTGGCATGGGCGCTGCGCGAAGCTCTGCGACCCACCGAGCGCGAAGCAGAATGGCGAGATCTAGAACTCTTAGAACTAGCTTTCTTAGAACTAGCTCTTTTAGAACTAACTCTCTTAGAACTTGATGTGGCAGAAGAGGCATGGCTCACGCCATGCCTCTTGCTTACATGAGATTTCGCACTAGCGGCTTTGCCCTTTTTGGACGTGTTCTTGTGAGAACTAGCCTCGACTTGCAGACAAGTCAGTGCCAGCCAGAAAGCCAAGACAAGAGCTAGGTTCCTACGGATTCTGTTGCTCACAGAGTGCTTTCTCTTCGTCGCTGACGCCTTTCATGGTCAAGTTGACACGATTGCGCTCGTCAATTTCTTTGACTTTGACGACCACTTTCTGGCCGACTGCCACAACGTCTTCAACTTTCTCCACGCGTCTATTCTCTAGTTGAGAAATGTGCACGAGGCCTTCTTTACCAGGCAAGACTTCAACGAAGCAACCAACCGGAATGATTCTAGTGACGCGGCCAGAGTAAACCACTCCGACTTCGATGCGCTTTACTAGGTTAACAATCCAGTCACGAGCAGCTCTTCCGCCTTCTTGGTCAACAGAACCAATGCGTACAGTACCGTCATCTTCAATATCGATGGTGGCACCGGTCTCTTCGATAATGCGACGAATCATTTTGCCGCCAGGTCCAATTACCGTACCGATATCTTCTTGGTTGATATGAACGGTAATGATGCGAGGAGCCCAAGGTGACATTTCTTCACGAGGAGCAGGCAATACAGCTTCCATCTTATCGATGATATGCACGCGACCACGCTTAGCTTGGTCTAAAGCAATACGCATGATTTCAAGAGAAATTCCTTCAATCTTGATGTCCATTTGTAGAGCGGTGATGCCATCTTTTGAACCGGTTACTTTGAAGTCCATGTCGCCAAGGAAATCTTCGAGGCCTTGAATATCAGTAAGAACGGCACAACGGTCGCCTTCGAGAATCAAGCCCATGGCGATACCGCCAATTGTGGCCTTGAGAGGCACACCGGCATCCATCAATGAAAGAGATGAACCACAAGTAGAAGCCATAGAGGTCGAACCGTTAGATTCGAGCACTTCAGAGACAACACGAATTACATACGGAAATTCATCTTGGCTTGGCAGAGCTGGAATCAAGGCGCGCTCGGCAAGAGCACCGTGGCCGATTTCACGACGACCCGGTCCACGCATTGGTTTAACTTCGCCAACCGAGAAGCCAGGGAAGTTGTAATGGTGCATGTAGCGTTTTTCAGTTTGTGGGTCAACTGAATCTAGTCTTTGAGCGTCCGATCCAATACCCAAAGTAGCCACTGAAAGCACTTGGGTTGTGCCTCGGGTGAACAAGCCAGTACCGTGGGTGCGAGGTAAAACGCCACACTCAACAGTGATAGGTCTAACTTCATCGCAACGACGACCGTCGGCACGAATACCGGTGTCAAGCACTTTGGCTCTCATCAATTCGGCTTCGTAGTTTTCTAGGTATTCGGCGATTTTGCCGCCAGAAACACCTTTCAACTCATGACCTTCTTCAAGCTCAGCAATGCCGTCATTGATAGCTTTGATTGCAGCATCAATGTGGCCTTGGCGCACCATTTTGTCGGTAACTGCATTCATAGAAGCTTTGAGAGCTTCAGTGGCTTTCTCAGCAACCAACTCTTTCAAAGATTCCAAACAAGGTGGAGCAACAAATTCTTTAACAGTGCGGCCAACAGCTTTGACCAATTCTCTTTGAGACTCTACTTGCTTCTTGATAATTTGGTGAGCGTAATCAATGGCTGCCAGAATGTCTTTTTCTGTGACGAAGTTGCAACCAGCTTCGACCATCATGATTGATGATTCGGTACCAGCAACGACCAGATCTAAATCTGAATTGTCGAGTTGGTCGTATGTAGGGTTACCCACGAGTTTGCCGTCAACGCGGCCGACCCGAACGGCTCCTATTGGGCCATTAAATGGCAAACCAGCTAACTCGAGAGCGAAACTGGCACCAAGCATGGCCAGAGTGTCAGCAGGGTTTTCCATATCAGCACTCATAGTGGTAGCCACTATTTGCACATCATTGCGATAGCCTTCTTTAAATAGAGGGCGAATTGGACGGTCGATCAAGCGGCTTGTCAGGATGCACTTATCAGGAGCTTTTCCTTCACGACGACCGAACGAACCAGGGATGCGACCAACTGAATAAAGCTTCTCTTCGTAGTCAACAAGCAAAGGGAAGTAGTCGATACCGTCTCTAACTTTCTTACTTTCGGTGGCTGTTACCAAGACCATGGTCTCGCCGCAAGATATCTCTACAGCACCACCAGCCTGCTTGGCCATCCGACCAGTTTTAACAACGATAGTCTTGCCGTCAATGACAATCTCGGTTTGACGAATACCGGCACGTTCTTCTACTTGCACTTCTTCTTTTTCCTCTATCTTCTTTTTCTGCTTATACAGCCAATGCCTCTTCACTTGAAGGGCACACAAAAACTTTTTCTGGATACCAGTGGATACCAATGAAAGTTCTCTACTCAGAGAACTTCACTAAAGCTTTAACAAAAACGTCAAAATACAAAAAAGGCGAGCCAAAGGCCCGCCTTTTAAAATTAAGCTATTAGCGTCTCAGTCCAAGCTTTTCAATCAGCTTGCGGTAACGCTCATTGTCTTCCTTCATCAAATATTGAAGAAGGCGACGACGCTTACCAACCATCATCAAAAGCCCACGTCTGCTGTGGAAATCTTTAGAGTGAGTTCTCAGGTGGTCAGTCAGTTGGACAATTCGGTCTGTGAGCATAGCGACCTGCACTTCTGGCGAACCAGTATCTTTACCGTGCGTTTGGTGGCCTTGGATGAGCTCTTGCTTACGATCAGCTAAAAGTGGCATTACTTCTTTTCCGTCTTTTTAATAGATGTTCTTACGATTTTTTGGCGTTGGTAGATAATAGCATATACAAACTCGAGCGCTTGCCACCTGCGGGTCTCAGCCCACTTGAATTCTATAAAATTAGCCAATCTTTTTCTCATCTAGACTGAAAACACTAAAAAGGAAACCCTTGAAAAAGTTCCGAATCAAAGACCTGTTCTTGAAATACCCCCTTCTTGACAAGTGGCGAGTACTAGGCCTTGCAGGCATCTTTAAATATGGAATTACGGTTTACGACCTGTCATATAGAGTGATGGCGATCATCCCCGAAGCCAGCCAAGCCTATGTCAGAGCCAGCTCAGCAAATATTGCTACAGCCAATGACCTTGACAGCTTGAAGCCAGCCATATACGCCTACTTCCATGGCCAAATGTATGTTTTACTCGGCCTCAGCCCGCGCAACCGCATGAGCCTAATTGCCAGCAACTCACGCGACGGCGAAATGATCGCACGGGCGGCCGAATTCATGGGCTATGAAGTGGCTCGTGGCTCGCGCACCCATGGCGGCGTCAAAGGCGCGTTTAATTTGATCAATGCCGCAGAGAACAACCGCAGCGTTTTGTTTCCAGTAGACGGCCCCAAAGGCCCATTTGAAGTTGTTAAAGCAGAAGTAATTAGATTGGCTCAAATTACAAAATTGCCAATTATTCCTGTTGTCACCCAAGCCAGAACCCGCGACCTGATGAAATCATGGGACCGCTACAACTGCCCATACCTTAATACAAAGATGGTTTATGTCTTTGGTGAACCCATTGAAGTACCAGCCGACGCCGATGATAACGCCAGAGAAAATCTGAGGGCCGATTTGCAAAACTACATGGTAGAACTCAAATCAAAGACCAGCGAGTTCTTTCATTATGTAGAAGCGAAAAACTAAAGATCTGCAATCGAATGCTATAAATTGAACAACTTGATTGAACAACTTAATCGAACAGTATTAATGGTGAAGGAGTAATTTGGAAATGGCTGATGTAAAGGTCAACGTATATACACCGGCTGGCAAACATGTTGGTTACTTCGTCAATCCAGAAGTAAAAGCATACCCAGCTGGCGACTACGAGATAAACGGCGATTTCTTCGAACCCACCGGCGAAAAGCCATCCCGCATCGACTTCAACCCTGAAGCTATGCCCTATACAGCCGACTTGGGCGATTGCTGCAATAACAACCCCAAAGTAAGCCACAAAAAACTTTCATCAGTTTATGTTCAAAGTGGCCGCCAACCCATAAGAATGAGTGGCCAAGGCAAATAAATTTCAAACAAAAGAGCAGCGGTTCGAGGGAAACCTGCTGCTCCTTAGTTTTATAACTCGTGGGCCTTACTTCGTTAATAGTGCTCTATTACCTAACGATGCATGGGCTGGGGGGCTTGGTGAGGGTCAGGGTCTAAAACAGTAACAATGCCCACAAGTTTCGTTTCGCTTCGTTTCTAACTAGATTGACAACGTTTGAGTTGCCGTCTCATATTGCTGTTATAGCAGCAGGTTGGAGGGGGCACCCTATAGGTGGGAAGATAATTCAATATAGGCTTTCTTATGTTAGGTTGATAACAGGCGCGGCCATGATCCCTAGAGATTGACTATATATATATTGACTCTAAATGGATGACTAACTTGGAAGATGAAAGACCAGTCGCAATAGAGCCTAAGGTGGACGCATCCGACGCCGATATTGCTGTGCAAATTCAAAGAGAGCGCCGAGTGCTCTTAATTGAACCAATAGAAAAAGACTTGCAACTGGTGCGCAAGGCCATCATTTCGCAATCACCCTTATATGACGTTGATGCCGTTGTCAGTGCCAAAGAAGCTCTAGCCCGCATCAAGACAACTTCGTATGACGTTTTAGTAGTAGACAACGACCTTCCTGATAGCAGCGGCGTCGACTTAGTTACCGCCCTAGTGGCACAGGCGCCCAACTCGCCAATCATCGTCATCACCAGCATTGATTCTCCAGAACTGGCCCTGAAACTGCTTATTGCTGGCGCCAGCGACTATCTGCCAAAAATTGGCGAGTATCAGAAGTTTTTACCGCGCATGATCACAACAAACTTGCAGCGGGCCATTATTATTGAAAATTTGAAAGAAATGTACGACCGCGTAGAAAAGTCTTCGCGAGACGAAGCGCTCTTTAACCGTTTCGTTGTAAATGTTCACGGTTCTCTTGATCAAGCCGATATTTTAGAGCGCGCCACCGAAAGCCTATTAAAAGAGTTTGAAGCCTCGCGAGCACTAATCTGTTTGATAGGCGACCCGGATAACACTATGCGTATCGTCAGACAAATGACGACTGAGAGCATGACCCCAATATCAGACAAGAGCACGCTGTTTTCTAAATATCACGACCTATTATTAGACGTTGGCGAGCGCCGGCCACTAATGGTGGTGCAGGATGATACTTTTGCCTTCGCTAAAGATGTGCGCCTAGAACTAATCAATTACAAAATTAAATCAATGGTAATGGTGCCCTTGGTTTACCGCGGTAAGTTAATGGGCCTGCTGCACCTTGATGCCCACAGTGATTCGAGAATGTGGACAGTACGCGATATCAACTTACTCTCTCGCATTGCCAATCAATTATCGATTGCTCTAAGTCAGGCTAAGCTCTATCAAATTGTTGAAGCTCAAAGCACATCAATTAGCAAACTAACAGACTTGTGCAGTCAGCTCACCCAAGTTGTACACAGCACCAAAGAATTGACAGAGCGCACCGAGAGCCGCGAGAAAGTACGAATCAAACTCAGTACCAGAGAAATCGAAGTGCTGAAGCAAGTAGCTCTTGGTTTATCAAATAGAGAAATCGCCGAAGAGCTACACATTACTGAAGGCACCACGGAAGTGCATGTATCGAGACTGAGAAAGAAACTAAACCTAAGTACTCGGGCGGCTCTTGTGCGCTATGCCTATGAGAACCATTTGAGTTAGGCCTAGGTTTACCCTTCAAAAGTCACCGTTGAACGACATGAAAGCATCAAAACAATTGACAGCATCCGTAATTGCCATCACCGCTTTGATATTTGCAGGCAGTAACGCAGTTACTCCAGGCCAATCTAAATCAATCGAGTCGAATCGACAAAAGGTAATTTTCGTTTATGCAACTAAAGCCATCCCTAAAAACGCCACTATCAAGGATGAAGACCTGCAGGAGACTTGGCTCTATGAGGGTAAGAACCCGTCGCGTCCAGTTCCTTGCCGCAATTTTGCTGTGGGAAATCTTGCAAAATATGGATTTGAGGCTGGCCAAATCTTAGTGGAAGGTCAATTAGTTCGAGGCCTCCCTGTTATAAAACCCAGCGAGCTTAACCACACCACCTGTAGTAAAACCTTTACCATCCGCCCAAGCAAAACACTTGCAGCAAATTCGATTATAGAAAAGAAAGATCTTCGCACCGTGTCAGTCAGTCCATTTGATGCCCCTCAAGGTTGTGTAGCGCGTGTTGACAGCATTGCCGGAGCCAAAACAAAGAGCGAAATAAAGGAAGGACAGATCATTACAAACGATTTGATCGATGAGAAATTGCCATGAAAACCAGCTTCCTTCCCCAGTCTCTAATATCGCTTCTTGTTCTGGCAGCCGCCAGCACCCAAGCGCCCACAGCAGTAGCCCAACAGACCAATGAGAGCAGTGAGCAGAAGGCTCTAAGGGTTCACTCTCTTGAGTCGCTAGATAAGCAGTTAGCCGAGCTTGAAAAAGCAGCACCAACCACACCGGCAACAGGCGCTACGACACTAAGTGTTAAGGCAGAAGGCCTTGCCCGACAATTTTATAAGCAGGGCGCCCTACCAGCCAGTGGGCGTGCCTGGGCACTAGCCTTAAAGACAAGCAGCGACCCATTTAGACAATCAGCAATCTTCACTCAATGGTCCGAACAAGAAGTAGCTTCACCAAAGCGCGCTGCTGAATTAAAAGAGTCAGCCCTTAAGGTATTGGACAAAGAGGCCATTACTTTAGTGATTAAGAAAGACGCCTTCCGCAATCTCATCAATTTTTATCGCGCCCACAATGAGCCTAGTAAGGCCGACAAGGTTCAAGCCCAGTTTGCAAAGCTCATGGGTACAGATGATCCCAAAATTCTCTTTCACAAAGAGAAAATTTGCCTAGGCTGCGGTATGGGTTAACCCATGGCTTGAATTAGCGCGACTCTAATAAATATTTCGGCGAATCAGATCAATCACCATCGGTGCGGCTATGAAACCGATTGTCCCTGCTAGTTTGGCTCTGGCACCACCAAAGCGGTAAGCAGCATAGGTCAATCCGCCGGTAATACCAACATCAGAAGCAACGGTTAAGCCATTGAGCAAACTTGGGCGGTGATAGAGATTTGCAACATCTTGGGCTTCGTCTGCTATACCACTGACAAATGGATTCTTGCCTAGCAGTTGCCTTTGTGTTTGAGTGCGATTAATGACTGCTGGATTGCCACTAGGATCGAATTTAAGATCAACGTTAAACTGTCCTGGTGAGAGCAACACTGTGCGCATCCAGCCAGGCAATGGGTTTTCCATAGTGGCACGATAGATACGACCGTTGGCACCATTTGGACCATCGGGTAACTCTGTAATACCCTGAATTTTACTGTCAAGATTGTAGCCAGCCACTTGCGCGTGCAATGTGATGCCGCTGATGTTTCTCAGCTCTGGGTAGCCATTGGCCTTGGCCAGCTCAAAAGATGTCTTACCGATTTCAATTGACTTGAGAGCACCAACGCCAAATTCTACTTCCAAGGGGATGTCAGCCTTCAATTTGCGATCAATAGTGATGGTGTCATTCTTCTTTGAAATCAAAGTGGTGTTTTGGATAAACTTATTTACTGGATCGTTAAAAGCCACATGGGTAGATTTAGTTATCTTATCGAACAGTCGAGAAGGACTAATTGAGCCGTCTGAAATTGTCAGGGCCGCATCAAAAATGTTATCAACATCTTGCTCAATACCAGCAACACCGCGCTTCTTTACGGCCTCCTGCAATTGCTTAACTGTGGTCAGCTCTTCCACCGGCACACTAGTTTTTACAGCAACATTGTCACTTGGTTTAGGCGGTGTCAGCCGCGGATGCGCTTCAAAGAAATCCCAAACTTGCTGCAATCTATGGGCCGGATTGTCGAGGAAGTGATCTACCCCAGCAAGAGTAATATGTTCGACCGCCGCACCGTTTGCAGGATTAGTTGATCGCTCAATAGTTTCAATGCCGTTTTTAACAACTGTCGGTTCAGTGGTGATACCGCCTAGCTTGCGGTAGTAGTCAGTGCCAAAATGCGCTGGTTGAAACAAGGGTACGCCAACATCGGTCAAAACCGGCGGTGTATCAGTCATGCCATTGTAAGGAATAATTCTGTCAGCGGTGCCATGAATATTGATCATTGAAAGTGGTTGTTTCGGTGCTGGTTCCTTACCGCTCATTGTCGAACTCAAAATGCCGATACTAGCAAGCGTGCCTGACAGTGCTGCAGCGGTAGAGTATGTGAGCATACCGCCATTAGACATTCCAGCCATGTAGACGCGCTGCGGGTCAATATTTGCCTGCTTCTTAACCGCTTCAATAATGTCACCCATAAATTTGACATCACCGGCCTTCTGCCCAGGTAGCACCAGCCCGTTGCCACTCTCCCAGGTGCGCAGGTCTTTTACATCAAACCAGTTAACAGAATTAGGATATACCGCAATAAATCCTTCTTTGTCCGCCAGCTTGTTAGCCTCAAACATCTCCTCAACATCTTTGCCTGTTTGCGACATGCCAGCCGCCAAAATCATCATGGGCATTGGCTTGTCAGCGTCATAGCTGGGTGGCACGTGCACATTAAAACTGCGCCGACGGCCTTCTATCTGCATGGTCTCTACATAATCGCCGGGTCCTTTTATCTTGAATATTGAAGCATCAGTCGAAGGCAACGCTTCAACTGACCGAGGCTTAGCAGTGTCGGGAGCAGAATCGGGAATGATGTTTTTTGCAGCTGGCAGGGGCTGATCTGACTTGCCAGCCGGAGCAGTTTTGTCAGGCTGAACAGTATTGAGTACAACACTAGGATCAAAATCGCTTTTCAGATAAGTGCCGAACCTCGACATGAAGGGCGCCATGATATTTTTGACCCAGGCCGGATTACTCTCGATAAACTTAGCAACATCGCCAGCATCAGTGAGAGCATCGCGCAACACCAAACCGGGCAAGGTTGTATCGACATTTTGAGAGAGCGAATGCAACACTTCACTATCGCGGGGATAAGCAACTCGCCCTTTGGCGTCAACCGAAAAATTCAGCGGCAATGTGCTCGGTGAGTTGAAGACCTTTTCCACCTCAGGCGGCAGTGGATTGTCTACCTGTAGTTGATAGTGCGTTCTGCCGCCAGGCTCTTTGTTAATGGCAATACTTCTAACGTCAAGCTTTTGATCGCGGCCAAAAGTGTGAAAGCTAAGCTTAATACCGCTAACTTCGGTCAGATTCTGAGTGCCATCGGCAGCAGTAGTCTTTTTGAAAGTCGGGTTCTTCGCTTCAAGCGACTTCAGGACCAGCTCATGGTTTAGATACGAGTGATTGAGTGGAACGGTAAAATTTTCTCTAACTGACAGCGCCTGATTCGGCTTGGCTCCATCGGCAGCTTCTGCGATACCTGAGAGAAATCGCTGCATAGTTTGTGTTGGGTGTGCAACGTGTATAGACTTTTGCCCATGCGGGCTACGACTGGGAGCGTCGGCTTTGGCGACATCAGCCTGAGCGGCACTGGCAAGAAACAGACCCAAGCTCGAATGAGTTTCCTCAAACGGTCTGACTTCCGGCTTTTCCAACCGAGAGTGATTCGATAGTGATTGACCTTGGTCCAATTTAGCTCGCTGGGTGTAGGTCTGGTGGGGGCAGGCCTGGCTGGGGGTAGCGCTGGAGCCATGATTTTGTATCTTTTTGCCTAATTACACACTGTGGTATATACGCACTGATAGGTTAATTTTGGCATTTTTGCGCCTGGCGCAGCCATAGAGGCAACATGGGCTAAACTGAACTAACCGTTGGAGAGCAGGCAATCGCAAAACCAAGAATTAACCCCAAGCTCGGTCTATCTTTGATGCTGCAAGAAGATTTCTTAGCGGCCACATTACCCTTGTTCAGCAACGACGAAGTGGAAGTACTAGAGTGGAGCCCCGATATCGGCTGGGCAGCTCCGGCTATGCCTGAATGGGCTAACGAACTTCTAGATTTTTACAGCTCCGCCGACAGTTTGTATGGCCATGGCGTGAACTATTCACCAATGAGTGCTGAATGGACAGCCGTTGACAGTGCATGGATAGAAAAC
>CALROJ020000056.1:0-49860 GCA_943369735.1 bacterium Ga0077546
TTTCTCAAAAGGAGCGAGTAGTTTTGCTGGAAAGTGCTATGCGCGACCCAGTAATGCCGCTATTGAAAAAGATCAGTACATTGTCTGGTGTGAGAGATCTTTTCTTGGCTGATGGGGTGAATTTCCATGTTCTAAAAGAGTGCAGACACGTCGTTGGCTTACCTGCTTAAAACCCAGACAGTGCTTTTGTACCTTCGTTAGTCACCATCACTCCCTAATCGAAACCGGCACAGCAATTGGAATTGCACTGGGCGCCCCAGCTGAAGCGCGCACATATCGCTGGCTCCCCGCATAAAGGAGAATTGTACACAAGGGCAATAAAATCTATTGTGGCATCTTCGGACGCGGCTCTTCGGCCTGGGTTTGCAAGCCCATGGCAAAGTTTGACAATGTTTGCCACAATCGCTAGAATGAAGTCGGTTGGCTTGTAGGTAGCATTGCTATGACGATGAATGTATCGCTAACGCCTGAATTAGAAGATTTTGTCAATGATAAGGTCAAAACAGGGCTCTATAACTCTGCCAGCGAAGTAGTAAGAGAAAGCCTGCGGCTCCTTCGACGCCAAGATGAACTAGAAAAACTGCAGTTAAGCGAGCTGAGACGAGAAATACAAAGCAGTATTAAGCAGATGGACGCGGGAGAGGGCATCCCTATAGAAACTGTTCGCGAGAGAATCAAGCAAAGACGGGCGAAGAAACGCTAAGAGCCGCTAAAAGAGGAGCTTCTCGCCACTCGCTTACTTACATTTTCTGGTGTCCTTCAGAGTTCGCCAATTAGAGCCGCATTGTCGCGTGCTCCGTGCCATACTCTAAGAATTTCTATCTTGTTGCTGTGGATGCGATAGTAAATTACGTACATGCCCGAAGTTGCTGAACGCACGCCTGGGGCGATTTCTTCTCTTGCTTTCCCCGACCTGGGCATAGTGGCTAACTCTTCGCAGCGGTCGACGATTTGATCAACGACCTTCGCAGCGGCGTCCGCATTGCTATTGTCGGTTATGTAGTCTTCTATCTGTTCCAAATTTCTCTCTGCATTAGGGGCGAAGCTAACGTCAAGTCTTGGTTTTTGTTCTTCCGGCATTTGTTTTTCTTGTTTAGTGTTTGCTTGAGAGCGATTGGTGCCCATCCGGAACTCGCCTGTGTTAGCCATGTCCGAAATGAGCCTTTGTACCGGGTTCACGACTGCGTGTTTGGTGTGCTGGCCCTCGAAAGCGAGCCCGTAGATCCCAGGTTATAGAATGCCCCTAACCATTGCCTCAAGGTTTTGTTTCTGTCACCAGATCACTCCCTAGTCGAAACCGGCACAGCAATTGGAATTGCACTGGGCACCCCAGCTGTAGCTGTTCTCGTTTCAAAGCACGTGCTGAAATCTTCGGCCCAAAATGCCGCTATGATTCCGACAATATAGACTAGTTCTACACAGGCAGCAGCCGTACCATAATTGCCGCCAAAGTAGGCGATGACTGGACCGGTGGCTAGACCTGCACCAGCTGCAAAGATCCGTCCAAAGCCCCAGGCGATGCCAGAGGCGGTGCCTAACACTTGTGTTGCAAAACAATCGACGATATAGGCCACAAGTAAAGTAAAGGGAATGCTGATCACTGTGCCGATGGCAAATGTCCAAACATTGATCATCGGGCTGTATTGAGTTACTGTCAGGAATAACCCTAGAGTGGAAATTAAGCAGGCTGAGAAACTCAACTGGAAGGAACGCTTGTAACCGAAGTTGCGCACCAGATATGGCACTACAAAGCAACCAAGAATTCCGCCAACCGATAGATACATCATCGCCGCACTACGTTCTTCAACGGCCTGAGCACCAGTCAGTTGATTGATCCAAGCGGGTATCCATGAGACTCCGGCCCAATATCCAACTATTGCTGAAGCGGCCATCAATGTGCAAGTAATAGTGCGCTTGCGATTTTCACCAGTCATCGCCATTATCAGAGAACTTTTGCCAGCATTGGGAAGAACACCTTTTCGCCGTTTCTCAAGCATAGTTTCGACGCTGGCTGGCTCTTTGAGATTCTTCCTTATATAGAACGTAATTAACGCTGGCACAATGCCGACTAAGAACAAATAGCGCCAACCAAATTCACCAGAGCCAAGATTGAACAGCCCAGTTAGTATGCAACCAACACCAAATGAGGTCTGCATAAAGCTCATGGCCCAGAGTTTTCTTGCTCGGTCGCCGCTCCAAGCTTCTCCTAGAAGAACGCAGCCTATTGATACTTCACCGCCAATGCCGAGGCCGACAAAGAAGCGACAGATGGCTAACTCTTGCCAGTTGTGAGCCAAGGCGCACATACCGCTGGCACCGGCATAGAGAAGAATGGTCCACATCATTGTTTTGACGCGGCCAAAGCGGTCAGAGACCATGCCGAATAACACACTACCTAGAGCCCAACCTACCATGAAGACGGCCAGGACAATTGAACCGTAGAAGCCAACTGTGGTTGCATCTTTAGTCTTGAGCAGCTCACTCATTGCCGGTACAAGGGCAATAAAGTAGATGGTCGCATCCATGGCATCGAAGCATTCGCCCAGATAGGTTGCCGCGAGGGCATGCCATTTCTGTAGGCGATTTGCTTTTGTTTCTATCGTTGGCAGAGCGTGCTCTAATGCGGGCTCCGCAGGTGCTGCAGTGATTGATGCCTTGGTTAGAGTATTGTGTGCCATTAAAAAGCCTCTAAAATCGACCCGTGGGTAGTCAACGCCTACCTTAAGTCGGGCACAGGCGCCCGTCAATGTTGATTTTACGCAATCGATAGTGGTCGCTTGCTCGTGTATGATAGCGAAAGTCTTCCTGCTGGAGGTTTTAGAGAGAAGATGCCGCATTTCACTATTGATGCCTTCAAGCAGAATTGCACTCTATTCCAATTGCAGGAAAAACAGTTAGTTAGCACTTATCAATATAATGGCGAGGCATTTGCTCTCTGGTCTAGAGATAGCAGCTTCTCTATTAATCCGAGCCTAGAGCATCAGGTGCAATTTGGTGTTGTGCGTTTTTGTTTCGATGAGAATGGTTGCTTACTACTGCCCGCTAAAGAAGACAATTTCTTTCTTGATTTTACAGATAGCTACGACGTCGAAAACCGTGAGGTGACAAGCCACCTTCTTCATGATGGACGCATTTTATTTTCATTTAGCGAAAAATTCACTGGCGATGGAAAGTGGGGCAAGCATAACTATGTAATTGCCTACAATATTGATGCATCCGTTTGGGAGATTGGTCTCAGTCGTTTAGCCACTGGTGAAATCAGCTTCAAGCCTTGGTCGCCGCGCGTGGGTAGCCGAGAAGAATTGAGTATTGCCTATGGTGAGCTTGAACTGTTTCTTCAAAGTGGCCAACTCAAAGTAGGTATTGATCACACTCCATATCACTTGGATGACTGGACCCGAGACACAGATTTTGCCAAAGTGGCACCAAACCCAGAGTCACCACATGAGAAGTGGCGGCGCCAGGGTTCAATGATTATTAGTGAAGAATTGAGCGGAGAAGAACCTTATGCACCGGCCTATGGCGCACCAATTCCATTAATTTCTAGTGATACCAAAGTAAAGGCTCGTGTTCCCATAGCTCTGTCTTCGCTTACCATCGAGAATATTCGCGATGTCGTGCTGCGGAATTTTGATGAACTGCAACCCCTTGGCGATTTGTGCTACACCGCTCAGCACATCCATCGAGAAGCAGATCAGAAGAAGCTGCCGCTTGTGCATACGTTGACTCAAGAAGATAAGGGCGTTCCTTTTACTGGCAAGCTCAGTGATTTACTTCTTACTCATCCGGCTGCACCTCAACCGCCTCCACAATACGCGCTGATTCCGGCCATTAGACATTCCGACTCAGTATTGACTCGCCATAAGTCTGGAATGGCAACTGCGGCCTTGGTTATTGATGTTTTGCATCGCACAAGCTGTGTGCTTTTTATCCCTTTGCCTGAACTTTCTCAATAAAGTCGTACAATTAGCCTGCCGCTAGTGCTATTACTTCTGTCAACATGGGATTAAAAAGTATTTGAATTATGAAAAATGGTTTTGAGATCGCGAGATTAGCGCTGCTGCTGCTGCTTGTGGCTTGCCTATCACATACGCCCTCTTTTGCTGGGAATACAACGGAATCGCCTCTTACAGGAACCAAAGTAATGGCTTCTAATGAAACAACTAGAGAGAAATCGACTGAGAAATCACCGGAGAGTTCTAATGCTATGACTCATGCACAGATGGTTCGCCATCTTCGTGCAGCTAACGACGTTGCAAAGGAAATGAAGAAGTTCGGCCACCATCCGTTTGGAGCTGTTCTGGTAGCGCCTGACAATGAGCAGATACTGATGCATCAGGGCAACGTTAGTGTTGTGCGCCACGCAGAAACCGAATTGTCTCGCCGGGCCGCTGAAACCTATACTCCAGAATATTTAGCTAAGTGCACACTGGTAACCACCATGGAGCCCTGTGTGATGTGCGCTGGCAATGTATATTTTGCCAACATAGGAAGCGTGTTGTTTGGCGCGCCAGAATCGACACTTCGCAAGCTGACAGGCACAAGCAAAGCCAATCCGACCATGAACCTGCCATGCAAACAAGTATTTGATGCCGGGCAAAAATCAATTTTAGTGCTGGGGCCAATTGCAGAAATGGAAGATGAGCTTAGCGAACCGCATAAGGGTTTCTGGTAGCGAGAAACCGCTAAGTAAAAACCACTAGCCAAAAACCTGTATTTAGATTCAGGCTGGTCGCAAAAACACTCTTGCCGTGCTATCAATCTGGGAGAAAATGGCAACTTCTATTCACGACGATTTTTCTAGAACGCCAGTAAGTAGCGGCAATCTTCGCCCTTGGTGGTATCTTCTGGTGATTGAGATAGGGGTGATGATTAGCATCCCTATTTTTGTTTTTGGCGGACAGTTAGGTCTTGGCCTTAGCTTTCAAGATCTTGTGCTCTCAACATTTTCTGGAGCAGCCATACTTGGTGTCATTGGTGCGCTGACAGCCAGGCTAGGTGCTGTTCTTCGTTGTACTACTGCCTTGATCGCCAGAATCACTTTTGGCAGCAAGGGTGCCTCTTGTATTGCATTTGTTTTGACGATGGGAATGACTGGTTGGTGGGGGGTGCAAACTGAGATGTTTGCCAATGCCGTATTGCACCTAGCTCAACAAGTGTTTCATGTTAGCCTCAATCGCGAGGTCTTAATCCTCGTTGGTGGAGTTGCCATGATTACCACTGCGGCACTGGGTATTCGCGCCATCGGAAGGTTGAGTTACTTAGCCGTGCCGCTGCTCACCGGCGGCCTGGTTTATGCTCTGTCATCATTGGCTGAGCCTGGACAGTTGGCAGACTTGTTGCAGTACCGCCCAGCCGCAAACGCAACTTTGGGTTTCGGTGCGGCGGCGGCCATGGTCACTGGGGGCTTTGTAGTGGGTGCTTCTATGAACCCTGACTATAGTAGATTCGCGCGCACAACAAAGCATGCACTGGCCTATTCTATTATTGATTATGCTCTGGTTTATCCAGCTTTATTGGTGGCATGCGGTTCTATTGCTATACATTTTCGCAGCAACGATATTATGATTCACTTGGTGCCGGCTGGATTAACCTGGCTGATATTTGTCATGATGATGTTTGCTACTTGGGCTGCCAATGATTGCAATCTCTATTCATCGTCTTTAAGTCTTGCAGCCATTCTACCTAAGTGGCAGCGCTCACACCTTGCCATTGCCGCTGGTATCGTCGGAATTGTTTTAGCAGAACTTCATGTGGTGGATCATATGGTTTCATTTCTCACGTTGCTTGGTATTTTGATTGCTCCTATTTCGGGTATTTTTGTGATAAGTGCATGTCGTCGCAAAGAACCGATGCAAGAAGTCGAACTTGAGCAAGTGCCAAATTGGCGCATAGCACCGCTGCTTGCCTGGCTTTGTGGTGCTGCGGTGGGTTTCATCGCCACCCCGCGCGAAGCTCTTGGTTTAGGGCTTGTGCAGCTCACAACCGTGCCCACTCTTGATTCAATTATTGCAGCGAGTATTGTTATGGTACTGTTTTTGACCATTGGTAAATCGAAGAAATCGGCTGGTGTCGCTATTTGCCTGGTTAGCCTGCTCGGCATGCTTTCAATTTCTGGTTTTGTCTGTCCAGCTGCCCTGGCTCAAGCCAAGTCGCAAGCCCTTCGTGCGGTCCCGACCTTCTGGCCACCAGTGGTTGGTCGCACCTATCCAGAAATTGAACTCTGTGATTTGACGGGAAAGAAAGTAAAGCTTTCCTCTTTTGCAGGAAGAGTTATTTTACTTGAACCGATTGGAATGTCTTGTCCTGCTTGCCAGGCTTTTGTTGGGGGCGAGAAGAAAGGTGGCATTAATGGTGTCACGCCCCAAGGTGGCACCTCTTCTTTAGAGAGCTATTTGGCGGCAGCTGGTGTTTCTCCAACTGACACTCGTGTGGTACATGTGCAGCTGCTTTTGTACGGTCCTAACTTGGGCGTGCCGACACTTGCTGAAGCTCAAGCCTGGGCCAAGCACTTTGATTTTGGCCGCCGCAGCAATGAAGTGCTTTTAGTGGGTGACCAGAGATACATCAATCAACATAGTTACGACATGATTCCTGGTATGCAGTTGATTGATAAGAACTTTGTGTTGGTTTGCGATGCCACTGGCCACAATCCACGCAGTAGTCTTTTTAGCGAGTTAATTCCCTCGGTGAGCAAATTGCTGCGATAGTACGATAATTTACTTGCTGTCAGCGAAAAAACTCTTTCCCTCTTGGTCAAGAAGATCTAAGTCTGCTAGAGAGAAGTACTTAATTGTTAGCTTGTGCGAATGCAGCACTGGCCCTGAGCTGGCGAGAAACTTCTTACGCACATCATTGTAGGCATCGAGGCTGGCAAAGATTATTCGAACACTATTGAAGACAATACCGGTTGGACCAATTTCTTTAAGAACGTCTTCAATTCTAGTTTCCCACTTGCTGCCTGGCTCTTTTTCTTGTTCTTCTCCTAGTTTTGAGTGAATATTTTCTACTAGCTTTTTTACTACGGCGACGGCGCGGGGCACTTTCGCGCTTGATAGAGCTGCAAGCAGATTGTCAGCGAATAACTTCGATAGCTCAGTCTGCGTCTCGGATTGAATTGCTTCTTGTCCATTGCGTTCGACACAGATCATACATTTAAGTACGAGCGTCACTTCTTTATTGTCTTCTTCGAGCTTGACTGGTAGAGGCAGCTCCAGTCGAATTATTGTTTCGTCTGCACTGGGTTCTTCTTGCCATGGCTCTGATTTGTCTTTTGAGTCGACTGCTATGAGCGAAATTTTTTCTAGCACCAGTCCTAGTGCAGCAAAACTCTCAGCGGTTTGTAGATCTATTTCTTTGTCTAAGCGTGTCAGTGTAGAAATCGTGTCTAAGGCTAGTCTAGATACTGCGAGCTTGCCTCTCCAGGTTGATAGCGAATCGGCTAGGGCATTGAGCAACATCACCGCTGCTTCTCGACCACAACTGCAAGTGTTGAGAGGTATGTTCGCTAGAGGCTTTAAGGCCCTTTCTAGTAGCCTGTCGGCGCCAGTAATTTGCACTGCTTGTGAAAGTGCTTTAGATACTGTCTCATAGCAAATTTCATCGGCTTTACTGGAACTTGTGTTGAGAAAGTTTTTGCAGGCTACCGCATATTGATCAATGCTGGATGGTGGTCTTATAGTGGTTTGCCATGTCAGTGTTTGCTCACCCCAGTAAGGTTCTCTAGCTGGAAGTGTGATTTTAACTTCAGAAATATACGGTTCGAACTTCAGTTCGCGAAGCATTTGTGAACAATACGATAGGTCAGAGCCAGAGCCAGAGCCAGAGCTAGAACTAGAACTAGAACCAGAACTAGAACCAGATATTGAAACCGAAGTAGGTTCAAATGAATAGAGGAAGAAACCTTCTTGCTGCAGGGCTTCATTTATAGCCTGCGATATTTTGCTTTCTTCTCTTTCTCTGGTGCTCGTGCAGAAGCTTTCCAGCGAGACTGGCAGCCTTTCTGGAGTCACCTTGATTCTCTTAATTATCGCGGTTAACTGGGCTGCATTTGACTTTTTGTCGGCGTAGCCTTTGGTCGCTGCCAGCTTTATATTCTCATCCATTGAGTCTATCTGGGTTGTAATGTGGCATTGCAGCAAAAGCTCGCCGCTAGTTGCAGCTGTAGTTTTGGTTGCGGTTGGCAGATTTAGCGTAAATGGAATGGTGATGGCTGATAGATCAATAACGAATACTTTGTCTTTGAATGGATTGATCCATGTGCTCTGTTTCGTTATGCGTTTAATAGACTTATTGTTTAGCTGGCTGCTACTTGAAACAACAAGGGCAGAATTGGCAGGGCAGCGGTGGTAAAAGCTAATCATTGCTTCTCTATCTCTTTAGCTTGTTCTTCTTTGCCTTGCTTTCTCAGCAGTGCCGCATATTGTTTGATGGCACTTGTATAACTGCAGGTTTTCTTGTCGCCATATTTTTCAGCTGTTTCAAGTGCACGCTTGGCCAAGTGTGCTGCTTTCTTGTCATTGCCAAAACTTTCTTGCTGTTGCGAGAGTACAACAAAGCCGTTGGCAGCGCTGATCAAAACATCTTGATCAAAGCCATACTGAGCCATTCCCCTTGCCAATGCTTGGGCGTCATCGTAGTGCTGGTCGCCAATAAATATACGGAAGATTTGCGTGCACGCCTTGGCGAGATCTTTGCAGTCGTATGGCAGGTCCTTACGTAGCAAGGCGATACATTGAAACCAAAGTTTTTCTGCTTCGTGAGGCTGCTTCTGAGTTAGATAAATTTGGGCAAGCTGTACCCTCATGCTGGCTGTTTGCTCGCGATCTATATTTGCTAGGCGGTCTAAAAGTTTTTCTAACTGCGCTACTTCTTTTTCGTCGAACTTGTTGCTGCAGCTGTTTAAATAAATACTCGACAAAAGCATTAGGGCTAACTTGGTTTTCTTGCTGCCTTTTCCGAATAGTTTTTCTTGCGCCTCAAGGGCCAGCTCAGCTAGTTCGCGGGCTGCTGAGAGCTTGTTGGCGCATCTTAATGATGTTGCTAGCGCTAATCTTGCTTCTGCCAGCTTTTCTGGATCTTGGGGATCGTGACGCTCTTGAAGAGCAAGAGCATGACGCAGCAGGTCTTCGTTTGTATCTTTGTCTAATATGTTTCCCGAGTAAATTCCGCCAGCGTTGTTCCAGATCGGATTGAACTGATCTATGGTCTGGGCGTTTGCTTGAAGATTTGCTGAGGAAATTAGGCCGTAGCTGACTGCCGCGATAGCAAGCGTTTTCTTGTTCAATTGGCTGCTCCTGATTAAGGCATATCCGCTCGACTGAGACCGTTCAAAAACATTGAGCTTGCCAAGCGAGCAAATTGTTCTGAGGTCACCGGGCCTTCTGGCTTAAACCAAGTATAAGTCCAATTGATGGCACCCATCAAATACATTGCCAGTGATGTCTGAACTGGCTCAGATAGTTCGGGCCTTAAGCGCGCGACAATGCCTTTGATAATTTGCACAAGTGTACGCTCTTGTTTTTTGATCTCCTTTTGCTGCTCGGCGGAGAGCGACTTAAGATTATTCATCAAAGCAATGTGCTTATCTTGCGAACTCATATATAGGCTAATCAACTCGCCAACGACACTGGCTAGCTGCTCTTCACCACTATCGCTTTCTCTCAATGCAGATTGCGCCGATGCTACCAAAAACTGGCAGTGCGCAACTAACATCTCAAAAAGTATTTCTTCTTTCGATGTGAAGTAGTGATAAAGGAGTGCTTTTGATACTCCACATTTTAAGGCAATAGCAGAGGTAGAAGTGCCATCAAAGCCGCGCTCGGCGAATATCGATGCTGCTGCATCAAGTATTTCCGAGCGCCTCTCTTGATAGTTGTCGGCCCTAGGTCTGACCATTTAACTAAAAGATTGGAATAATTTTGTCGATGTCAAAGTCTACGCTTTCGCCGTCAACATCAATCTCTGGCAAAGCGGGGAATTTGATACCATGCGGCTCCACAATAGTTTTTAGACGAACAACAGCTGTGCGCCAATTGGCTTTACGCTGCTCTAGTGAGAGCACACCGAAACCAACTTCGCGGGCCTTTTCTTCCAACAAACGTTGAGTGGGAATGAAGGTCGCTGGCAGATCCCAGAACTCTGCTGGTGGCTCAAAGAGAATGCCTGAGAGGAAGATAAATCCAGCTCTGAATTGCTTGGTGATTGTGTCTTTCTCTTCTTCACTGAGCTTGGGCATCATTTCTTTGAGAAGAGCCAAACAGAAGCTCAAGTGGCGACCTTCATCGCGACCAATGTTTTTGAAAGCTTCTTTAAATACAGGAATAGTGGTCGACTCATACATGCTGTGGAAAAGTGTTGATGAGGCCACTTCGCCAAAGAGGAAGGAGCTGAAGAGGATGGCCATGGGGTAGTGCTCAACTGCTTTCTTGTAGCCATTCCAATAACGGGCACCATTGTGATAGAGCCATTGAATGTTGTTGCGAGCGAGTTTGCCCAGTGTGGTTTGCGGGTCGTGATTGAGCGGTCCGTTTGGTGTCAGTAGCGTGATGGCGCGGCCACAAACTTCCTCGTGATTCATTTCGTCGCGGGCAACGCTGAAGAAGCATTTGCGAATGGCATCTTCTTCGTGGGTTTCGTAAGCATGAATCATTGCTCTAGCAAACACTGCTGGGCCAGAGGCATCAAAAACTGAGAGGAGAGCGAACCAATAAGAGATGGCGTAGCGCTGATCGAGGGTCATGGATTCAACGTCAAGGGTTTCCCAAGGAAGTTTGCTTGGTGACCAGCCTGGGTTGCGCGAATCTTCATAGATTTGCATCAGGCGAGGGGTCTCAACGCGCCAGTCGAAAGGGAAGAGATTGAGTCGGTCGGTGATTATGGGTGCAATTTCGCTGCGAAGAATTAGTTCTTCTGGGTCGGGCATCTTATCGAGCACATTGGGGGGCAAGATATGTTTGCCATACTTCTTGTGCACATCTTCAGGGGATGGAATGGTTGGTGGATCGATGACTCTAGCCTGCGATTGCGACTTTTTCATAGTTTGCATCCCGTTTTTCATCTCATTGGTTTATTAGCTGACCGACCGGACGGTCAATCAATATCTTAGCACCTAACTTGCCAAGATGTAACTATCAATCCACCGGGCTTTCTTCAAATGTTTCACATAAAAGGGTAATCTAAGCGATTGTGGGCAGAGTGTTGAGTTGAGAGTGGCCATGGGCGAGCAGCCATGACAGATTATGTAAGTGAGCGTATTGCCAGGGAACTCGGTGTCGCCAACTTGTCCGAGATACTTTCGGAGCAAATCTCCGGCGCTGATCTTCATTCGCTTTTGCTAGCGGTGATAAAGCGCAGGCTGAGCAAGGTTGAGCCATCCAGATTAATAGAAGCGAGTGCGGTTAGCAAAGCTTGTGATTTAGATGCCCGGCTAATCAACAGAGTTGAAAGCATTGCCTACTCCCAGGCCGAAGAATTTGATGCTATTGAGTTGTCACCGGTTGTGCCACTGGGCAGCGTCGCACGACTGGCCGGACTCGACCAAGGAAATGTCTTGAGCACTATCAGAGGGTTTGAATGTGCTTCTGATCCAACTATAGGAATGGCGTTAGAATGTGTTCGACGGCGCAAACAGACCGCTGTTAGAAAAATAGCGACTAGGCTTTGCACTAGTCAGCGCGTTCTACGCTACCCCCAACCAGAAAACCCGGCATTCACTTCGCACTTTAAGCTCTTTGCTATGGTCAGCGCTGGCCGTGATTCTGGTTCGTTTGCCTTTGAGTTGGCAGCTTTGCAAGAGCATATCGATTTTTATCTTCGCTTGTTATCTAAGCTCGGCGATGACCAGTTTGCCTTTGATGACATTGTGGTGGAGCTGTCGGACACCGTTGTGGTCGGCTATCTTTGCTCAAGTCTGGGTATCGATAGGGGCAAAATTAAAGAACTGGTGCGCGCCCGCGATCACGATAGCTCAGCCAAAGTGCTTGAGCAGTATTCAAATCTGTGGCCTAAGTCATTGACTGGTGCCGATCGAGATTGCGCCCAATTGAATTTGCCGCAGGCTCTGTCGAAGCATTTGCCGCAGCATTTAATAGAACGGCTGAAAAAGCTTGAAGATGTGGTTTGCCAAGGCTTGAGGTCGAGGCATAATAATGTACGTTTTCAGTTCAATCTGCATCGCCTAACGGGTCTTAGCTATTATCAAGGGCCTTGCTTTCATATAAAAATGAAGAACCAAGCAGGAGATAGTTTTATGCTTGCTGACGGTGGCTTTACTGATTGGACACAGCTTCTGCTCGGCGATAGCAAAGAGCGGCTTATGACTAGCGCCATAGGTACTGAGTTAATTTGTCGCCTATTCCGCAAGCAGTCTCAGGCGGGTGGTGCTAACTGTGAATAGTCTTACTGGGAATAGTCTTACTGTCTCCATTTCTGACAGCCTCAAGCCTGGCGAGAAAATAATCCAAAGGTTTGATATTTCAGTGCCGCTGGCGGAAAGACGAAGAGATCAGGCTCTGATGGCCTTCGCTGTAACTGTGATTTTTAGTGCCATGTTATTTGGCCTGGTACTTTTGAGTAGGGTGCACCTTCATTTACTAAACTTGGCACAGCTAGCTGTTATTAGTGTTGTGTTCTGGAAGATTTTTGATCGTTTTTTGAAGGTTACTTTTCCAGATTACAGCGAACTTGTCGTAACTAATCAAAGGCTTATATTGCGGGCTGGGGCTGCATACACTGAGTGGATTTCAGATTACGATAATGAGATTGAGGTCTTCGTTCTTGCAGAAATCTCAAGCTTTGCAGTCAGGCCTAGTGGCCGCTCCTGCACTCCCCGCGAAGTTTATGTCAAGTCAGTGTCACCTTTTCAGAATGGAAGGCAGTTGGCCGATTTGTTACGATCATTTAGGGAAGCTCGTTTACTAGAGAGCGGAAGTCCACTCGTTAGCAATAGTATTACCAGCAGTGCTAGCACCCCAGCTCATTTTCCACCAGGAATAGCAGTAACCCACGCTTTCTTGTCTCATCAGCTGCGCTCATTTATAGCGTCGATACCTTTGCTTCCTGTGTTTCCGGTGCTTCCCACTGCTGACATCGCTAGCGTAACTTCGCTTCCCGAAACGCGATATGAAAGTGATACTGCTCTGCCTGCTGAGGTTCTGTCGGCCAACACAGATGCATCTCAAAGCGCCGAAACGTCCCCAACCACCCATACGCCCCCTGAATTGGGAGATACTGGCTATCAATTCGGAGTGGACAAGTAACAGCAGTGCCGAGTATCAATCCAAATTTTGGAAAAATCATCATACTGAACGGCGGCTCCAGCGCCGGAAAGACTACTTTAGCCCAGGCTTTTCAAGACTTGATGTTGCCTCAGACCTATTTGCTCCAGGGCATTGATATGTTTTGGTTTTCTTTGCCCCCAAAAGAGCTAGATTTAGACCGCGTTGATCCTGAGTTCTATTCGCACATGTCTGATATATACGATGGCAAAGAAGAATTTCGCATTGTCCCTGGCCCCATCTTAGATAAGCTCATGCTGGGGCGATACAAGGCTGTATCGGTTTATCTGCGCCAAGGGTTTAATATTATTGCTGATGAGGTAATTTGGAAGCGCTCATGGCTTGAGGAAGCAATCAAAGACTTGATTGATTTCGATGCTTATTTCATAAATGTTCACTGTTCGGATGCCATTGGTGCTGAGCGGGAAAAACTAAGAGGAGATCGGCATGCCGGGTGGAACCGTTGTTCGGCTAGATACGCCTCAATGGACGCTATTTACGACTTGTCTTTAGATACTGGAGTTGATTGTCCAGAAGCCTGCGCTGCCCAACTTCGCCAGGCCTTAGTACAAGGGCTCGAACCGACGGCGTTCACCATGATGGGAGAGAAATTTCGCGTAATTTGAGTTCTTGAGTAGTTAGCTTTTGTATTGGGTTTAAAGCTACTAGTGAAAACTTTATTTAACTGATAAGTTAGGTGCAATGCAAGGACGGAAGTTAAATCAACTGGAGACGCTAACGCGCTCGCCCAAGTCAGATGATCTGCAAAAGCTTTTGAAAGCTGCCCAGGTCAGCAATCTGGCACAGCAGTCAATAGCCTTACCTAATCGCACCAAGTTCGTTATTAAGGTGCAGATTCGCCGATCTGGCAGTGGCGGCTTTGGCCGTACTCGGGCCGCCAATGAAGCCCCTATTTGGTCTCTTGTTGATGGTACAAACACCGTTTGGGAGTACAGCACCACCGACCTTGAGCTAATTTGTAATTTGATTGAAGAAGCCGTCTACGCCACAGGACCCCAAAGTGCGGTCTCTAGTTCGACTGATTTGGGCTCCACTTTTACTCGGGAGCAGTCGACGCTGAATAATTCGAGTCACTCTAGTTCTGGTGGTAGTTTTGCTCAGCAGCTTGCTAATTCGGCTCTGGCCAATCAGCCCCTACCTAATCCAATTGCAAATACTCCAATCGGTATGAGATCTGAAGCCAGAACCGCTGCGCTCATGGAGCAGCAGTCTACTACCATGTCAGGCGGCATGCAGTTGTCTGGCGATCTAAGCGAGTTAGGAGTATTTGAGCTAATACAAACCATTAGCGTTGCCAAAATGACCGGGCGCCTCGATATAACTAGTGGTTTGCAGTCTCTTGAAATCTACTTTGAAGACGGAGCGCCGCGCAGGGCTTCGTTTCGTAGTGATTCAATGACAGCTGCCGTTAAAGAGCTTACTGGCGAAGAAGTAATAATTGAGGGTATGACCTGGAAGAACGGTTTCTTCCAGTTCAATTCAGCAATGAAATCTAGTGAGCGCTCCCCTATGCGTAGGCTCGATACTCTGCTCATGGAAGGGGCTGCCCTAAGAGATTATCTAGATGGTATTGAAAATTTGGGGCTAACTGAAGATTCAGTGCCAGTAAGACTTACCAATCCATCTGAATCTGAGTTTGAAAAGGCACTCGAGAATTCTGTGCCAGTCGATATGGAGATGCAAAAGACTCTCTATATGGCCTTCGATGGTAAGCTCGCTTTAGCTGATGTGGTTAGCGATAGTGGCTTGGGTAAGGCTCTCTGGCTTCCGATAATATTCAACCTTGCCAAATCTGGACTGATTGGTCTAAAAGCAAGTCCGAAGGTTGCTAGTCAGCCAGGCGAGCTCACGCAGTCACCTGTTGTTAAAGAAGCAGTGAAAGAAGCTTCTCAGCAGCTATTTCGCACTGACACCGGACTGATGAGCTATCACTTGTTCTTGCATTTCTTAGAAGTAGAATATCAGCGGGCATTGAAGCTTAGGTTGCCGTTTAGTTTGATTTTGATTTCTGTATATAAAATAGAAGGCTTTGAGAAAGAGCAGCTATCAACTGAAGATCTTAAGTTTGTTTCTGCTATCTTCCGCTCGCAGCTTGAGCCGTTTGATTATGTCGGGCACTATCAAACACTAGATATTGGCATTCTCTTACCCCATCGCCCAGCTGCTCCAGCTCGAGAATGTGCCAGCAAGCTAGTTAGCGAATGTATCACTCAGTTGGCTAAAATTAGCAGCAGTGTGCGCTATGTTTGGTCTGTGGGAATTGGCTGCGTGCCAGAGGATGGCATAAAGCTCGATGGCATTGTTGCCAAGGCCGAAAGAGAAAAAGCAGGCGATTGATTTTTAACGACGACGACGCAGGAAGTTGAGAATTGGTCGGCGAGAATGGCAGCTATTATTTTGACTAGCTGACTGACAGAATGACTGACAATTGCTTTGTCTTGCAGCATTGCAGGCTCTTACTTCACCCGTGCATGAGTTAGAAACCGATCTTTCTATTTTTGGGCCGCTAGTTGTTTTAGGCAGCTCTCTTCTTATATGGTCTGGTGAGTCGCTTGCCTCTAGAGTCACTTTCGAATGAGTAGTGACAACTGGAGCGGGAGCGTCTGCAGCTTTTTCTGTTGGACCAACTACTCCAATTTTTTCTATTGATTTTAGTTGCTGATTGATTTGGTTTGCCGAGAGAAGAGTGCTTGCAGCAGCTTCCTGAGCTAGTTTAGCGGTGTCAGCTTTGAGGTTGAACAGATGGAGATCAACGGTGTCATCTTTTGCTAGTGCCGGATCTGCCTGGAAAGCGTTGCGCAGAATATCTTCGGCAAGAGTTTTCATTGCCGCTTGCTTCTCAATATTTTTCTCGTTGCTTGCGCGGTAGAGAAGGTCTGCTCCCATTTCGGTGCGCAGAAGACCAGGTGCTTTTTCCAGGTATTCTAGATCTCTAAGCTGTTTGTTCAGACCGTCCAGTTTGCTTGTGTCTGCCGGTTTGTCGCTTGGTGAAGCCTCATAAGCTGCGGTTTTAGCTGCAACATTTTCTTTCTCAATTTCAGCTTGTACTTTTAGTTTTTGCTTGCTCAAATACTCAGGGTTGACTTTGTCGGCCACAGCAATTGCTTGAAGATATTTCTCTTGTCTCTCTCTTAGCGACTCTGCAGTTTCTTTGCCATAAAGTTCTGGCTTAGTTGCTTTTATGAATTCGACAGCTTCTGCTGGATTCTTAGGTCTGAAGACTGAAATTGGCTTGATTGATTCTTCAGCTTTGGCGGCTTCAAATTTAAAATCGCCAGCATTCTTGGCCGTTCCGGCAGCAGCAAATTTGGATTGGTCAGCCAAGCTCGCTTCGATGTTGGCTCCCCAGTGTGTGCTTGTTACTTTTTCTGGAACTGGTTTGCCGCTTGCATCGGCCTTGAGCGTTTGTACACTTGTGAATGTATGGTCGATGGGCTGGCCGCTGCAGTCTTTGAGGTTTTGATTGACCCAGGCTTTCCATTCTTTTGCTTGGCTGTCTTCTGGGTTTTTGCTTAGCCTTTCGTCGAGTTTGTCTTTGTTTACTACGACAAATGTTAGTTCTGGATGTTGCGCTTGCAGCTGTGGTAACTTTTCTAAAAGTTCTTTTGAGCTAGGCGTATTTTCACCGACGATTACTAGTGCCACTCCGTCTTGTTCTTTGCCAGCTTTGCTGTAGGCCGCTGAAATATTTTCGACAGTGTAGGCACCACTATTCTTGATTGTTTGTTCAAAGGCAGTGAGCGGTTTTTCTTCTACTTTTGGAACTTCTGGTTTTTTCTCCTCTACTTTCTTTTCTTCAACTTTGTTTTCTTCAGTTTTCGCCGCATCGGCTTTGGGTGTTACTGTATCTTTCGCTTGTTCCGATTTTGGCTCCAGTTTCGGATCTACTTTTGCTTCGGTTTTCGCTTCGGTTTTAGGCTCTACTTTTGCTTCTACTTTTAGTTCGGGCAAAGGTGTTACCTTGTTGCTTTCTAGCCCTGGCTTTTCGCTTGCATTAGTATCTGCTGTTTTGGCTTTGTTTAGCCACTCTACGAGTTCTTTGTATTGGGCGTCTGTTAGATCATTCTTGCGGCTTCTATTTGGATTTTGCAGGACTTCAAATATGTCGCGCTTGGCACCACTTTGGCGATCGAACCGCTCTAGGCCACTGAAGTCGTTTAGCCTGAAGCCATTTTGATTAGAGTTGCCATCGTGGCATCTTATGGTGCTATTTCTATTGAGAAATAGATTGCGCTCTTTCATGAAATCATGCACTGGCTGGGCGGTTGCTTCGGCGGCGGGAATTTCGTTTCTCTTCGATTCATATAGAGAAATTCCTGGAAGCGCACTAGCCTTTGGCGGGCTGTCGCTTGTGTTGCCCGATTGATTGAAAGTTTTGAATTGTATAGGAAAGTCGTCTGCGATTTGCACATAAAGAGGATTGACCGCAGCTGGTTCGCTAGTGCCAGCTTTTGCATTGTCTGTTCTTACATCGCCTGGAGGTTGTGCCATTTCTTTAATTCCATTGCAGTATGTGTTTGTAGCAGGGGTATCGCTACCTTAACTGGCAATAGTTGCAAGCTTGTTGCAAAGAGGTGAAATTTCCAATTTCCTTCCTCATATAGGGTTTGAATGTTTGGTCAGGGCAATTACCGTTTGAATTTTGCATTTAAAGCGTCTAGCAGTGGGGAAACTACGAAGCTGAGCGTTTGTGAGCAACAAGTCTGCAACATTTGGCACCTAATCTGAAAACGTGCACTCTTGCAGGATATTGAGGCGCTAGCCGAAAGACTTACCAACGTGTTTTATCTCACCCGGAGCTGACAAGACAATGAGCGAAAATTTTTCCTTTAGTGATAATGTGGCAGTAAGTGCGCCAGTCGCAGACTTCTCTTATAGTATGAGTGATAGTTCTTTTGCTACCCCTATGGTGGCAGAGAGTGTAGCTCTTAGCCCTGCTACTACTACTATCGATTTCTCACCGCTGCCAGGCTACGATGCTCAACCTACCACTTCTGCTGCCGCTGGCGCTGCTGTTGATAGCCAATTCTTCAAGTCTGAAAACGGGGCGCAGTATCAAACTTCAGATAAAGTGCCAGCGGTTGCAGCGGATAGACCAATTCTCAATACTGGCGAGTCGCCACGTATAAATGTAGCTCCGGCTACTGCCGAGAATGCTGGCAAGGCAGATATTCTAGTGGGCAAAGATGGCACAGTGAGCTTGGCTGAGGGCTTGGCTGGAAAGACTCTGAAAGAGTATAACGTTCAAGTCGAGGCTGGTGCGGACGCTAAACTAGCGGAAAAGGCGCTGACTGACCTGGGCGCAATGATCAAGAGTCAGTCACCAGATGCAGTGCCACGTTTAAATGTATTGAAAGGCGAGAATGGCCAAGATCTGATTTCGTCAGATTTCAGAGATTCATTTAGAGATAAGTTTGAGATTGCTCCGGTCGATAAGACCTTGCCCGATGGTCAAACAGACGGAGGAGACGGTGGAGGAGGAGGTGGCGGCGGCTGTGACGGTGGTGGTTGCGACGGCGGTGGAGGCGGCGGCGGAGGAGGTGGCGGCGGTGGCGATAATAGCATTCCCGAAACTGATACTGATTCTAACACTGACACAAATACCGATAAGCGAGTAGATGGCGGCACCGACACGGTACTACCTGGTTCCCGTGCTTTCAATGAACTAGCCGGAAAACTAACCGATATGAATGCCGCTAACTACGGCAACTGGCTTGCTTCTAGTATGCCAGATGGCTTTATGGAAGAGCTGGGGCCGCCACCATGGGACCCTAAGAAGCTGGCTGCATATCTATCGAAACATTCGAAAGAGATTAAAGACAAAATGGGCAAGCGCGCCTCTGCTTTAGATAAGCAAGGCGACAAGGAAGGCTCAAAGGCTATCAACGATTTCGCTGATAACTTCGAGAAAGTAACCCAAGACCCAGCTCGTCTTGATAAATTTGCTGCATCCATGTCTGACTTCACTGAGCGGGCCAGCAATGGTTCAGCTAATCCAAGTGATGTTCACGCGATGTTCGATAACAATGCTGGTCTAGAGGGTGCAATAAGACGTTCGCAGATGCTTGAAGGGGCAAAGAAATACGATACCAGCTTAGGTGGAGAAGCTGATTTGTCTAAGCTCAATGCCGAAAAAGCTGCTGCACTTATCGCTGATTTGCAACGGGCACCGGTAGCAAAAGTTAAGCCACTAGAACCGTTTTCTGTAGTGCCTAAGATAGGTGGATAGGCCAATGGATACACCTGCTATTCTCAAGCGAGACTCGCCGCTTGAGGCTAAAGACAAAGCTTCAGAGAAAGAAGTTCGACCATTTGCCCTGATGGATCAAGCTGGTGTAAATCTGCTCAATCGTCTAGATCGTATCGAGCATGGGGGTAAATTGCCGGACAGCTTCGATGGTGCTATTGAGATCAAAAAGATCAATGGTGCTCAGTTGGAATTGCATGATGGCCTTGTTTGTAGCTTGAAGAATGGGGCCAATGAACTAGCCATTGAGTACCAAAAGCGAGATGGCAAAGTCGTTTTCAATAGTGCGGGTGAGCCTCAGGTAGCAAAAATCGTAGCCAATGTCGGTAACAATGTTACTGAAATTGATGCTGCTGCCTTAGGCTCTGCCTCTAGTCGAGTTAAAGTGATCCAAAAAGGAGAAGGGATCGGTGCGGTTGTCATTGAATCTGTTGACGGTCGCACTTCGTCAACTTTGCGCACTGACTTTTGTCGAGTAGAGCGTGAGAAAGTAAGTGTCCCTTCGGGTATCGGAGCTGCTGGCCCTCTTGAGCAAGAGCGTGTCACAGCCCTATTTAGGCCGAATGGTGCACGCGTAGACTATAAATATGGTGACCCACAAAAGCCATTGCGAATGACTCAAGTAACTGAAAGATACACCACATCAATGGGTACCTCGGTTATTCAATATAGTGATCGAGTTGGTGATAGCGAAAAATTTGTCACTCACACCGAAGGGCTTAGTGATAAAGCAACGCCATCGTGGCGCACCGATGTCACTGCCAAAAGTGATGGAGAGCTAGCTTACCGTGAGCTCAATGAGAAATTCTTTGTTGGCCCGCGCAATGCTGATGATGGTCATGCTTTCGACTTACAAACAGCACGTGAAGACTTTCTGCGAGTTGCTACTCAGCATAAAGTATTTCAGGGCAATGAGAACACCACTCTGCAGTGGATGAATCGTTTTGAGAAGCGAACCGATGGTTTCAGCGAGAAAGGCTGGTTCGCACCGGGAGAATTGGATTTAGCTGATACCTATAGTAATTTAAGTAGAATCTTCACTGATTCTGTTGCTGGGCGTGCCCGAGTAGTCGGCACTGAAGAACGCCGACTACTGGTAGAGACAGCCTTGAAAGAGTTGGCTGAACCCAATCGCTATATCAATCAAGGCAGCATTGGCACCTGTTCGCTCAACTCACTTGAAAGCAATTTGGCTAATCGTCGCCCGCAAGAGTTGACCCGTTGGCTGCGCGAAGCATCGACAAAAGGCTACGTCACGTCTCGAGGTGTTAACAATAAAGGCGAGCACATCAAGATTCAGATGAGCGAGAATCAGCTCAACTACGAACCAAGTTGGAATCGATCTTATTCCAATCAGATTTTTCAGTTTGCTTCAATTGCTGCTCTGGGGTACCGTTCGAATGGTCGTGATTATGGTGGCACAACTAACCAACAACTCGATTATGTCAGTCGCTTAGCCTGCGGTAAAAACATGGGCTTCTTAGACAATTGGACAGGCCGTGGTGCTCGTAAGGCCGACATTATTGAATCACTGAAGAAGAGAGGCAGTGTGGCCTATATTGTGCCTGGGCATTGTATGGCCATTGATGATTATGATCCTAAAACCGATCGCTTCTATGTCAACAACTGGTGGGGTGGTCAGGCCGACGGCTGGCGCAGTGCACGGTCTTTGAGTTTGCGGTGATTGGGCTATAAAATTGTTTTCTTCGTCTTGCTCTTCTTCGGTTGGGCGCAAGCACTGCGGTAGCTCTCCGATGCTAACTCAATCATTAGTTGGCTATCGTCTAAGGCTTGTTCTGGCACTTGATAATAGAAGAGCGCTACAGTTTTGCCATTGCGGTCGTATTCAAAGTAGTTTCGCTCTATGTTGCAAGGAACGGGCTTGCCTTTGGCGTCAAGGGTTTCTTTGAGGTAGAGAATTTCATCGATAATAATGGCAAACATTGTGCCGGCTGCAAATAGACCAATGCCGCCAAACATTCTTTTGGCGTCCACCGGCTGCCATGGTGCTAGCAAATCGAGCACATGAATAGTTAAACCGTCTAACTGCTTTGATTTTGCTCGGGTGTTGTTCTGCATTGGCATGTTGCTCTATTGGTCGATACAAGCATACTCCATTGTTAGGAGAACTTAGAACTTACGATACTTGGAAAGTTGGTTGCTTCGAACGATTCAAACTAGCCGATTCTGTGGATGTATGGTTTGATATTGCACAATCGTGCTCTTTGGAGACTAAAGTGAAGTTATCGGTGGTCAATGCCATAGTGGCTGTGCTCTGCACCCTTTTGTTTTCGCCGACAGCTGTTTTTGCCGATGAAATTGTTGATCATCCAATTGCATTTACCGAAAATGGTGTTCTCGCCACTGAATTGAATTTTCCTGTATATGAGTGGCAACCTGGTGATGCGAAGCCAACAGAAATGGTGCTGGCTATTCACGGTTTGACCCTGCATGGCAGAAGTTACAGTCTTTTGGGCAAGGCATTTGCAGCCGGCGGTTTTTACTTTGTCTCTTCCGACATGCGTGGATTTGGACTCTGCCAGCCGCAGTTTTCAGCCAATCACGAATGGTGCAAAAATTACGATTGCAAATGGAAGGTAGATTACGTCAAGAGCTACAATGATATTGTCTGTCTTGCTCAACAGATGCGAAAAAAATATCCTGATTTAAAGCTCACAGTGATTGGCGAGAGCCTGGGTTCAACGCTGGCTCTTCAGATTGCGGCAGAACATCCGGAGTTGATCGATCGGGTGATACTTTCGGCACCAGCAGTGAAGCTGAATCATGCCATGTTCACTAATTCGCAGAATGTAAAATCTGGTCTGTATGCAGCTTTGATCAGTCCGCGGTTTCAAATGAACTTGCAAGGTTTTATTAGCAAACTGGTGTCAAACAATCCCAAGATTTGCCAAGAAATGCTTGACGACCCACTTGTTCGCAAGAAAATGCCACTTAGCGATCTTCTCCAAACTGAATCATGCGTTGGACGCTCTATCAAATACGCTCAAAAGATAAGTCCAAATATTCCACTGCTAATTGTTCAAGGCAGTCAGGATCATTGTGTTATCCCCGAAGCTATTGTAAAGCTGTCTGAACATACTCGCTCCACTGATCAAACCATACGCTGGCTAAATCAGACTGGGCACCTGTTGCTAGAGACGCACTATATCAGGCCAGGCACAGTTGCTGCCTTGAACGATTGGTTCGACGACCATACACCGGAACATCTGGACGAAGTCAGACAAACTGAACAAAGCATTCGAGCCTTGGGAGGCAAAGTTGAATAGGCTCTTGCAAGATCTAAAGCTTTGGCTATGATTGGCCGTTTAATCTTTTGCCTGCTCTATCCTGAGTGCTCTGCTCTGGGTGAGGTATAGAACCGTGGCATTAGACAATTACGTTACACTTGGCAATTCCGGTCTGCGTGTTAGCCCATTTTGCTTAGGCACTATGACTTTTGGCATGGAATGGGGATGGGGCTCAACCGAAGAAGAGTCACACAAGATTCTTGATCATTTCTTTGCCAAGGGCGGGAATTTTCTTGATACGGCCAATGTCTATACCAAGGGCCATTCAGAAGTAATCATCGGCAACTATCTTCATCGCAATAATTTTCGTCGTGACCAGGCTGTTATTGCTACTAAGTTTTTCGGCACTCTTTATCCGGGTGATCCCAATGCTGGTGGTGCCAATCGTAAGTCAATAATGGCAGCCTGTGAAGCTTCTCTGCGTCGTATGAAGAGCGATTATATTGACCTCTATTGGATGCACTGTTGGGATTATCACACACCAATTGAAGAGACAATGGCCGCACTTGATGACCTTGTTCGTCAGGGTAAAGTCAGATATGTCGGTTTTTCCGACACACCAGCTTGGAAAGTTGCTCAAGCTCAAATGATTGCTAAGTTCAGAGGCTGGGCACCACTTATCGCTTTGCAGATTGAATACTCACTGCTTGAGCGCACTGTTGAAGGTGAGCTAGTGCCGATGGCAAAAGAAATGGGCTTAGGCATTACTCCTTGGTCTCCGCTTAAGTATGGCATTCTCAGCGGCAAATACACTCGCGAGAATAGAGACAAAGTTGATGCTGCCCGTGGTGAGTGGGTGACCGGTCATCTAATGAAAGACAGTACCTATGACGTCATTGATGTCTTGATCAAGGTAGCTAAAGAAACTGGCTCAAGCCCAGCTCGTGTTGCCCTTTCGTGGTTGCAAGCCAAGGCCGGAGTTGCTTCTTCTATCATTGGCGCTCGCACATTTGAGCAGCTTGACGATAATTTGGGTGCGTTAGATTTGCATCTGAGTGTTGAGCAAACGAAAATGCTAGATGAAGTATCAGCTCCTAAGCTCAACTTCCCTTACGACTTCGTCAAAACTTCTGGTCCTTTCCGCAGTGCTGAAACAACCATCAATGGCGAAGTTGTTGGTGTCAGTCCTATGGCCCCGCAGTCTGATTCTGAGCGCTTCGATAAAGCTCCAGTGGCTGTGCGGTAACCGAATCAAGGTTGGTGGTTTTGGAGCAGCCCAAGGTTCAACCTAATGCTAGCAATTGGCCTCAGAGCTTGATTGTGAGTTCGCTCGTGCTCTTTTGTCTGTTGCTCTCAGTATTATTGAATTACCTTTCGGTTCATGATCCTGGCCCACTTAAGGCTGTATTCCTGCTGCTTAGGTATTCTCCGTTTTTATTTTACCTGCCGTTCTTAGATTACTTACCGATGTTTTCTGTCTTGTTGATTCTGCCTGCTTTCGTGCTATCAGGCGCCATATTCTTTGATGCACTTGCGAATGTCAGCAGACTGCAGAATCGCGCCGGCCATAAGGTGATATTGCTTAATTCAGGTATTTTGTGCGTACTTTGTCTAGTTGCTTTGTTATCTCTTCAGGTAATTCGGCACCATGGCTTTGCTGCTTTATCAGAGCGCTCGAAGCCTTTGATAGCTGCGATTTCTGCATTCGAGAACAAGTACAGCAGGGCACCACAGGACCTAGATCAGCTGGTCCCTGAATTTTTACCTGCTGTTCCAGGAACGGGCATGGAAACATATCCGAATTACGAGTATCGCGCATTCCCTGGGCTTGTTCGTGGAGGCTGGCTATTAAGTGTTTCCTGCTATCTTAACCCCATCAACGGGGACGAATTTTTCTATGCTCCTCATAGCAAAAAAATAGGTAGCGTCCCTGGTGGCTATAACGAACAGATAGGCGATTGGGTGTATTTTCATGAGTAGCAACCAAAACAGTCGCAAAATCTGGCTAGGCCTGATCATTGCTTGGTCTTTGCTCATTATCGGCCTGACTGTCTTTGTCATGTATCAAGTGGTTGCCAACTATGTCATAACTTTTGGCTCGAAAGGCGAGCTCTATGATCAAGGCGTTGAGCTTTTGGATAAGGGGCAGTATTCAGATGCTTTAGCGAAGGCCGAAGAGTCTATCAAAGCAAAGGAGAATCAAGCAGAGAGTTATCTGCTTCGTGCCAATGCGCTCTATGCCTTGGATCGACAAAGTGAAGCTCAAGCAGATCTGCAGTTGGTTGCTAAAGTAAAACCGCAGTTGGCATTTGATCTTCACCGTGGTGCGTATCAACTAATTCAATATGATGGTGCGCCAAAGGATGTGGTGCGACTTGAGAGTTTGGCAATTGCTATTCGACCAGATGTTCCCAAGTTTTATGTTAACCGCTCCTATGCCTATAGTGATCTTAATCAAAATCAAAAGGCCATTGATGACTGTACATTCGCACTTTCTCTTAAACCCATACAAGCAGACGTAACTGCTAGTTTGTTGCAAAATCGAGCTAGCGCCAAAAACGGTGCCCACCTCTATAAAGAGGCATTGCAAGATTCTGAGTTAGCGCTCAACCATACGTGTGCTAGTGATGATCATTTTCGCATTCTCAATGGCAAAGTTGATGCCTTGATTGGTCTCAAAAGATTTACTGAAGCTAACGCTACTTGTGATCAGGCAATTGAGCAAATTGATGATGATAAGCAGTGGCTTGTCGATTTTAAAGAGTTGAAAATCACAGCTCTACAGGGGCGCCAGGATAAGGCCTTGAAAGACTCTGAGCAAATTTCAAAATTGAAAGAAGAATGTAAGCGTCTAAAATCGGAGTTGGCAGCAGAAGCGAAGGAAGACAAAGACGAAGAAGGACAAGAGAAAGACGACTAACAGCAATTGAATGAGAAGGGAAGGAAATGGCAATTAGCTACCGCCGAGCCCGCGGGCAAGATTTTGAAAACATCGTGAGCTTGCAGAATTTGTATCTGGAGGCAAATCTAGGCACTGAGCAAAAACAAGATGGTTTCCTTTCTGGACAGTTTACATCTGAGCAATTTCGCCTGATGGACCTTGATGGTGGGGTTGTGGTTGCCGTCGCTGGTGACGAGAGCAATGCTGCCAGCGAGGTTAAGGCCTATCTTTGTGCATCGAGCCAGGCCTTCAATATGTCTTTTGCCCTGCCCCGGGCAATGATTGAGAGTTTCCCTCAAGCTACTTATAAGGGAAGGCCGTTGTCTGAACAAAACCTCTTGATTGCCGGTCCTGTTTGTGTTGACAGTGCCTATCGTGGTCAAGGCGTGGTCGGGGAGCTTTACAGCACTTTGTTTGCCCTTGTGCCTAAGCTATACGAAGTTGTGGTTGTCTTCGTTTCTTTGGATAATCCGCGCTCGATTAGTGCCCACGCCAAGTTGGGTATGAACGAAGTTAGCACTTTTTGCTTTAACGAGAAAGAGTATGTAATTATGGCTTGCCCAATCAGTTGATAGAATTAGAATTTGAAAAGCATTGAAACTGGACAGTTGAGATTAGAGATTTGAGGGCTTTAGGGTGCGTGACAAAGTAGTAGCTGGTGTAGACTTTTCTAGTTCAAAAGAAAACCCAAACGAAACCTGGTTGGTTGTGGGTCGCCTTAGCAATTTAGGCTTTGAGATATTAGAAGTTAAGAAGACAGGCTCACATGTTCTGAGCAAAGACCTTGATGCCCACAAGACCCTGAGCGCACTGGGTGTTGACTGTCCTTTTTCTTTACCAGTAGCGTTTCTGGACTTCCTTGCCGCTAAGAAAATCAAGAAGAGCTATCAGTCGTGGCAAGAGGTTGTCGAAGAACTGGTTTTTATTCCATTTGAAGAATTCGCTGCACTGGCAAAAGAATTTGGCAAAGAACCCAAGCGAGTCACTGATACTGTCGGTGGTGCAGCGTTGAACAGCCCAATGAAGCGTGCTAATCCAGCCATGCTTCACCTCACCTACCATGGCATGCGAACGTTGGCGTCATTTGATCCCAAACGCTATTTCATACTTCCTTTTCAAGACGCTATTCCCTTTGGTTGTGCTGTGATTGAAGTGCAGCCAAAAGAAACCTTGAAGTATTTGGGCATTACCGATGTGTCGTATGTCAGCAAAGATAAGCACGACGAGACTGAAGCTGAAGCTCATCGCGATAAGCTCGTTCAGAACTTGATGAAAGTGAAAGAGCGCAAAACGCTTACCCTGAAAGACATACCTGCTTTGATTATTCAGAAATCGTTTCTCCACAATTTCCGCCATTCAGATAGAGCGATAAACGCGCTGATATCTTGCTATACCACGGCAATGTTTAGCGCTGTGCCAGAGCATTTTGATGATCCATTTTCAGCTGATTCACTTGAGGTCTTGCTTGAAGGTTGGGTTTACCGAGCGAAATAACTTCTATTTGGTCTCTGACTTGAGTTTGAACGAATCTACAATGGCTTTAAACTCTGGTTCTTTCTCTTCTTTCTGCGCTAGGTCGGCAATTCCTTGCAAAAAGAAATAGCTGCCGCCACCGAAAGCAATGTCTTGAAGAACAAATAGTTCTTCTCCTTGCTTGTTCTTGCCACTAGCTAGAATCTCTCTTGTGGGCATGCCGCTTACAGTAATATCTTTCTCTGAAAGAATTTGAATATCTGTGAGGTTGGCTGTCATTTTAAGCCGCGTTCTAGCGAAGTCAGATTTGTCTGGAATGTCAATGTCGTTTAGAGCTTGCCCAACCAGAAATAGGCTGTGGTCTTTGGGGTCTATGGCGCTTATTTTCCCGGTTGGTGAGAATAGCAGCGTATTTTGTATACGACCGGCCATTAGCAATGTCTTGGATCCCGATATGGTGAAAGGCAAGTCAGCCATTGGGTCTGGCGCTGGTGCCTTGTTGTCGTAGCAAGCTGTTAGCACGGTTTGCTTCAGTGATTGAGAGAGTTTGTCGGCTGCGCTATCAGGAAAGGAGGCTGTGACAATGATTGTTCGCTCTTTATCTCCGAAGGCTAAAATCCACTTTGAAAAGTCTGTGCCATAGGCAGTTTGTTTGACGGAGCAGAGTACTCCAGGATAATCACCTACGGTGACAACTTCTTTGCTTACTAGCTTCATTGCCCTGCTGGCTAGACCAGCTTCATTGAAACCGGCAGTCGTCGCTGCATAGGGTGACGGCATCTCAGTCACCATAATTGATGCTTGGGTTAGTTTGTCGACAAAACCAGAAAAATTGGGGGCGGCAGTGAAATTGTCAGTTTTAGTGATGCTGACTCGGGTTCCACGTACTAGTGTTTGTGTCTCTGGTGTTTGTGTCTTTGGTGTTTGTGTCTCTGCCTTAGCTGAGCTACTAAGAGACAGTGCCAAAACAGCTGCCATCGTCAAAATTGCGTTTTTTACCACTGTTCCATCCATTTCTGCTGCAACTAGATAGTTTATAGGAAGACAAATGGTTTGTGGCGATTTTAGTTTCTTAGTTAGTTACTTACAGGCTTAGTTAAGCATACCCAGCATCCAGAGCACTACGATAGCCCCGGTTGGCACGCCCATTACCCATAAAATTGCTGCTTTACCCATGATATTTTCCTATCCCCTACTGCTGTAGAATTTCAGTGACAGCGACGACTTATCCTTGTGAAAGTTCCGTTATGACCGATTTTTGCTACAAGCTCTAGACTGTTGTCGGCAATACTAGTGAGCGCTCTTTCAGTTCTTGCAAAACGCTTTGCATGGAGCCTCTGAGTAGCTCTTCTGTGCGATCAATAGCTAAGCTCGGTTTGTCACAGTTGGCTACTATGTTTGCTAAGCTAATTGGTTGCCCTGCTTCAATATAGGCAGTACGGTTGCCTTTTGCTGTGGTGCTGCCAATTATTAACTGTTCCATGCGATCGATTATTCGCCACAGCACATCAAGGGTTGTAGGCTGTTGTTGCAGTGTTGAGAGCAGAATGAGTAGATTCTGAACGCGATCGAGGTCGTGAATGGCAGTTTGAAAACTATTGATGTTCTCTTTGCGCAAAACGTTATCAAAGCAGATAGGGCTGTCTGTTTTATTGTCAATCAATCGCTGTAGCTTTCCCCTGACTGAGTAGAGAAATGTGTTGATAGAAGATTGATCGTAGTTTTGGCTGCCTGTGATATTGGCAATAGTTGTAGTGATAAAGAGACTGAGCTCACTAATGCGTTGATCTGCCCCTTTTGTCTCTGACGTCTTTCCGTAATGTTGTTCTAGGTGTCTGAGCATACTGAAGAGAATTCGCTGAACACGTGCTTCTATTGGGCCATTCCAGCTGCTTAGGCCAAGAAAATCTTCTTGCCTGCTCACGCAATGCTTTAGCTGCGGAATAGCATTGTCAGAGACTTCATAGTATATCGCTAGGGGGATTACTAGAACGATGCGGCTTGGTTCTTGCTCTAAGCAGATCTTTTGGGCTTCAAGCATATTGCCAATGCCATCACGTTTGAACGGCTGTAGTATGTCGTCTCTGCCAGTTACGTCACCTTCAGGAAACATCACCAATTTCTGCTTGCCTTCAGTAATTAGCGAGATCGTCTCTGCTTTTGACTCTTTATCTTCAGGCGTTCCCCTGATTACTGAGTAAACACCACTATTTTGCATCAGCCAGCCGCGCAGCCCTAGATTCTCGTCGAATAGTTCACGGGCTGCCAGGTAGTAGAAATCTTCTTGGCATTTTAGTGAGAGTGAGGCTACTACTGATGGGTCGCAGCGATCAATATGGTTGACAGCTAAGACTACTGGGCTGTCTTTTGTCGATTTGACCACTTCTATACAGTGTTCGCTTGGGCGAACCTCTAGCTTTTCCAGCTTTAGAACAATGGGAACCATAGCCTTGACCAGGCTAAGAATAAGAGGATTGGTGGTGGGCTGGATGAAGTCTGAGGGTGGCATACCACTTTCACGTTTTTGGCTGGATCTATAAATCTCTTAGCCTCGACGTCAGTTTGCCCCTATGGTTCCCACTATTTATTATTTAGCTCACCAATCGCTTGCATTACCCAGTAGTGCAGGCGGCGGTCTCCCGTCCAGTAGTTTGACATAGGCAAAAGAATTGCCAAGTCTTGTTTTTGGCCAAGCCGAGAGATTATGTTGAGAGCACGAACTTTGGCATCGAGTTGACCATTTTTGATAATTTGTCGCACTACTGGTAGTGACTTGTCTCCTTCGATAGCGGCAAGCAGCTCTATGGCATTGGCTTGCGAAAGCGAATTGGACTTTAAGGCAATCTTCTTTAGTCTCTCAACTATTGTTTCTTTGCCCTGCCTATTTATGGCAATTTTTTCTAGTGCCTCTTTAGCGGTAGCTGGTGAATATGAATACGGCTTCTCAAACTCGACCATGAGAGCGTCAATGGCTCTTGCTTCTTTTAAGTCACCCAGTCTAAATATTATCCAGTCAAGAGCCTGCGGTGGCAGCTTTTGCTCTTTCAGCTTTTGCGCCAGAAACAGGCCTTCGTCTTCGCTCGGTAGGCCACTCAAAAGGGGCTGAAGTTGGCTGTAGGAGCCGAGCCAGGCGCTATTTTTCTCTATTAGTTTAGTTACAGCTTGCTTGTCATCGCTTTGTTGAAGCCAAGCCAGCTCTAAAAGCAAAAGTATTTGTTCGTCAGACTTTTGCGCAAGTACTGAATTGCTTTCAATTTCTTTTAAAAGCTCTCTGGTTGCTTGCTTTCTGGCACTTGCCCCTAGTTCAACTATAGCAAAAGTAGCTGTTTGGTCAGCCTTTGAAAATATCGACTGACGTTTTTGAAGAATTGCCATAAGTGCTTGGAGGCAATCAGCATTTTTCAGTCTTCTGAGAATAATTGCCGCGTCTAACGCCTCTAGATAGTTACTATTGGTAGCAAATTTGTTTAGCCAGGGTAACCTTGCCTGAATAACTTTTGTTCGACCTTCCTCACCATCGAGTACTTTATTTATTGCTACAGGAATGGCGTATGTGTTGTCTTCTTTTGATTCTAAAACAGATAAGTAGAGAGCTTGTGCTTCTTTGATCTTGCCCTGGTGCTCGAGTTCAGTAGCTTTTTGAAAAGGAGTAAGGCTGGCTGCGGCAGAATTGAGCATCAGCCCCGGCGACTTAACTAGTTTATTGGCACCACGTCTGAGCAAATACCGGGCAGCCATTGGTTGGCTTCCTGCCGGTAGCGAGTTATAGGCCTCGGCGATGGCTTTGTCTGTTTCTGGGCTTTGATAGTTATAGGTTAGTCTTGAGACAGCATCACTATTGATGAATTTGTCATTTGACTTCAGTGCTTGATAGAGAACTGGTACTACTCTCTTGTCGCCAGTGTTAGCCATCCATTCTTGCAGGGACAGTTTGTCTTTTGCTGAAAGAGATGGGCGCAAATACAATTCTTTCACCAGCTCAAAATTTTCTGGTTGACGCATGGTGCCTAGGGCACAGAGAAACTCTTTTTTAAAGGTAGGTGTGGGGTCGACTTCAAATTCGCTGGTGTTGCTTTTGGTGCTTGTGAATAGCTTGCTTAGCGCCGTAAGCTTAATGCGCTCGGTCTGTAGCGAACTTTCGGTAGTGTTGGCATAGATAGGAACAAAACAGTTCAAGAAAGCGATTTGATCAGGAGTGTCGTATATTTCAACTACGCTGAATTCTTTCTTGCTAGTGCTATGCAGTAAAACTGCTGCGTTCTTTATTGAAGGTACTGGCTGTTGACGACAACCCATTTTGATTGGGTTTGTTAGTTTAATAGTTTTGCCTAACCAGCTCTTGTCGCCTTTCAATACTTTTTTAACTAGTATGCTTCCGCTCTCTTGATAGTCGGCGCTAACGATTAAGTTAGCTTGATCAATTTTTTCACCATATGATTGCTGTGCTGCTTTCTCGCCAGTGACAATCACTGATTTAGTGGTCATTTTGCCTCCCGATGCAGCTGGCTTGACCTTTGTCTTGGCGCTCGACGGACCTTCTGTGATAGTTTGGGGTGATCTGGCCTGGGGGGCGGCCCAGCAGGGCAGGCAAGGGCTCAGTTGTGTGCTGATTGCACTGACGGATAAAAGCGAGCTCGCTATAACCGTGCTCGCAAGCATTTCTGCCAGTCGTATTGCTTTTACGCGCATTGCTTTCAAGTGGGTAGGCTGATTGAGCATATGGTTTGAGACTACCATAAGGGCTTTGCTGACATGTCAGTAATTTCCCTGAGATTTTTCATCAGTTTATCAGTTAGTCAGTCAGACTTTAGCAGAGAGTAGTTTCTGTACACGCTTGAATGTATTTTTGGCCTTTAGCCGCTCGCAAGTTGCTTCGAACCCTTCAGTGGGTCCGTGCCACTTGAGCTCATCTATATTATTGAAGACAGGCACATCAAGTCTTAGGGTCGCCAGGTCCCGATATAACAGAGCGTCATTCCATTGCTCGAACAGAGTGGCGGCTAGTTTCGTTGCCCCTCGAATTGTTGGCCAATTTGTGATGTCTTTGGGTATGTTTTCTAGATGATGATATTGTGCCAGGATCGTTGCCGCTCCTTTTTCTCCCCAGCCAGCCAAGCCTGGGTAACCGTCAGCGGTATCACCGACCAATGCTAGATAGTCAGGAATTGACTGGGGTTTGACTCCAAACTTTTCTACTACACCGTCTTCGTTGCGAATGGCGTTGTCTCGCCGACGATCTAGTTGTACTATTTTTGAGCCGCTGACGCACTGGCATAAGTCTTTGTCTGGGGTGCATATTAATACTTGATTGACGTTCTCTAGAGCAGCGGCTTTGACTGCTGCTGCTGCCAAGGCATCATCGGCCTCAAACTCAACCATGGGCCAAACTAGTACACCTAAAGCCTTTAGCGCTTCTTCTACAATGGCAATCTGTGACATTATTTCTGGTGGCACACCGTCACCAGTCTTGTAGCCGTCATAGAGACCATTGCGAAAAGATTCGATTACATGATCGGTGGCTACTCCAATATGAGTAGCGCCACGCTCAAGCATAGACACCACTGAATTGATTACACCTCTTGTGGCTGCAATTTCTTGGCCTCTATCGTCAGTTGCTTCTGGTAGGGCGTAGAAGTGGCGATAGAGTTCGTAGGTGCCATCAACTAAATATATGTCCAAGTCAGCCTCCACGTTTCGTAGTTCTGGGTCTGTGTTGCTAGTCTTCAGGGTTTTTTATAAGTAGGTTAGGTAGCTGCTCTTTTAGTTTGCTTTCGTTTTGCTGATTTCGTAGCTCAATGGGCAGTATAAGGTTTTTCAATTTTTTGAATTTGCTGATGGTGGCTATAGATTTAACGGTTAGATTGCTACAGCAGTCTATATTTAGCTGTCTCAAATTGGTAAGTTTGGTCATGGCTTCTAAATCTTCGTCTGTGACATTAGTACTTTTGATGGTTAGAAGGCGTAAGGTAGACATTTTCGAAATCGTTGCAAAGTCTTTTCTTTGTAGAATCATGTGTCTCACATCAAGATTGTCGAGCCGATTGTGCTTCAAAAGTGATTCTAGTAAAACCGATGGTTCATTCATTGATTCTATTTGAATGACCAAGATCTGCTTAAGCAATGGACTCTTCGCTAGGGCACTACTGTTCACTACCGTTCCGCTAAGATTTAGTATGCTCAAGCTCTTGAGCTGTTCTAGGGTCTTTAAATCAGCATTGCTTAATTCAGAGTTCTTTACATCAAGGTGGTTTAGCGCGGTGAGATGAACGATGCTCTTTGCTAGTTTAGGGTTTCGAGGATTGGCACCATCTACCACTAGCCAACTAATATCGTCTGGGCGAAATTTGGTTAGCAGTTCAGGGTAGGTTTGAATTGCTAAATCAGAATCAAATTTTACGTCTGCGTTGAGAGGCATTTCTTTGGTGCCGCGAGCAAAAAATTGTCCCTTTTCCTTTTTATTTAACCAATAGATTGTTCCCAGTGAGAATTTCTCTGAGAACTTGAAGACCTTTATTGGTTGGTTATTCTTTTGGGTAATGCGTGAATAGGTGCCCGTGGTTGTATCTCTAAAAGCTTCTATATCTTTTCTGTCTTTACGGCTGAGTCTGGTTTCGTCAAAACCGTAATCTAGCTTTGTTAGTGAATCTGGTTGGTCGACAACTGCGACTGTTTTTGGATAGGCTATAGGAGCCGCTGAGTTGTCTCTCTCTTGCTTGCCGTCACGCCACGACAGTGAAATATTGACGCCTATTAGAAATATGGCTGCTGTCAGCGAAATGACCGATAGCGATACCACCAGCCAGAGCTGCCATTTTGTTATTTGTTGCTTTTGCTGATTATTTTGTGTGTCTTGCTCATCATTCTCATTGTGCTCATTGTCATGTTCATCAGCTCGTCTATTTCCTGGCTGTTTCAGAGACTGCCTGTCTGTACGGTTTGCACGTGGTAGTGAACTCGGGCTAGTTCTAGCTTCACCTTTTTCAATTTGCAAAAGTAGGTTTGCCACTTCTGCCAGCGATGAATAGCGATCATCTGGTGACTTGGCCAACATAGTGGCAATTACTTCTTCAAGTTCTATAGGAAATTCTACATCTGGAGCGACATCACATAGCATTGGTGGTTCTTGGCTTTGGTGCAGAGCAGCTGTTTCTACTGCTGATTTTCCTAACAGTGGTGGCTTGCCTGTTAGAGCTTGAAACATTGTGATGCCAACTGAGTACATATCGGTACGTTGATCTAGTTTTGCCCCCATGCACTGTTCTGGGCTCATATATAGTGGGCTGCCGAAAACCTCACCAGGCCTGGTTAAACCTTGTTGGGAGGTGTTGCCATCGTCAACTAATTTAGCTATGCCGAAGTCGACAATCTTAACTGTGCACTTGCCTATCGATCCATCTTTACTATCAATTAGCATGATATTGCCAGGCTTGATATCACGGTGAATTATGCCGTGGTCGTTGGCATAGGCAAGCCCAGCACAAACTTGTCTAAAGATTGGCAGGGCATCTTCTACTGAAAGTCGTCCATAGTCTTGGAGATAGTCATCTAGCGACTGACCAACAAGGAGATCCATGGTGAAGAAGGGCAGGCCATCTTCGGTTTGGCTCATGTCGTAGATTTTGACGATATTTACGTGATCAAGACGAGCAATTGCTTGACCCTCAAGACGAAAGCGCTTCCAGATTGCTTCAGAAAGAAATTCTGTTTTTAAAACTTTGAAGGCTAGAATTTTATTGAGCAGTGTGTGCTCGACTTTATAAACTAACCCCATTGCTCCTTCGCCAATAAAGTCTAAGACTCTATAGCTGCCGGCAATCAATGAGCCTGTCTTAAATTTCTCGCTCAATTTCCAGAACGCCGCCAGAGTTGCCACCAGTGACGTTTCTTTTGGCTATCAACTAAATTTTCAGATGTGCTGCTGGCTTCTTCGTTTTCTTCAGAAACACTTATGGGCACTGCCGCTACCTTTTGAAAGACCACTTCCGCGTCAGCGTGCTGAGGTTTGTAGTTATCGGCTTGAATTTCTAAGTGATAGCTGCCGGGCATCAGTTGAAAACGGGGAGTGTGAAAGGTCGATTCTTGGCCTTTTTTATCAAAGGCTTTGACTGTGAGTGTTGTGAAGGGTTTGCTGGTTTCTACCACTACATCGCCGACATAGTAATTTGTTGCTGCCCATACTGCCAAGGTACCGACAAAGCCTAGCACCGGTATGGTCGTGGCAACAAAGCTCATAGTTTCTTTTGCTTTGACTATTTTGCTTGGGGTGCCTTGTCTTAAATTTAGATCTGAATTTTGACTAGAGTTTAGATTAGATACCATATTTGGTGCTGCGTTGGAAGCCACCACTGGTTCTCTGTCTTTAACGCTTTTGCTCACGGTCGTTCACTCTGGTTTAAGGCTGGGGCAGCCGTCGTAGATGCCAAGTATTCTAGCTTAAGGTTGTCGCCGGGCACCTTAAGGGCAGCTTATTATGTTACATAGCTTACCTGTCTACCGGTGTTAACTGTCTTACTGGTCTTCTTGTATACGAATTCTGATATTTCGGTCTTTCTGGGCCTTTGTTAAGTCTGCCTGTTGGGCTTTACTTAGAACTCCAGCTGGGATTTGCAGGCGGGACATGTGCTTAAAGGTCTGGAGGCTGGAGAAACAGTCACCGTCGATATTTCGGCATTTTTCTAGATTGAGTATCTCGATATTCGAGAGTTTAGTAAGTTGTTCTAGATCAGCATTTGAGATTGAAGTGTCTCTTAAAAAGAGTTCTTTCAGTGCCGAGAGATTACTCACAAGTTTGACCTCCTCAGTACCGAGAGGACATTCACCGAGCACGAGTCTGAGTAATTTTGGACTGTTTTTTAGTGCTTTCAAAATTGGCAACAAATCTTTCGTGCTCTGGATGTCTAACTTTACAAGCTGTGGCAAAACTGTGCTTCCTGCCAGGGTGTTTGGGTTAAATTCAGTTTTTGCGAGATTGAGTTTTTCTAGACGAGGCAGTTTGTCAAGCGAGCGTAGCGCTTCTTCGGTCAAGTTCGACTTTGACATTTCCAGCTCGCGCAATTCTTTTAATAGCGCTACTTCTCTCATGATCTCTGTGCTGTTTCCATCGATGTTTTGCATGATCAAAGACCATAGGTCGTTTGACTGGAAGCGACTGAGCAGTGCCGGATAGGCTTTCAAAATTTCATTACCGTAAAGCTTGCGCAGGGTACCTTCAGGAAGGCTGGTCTTGCCTTGCGCTGGCACGTCTAGCAAGGTACCGGTGAGCAGCTTGCTTTTGAGTTGGCCAATAGGAAAATTGACAGGAAAAGTGAAAGTTCGTGTACGTACACCATTGATTGTGGATGTCTTAGCAAATTTGGCTTGATTTGACTTGAGATAGGCTTCTACCTCTTTCTTTGTCAATTGATCTAAGACTGGTGCTGCGACAACTGTTGATTTTTCTTTTGGTTTTTCTGGGTCAGCTGATAGGTGACCTAGTCTTCTAGCTTCGTCTTGCTCTTCTTTTTCCCTTATCTTCGCTGCTGTTATTGCAGCCTGTTTTGCCTTGTCTGCAGCTCGGTGCGGGAAAATCATTGCAATAGCGATCGCGACACCAGTGAGCATGGCCACCACGGCGGTTAGTGCCACCATGTTAGTCATAGCAAAAACACTATTTTTATTAGTGATTTGGTTTTCACTATGTCTCTTGAAGCTCTGGTTGAAATCTGACTTGTTGTGTTGCTCTTCTTGCCCGTTGAGCGGCATCAGCTCTTCATTGTGTTCTATTTTCAATAGGTCGCGAGCGACATCAGCGAGCGATGAGTATCGATCTGCTGGCTTCTTCTCTAGCATTTTCGCAACTATCGCCTCGAGCCCCGGTGCAAATTCAAGGTCTTCTGATACTTCGTTCAGTTTCGGCGGTATGGTTGTTTGGTGCATGATTGTGGTTTCAATTGCTGATTTACCCAGCAGCGGTGGTCGCCCTGTTAGGGCTTGAAAAAGAGTGATACCAAGCGAATAAAGATCGCTTCTCTGGTCAACCTTTTGACTGTTGCATTGCTCAGGGCTCATGTATAGAGGGCTGCCAAAAACTTCACCAGGTTTTGTCAGACCTTGGATAGTATTGCCCCTCTCATCAGTGAGCTTGGCTATGCCAAAATCAACGATTTTTACAAGCCTTTTGCTGACGTCGCTTTCCTTATCTTGATCCGGCAGCGCTGTTGGGATAAGCATGATATTGCCAGGTTTGATATCACGGTGAATGATTCCTCTTTCATGGGCATAGGCGAGGCCGGTGCAGACTTGTCTGAAGATTGGCAGAGCTTGCCCTTGAGTTAGCCTGCCGTGCTTTTGCAAGTAGTCTGCAAGAGATTCACCCAGCAATAGGTCCATGGTGTAATAGGGTACGCCATCCTCTGTTTGACTCATGTCGTAGATGCGTACAATATTGATATGGTTCAGTCTTGCTATCGCCTGTCCTTCGGCGCGAAAACGCTTCCATACGGCTTCTGTAAGACATTCGCTCTTTAGAATTTTTAGGGCCAGCAGCTTTTCCATCAGCATATGTTCGACTTTATAGACATGGCCCATGCCACCTTCGCCTATAAAATCGATAATCTTGTACGTGCCACCAAAAATAGTGCCACTCTCAAGTTTTTTTGAATTGGCCATTTACGCCGTTAACGATATTGCTGTATCTGTGCCGTAAATCCGTCGACGTCTCTGCTCGGGCCGCCCTTGAAGAGTACGTTACCGGAGCCGTCTAAGAAAACAACACAAGGGATGCCGCTGACACCATATTTGGCTGATAGTTCTTTGGTAGCACCATCATCTACATTGAGCTCTTCGAAACGAATATCTGAAAACTTAGACTTTGTTGCGCCAAACACGGGCGCAAATGTTTTACAAGGTTGTCACCACTCGGCCCAGAATTCGAGCACCTTTTTCACTTTGGCCGTGGCCACCTTAACGCCAGTATTTGTCTCGCTGCTAGAAGCTGTTGATGGGCTGCTTGCTGAACCTGAGCCAGAGCGCGCACCGGCAATAGTCGCTAGACCTATCGCTGCCTTGGGCGCTAGTTGTGGCTGTCTGCTGGCAATCACTATTTGGTACTCAGCTTTTGCTTGGCCCATGTGACCGAGGTTCTGGTGACAGAGAGCCATGTAGTAGTGCACTAGAGGATTGTTTGGGTAGGCTGCATTCAAGGCCTGAAACGAGGCTAGGGCCTGGGCATATTTGCCGCTCTTGTAATCGCTCTCAGCCTGTGAGTAAGAAGGGGCGGCCCAGGCTGAGAAAATCGGGCTACCGGGGCAAACTTGCAATAGGGCAATGCCCAGCGAAAGCAGAATATATAGACCGGGCTTGCCTTTAAGGGCTCTCATCTTACTCGTGGGATGCATAAAACCTCCAGGGCTAATTGGTCGAACCTACGAAAAATGGTGACATACAGAAGGGCTGTGATAATCCTCTATAATCTCTTCTTGCTTTGCACTTCTGGCAATAATTGCCAATATTGAAAGGGGCTTCCATGAAACGGGCTGTTGTGAATAATCTGACCACGAGCATTATAACCGCATTGTCATGTAGCGGTCTGCTTCTGGCCGATAGTGCTATAGCGCTCACTGCTTCAAAGGATAGCGCTAAAGAGCCGAAAATCCCCCGCTTTTCAGTTGATTATATAGACAAAGCCGTCAAGCCGAGCGCCGATTTCTATCACTACGCCAACGGCAACTGGATTAAGAATAATCCAGTTCCTGCTGACAAGGCTCGCTGGGGTAGTTTTAGTGAATTGGCTGAACGCAATAATTTTCTCATTCATGGCATTTTGAAGAGCGCCAGTGAGGCGAAATATAGTGCCGGCTCACAAACAGCCAGGCAAAAAGTGGGCGATTTTTTCGCCTCTGGTATGAATAGTGAGTTGATTGAAAAGAAGCGCTTTGAGCCGATTAAAGCCGAACTTGACTCAATTGCTAAACTGCAGACCGTCGAGCAGATGTTCAAATTACTGGCTGATTTTCACAAGCAAGGGCTAGGTGGGGTTTTTGCCAGCGGCGTTGACGCTGATGCTAAAGACAGCGGCATTTATGCCTTTCAATTGATGCAGGGTGGCTTGAGTTTGCCCGATCGTGACTACTATCTGAAGGAGACTTTCTCAAGCCAACGGGCTGCCTACATAGAACACTTGAAGAAAATGTTTGTTCTCCTGGGCGAGAGCAGTTCTGATGCTGCTAAAGATGCCGATACTGTCTTCAAATTAGAGAAAGAATTAGCGCAAGAAAGCCGTTCTAGGGTTGATTTACGCGATCCCATTAAAAATTATAATAAGGTCAAAGCTGCTGACTTAATTTCTGGCAGTAAGGTTGTGCCTTGGCAGATCTATTTGGACGAGCGGGGTATTCGCGACCTGCCTTATGCCGTGGTGGGACAGCCAGAGTATTTTGAGGCCTTGAACAAGATTGTCAAAGCCCACTCCATTGATGAATGGAAGACCTATTTGCGCTGGCATGTATTACACGAGGCCGCGCCATTTTTGCATGATGCTGTTGACGCTGAGAACTTTAATTTCTTCGGTAAAACACTAAGTGGACAAGAGCAGCAAGAGCCTAGATGGAAACGTGTCGCTAAAGTAGTCGATCACGAGATTGGAGAGGCCCTAGGCCAGCTCTACGTCGAGAAATATTTTACGGCTGATGCCAGGCAACGCATGGCCGAGCTGGTGACGAATCTGCGCGAAGTGTTTTCGGAGCATCTGCAAAAGCTTGATTGGATGAGTGAGGCTACTCGCAAGAAAGCAATGGTGAAGTTTGAGCGCTTTGTGCAAAAAATTGGTCACCCTGATAAGTTTCGCGATTACTCTGCTGTTGCTATAAAACGAGATGATTATTTCGGCAACGTCATCAGGGCTGATGCCTTTGAAGTGGCCAGGCAAATTGCTCGAATTGGCAAGGCTGTTGATCGCAGTGAGTGGATGATGACTCCGCCCACAGTTAATGCCTATTTCAATCCAACCATGAATGAAATTGTCTTTCCTGCTGGCATACTACAGCCACCCTTCTTTGATATCACCATGGATGATGCCGTCAATTACGGCGGCATTGGTGCTGTAATTGGCCATGAAATTACTCATGGCTACGACGATGAAGGTCGGCATTTTGATGCCGATGGCAATTTGACTGAATGGTGGACGGAGAGTGACACCAAACAATTTGATGCCCGTGCTCAAAAAGTAGTGGAAGAATACAATGCCTTTGAGGCGCTTCCTGGGCTGCATGTTAATGGCAAACTTACTCTCGGTGAGAACATTGCCGATTTGGGTGGTGTCAGTATTGGTTATGATGCTTTGCAGCGAGCCCTGAAGAAAGATCCAAGTAAGCGCAAAAATATAGATGGACTTACTCCTGAGCAAAGATTCTTCTTGTCGTTTGCCCAACTCTGGCGTATCAATATTCGCGAAGCTGAGCAGCGTCGGTTAATTACGGTTGATCCCCATTCTCCTGGGCCATTCCGCTCGGTTGGACCACTAGTAAATTTCCAAGAATTTCATGATGCCTTTGGTATCAAATCTGGTGATGCGATGTGGCGCGAGCAAGAGAAGCGAGCAAAAATCTGGTAGCTTGCCATAAACTAATTAGTTGATTTTAGCTGGCTTTCTGTGCACGTATATGTGCGGACAACGTTTCTCAAACTCTTTCAGTATCTGCTCGCTAGGCCGGTCTTTGTCTACATACAAAGTTCGTAAGCTTTTGCTGCTCGCCAGAGCATAAATTGATTGTTGGTTATAGTTAGCTCTATCTAAATTGAGTATTTTTAGATTGGGAAACTTGCTTATCTCTATCATTGCCGTATCGGGCAGGGTTGAATAGCGCAGATCCAGTTCGTTCAATTTGGGCAGCTTCTTTAGCGAAATCATATTTCCTTCGTTCAAGATCAAGTTTCGCAGTTCAAGATAAGTTAGGCTCCTAACATATTCTAGAGAGTGTAAAATCGCAGAATGATCTTCAATAGAATCTAGCTGTAAAGACTTGAGCCTGGCAAGCAGGCTTAGGCTGATTAGTTCCGCTGAGTCTAATTTTGTATGGTCTAGGGAAAGCGATTGCAAGTGCTCAAGCTTATCTAGTCCCTTGGTATAGCTAGCATCAAGTGAGCAGCCATTTAAGTGTAGGCTTTGGAGGTTTGTCCAGCCTGCTAGGGTGTCGATGCGTGGAAGTTTTTCTGGGCTTTTCAGAGTGAGGCTAGCTATGGCTTGGTCGTCGAAGTGCTCATAAATTTCGGGAATCTTGCTGATTTTAATTCCACCTATAAAATTCACTGGTTCAGCGTCTTCCCAGATTATCTGCCCTTCTGCTGGTTTGTCCAGCCGCTCTGCTCGTAAGCTGTTGGCTTTGAACTGTTCCTCTCGTGTCTTGTTTGGCGAAATTCTACCGATTGTCATCTTTGTTGGAAAATTGAATACTCTATGTTTCTTTCCTCCTTCATCGATTACTTCAGAAAGCTCTTTATTGGTCCTGCTGACGTAGTCTTCAATGTCAATGTCCTCTGAAACCGGCGGCATTTTTTCGTCCCGTAGCTTTGTACTAGCCTCTAGAATCTGTGCTGAAGTGGGCTTGGCTGTTGTCAAATTGGCTGTGGTGGTGTTTGCTGTTTGATTGACATTTCCTTCCTTTTGTTTGAGGAGAAGTGAGGTAAGTGCTGAAGGCCCTGCTACTATTGCAACCATGACGCCAATGGTAGAGATTGCCGCTATAATCAACCATTTCTTTTGATTTGTTGCGGTGGCTCGCTGCTGATTGGCTGTTGTCTCATCTAGTGTGTTGGTTGTGTGTCCGCTGGTTCTAGTGCTGAATTTGAAGCTATCGTCTTTGCCTTTCAAACTTTGATTTTTTGTAAGTGATTGACTTGAAGCAGCGCTCGATAATTCTGTGGGAATTTCACTGAGCATTTCTGTTATCTGCTCGACATTGCTGACGCGATCTTCTGGTGCCTTTTCCATACAACTAGCAATTATTTCGTTGCAAGCAGAATTTTGCTCTGGGCTGAAATCAAGGCGATTGATGGGCGGTGGCGAATCTGTTTGATGAGCCATCATTGTCTGCATGGCAGTTGCGCCCTTGAATGGGGCGTGGCCAGCGAGGGCGGCATACATGGTGCAGCCTAGAGAATAGATGTCTGAGGCTAAAGTGACAGCCTTTCCCTCTGTTTGTTCTGGGCTCATATAAGCAGGGCTACCGAAGACTTCGCCCGGTCGTGTTAGACCTTGCAAGTCTTGTCCCTCATTCGCTGTTAATCGAGCTATGCCAAAGTCCACAACTTTTGTGCTTCTGATATTGGGCCGAGAACTAGAGCTAGAACTAGAGCTAGTCTGCAGCATAAATAGATTTGACGGTTTGATATCGCGGTGCACAATCCCTTTGCTGTGTGTAAACTGTAGCGCGGCACAGACGTCTTTGAATGACTGCACAAATTGCTCAATGGGCATGGTTTGCTCTTCAATATATTCGGCCATTGATTGACCTTCAAGCAATTCCATGACATAGAACGGACAACCTTTTTGATCTACGCCCATATTGTAAATTTGCACAATATTCGGATGACTTAGTTTGGCTAAGGCTCGGCCTTCAATTTCAAAACGGCGCCAATTAACTTCGCTGATTTGGTTGGCGGGCAAAAGTTTTAGGGCAAAAATGCGGTCCAGCTGAATGTGCTTAGCCTTAAATAGCACTCCCATTCCGCCGCGGGCCAAAAGAGAGAGCAAAATATAGCTTTCACCAACTATATCTCCCGTTGTATATGCAATGGTGGTATTCGACGGGGAGGTGAATACAATTGTTTTATTTTCGCTGCTATTTTGATCTTCAGTAGTGGTCAAAATGGGCCATTAGTTTCACAACATAAAGGTATTGTGTAAGAAGTATAACCTTGGGGCTATGGGTATTATTATCCCTTGTGTTGATTGTAGTTTTTGCCTGCTCAGGGGTCGAAAGAAAATATGCTGACTATTGCGAAAGCTCCTTTCAAAAGTTTTCCCGATTTGGACGATGTCGCCAATCAACCTTTTGTCATGGGTAACGAGCCCTTTCTCGGGCCATACAAGTCTTCCCTTGAAGTTGATGATGCCCCGGGCCTGATTGCAATTTTTAAGGCTGACTCACTGCAATTACTCAACCTTTATCAAACCGTTAGCGTGAGAGCCTCCGCTATGCTTGAAATCGGAGCTGCTCCTGCCAATACTACCGTGGTGTTTGCCGTGCACTATACCGAGGGTATGGCTGCACATAGCAGAAGCCGGTTGGCTTCGACAATTTTAGCTGAAGTATCTATATAGATAGGAAAAGATAGGGCTTCTTCTTGGCGTTGGCTAGCCTGCGTCTCTAGAGTCTCTTGAATACTTGCGAGTGGAAAGCAAAAAAAGCCGAGGAGCTAGTCCTCGGCTTTCTTGTAGTAACTGTGCATACAGACGAAACAGCTGCAATTGCTGCTATTTCGAGGCTGTTAAGGCTCTTGACTATGGCTTCTGTAGTTCTGGTTGCCAGTCGTCGAGAATAGCGCCTTCTACAGGGCAGGCTGAGAGGCAAGCGCCGCAGTCAATGCAGGTACTGTCGTCAATAATCGGATATTTGTGACCTTTGGTGTTGGTCTTTTCTGTCCAGTGAATACATTCGACTGGGCAGACTGGAATACAGTCGCCTACGCCTTCACAGATATCGCTTACGATGGTATATGACATTTCGCTCTCCTTAGTTATCGCTGTCAGAGACAAGTGGTTCGCTGACGAGCCCTATCTTTCTTTTCCCATTAACGACCCCTACTTAAGTAAGGCACAACCTGGTGAATGCCCGCAAATAATAGTGGGATTGAAAGTGTGGCCAGATAATCGCATCATCGATGGTCTCCTTTGTGATTTTCCCACAATTAGAGCCTTTATTGCACTTAGGTCTCAAGTCTCACCATTATGTGAAGATTGACATTCATTCTCAAAGTCTAGAAAAATGATTGAGACCGCCAAATCGCCTTCTCTGTGAGGGTTCTGCTCTGTTGCGGCTAAATATGCCACGATCTCTTTCTCTTGGCTTTTATGCCTTCGCCCTTGGTGGCTTATTTGATACTGATGATTTGTCTCGGTCGCCAAGGTCAATCGCTGTAAGGCCCTGTATGCTTGCTTCTAGGTGTCTTGGCTAAACTCGGATGGGTGGCTTTGGGCTCTTTTGACTTACTGCTGTCGGCCAATTTGTCTGCACTTATTCTCAATATTAAATGACAGCATTTGCACTAACTCAACAGCTGGTTGCGATTGCGTGGCAAATCTCGTCGAGATTAGATCACATTTTATCTTTGGCTGCAAAGCATTAGGCCTAAAGTATCAGGCCTAAAGTGCCTGGTCTAAACAGTCAGCGCTGTGTCCGAGGGATTTGCCTTTGTCGCTCTTTTCACTGCTGAAGAGCGAACCAATGGCCATAGTGGTCAAGGAGCCGAACATGACTCTCCAAGGAAAAGCAATTTGCGGTAAACAAGCGACCAGGGTTGCCCCAGCAATCATGGCAATTAAGTTGCCGCGGTCGCTGCCTCTCTTGCTCAGAAGTCCGAGCAGAAAGACCCCGAGTAAAGAGCCGTAGGTGTAGCCGAAAATTCCTAGGACAATAGGAATAATGCGTGATGTCGGATGGTCTATGACAAAGTATGCAGTAGCGCTTGCTACCAGAATCATCAAGAAAGCAAAGACAAAAGTTAGCCGCCGTGCCACCTGTACCGACTTTTCTCCTGGTGCTGTTGCTTCTGCTTTTGAGTTGCGGGTAAAGTCGCGGGTCGCGCTGGTAGATAGAGCATTGAGTGCCGCACTAAGTGAGCCCATGGCTGTGGCAAATATTCCAGCAATTAAGAGGCCGCGTAACCCTATAGGCATTTTTGTCAAAATAAAGTAGGCAAAAATTTCACTATTCTTTTGTGGCAAGTTGACGTCGGGTTGCTGCTGGAAGTACAAGTGCATCAAAATACCGATAGTGAGAAAGATAAAGCCAATTGGTAAATCAGCTAGACCTGAAAGAATTAGTGAAAGTCTGCTCTTCTTGTAGTCTTGCGCTGTCAACATTCTTTGCACCATGTCTTGATCGGTGCCGTGGGTTGCCAGTGTGGTGAAGGTAGATCCTAAAAATGCAGCCCAGATGGTATAGTCGGCGCCCAGTACAGCTGTGATGTTTTGCCATAAACTGGCCTCTGGTTTTGTTCCGCTGATGAAGAAAGGCATGGCTGTGTGGTTGTAAAAACTAGCTACTGAAGACACTCCTTCGGGCATATTCATGAGCAGTACGATGATGGCACCGCTGGCGCCACCAAGCATTACGGTAGCTTGTATGCAATCTGTCCAGACTACTGCTTTAATGCCGCCAATAGATGTGTAAATAGCGGTTATTGTGGTGATTGATACTATTGCAATTAGATAGACTGCTAGTTCTTGCGCTTTGCTTGGTGGGGAGCCTGTAACTAAGGCAAAGGCCACGGCAAGAATTATGGCTGATACGTAAAGACGCGCACCAGATGCCAGTACCCGTGTTACTAAGAAAGTCGCTGAGGCTGCCAGTCTTGTGGCGCGACCAAAGCGCGACTCTAGATATTCATAAATAGAATAAACATTGAGGTCAAAGAAAGGCTTAATGAACACAAATGCAACAATAATGCGTCCTACTACGGTGCCGATTAATATTTGCAAGTAAGAGTAATTAAGTAGCTTGAATCCTTCGCCGGGGGTGCCTAAAAAAGTTGCGGCACTGGTTTCGGCGGCAATAATAGAGGCGAGCACAGCCAGCCATGGCATAGAGCGACCACCAAGAGCGAAATCAGCGAGGGTATTTTCGCGCTCGGCGAATTTCAAGCCCACATACATAATAATGATGAAGTAGAGGCCGATGATTATCAGGTCAATGAGCCAGGTTGCATCTATTTGCATAGGCTCTCAGGGCCTTCCATTAAAATGACTAGTTTAGCAGGCAAGTTTAGCAGTATCATTATGCTTTTAGGCGATAGTGCCCATGAAGCCTCAGGTTGCAATCGAAAAACACGTTGCTGCTCTCAAGAGCTGCACCCTTTGCCCATTGATGGTGGGTCCGGTGGTTAGCCATCATGCCCTTTTGTCTAAGGTCTATATGATTGGCCAGGCACCAGGGCCGCATGAGGGTGCATTTGGCAAGCCTTTTGCTTGGACAGCAGGAAAGACTCTTTTTAAATGGTACTCAACTATCGGCTTAAACGAAGAGCAATTCCGGTCGCTTGCCTATATGGCTGCAGTTTGTCGCTGCTTTCCCGGTAAGACATTAAGCGGTGGCGATCGTGTGCCTAGCCCAGCCGAGGTGGCCAATTGTTCGCAGTGGATGGCAGAAGAATTTAGAATCTTGCAGCCACAGTTAGTAATTCCAGTGGGCAAATTGGCTATTGAGCAGGTGTTAGGCAAGGGCCAGTTGGTTGATGTAATTGGCCAGAAGTTTGAAAAAACCTTGTTCGGTGTTGATTGCCATGTGATACCACTGCCTCATCCGTCTGGGGCTTCCACGTGGTTTAAAAAAGAGCCTGGAGTTTCGCTCTTGCACCAGTCTCTTCGAGAGATTTCTCAGCATCCGGCCTGGCAAACGCTATTACAAGCAGCTAAATAGCGAAATTTTTTGCCTGCTTCATGTCTACTTCATGTCTACTTGGCTAGGCATAATGTTTGCATAAGACACCGCAAGAGGAGCTACTTACCATGCCGAAACAAGACATAGTGACTGAATCTACTACTTTTAGAGCCGGCAATGACAATCGGGCTTCAAGCAATTCACTGTCTAGTGAGGCCTGGGATTCTATGGACAAATTTGTTCGCAAGGGCACTAGCGCTTCTGAGGGCGTGGCTGGCGGTGCCAAACTTGCTGGTGGGGCTGCAGGGGCCTCAGCTGGAGCTTCTCGCGGTGATTCTTCAGACAATACTTTTACTAAAGAACGAAGCAGTGCAGCGTCAGAAAAATCTGGTGCCGTTGAATCAGGGGCCTTTATCGAGAAGCGTCCTTCTGTTGATGACTTCAGCAAAGACAAAGACCTAAACAAGAATCTAGACAAGAGCAAAGACCTAGACAAGAACAATAAAAAAGACATAGAAAACGACCATAAGAAAAAGGACTTGTGTCTTGATTTTAGTGTTGAAATTAAAGGTTATCCCAATAGCAGACCACATGATGACCGCCGCACTCATGAGCGTCATGACCAGACACCACAACGTGGTGAGGGTACTTCTAGGACAGCACCAGTTGGTCGCGAGTACTTGCCGCCGAGCAGCAAGATCGATCAAGAGTATGGTCAGTATCTGAATAAGCTAGAGCAAAAAACAAAGGGTCACTAAGCAAGAAACTGAGTAGAGATCTAATTAGATCTCTAAGTGTGAATTTAGGCATGAGCCAGTAAAAGTCAGAGCTAAATTTTAGCTCTGACTTTTACTTGTTGGTAGTGTGATCCAGAAAATACCACCCCAGTCAGGTGCATCTGTTAGACCTGTATTCGATACGCCAATATCGCCGCCATGAGCCTGCACTATTGCTTTGCAGATGGCTAAACCAAGACCAGTTCCTTGTTTCTCTGTGGCGGCATTGACATTGCCTTGTTTGAACTTTTCAAAAATTACTGCTGCTTTTTCTTCTGGTACTCCAGGGCCTTGATCCATAATCGAAATACGCACCATATTTTTTTCTTGCTCTGCTACTACTTTTATTGCCCCTCTTTCTGGTGAGTATTTGATGGCATTGTCGAGCAAGTTTTGAAATACATCAATTATTCGATTGGCATCACATTCCACCGCTAAATCGCAGTCGGCCATCTGAAAAGTCAGGGCTTTCGCTTCGGCCTTGCTTTGCACGGCCACACTGGCTCGTTTAATTAAGTCTGATACCATTTCTTCGCTCAGGTTTAACTCAATGGTTCCTGATTCTAGTTTGTCAATTTCTAGAAATGAGTTGATCAACTGTACTAACCTGCCTATAGTAGCGGCACTTTGAGTGGCTCTGTGTTTGCCTCGCTCAGTAAGCTCACCATAGGTGTTTTTACAAAAGAGATCGAGAGTTAATTGTAGTGATGCTAAGGGCGCACGCAGGTCGTGAGTGGCCATGGCGGTGAGTTCACGTTTCAGTCGAGCGGTCTTGTTTATTTCAGTGACATCGTGTGCAACGCAAAAATAAGACTTTTCCTCTTTGTCGAAAACAGCCGACCACATAATTTCGCGCAGCTCACCGACTTTTGTTTTCATTGTTAACAGAAAAGGTCTATTATCTTTGTTCTCTTTGTTCTCTTTGTTCTCTTTGTTCTCTTTACTCTCTTTTCTCTCGGCAATTTCTTTGAAAATAGCGCGAATTTTCTGCGGGTCATCGCTGCAAATTGATGCCAAAGGCTTCTCTATTACTTCTTCTGGAAGGTAACCGAGAATGGTCGTGATCGCCTTATTAACTGACTCAAATTCAAAGTAGGGATCAATTGAACAGATGATTTCTGAAGCATTTTCGGTCAGTGCTTTTTCTCTACGCCTTAGGTCGTTCATGTGAAAAGCCATATCATGAAAAATACGATCAAGCTGAGCGATTTCGTCATTGCCTTTAAGCACTGGCGCAATTGGTTTGTCGTTAGCAAAGTCTATGGCATTCTTGCTAATAATTTTAAGACGGTTGGCAATGCTGCGGTTGAAGATTACCACCAATAAAATTGAAATGAAGATACTGACCAGCACTGCTGCGCTAGAAAATGCCTGGACATCGCCTCTCAATCGTTCTTGCTCAGCCCGCTGCTCTAAGGCTTTTTTGATTTGAATTGCCGAAACTCGGTCCCCTTCATCATTGCATTCGCCGATCAGTACCTGTAGCTTCACCAAGCAGCGCATAAAGCCCGATTGGTCAGCTCTTTTAGCTAATACTTCCCCTTCCTCGAGGGCGGCAACTATTTTTTCGACGCTGGCATTAAACTGACGCAAAATACTAGTATCGAGATCGTCCCGACTGAGCAGAAGTGCTCTATCTTTTTTCAGTTTTGCCAGGGATCTGTGCATCTTGTTCAGCTGGCTAATATCGCGATTGGCTGCTGCCAAACCTAAAGCGGCGGCGGCATCGGGATATATTCTTGTCTGCAAGTTAACCATTTGCAGCACACCGCGGGTCTGATTTTCTAATTCATAAGCCTTGTCAAGTTGAGCTAGGCTTATGTTTGTGGCTGTGAGAAAGAGAACCTCAAAAAATAGAGGAACGAGTATGAGAACAAAGGCTTTGTGTGATAAATTGAGGCTTCGCACTGGTTTCCTGCAACGTAATTAGCTGTTCTGAGCCCTCGAGAGTTATGGCCAAAATTCTTTTGATTGAAGACGAAGCCGACACCGCTGAGGCTATAACCGATGCCCTAGAGTTCGCAAATTATACCGTGGAGTGGGTTGATTCAGCGCCTGAGGGACTGCAGCGACTTTTCATTTACGACTACGACTTGGTCATTCTTGATTGGAATATCAAGGCCGAGAGTGGTCTTGCCCTTTGTGCTGAATATAGATCTAGGGGTGGTGTTGTGCCTATTCTTTTTGTCACAGCTCGCGATGCTGTACAAGACAGAGTGGCTGGCCTTGACAATGGCGCTGATGACTATTTGACCAAACCTTTTTCTCTAGATGAGTTGCTTGCTAGAGTTTCGGCTATCCTG
>CALROJ020000057.1:0-47290 GCA_943369735.1 bacterium Ga0077546
CTATGCAAGAGATACTCTTGGTTTCGAGCTTTAGTTGCTGGCGAATTTTAAATTAGTAGACTAAAGCGACCAGGCCGCAAGAGCATTTATTTGAGCCACTTCTAGCAACAAATTAACGGCCACATTTTGCAATTTATGCATATTCCAGGCTCGATCGTTCTACTACTGAGCCTAGTTAAACAATTTTGTTAAAAAGGCGCGAAAGTGTCTTTCCCATTGACTTTCGCATTTACAGAGAAATTCCATCGAAATTTCCCTTTGTTTCCGAGAGAGCCAATCCAATGGCTCTTCTTGCCATTTGGCCAGACTGTGAGTCGAGGCTTTAAGTTGCCTTGGCTGTCATTGCCCGCGACAGAATAAGGGTATATGCGTATTAGGCTCAGAGGATCATACCGTAGTGGCGAAGCTGCAAGCCTATGTTTGTGTTGTTGCTGTTTTGATTGCCGTTCCTTCAAGCAATCAATCTTGTTCCTCTTTTGATGGCCTAACTTATAAGCTCAAGGCCCCTGCTTGCTCTATGCCAGTGATCGAGGCGCGCTTGCGCAAGAATGCTAATGATGTTTCGGCTCTAATGGACAGAGCGCAAGCCTACCTTACTGCTGGCGAGTGCGAATTGGCTGTTCAAGACTACACTGCTGCCATCAAGCACAATCCGCGGCTGGGGACGGCATATCTAGGGCGCAGTCGTGCCCTAGAGATGATTGGCAGCCATCCTCAAGCATTGCTTGATATTGACCAAGCCATCAAGCTTTGTGATAAGACCGTTTTGGCTGATGCTGTGCTTCATAAAACGGCCGTGCTCAAGGCTCTTGGTCGTGGTGCTGAATGTCCGCCTCTGTATGAGCAGTTGATTAGCAGCAAGGGCTTAGGAGTTGGGCCTGGTGATATTGTCAATCTGCGCGAACAGAGGGCTGCAGTTTATCTCAGATTGAAGAAACCAGAACTTGCTTTACTTGATTTAGAAGTATGCGGAAGGGCTCGGCCTAGTTCATTGGATATCTTTCTAAATAAAGGCAAGGCCTATGCTTTATTGAACAACCCAGAAAAGGAGCTTGAGGCCTACTCTGGTGGTATCAAGTTAGACAATATCACTCGTAACTTAAATGGCGATCGTCTTATGGCCGATCTGTATCAGGCTAGAGCCCAGCTCTACAAGAAAATGGGAAAGCTAACTTTAGCGGAGGCTGATTGGAAGAAGAGTCGAACGAATCAGAAAATACTCTACAAAGAAATCTATGACCCTGACCAAGCTGTTGATATTTTCAAAAAGGCAAGATAGTAGACCGGTCTACTTCCTGTGCGGCAAAAAAAACAAGACCAGGACACGGTGAGGTGTCTGGTCTTGTTTGAAAACCGCAGAATCATTCTTGCGAATGCTCCTTCGATTTTACTCCCTGAGATCACTCCCAGAGATTGCTCTGCTTGACCCCGCTCGGGCGACTCACCCTAGTTTCGAGTGAGCCGCCCTTGTAGCGGAAGACCTTACTTGCCGGCCTTCTTGGTCTTGCTTGCAGCCTTGCTGACAGGCTTCTTGGCCGCAGTCTTGGACTTGCCAGCCGGAGCCTTGGCACGCGGCTTGCGCACGCGCTTCACCGCAGCCTTGGGCGCAGCCTCAACGATCTCGGCCTCGACGACAGGAACAGGCGAACCTGCACTGCCGGCGACACCAGTGTTGCTGCCTTCGCCTTCGGCGTCTTCCGGATAGTGCCAGTCGTCGTCGGGAGAGATCTCCTCGTCTTCGAGAGACAGTACGCCGCCGTTGTCGAGACCACCGGCCTCTTCTTCGGTGTACATGCGGAAGTCGGTGCCCATGAACGAACGACGTTCGTCGTTGCCACGGATGATCTGGATGCAGCTGCCGAACAACTCGCCCAGGCGATACTCGCCCGAGAAGAAGCCCGGTGCACGACGGTCGTAGTCGCGCAGGTGACCATTGAGACGGTCATCCCAGATGTAGCCAGTCTCGTGCTCCTGGTGCTGCAGCTTGGTCAGAGCCGGCTGCGTGTGCTTGGTGGTGGTGTGCCAACCGCTGGACAGCATGCCGCCGAAGGAGCGAACGATGCTGTAGCCGCGCTGCTCCCATTCGATGAAAGCAGCGTCGCCAGCATGACGGCGCTTGAAGTCGCCGATCATGTAGAGGGTGTGCTCGTTGACCAGCAAGCCGGCCTCGTAGCCCAGCACCTTGACGCGCGGGTTGGAGTTGAGATACAGGAACTTGGCGAAGTCGGAGGGAACCTTGCGGTTCGGGTCAGTCGGCTGATCCGACCGCTCCGGGTTGTTCGCAACGTAGGCGTCGCGAGTGGCCTTTTCCTGCTGCACCCATTCCATCAGCTTGTGCTCGGTGCGCACGCCAGGGATGTAGACCACCTTGGCGCCACAGTTCGAGAACGAAGAGATGTACTCGCCGGCCTTCTTGCGAAGGTAGCCGAGCTGGTCGTCGAAGATGCCGGCCTTGCGGGCTTCGGCCACTTCGGGCATGTCGATTGCCGGGTGCAGGTAGTTCTTCTCGTCCTCGGTGAGCGACTTGAAGGCGTCGTGGTCGATCATCTGACCGTGCAGAACCACCAGCTTCGGCTTGTAGGCCGCCAGGTAGCGCATGATCATGTCGTGGACGTTGCGGTCGTGGTGCGGCCAGAGCGAATTGGCAATGGACACCACGCGGGCACCGTCAGGCAGGGTGAGCTTGAAAATCCCGGCCTCGGCGAGCGAGGTACGCGGGATTTCCTTGACGACAACCTGCTTATAGTTTGTTGCTTTGTTAGCCATGATGAGATATCTCCTAATTACGCTGAGAGCGCGCCGTTGTCGTCGATCGCTTCGAAAAGCGAGATGACAGCGTCGGCCAGCTGGTTAGAGTTCTCCAGACGGAGAACGTTGGGGAACTTCACATCGTTGTACGGATGCGGGATGAGAATCGCGCCCAGGGCACTTTCGGCGACGTCGACAGCGGTGGCTGCCTTGTCTTCGACGATGACGGGGATGCGGCTTTCGAGCATCACATACTTCTTGGCACCGGTGTGCGAGTAGATGATGTTCTGCGGGGTCACGATGTGACCGAGGTGCTTGGCGATCAGCTCCTGGGTGGCCAGGCGAGCGATGCCCGTCTGGAAAGTCGCCGAGCCGTCCGGACGGACGTCGTTGGCGCCAGGAGTGTAGGTGCAGATCACCACCTGAATGCCGGCTGCGGCAATCAGTTCCATCTGTTCGATGATGCCAGCGTAGGGCTGGAGTTCACCGTAACCGTCGACACCGCGGCGAGCGAATGCCAGGAAGGCCTCGCCGAACTGCTTCGGGTTGATGGGGGTGGTGGGGTCGCGACCGATGTCGTAGTACTGGCGCGTGGCGGTGTCGAAGGTGAAGCCGTAGTGCTTGCCGACGAACCGGTTGAACGCGGTTTCCCAGTCGAAGACGACGCCGTGCAGGTCGAACATGCAGACGCGCGCCCACTTGAAGTGCGGATCCGAAGGCTTCGTCAGCGACTTCGGGGGCCAATTGGCAGCGGTGGGAGCCGCAGACAAATCGACCGCTTTTGTGATTTTCTTGGTCATAATTTTTCTCCTTGCGGATTTGTAAAGAAACACGAGACAGGCGTCACCGTGCAATGCTTAGAGGCTGCATGAAGCAACATCTATGAGGCACCGCATCTGGTGACGCCCGTCAAAGGGTTGATCGTCCTTGGTTAGTAACCGCTGGACAGGGTGAACTTACCGTCGAAGAGCAGCGCCGAGCGGGTCTGACCCGTTTCGTCGTTGACCTTCAGAATCGGCAACAGTTGGATGTGAAGCTTGCCTCCGTGCACGAGGCCGGCTCCCAGTCCATGCTGCCAGTTCGGGTAAGTGGCGTAACCCATGTAGGAATGGGTCTCATCCGCCAGGTGACCGAACTCGAAGCTGCGCAAGGTGTGACCCTTGGTGAGGCGACGGGCGCGGGTACCGAGACGGTGGGTGTGGCCATGGCCGACGCTCTGCAGCTGAGAATCAGCTTCGGCGTAGGGGCTCTGGCCGGGCTTGCCGCGAACGATCTTGCCGTGGATGAACTTGAAGTCATCGTTGACGAGAACGCCACCACCGCCACCGCCCTCTTCGTTCATGCCATACACGAACGTGATCGGGTCTTTGCGGGTGTAGCCCATCAACTGGTGGAAGTTGAGGATGGGCTCGTGGGTGTTGGGGTCGATCAGGCTCGAGACGCTGGCGTTCGGGTCGATCTGGGTGCGGCGGTTGCGGTCTTCATGGTTGCCCATGATGTAGAAAAGATGCAGACAGCCGGACAGGACGATGACCTCGTCGACGAGGCGACGGGTTTCATCGAGTTCTGCCTGGGTGTTGGCGACAACGCGTGGGGCCTTGGGCCAACGCGAGAGGCCGAACATGTCTGCAGCGTCGCCGATGAGGATGATGATGTGCGGCTTGAATTCCGCCAACCATTCCTTGACCTGCCACGAGACCTGCTTGTCGTGCGCGGGAACGTGCCAGTCAGGGATGATGGCGACGCGCGTGCCGTCGGGCAGGTCGAGATTGATGATGCCGGCGAAGGTCAAGTACCCGAGGGCCTTGTCCTGGTTGAGCAGCTTGATCTTGTCGATCAGTTGCTGCCGGACTTCGTCCACGTTGAGTCCACGGTTTTTTGCCAGCTTGGCGACGGTTCTCTTGAGCCGACGCATGACGCTGGAGCTGTTAGCAGCTGTTGCCGAGGACACCGTGATGTTTTTTGCATTGTTCATGGTGAAACTCCTTAGGCCTCTTACCAGTCGAGGCGTGATTTTGGTTAGAAAATGAGCCTCGATAGGTGAGGCCGCGTTAAAGACCGACCGGTCACATTGCTGCTCTCAGGTGTGAGTTCAACAACGAAACCGGCCAGCGGGCTATTGCACGCAGCCCTCAGAAAAGATCTGGCAACCTTTTCATCGAATTAAAGTGAAACGTTCTAGAAAACCAGACCACTACCACTCTTGCGAGATAGATGTGTTTACCAGGGTATGTCTGTTGCCTTGGGGGTTAGAGAAAGATTTCCTGTAACAGGCGAGAAAAGAACGTAATTTGACAGTAAGTCTTTCCCGCGCGCAGGCACAATGGCTTTGTAACCTGCTTAAACACTACTAACCAGTAGTTAACAGCTCTCGTGAAATGAGCAAAGGGGATGTAAAGCTCAAAAATGAGACACAGCTAGTATTTGGAGAATCTGAAGAGTTCCCATCCTTGCCAAGTAGCGCCATCTTGATAGATATTTTTGGGGTACCCGCGAAGCTCGGCTAAGATCTCTCGATGTCCTGGGATCAAAGACAATTAAGCGATAGCGCAGCTAGCGCTATTATAAGAAATTTGCTGTCTCGAACTCTGTTGTCCAGAAATCAGGTTTCAAGAAATCTGCTGCACATTTGTGAAAAGTGATTCTCTAGGATTACGTTCTTTCGATAGTTCCTTTAGCTTTCTAAAAAGCACCACTTCTTCAGCGGTGAGTTGCTGTGGAATCAGAACATCAACTGTGACCAATTGATCGGCCCCGGCCAGACCTAATCCTTTTAGGCGATAAACTCTACCTGGCTGGGTGAGCGGTTGAATCTTCATGACTACGCGACCAGTGGCGGTAGGTATCTCAATTTCAGCGCCAAGCATGGCTTCGTACAAGGTCACTGGGACATTGACTGAAACGTCGCGCCCAAGCACGCTGAGCACGGGATGCTTGGCCAGTTTGATTTTTAAAATGAGGTCGCCGTAAGTGTTGGCTCTCATGTCCCACTTACCTTGGCCGCTCTTGCGAATTTCTAGCTCGTCATAAAGACCTTTTGGCAGTTCAATATCTAGGGTGCGTTCAACGGTGAAATAACCAACGCCCCGACAGGTGGCGCACTGCATGCGGTTGACTGGCTTGAGATTGATGCATTCTTCGCAGGCTTTGGGATCTTGTATAACAATCTGACGCATGCAGCCTTTGACTGCTTCTTTCAGACTCACTTCCAATTCCATCTCTAGAGATTGGGGTTGGATTTTGCCTGCGGCACCTTTGAGTTCTTGTGTTTGGCCTTGGGTTTGAACAACTTGCTGTACGCCGGAGGTGACCTTGGTCCACAGCGCCCTTACGTCTGTTGTTTGGCGAAATACTGAGCTGTTCTTGTCGTAATCACGACGTTTAGCCGGTTCTGAAAGTGTTTCGTAGGCTGTTTTTATATCGCGCCAGGTGCGTTGTTGTGTCTCAGGATCGGTTTGTGCCGCTTCTGAGTAAGGCCCCATTTTTTCATTCAGCTCGAAATAGGCTTCGTGCACTTGTTCAGTGGAAGCGTTTGGACTGACTCCGAGGATGTAATAAAAATCCTTGGATTGGGCTTTTGTCTTAGTTTTGTCGTCGTCGACTGGCATAGAACCAATTCTGGTATCTGTTGTTTAGTAAGTTTTTGGCGCTTGCAGCATCTCAGAGCTTGTGGGGGGCTGTTAGAGCTGGTTCGCTAGTAAGGGTTTCCTGGATAATGATACACAGTAAGCTGGGATCATGTGTTCTATATCTTCCCGGTTCGCCTTGGTTTATCCCGCTCTGCAACAGCTTCGTACATAAGTTTAATGAGAGCAGTATTTGCTAGAGCCAAATTATTTATCTGACACAGTCAAGATTGGCTCTTGGTCCCTTGGCCTGGCGCCACTACTTTTGGTGCGAAGGGTGCAATATATCAGCAATTTATGCACGATCAACTAGATTAGCTGTGCACAACCATAACTGTTCCAGCGCTGAGCTTGACTAACTGAGTCGGGCTAATAGGAAAGACTGTATTTGGATGTCCGGCCGCAGCCCAGACCGTTTCGAAGAGCAGCAAGTCTTGGTCAATAATCGTTTGACTAGGCTTGAGGTGTCCTACTGGAGCTACTCCACCAATTGCAAATCCAGTCATGTCTCTAACGAATGCTGCATTGGCTTTTTCTAGCTTAAAACCAAGTTGCTCTTCCACCAGCTTTTCGTCTAGGCGATTGGCTCCTGAAACAAGAGCCAATACGGCAAGCTCTTACCCTTGTGCTTTGAAAACCAATGATTTGACGATTTGAGCAACCTGGCAACCGATGGCATCTGCGGCCATTTGGGCGGTTCTGGCCGACTCTTCCATTGCTTTTATTTGCACCGCTAGGCCTCCCTCTAATAGGGCTTCCTTAACGCGCCGAACGTTAGCTGTGTCGAATTTATCGGCCGCTATTGCCTCAATATTGCTTGAGTTGTTGTTACTGTTGGTGCTGCTGTTACTTGTTGCGCTGTCACTTGCCACTAAGTTAAGGGCCTCCGAGTTTCGTTATTAAGTCTTTTGCGAAAACATAGAGTACATCGTTCTTCGAGCTTCTGGCCCGCTCGAGGTTGTTGATGGCTAGTTCGCTTTCACGATTGAGTAGATTAATGCGTTCTTGCATGGCTACTCCCAGAGTCAGTACTTCGTCTAGGCGTTTGCTCCGCGTGCCACCTGTACCACGCTCAACTGCATATTGGGCCAGTTTTGCTGCTGGGCCGATGAGAGTGGGTGTTAGGCCTGCCAGAGTGAGGCTGCGTTCTGCTCCGGTTGGCGCATGATCGTGTATGCCAATTGCTGCTTTTAAGTTGTTGATTTGTTGGTCGCGAGCTACTGCGCGAGCAACTAGGGCGCTAACTTGTTCTTCTTGATCGAGTACGTCTGATTCGCCTGAATTGGCTGCTGCAAGACTGTTTTTTACTTGAGCGGCCCAGCTAGTCATGCGCGTTATAACCCAGTCGGCTTGTCCTCGCCCCAAGAGTTGGGTCAATTTGTTTCGACCGTGCTCGATGCTTAGTGCGGCGGCCTTGCTATCAGAGTCTCCTAGGCCTTTAGCAATTTGCATCATAGAGGCAGTCAATGTTAGGGCTAATCTATTGCGTTCTGAGCGCTCTTCTTCTTCGTCTACTTGTTGCCTAGCGCTACCGAGAAAGACTTGAGCTGCTGCCCTTGAAGGTCGATAGTCAAAGTAGTTGGGAACGAAGGACCGGGCTGATTTGTTCATGTTTTGTAGGGTGTTTGCGCTTTGCCCGGCAGCTTGCCCTGGAGCTTCTCCAAGAGCTTTTAATGATTGTTTGATGTGCAAGGCGCTTTCTGTTAGGTCGTCAAGGAATTGCACTGGAGGGTGAACTGCAAGATTGGTGGTGGCAGAACTAACACTTCCTTGTAGAGTCTTTGCTTGAAGATAAGCCAGGCTTGGGTTTTTGACGATGGCGCTCTGGCTGTGGACCGAGGTAATTGGACTGTCGGCCGGGGCAATCTGGCTGCGGACCAAGGTAATTGGACTAGTGCTATTGATGTTCGTACTTGAAATAGCAACCGTTGACGCGTTGTCCTCAGCATTGGCATTGCTAGCATTTGCACTACCAGCAGTGGCTAGTAGTAATGAGGCTGATAAAATAACTGTAGATAGGCGCGGTTGGCTCGTCTTGGGCATTCTGGTATCTTAACACTAAAAATATGAGGAGCAACCGCTCAATTCAGATTAGAAGTGTTCTTTCAAGGTGCACTTTGCCACTACAGGTGATGATGCCAGTCAAGCAAATTTGTTGCTAAAAATTGTTCCGATATTTGCTCGCCAACTACATGAACGAGTAGGGCGAGCCAAAATTGAAACTGCTTAGGAAAAAGGAAAAAGAAAAAAGGAAAAAGAAAGGAAGAGAGTTGTGCCCTCTCCCTCTCTTGGCTCCGTTGATAGTCCGTTCGAAATTACTTGTATCTAGTTGACCCTGATGCTCAGCTTCCCAACCGTAATGACTCGACCAGTTAGTGCTGAGCAGCCGCAGAGATGAAGATGTGCCAGCGAGTGCGGAAGTTCCGGGAGGTATTTAATTCCAGGAAGATTGAGTCGTAAGTCTTTCAGTGAGGCGGGAATCGCAGGCAAGGTTTTTATGCCACAATTGCCGAGCATTAGCTCTTTTAAGCCACCAGCAAGTGGAGGTAGCTCTTCAACAGCTGGACAGTCACTGATGCTCAAAATGGTCATGGTTGAAGGAAAGTCCGGCAGTTCTGCCAGGCTCGGGCAGCTGTGAATCCAAAGCTCTGTTAGTGATTTAGGCAGCCTGGGCAGTGCTTTTAAGGCAGGGCAGTAGTAGATGCTCAGTATGGCTATGTGGTCTGGCAATTCGGGCAGCTCGGTTTGGGCGTATTTTTGGACAAGCAATCCTGGCTTGTCTGGAGTGGCCGCTAGATAAGAGGCCAGCTCGTTTTTTGATGCAAATCTTGAGTTGTATTGCATTTGTTTCTCCTGGGAGATTGTTGAATCGGCGCATTTCAGAACAATGTCAGTCTGTTGTGCTGGATTTTGCAGCCGATTTGTTTCTATTTCGCAGAGCTTCAGATAGAAATAGAGAAAGAAAAGCGCAGGGGCAACTACGCTCAAAGGAAGGAAGTCATAACATTGATTGGATGAAGAGTTGCATGATATTTCCTTTGAAAAATTACAGCGAGAGGCCCGATAAAGTTTTCAGCACAAGTGCTGAAGGAAAATAACAATGAAGGCCAAATTGATAGGTGGTTTGGTTCCAGAAAGTGTAGAGAGTGGTGTAACAATTTACGCTACTGAAACAGCAGGGCTCGTGCAAGCAAGGTGGCCTTTCTGTGAATAATTTGTGGTGCCAAAAGCTATTTCTACCTAGTACTGTTGTGACTGGAGGGTACCGTTTTCTTGCGGCTGGTCTGAACAGCAGCTAGCACTAAGATTAAGTGCTGTTCCGCGACATACTTCTGAAATTTTGTCTATCTATTGGACTTTTGCTGCTTTAAAGTTGTTGGTTGCACTTTAGTAGTGAACTGATGTCAGATTAGTCTAGCCGAGCTTCCTGTTGAAATCTGGCCAATGGTAAAATCTGTCTTTATCGTTTGATATGTGTCTCGGGATGCACATATGTCTGTTCGAGAGTTGAGTTTTCAATGGAGCTAAAGGGAAGCAAGTGGCTAAGATGCGCGTTGTTCAGGTAGCAAAGGCTGGTGGGCCGCTGGAAATGGTTGAGCGTGATATACCTCAGCCGCTGTCAGGGCAAGTGCGTATTAAAGTTCAAGCCTGTGGAGTTTGTCACAGCGATTCTATTGCCAAGGAAGGGTATTTTCCTGGAATTGATTATCCTCGCGTGCCAGGGCATGAAGTGGCTGGTTTAATCGATGCCATCGGACCTGATGTCTCAGGAGAGCATTGGAAAGTCGGTCAACGGGTGGGCGTTGGTTGGTACGGAGGTCATTGTGGCAACTGCAAACCTTGTCGCCAAGGTGACTTCGTTACCTGTCGCCAGGGCTTGATTGCTGGCATTTCTTACGATGGCGGCTACGGCGATTATATGATTGCTCCCGTTCAAGCCTTGGCGTCTATTCCTGACGAACTTTCAGCTATGGAGGCGGCTCCGCTGCTCTGTGCTGGCATCACGACCTTCAATTCATTGCGCAATAGCGGAGCTAAGCCAGGGGATTTGGTGGCCATTTTAGGCATTGGCGGACTTGGTCATTTGGGCGTGCAGTTTGCAGCCAAGATGGGCTTCAAGACTGTAGCCATTGCCCGGGGCCAAGACAAAGCCGAATTGGCGAAGAAATTGGGTGCCAGTGTTTATATCGACAGCACTAGTAGCGATGTCGCTGCCGAGCTGCAGAAGCTTGGCGGAGCTGACGTAATTGTCGCCACGGTGACCAATGGAGCTGCTATGGCAAACGCCATGGGCGGTCTGGGAGTGGGCGGTATCCTGGTGATATTGGGAGCAGCGGCGGACCCAATTCCGCTGAACGCCATGGGCATGCTGGCCAATCGTCATTCAGTCAAAGCCTGGCCATCAGGAGTTGCTTCGGATAGTGAAGACACTTTTGATTTCAGTGTGCTTACCGGTGTGCGTTCGATGAATGAAGAGTATCCCCTCGAAAAGGCTGCTGAAGCCTATGAACGCATGATCAGTGGCAAGGCTAAGTTTAGAGTTGTGATTACAACTGGAAATTAATTGGCATCTCTCATATTACGACCCGTTTTTTGAAACTGTACTTTTAGGAATACTCCCGCTCTAGGAATAATCGCAATGGTCACTAATCGCCCTAGTTATGAGCAATTTGCCGCCTTGATCGCTGACTCGATTAAACCTGGTGGATTAAGTGCATCGCTCACCTACGATAGCGATGCTTTTGCTTTGGTGGAAGCAAAAGAGGGCGAGGCCGTGCAACGACTGTTGCTCGGTCACTATTTCGGCGAATACTGTGCTCTTGATAGTTCAGAGCGTCCACAGTTGCTGGCTAAAATCAGCAAGCTCTATAGTGAGTCTGCCTTCCCTGCAAATTTTGAAGATGCCAAAGCGAGATTGATGCCACATTTGATCGACCGCTGGGCAGTCTTTCGCACCAATATGAATTTGGCCTTGGGAATGGCCAAAGAGCTTGATGATCCCAATATTGATGTCACTCCAGATTTTGCTCCTTTTGTTGTTATTGCTGATGCTTTTGCTATGGTGCTTGCCCTTGATTTAAGCAACACGAGGTTGGTGGTCACGCACAGACAGCTGGCGGCATGGGGAATCGAATTTGATCAGGCCATAGAGGTCGCTTATCAAAATTTGATCGCTCGAAGTGGTGGCAGCTTTGAGATGTTGGTTGATCAGGAAACTGGCTTGAGTAGTGTCTATTCATCAACCTGGCATGATGGCTATGATTCTTCCCGTCTGATCATCGATGAGTTGCTCAAGCAATTTAAAGTGCATGGCGATCATGTCATTGGTATCCCGGACAATAATCAACTGCTGATTACAGGCTCTGAAGATAGACGTGGATTGCTTGCTCTTTATCAAATGCTGGCTGACGCTCAGAACTTACAGCAACCTCTGCCGCCAGTGCTAGTGCATAAAACCGAAAGCGGCTGGCAGCGCTTCGCTCCACCAATGCTTGATCCGCTCAACCCTCTTTTGCGTGGGCTTGAGACTGCTTACTTGAGCGATATTTATGCCAGTCAAAAAGCGCTTTTGCTCTCATCGATGGACGTGGAAAGTTTGCCGATTCTTGATTATGAGCGCAGAGAGAGTGAGGATGTTGTGCATACTTGGACAGTTGTGCCCAAGGTGCAACACGCCTTAATTCCTGAAACTGATTACATTAAGTTTGTCGCTGACCCCAATCAGAGCGGTGAGTCTAAAACTCTTGCCTCTGCAGCATTCGAGAAAGTAAAGGAAGTTTTGGGAGATAACCTGGTTGATGTCGACCAGTATCCAGTGCGCTATTTGATGCGGACTTATCCGACTGCCGATGAGCTTTCGAAAATCGGCATTTTGTAAAAAAATAGAGAAAGATTAGACAGTTCGCTAGCTTCGTCAATTCGCGTATGCCTGGGTCATGGGGGAAACCCCAATGCACTCTCTCGCAATGTTTCCATAATGATTTTTGTAGTCTTTGTCCTGACTGTGTTTCTAGATAGGGTGCTTATTAAGATCACCACTTTCATTCTCTCAGGAAACAAAAAACACATAACTATTTAGCCCTGCCCTAAACCCCCGTTAGCTTAGCTTTTGCTCCTTCATTCTGCGTTGCAGTCTGTTGGGTTGAAGCTTGGGGTCTTTGTCAGCGTTAGGCGGTTCTGTGGTTTTGCTACTGAGGTTGTCGCGGTGTTCTTGTCACGTTTCTAAATGTTTAACCGACTCGAAAGAGTCACTAAAAGTCAGGAGATTTACCATGAACACTTCAGTAATCGCCGCAGACAATTCCAACACTGTCGCTGCTTCGGTCGCCCCCGTGGCCACCCGCAGGCTGGATACCAAGGCCGTCAACGGCTCGGAACTCCGCTTCGGCAGCTTCATCGACTCCACCATCATGGGCCAGGAGAACGGTCGTCAGGCCGCTCGCCGTGCCTTCCGTCGCACCCTGTCCAAGCTGCGCACCGGCAACAAGCCCTACTACGTCATCGTTGCCCCCGGCCCCACCACTTCCGGCAAGTCGGAGATGGCCTTTCGCATCGGTGAATACTTCCACGGCGATCGCAAGGCGGTGCTCAAGATCGACGGCAGCGAGTACAAGGAGAAGCACAACCTCAGCAAGCTCACCGGCGCCAGCCCCAACCTCGTCGGTTACACCAACCGTCAGGAGAAGGACTACGTCGCGCCGCTGCCCCACGAGATCGACTCCTACGCGCAGTTCAGCCAGCACAACCTGACCCGCAGCCGCCTCGGCTCCAAGGCTCCGGTGACTGTTGTTCTGATCGACGAGTGGGAGAAGGCTTGCGGCGAGTTCAACGAGATTCTGCTGAGCATCTTCCGCAACGGCAACTACACCCTCGGCAACGGCGAGGTCGTCGACTTCAGCCAGTGCATCTTCATCCTCACTGCCAATATCGGTTCGGCGGCTGTGGAGACGGCGGAGAACAAGAAGACCATCGGTTTCAACAGCAAGCCCGAGGTGGTCACCGAGGCTGATGCCGACAAGATCATCAGCGACCATCTGCGCGACTTCTGCCCGCCGGAATTCCGTGCGCGTGTGGAAGAGAACGGCGAGATCTGCATCTTCCATCGCCTCTCCGATGAACAGATCTCCTCGATCTGCGACCTGAAGGTGCGTGAACTGGTGCTCAACACCGAGAAGGCGGCCAACATCAAGGTCGATGTCGACGTGGCGGCGCGCAAGTGGCTGCTGTCGGTGACCGGTTCGGTGTCGAAGCTCAACGGTGGCGTGGAGACGTTCATCGTTGACGAGCTCGACAACATGCTGATCCTGGGCTCGATCGGCAGCGGCGACGTGGTGCATGTCACGCACGTCGAGGGTGCGGATGGTCTGGCCTTCGACGTCGAGGTCAAGCCGCTGCTGCTGCTCTCGATGGCGGAGATGGAGGCGATCATCGCCGAAGCTCCGCTGCCGAGCAAGAAGGATGCCGTCACTCTGATTGGCGAAGCGGCGGCGAAGGCTGTTGCTGCTGCCAAGGGCGTGGCGGAAGGCGCCGGTGCCAAGGATGGTGCCGATGCCGCTGCTGCCACGGCTGAGACTGATGCCTCGACCAAGCCCGTTCTGCTGCAGCTCTTCAAGGTTGTGGTGGTGGGCACGGAAGAGGGCCTGGAAGCCACCAACGCGGCGGTTCGCGCTGCTGTGAAGGAGCTGCCCAACAGTGTGGTGCTCGAGTACCAGAACAATGCTGTCGAGCCGTTCGTTGGCTCCATCAAGGTGCTTTCGAAGGTGGAGAGCATGGTGGCACTGAAGGCGCGTTTCAACAACCTGCGCGTCTTCATCGTCGGTGGCGAGATGAGCTAATCGCTCAAGTCGTCAACACTGGTTAGTCGATGAAACGGCTAGCCAGTAGGTTAGTAAGCAAGTAAGCGCAACACCCTCGGTGGCGGAGGTAGTCTCACAAGACGCCTCCGTCACCTTGGCTTTGCGCCGTTTTTCTCAACCAAACGTTTCGAAGGAGATTTACCATGTCAACCAATCCTGCTGATTCCAAGACTGCCGTTCGTACGGAAGTCGTTCTCGAAATCGAAGGCAAAGGCCTGCTCTCGGGCGGCGTCGATGACTTCATCCTGCCCCCGGGCCGCGGCAGCGAATACTTCTACGAGGGCAACCTCTACGAAGTGGTTCACGCCATCCAGACCGTCGGTGACGCCACCTCCACCAAGGGCAGCATGCTGCTCGAGCTGCTCGGTGTGCTCTATCCCGACCCGGAGCATGCCACCAATCTCTTCGGCGGCATGAAGTACATCAAGAAGGCCGAGGTCGCCAGCGAACCCGGTCAGATCATCACTGGCGCCAGCTTCGGCTTGGTCTTCGCCGCACAGAAAGAGCGCCTGCTCTTCCTGCGTCTGCGCCTCGTCCATGCTGCTGTGCAGAAGAAGAGCCTGGTGGAGACGATGCAAGCGGCTCACGACGCCGCCCATCCGAAGGGCTGAGTCTTCAAGGCTAGACCTTCGAAGCAAGCCCCATGACCATCGAACCTTCCGGAGCGGAGCGGCAGGGAAATTCCAGCGGAATTTCTCTGCTTAGCTCCGGGGGGTGCTGAGACATTAACGGGGCGCATCGACACATGGCGCGCAGCGGGTGGGTTGGAAATCAGAGATTTTTCGATGAAATTTCGCTGGTTTTCTTCCACCTCGCTGCGTGTTAGTCGGTGCGTCCCATTCTGACGTCGGTGCCCGTTTCCTGGGAGCACGCGCCCACGTCATCACCTATCCCAGGACCAAAGGATCAAGACAATGCAAGAACTTTTCATTCCCTATCAGGGGAAACCGCTTTTAGCGGATCTGACTGCCAGCTTTCAGGCTCTTTGCGCCAGCCGCGATGCCATCGCTGCTTATCTCAGCGCCTTCAAGGCCCGTCGCGGTGAACGCCTCCTCAAGGGCTACAAGCGCACCCTCGAAGACCAGCTGTTTCGTGAGCGTGAACGCGCTTACGAAGTCGCTGCTTTGCGCCTTGAGCTTGCCGTCGGCGAGCTTCAGAGCAATTCCCGCGCTCTTCTGATTGCGAGCGACGCTGTGCGCAAGGCTTTGGTCGAACAGACCAATTACGAGCAGATCGGTTACGGTGTCGAATTTGCTCTGGCCGAGAACAACGTGCTCTGTGCCGTTGATTTGATCGACCAGGCCCTCGCTCTCCATCACGAAGTGGTGAGCAAGCAGCTTCGGCCCTTCCGTGGTCATTACTTCGCCATCGACCGTAGCTTCAAGGCTATTGACGAGCGCGACGACCCGCGGGAGTTCGTGGTCATGTACGGTGCCGGTGGCAGCAAGCTGCGCTTTGAAGAAGGCGATGGTTCGACGCCTCCGGTTGGCCCTTACCTGACTTTGGCTGAGGCCAAGGCTGAGGCTTCGCACTGGGTCGGTTACGCTGATACCGTTGGCGGTGACGCCATGGTTTACAACGTGCGCACGAAGCAGACCATCAACCCCTGGAACTAATGCTGCTAGCCAGAACCAGCTCTTGCGCTGGTTCTGGTTTTCGCTCAGGTTCCCTTCAATTCCAATTTGTTACTTAGAAGGAGTTTTCATGTTCGATTTTCGAATGGTGTTTTTCCTTGCACTTGCGGCCTTCGTGCTCGTCGGTGCTGTGGCTTTTCTCGTCGTCTCCATGTACCGCAGCCGCATGGCTCCGCGGGTGCGTGAAGCGATGAACGCTGCCTACGACGACGTCGAGTTCCACAAGATCAACCTCATCAAGGAGCGCTGCGACGGCGAGACGCTGACTCGTTTCGAGGCTGCGTGCGCCATGTTCCGTGACGCCAATAACAGCCTTTCGGCTGGGCGCTACAAGCGCACCGTCGAGCTGGCCAAGCAAGCGTCGGCGATGATTCGCAGCCTGCGCGGTCGCTTGGTCTGTCGCGAGCATCCCATGCCTGTCGGGCCCTCGTGTCGGCTGATTTCGTATCCGGACCATTTGGTCTGGATGGGCAAGTAAGCTTGCTGTTTCTCTAATAACTAAATCAAGGAGGAGAAAAGTATGTCTTTCAAGAACGCTGTCATCATCATTGACAGCGGTTTCTCTCAAGATGCAGTGGGTCAGGTGAAAAACCTGATTGGCTTCTACGACTTGAACAGTGGTATCGCCATCAGTGGTGCACCGCTCATCGCCGGCGACCGGGCTCAGTTCGTTCTGCATAACCTCTGCGGCGATTCGCTCAATCACGGCACAATCATTCTGCGCCGCCTGCTGGAAATGAACCCCGATTGTGCTTTCGCTCTTGTGCGGGCATTTGACCATGGCGGCCGTCATATTCGCACTGGCTGGTCTGATGGCAAAGTCGCTTCTGATGGTTGGGTCGAAGGCTATCTCTGGGCCAGGCAACTCTGTGAAAACAGGGGCTTGACCAGTGTGGCCAACCTCTCCTTCGGTGGTTTCAACCACGCACAGGACGGCAGCGGTTGGGAGAGTTTCAAGCTGGCCTCGGCTGTGGGTGACTCTAAGTCAGGCCATGTGCTCGTTGCTGCCACCGGCCCTGGTGACGGACGTGCCATTCACTGTTCGTTCACTGCCAGTGAGAACACTGTCGTGCATGGCTTTCAACGCGGCACTTCGACGTACAACCTCTGGGTCGATCGCAACGTTGCTGGCAATGCGGAACACCGCGGTTGGCAGCTGACGGTGAAGGTCAACGGTCGCGAAGTGGCTCAGTACGAAGGGCAATACATTCCGAACAACATTTGGAATGACCGTCAGCAGTTGACGTTTGTGGTGGAAGGCGAAGGCAACTTCGAATTCTCTATCACTCCTGTCGCTGAGTTCACGCCCACGCGCTTCGACATTTTCATTTCGCAGTCGCAAGAGGCCGGCTTCTACGACCATGTTGATGACGAGTTGGTGTCAGAACCAGCTTGCTTGTCACAGGTGATTGCGGTCGGTCTGCAAAGCGCTTCCTACGGCAAGTGCTGCGTCGGCGGAGTGAACAAACCTGAGGTCAAGCTCGCTGGCAATGGTCCAATTAGCTTTCGCACCCCGGAAGTGACGGCCCTTGTCGCAAGCATGCTTGAGGCTGACCCGACCCTGGATATTGCACAGGTTCGGCAGAAGTTGCTGGCTCAGTTTTCGCAATAGAAAGTCGCCGGTAAACCTGACTACCAGTAAACCTAGTGAGCCCCGAAAGGCTTGCTAGGCTTACTGGATAGTCATTTTTTTCATTTTTCCTACTAGTTAAAGTAGTAAAATTTCCACAATTCACTTGGCAACCGGTGGTTATTGATAGATACTGTTTAACGGCCAATTTTACTAAATTCTATTTTGCCGAGAGGGAGCACTGTCATGAGCAAATCCATCCCCGATGGGGAATTGCCTATTCGTTTATTGCCACCGAGTTTTAAGATTTCGCAGTTGCTAATGTCTGGTTTGGCAGCTTCTAGCCTAACTCTTTCTGGTCTGACTTTTTCAAGTCTAGCTATTTCCGGATTTGTATTGGCCGGTCTTTCTCCTGCTGCCGAAGCACAGGATGCCTTTGGTACTGGTGACTATGATCCTCGCCTTTTGCCGCGCGCGAATTATACAACTGGATCTTATAATCCAGACTTGGATGATTCAGAGGCCGCTAACACTGATCAATTTACTGGTCCTTGTCCAGAGTCAAGGGAGTCGATTCGAATGGCTCGCAGGCAGTTCAACGAACAGGTTACTCTGCCTGATGGGCGGGATGTATTGGGCTTGTCTTTCTGTGATCTTACCTGCAATCGAATAGCGATGGACGAGGCAGCTGTTCCTGCCGATTTCCCGCCGCTGCCAAAGTGCATAAAAATTCCCGATAGAATTACCAGTGAATCTATCCGGCGGCCAATACCCGATCTATTTAGTAAATGGCCGCGCACCAGAGCGGGTTGGAACCTAGGACGCATGACAGCGAGTGCGGCTGATATGGCTGGCTATAGTGATCCTGCGCCATTAGATAAAGATCTAGATGTAATTATTCCAGGCAGCCTAATGGCAAAGATCGGAAGAGTTAGTTCATTGGCAAGTGAGAATTCTGATTATGACTGTAGGCTGGCAGTGCTCGGATTGCAATATCAACATGAATATAGAGTAAAGTCTGTCGCTGAATTAAATTCAGATTCTTTAGATGTGCGCAAAACTGCTGAAGTGGTCATGCTAGAGCGAGTTCTGCGCTTTAAAGAACTTCTAGCCGCGAAGATTCCTACTACTGGTACAGTCAAGGTTAGAGAGGCAAGAGCGAATCAACTAGAGGCATCAGGAAACATTTATGAAGCGCTTTTTGAGCGACTAAAAATCGAAGAGATGATAGCAAACGGCCCTAATCATTTTCGCGTAGCGCTGCTATACCGCAGTATTGGCGAGGATAAGCTAGCTTTTGAAAAGTTGAAGGAAGCGGTAGAGAGTGATTGGCCTCGGCAGGATGCCCATCTTTTCGCCAAGGCCAGCAAAGAGTTGGCCGATATTTTGATGAAAGCATACGGTACTGCTATTAAAGTTGGAAATCGAGATTTGGCCTTGGGTAGATTGAGAAATGCTTCGACTGCGTATCGCCAATCTTTTTTACTAAATACCAATGATACAGCAGCTTTAGAAGGACTAAAACGCACTGCTCATATAGCTACCATTGAAGAACCTTGCTTTGATAATTATTTGCTGCTCGGTGGTGTGCAACTTCTTTCAGGCCAGTTAGAGAAAGCGCAGGAGGCTTACAAACAGTGTGCAGTATACAACCCTGGTGACCCACTGCTAAAGCAAGCTCGCAAAGTCTATCATCGCTATGAACTCCAGAGACCAAGCACTTCTATTAGTCAAATAGATAGAGGGCTGTGCTTCTAGTTCTGCTTGTCCCGCAACAAGGAGTTATCTAAGTTTCAGTCTGCGCGCTGCTGATATTTTGCGTCTTCGGGAAAGAGAAAGGATGGTTATGCCTGCATGAACAAAAAAAAGGCCGGGGCAGGCAGCCCCAACCTTTTTTAAAGTAAATAACAGACAGGCAGATGTCGCTGGCGTTTTAGCGACCGCGGCCTCTGCCGCCACCGCCAGAAGCACCGCCGAATCTTCCACCGCCAGCGGCTCCATCGCCGCCAGAGGCACCGCCGAATCTTCCACCGCCAGCAGCTCCATCGCCGCCAGAGGCGCCGCCGAATCTTCCACCGCCGGCTCCATCGCCGCCAGAAGCGTTGCGACCAGCAGCCGCTGCACCTTGTGCTCCGCTGTACTGACTGGCATTGTTCTTGTTGTATTGATTGGCAGCCGCTGCACCTTGCGCTCCGCTGTACTGACTGACATTGTTCTTGTCGTATTGATTGGCAGCCGCCGCACCTTGTGCTCCGCTGTATTGGCTGGCATTGTTCTTGTTGTATTGATTGGCAGCCGCCGCACCTTGGGCTCCGCTGTATTGGCTGGCATTGTTTTGATTGTAGCGATTGGCAGCCGCCGCACCTTCAGCCCCTGTGTACTGACTGGCAGTCGCTTGATTTTGATAGTCAGCGCGAACAAAAGGATTGTTTGTCTGCTGCTGCCAGTTCTTCGCGGCGGCAGTTTGCGCCGCTTGCTGTTGGTTGTACCAGCTCGCCTGTTGTTGAACGGCAGTGGCATGATAAGCATTGGTCTGCTCGAAATTAGCAGTATTCGTGGAGTTGTTCACGTAGACCGCCTTGCCCCCTTGATTGTAATAGGGCACGGCAGCAGCACCATAGTGGATAGGAGTGCCGTAGGGAACGTTGTTGTAGTACGACTGTGTCATTGCTGTTCCAGCCATAGCGCCAAGACCTGCGGCGGCGGCTGTGCCGAGAGCGCTGCCTCCACTACTTTGGCCTGAAGAATTGTAGTTGTTAGTGACTTGTTGGGGCTGTGGAGCGTACTGGGGAACGTTCGTAGCCTGCTGAGACATAGTGGCGTTTGCCTGCATAGCCCTAACAGCCGGAGTGAGATCTACTTGCTGATTGTTCTTATCGACGTACCAATATCCACCGTTGGCACCAATATAAATTGGCACGACTGAAGCATTGACTCCAGGACCAGGCAATGGCACAACCATTCCCTTCGGGGTAACCACCATTTGTGTTCCGCCCGGACCGGGCTGAGTTTGCAATGTTACAACCGAAACTTGCGGTGATTCTGAAGGCTGAGCGCTAGTTTGAGCTTGATTGTAAGATTGCTGTTGACCTGAATATGATGGTTGACCACTGTTTTGTGGTTGATTGCTAGTCTGCTGTTGTCCAGAAGATTGCTGTTGAGAGCTATTTGGGTTCTCGCCATCTAAACGATCACGCAGGCGCTCGCGCAAGGTTTGAGCTGACGTTGATTCAGCTAAGCTAATCGAACCGAAAGTGACGATAGACAATCCCAGCAATCCGATAGCAAGAGATCTGGCGATATTCATTCAATAAGCTCCTTGTCGATATGCTGATAGCGCTGATTAGGATATCATTGATAGGCAGCGTAAAGTGCTAACAACTGCATATTCAAACGCTGTTGTAAAGTAAGTCTAAGGCTGTTGCATTTTGCCGTAAACTTGTTGCAAGAGTTCAAAGGAAAGAAAGGGCTTGATCTTTCCTTGGTTGGCTAAGAGAAGACGATTTGGGTTCAGTGCTCAGCTTCCCCACTTCTCCTCGCCCTTTCGTTCTGTTGCAGTGGTTTGTTCTGGTCGATTTATGTAGCTCTCGTGAATCTAAATCATTGGCTTAACAGCGCCAGTTTGAGAATCAACTACAAACCAATTCATGGTGGCTGTGTGATCGGGCATTTGTTCATAGACATGGACATTCCAGTTGTTGTCTAACTCTTCAGCTTCAACCACTGGAAATCCCTGGGTTTTTTTTGATTTGCCACCAGGGAAGAGTGCCAAAAACTTTTTGACGTCGCTGCGTTTTTTTACTAGTGCCACTGCTTGTTCTGCACTAATTTTTCGTTTTGCTTGGACCGCAGATTTTGTTGAGTTTGTTGCGCTAGTACCGCTAGTACCGTTGTCTGATTTCGATTTTGAATTCGGTGCCGCATCGCACATCGTAGATTGCTGGACGAAATATGCCGATGCAAAAGCGAGAGCTAAGGCAAAATTTCTGATTTTGTAATGCACTCTAAAATCTCCAAGGGATGCAAGTATTTACTTTTGCATTTGAAAAGCTAGACCTAATTATAACAACTTGGCCACTCAGAGATGGAAAGTAGCAGGAGCTTCCTGCCTTTGCGGAATACCGTGCAGCGAGTCAACTCTGATTTTGCCTTGGATTACTAGGACTTCATTGGTCTCCTTGGTCCACAAAACCATGTGGTTATGCTCCTCTCCTCGCATGAAAGTCCACTTGGGAGGAGTTACGCTAGTGCCTGCTGTAACGCGTACGGTGAAAACAATGCCATTTTCCGGATGTTTAAATGGCAATTCCACTGCTTTTCGCGCCCTGATTGCCTCAGCTAGTGCGTATTTGAGATCTTCGGTGGTCGGCACTGCGCCCATTTTGAAAAGAATTATCGTCTGTGTAATTTTGGATGTACGCTTGGCAGATAGTGACATTTAGTAGCTCCATTAGATCGGTTAAGGGCCGATTTGTCGACGACCATTAGATCTGCGAATTGGAATCTATCAGTCCAACTGTTCGTTTTTCAAAGCAGAATAGGTATTGCTCTGAAATCATTAAGACAGCAGTTTGTTAGGGAATTTTTCTCGTACGGTGAAATCTGTAAAGAATCGGTAAAGCCTTCTTCACCTAGTTGTCAGCGGTGTTCAAGCTGAGATACTTAGAGAATGCCAAACCGTTCGAAAATTGGACATCGATACACTTACTTTTACGTCAGCATTTTGGCGCTGATTTGCCTGCCTATGCAAGTAGCCTTTGCTGACCCTGAGAACAAAAGCTCGTCCTCCAATCAGTCAGAGATGACTATTGCTTCGTCTACCTCTGTTGCCGCATCTGCTCCTTCTCCTTCTAAGTCTTCTTCTCATCTTGCATCAGCATCATCGGTTAAAAAAACAGCGGGTGTTGTCAGCAATTTAGTTAACCGGCCCAAGCGTGAATTGTTTGTGCCATTGAAGATTGAGGAACTGACGGAACCAACCAGAGAATTGGCAGAATCTTTAGAGATAATGCCACTTTTGCGCGAGGTCAATGAACCGGGTGGTGCCTTGACCCCCGAGCGTAAATCTGAAATTCGTCAGCAGATTTTGGAAACGGTTTTGGAGAGCTACTTTGATGTTGCCAGCATTCAAGGTGAGGCTGAGAAGGAGAGAGGTAATCTAGAAGCGCTTAGGCAGACGCTTATCGATAAGCGTGACCGCAGCATTGAGGTCAACAATGCCGTTAACTTTATTGCCTCAGGCACACTTAATACAGTTGGCTCTGTTCTTGGATTTGCTAAGAATGCATTGCCATTTCCCGGTAACCTTAATCAAATGCTTTCCGGGGTTGTCTCCACCGGCATGTCAACCTATTCGTTGAAGCAGGCTGCTGGAGGAAAAACACGCGGCACTGGCAGTCCTACTGTAGTTGCTGAACTATTTGGCAGGCCTGTGGATCGCCGCACTACTTATCCGGAAAGTGTTTGGCGTTTTTTGCACAGCCGCTCCCTTGATCATCCTGAATGTACACGCGTTGAGCAGCTTGAGAATTACTGGATCAGTCGTAACTGGCTTGAACCACACGGTTCTAAGAAAGAGCAGGCTAAGCTCGACCTCGTTTGCGGGGTAGAGTCGGCACGGAAAGCTTTGACAATCGATGATTTAACCGATCAGATCAATGTTATCTCCGACATCTCGGCTGTTTCGTCTTTGATGGCTCATCACCTCAGAGACTTGCTGCGAATGATTGATTCTGATGTGCTCAACTAGTTCTTAGCTGTAATTTACTAAGCGCTAATTTCTAAGCGCAAATTTGTAAAGTACTAATTAGTGAATCACTAATTTGTGTATCACTAATTTGTGTATCACTAATTGACCAAGCACCGTTACTTGAATATTTCGGCGAAGTCTTCGCTATTCGCTTTAGTGTTTGTGATTTGCTCAGGCTTGGCCACTTTCTTGAATGAACTTGGTACTTTGAAGTCGGCTGCAGTTGCTGATTTTCTTAGTACGGCTAGTACCTCGAATTCTTGAGATTCAGTGTCTGCGTTGTTGAAAACCTTCATTGATATTGGGATACCTGGAGCAATGGGAGCGCCAAAGGAAAGGCTAAGGACTTTTGTTGCAGCTGCTGGTACTTCTTTTGCTGGGAGTGAAAAGAGCTCACCACCTTTTACCAGAAGTCTCTGCCAGGTATGCTGAATTGTATTGCTTGCCAATTTTTGTCCCTTCAATTGGTACTTTATACATGGCAGACCTTTGATCACTGAACTGCTCACTGTTCCGGGTTTGAGGCTGCTGGCGTCGCCTGGTCGAAACATCGCACAGGTACTGTTGAAATTTGATTTGAAGTCTTTTGCATCACCTTCCCAGTAAAGCTTGTTACGAGTGTGGCAAAGCTGTACGCGCCAGAGTGGCGGTCTCATCAAAAGAATTTGCGATTTTTCGTAGAGGTCTAACTTAATCCCCTCTTTGCAGTAGAGCAATTCGGTGCGACCCAACATCAAAGATCTTTGTTTGAGAAATAATGCTTGTTCAGTTGCCTGTGCGGTAGTACCGCTGAGCAAGCAGACAGAGAGCAAGAGCAGGAGCCGAAGCGTCGAATTTCTTTTTGAACTAGTCAATTGCTTTTTTGTCAATTCAATCTCAAAGAGCCGAGTTGATAGCTTGGCCACATTGCAACACTACTCCCAGATTATACTCTGCCGAAGTTAGCGGCTTGTTTTAATGTAATTTGTCGTTACTAAATAGAGTTGACTGTTCCCTCTAAATGCCGCCTCAGCTTGCTCCTAGTTTCTCTCCGAACTTCTCCCCGAGTTTCTCTCCGAACTTCTCTTCGAGTTTCTCTCCAAGTTTCTCTCCAACAATTTTGCTTGACTCTTCCAGTTGGTGAAAAGCTAGTATCAATAGGCCTGCGCGGGTGCCAAGTGGCGACGCGCAATTAGGTTTGTGCCCTATTGGAGCTGGGATTCAACTTGCTTTCAACTTGCTTTCAATTTGGTTCGAGCCTCGGAGGGTAAAATAGTGGAAGTACATACAGTGAAAGCTAAGGATTGTTCCAAGGGATTTTTGCAATCATTATTTGGTAACTGATTGTCCGGCATAGGTTTCTGTTCAGTCAAAAGAAGGTTTGTATGCTCGATGCTTTTGCGGAAACACTGCAAGAAACTCAGGAAATGCTCAATAATCCTGAAGTGGTACTGGCGATCGAGCCCACTAACTTTGCTTATGGAAATGCTCACTTGCAGCCAGCACAGAGTGTTTTTTTTCAACACCTTGCAGGCTTTGCTCCAAGCCTGATTGAGGACGCAACGCTCGCTGACCTGACCGCTTTACACAGGATGGGTGTAGCTTGTCGACTGTGCGGTCAGTTCGATATGGCGGAGAGTTTTTATCGGCGTGCTCTCAATTTAGTAGAAAATGATTCTGGCTGCCATTCTTTGCCTGCTGCAATGCACCGTAATTTTCTGGCTGGCCTATACTTTATGACAGGTCGTGAGACCGAAAGCATTCCATTGATTGAGGCATCGTTGCATACCTACATCACGAATCTCGATAGTCAGCACCTCTATACACGTCTAACGCATTTTGGACTCGCTCTTGCTTTTGCGCGCATTGGTGATACTGAGCGTGCCCAAGACCATTACTTACGCAGCGAGTTGGGAGGCAGTTCTCGCCTTGAGGCTGTGGATGAACTGCGTTGGTCTGCATTACCTCTAAAACTTATGAGTCTTGCCGCTGTCAAATTTGAGCAAGGCCGACTCTTTGAGAGCGTTGAACTGTTTCGCCATTGTGTCATTCATGAGGCCAATGAAGCATGGCCTGGCAGTATTGTGGTCGCACGAGCCCTAGGAAACTTAGCGACATTGTGCCGCTCGCAAGGTCTAGATGCTGAGGCTGGGGAGTTCTTTCGGATGACTTTGAAAATGAAGGCTGATTTGATGGCGGAGAGTAACCCCGACTATCAAGTTACTCTGAAGCAGTATCAAGAATTTCTCAAGTCAACTACTGAGCGACGGGCCGAGTAGAAACTAGTTTTGGAATCTAATTCTCGCTGGCATTGATTTTTCGTTTTTTGCCGGATTTAATCTAAGGCGGGATGAGCAGTTTGTTTGTTTTTGGAACCTTTCGCTTGGCAGCGAAATTTCGTTTGGAATTTCTCTGCTGGCCCGAAACGAACAATTGGACAGTCTTTTGATAATCGAAAGATTGAACTTTCTCTGCAGCAAAAAGTTCAATCTTTCGTACTGAATAGTCAGACTCCATGATGGGTGCGAAGTTTTTTTTCTAGGTCACTTAACTGTGCTTCGACATCGTCCAAGCGATCTTTATAAGTATTCAACTGTGATGCATCCTCATCTGTACGCGGACTTGGAGGAGATGATTTTGCCGATCGTTCCATAAAATCTTGCTCTGGACCTTTGTAGCTTTTCTCTTTCGAGAAAAAGCTACCTTTGGCAATATTATTTTTGCACTGATCTATTGCAATGACTAAGTAGTGCCTTTCCTTGAGTAATTGATTGTACTGTCGATTGAATAGATCCCGGTCTTCACGCTCTAATCCATCTTTTTCCTTGAGCTGTTGTTCATAAATTCTGGTATCACTAGCGACCCCTTCGAAAAAACAGACCACTATCCAGGCAAGTCCAATAATCAATGTAATGACGGCGTTTCCGAACATGAGAAGTGCATCCCAGATGCAGAGCATGCCGATATCCAACCATTGGCGCAGTACTTCAAGCCACTCACTAGTGTGGTCCGTTTGCTTGTCGATTTCGAATAGCTGATTGGTGCATTCAGTGCACCACCAACCGTGATTGTAGTGAATGTACTGATTCGTGCGGGTTGAATAGAGTCCGTGGTACTCGTTTGTCATAAGGCAATCTCTTTGTTTTCGATTGAAACATTGGGTTTCGGGTTGAAACGCAGCCAAGACCTCAGAGCCAGTGCGTAGTTAGGTCGGTAGTTAGGTCGGTCGGTAGGCTCAAGTTCGCGGCATGACTTTGACAATAGGGATTGTGCGCAGTGCTTTCACCGTGCAATTGCACAGTGTTTTGTTTGGCTGGCTAAAGAAGAGCTGGAAAGCAAGTGTGCAAGTGTGGAAGGACCGCCACTGAAAAAAGTAACGCTACTGAAGAAGCCTTAAAAACACAGCTAAAAAAACAGGCTCCTCGAAAGGAACCTGTTTTCAATTCTGGGGGGCTCTCTGTCACTTATTCAGTCGATAGCCCCTAAACCCTTTCGGGGGAGATAGCCGCGCCCGCAACTATCTCCAGACCGCTATTTCTTGGTTAGCCGCACTTACTGTAGCCGCAAGATTGACAGACATTGCAGCCGTCAATTTTTAACCACTCAGCGCCACCACACTTGCCGCATGGAGCTTGCGCTCTGGCGCCATTTGGAGTTGTGCTGAACAATTCAGCGGAGGCGGATTGGCCTGCGCCGCTAGCCTTCGGTGCAGTTTGTGATGCGGCGTTTTGAATTGCAGCAGCTGGAACTGAGCCGTGATTGAGTGCAGCTTCAGCTGTTGCCAACTCTTCGTGATCTTGGCTGTGGTTTTTGCGGTAGTGCTGAATTGCTTTGGCCAATCCATCGCAGGGAGATTGCACCACTACTGCTTTGTCAGAGTCTGAGAATTTGAAGAAGGCTGGATAGCCCGATTGAATATTGACCAGCTGATGAACGATTGTCATCTCTGCTTTGGAGCGCTCTTCTTCGCCAAACTCAGCAGCGTACTGCAAGAATGATGAAGCTAAGCGACCTACAGCTTCGAACAGACCAGCTTCTACTGCGCCTGGTTTACCCATGCGGGCATAGACTTCAACTAGTTCGCCTGGATGATTCTTCTCGTGGTTCAAGCTCACATGCAGAGTCGAACCGCCATCGGGAGAGCCGACACGCACTTTGTAATTTTGACCAATGGTCTCGTCTACATGAATGTTGCGGCGCTCTTGGTGACCAAGTTGAGCAAGCAAATCTGATTCGCGGTCATAGTCATTGCTGGCGATTTTTTCTACTGGTTGCGATAGACGGCTGCCGTCTGGATAGAAAGTGATGTCTTTGACACCAAGTTTCCAAGCCAGAATGACAGAGTCGTGGACTTCTTGTTCGCTTGAATCTAGGGGAATAGAGCAAGTGTTGGAAACAGAGTTGAATACTTCAGGCATGTCGTTGGCGCCATCGTGGATGGCGGCGAGGTGCTTGATGTAGCCTTCAGGGCTGACTTCAACGCGAATTGGGAAGGCGTTTTGTACGGCTTCTGGTACTTCAGCGACACCACGGCAAGATTTGTGATTGTCGCGAATTTTCTTCATCAATACTTTTTGAGCATCTTCGCTTTCTGGCCAAGCACCATGCTTGATCATCAATTCTTTGAAGCCTGGAGCAACGAAGTCGACGAAGCGTGAACGCACTTTGCGTGAGAAGACGATGCCGTTGTGCGGATCTACTCCCCAGCTTGTTTGTAGAGCCTGAGCAAGAGTTCCGGTAGGAGCATTGTTAGTCAAGCAGCTATTGCGAACGCGCAGTCCCTTTTTCTGGAAGCGGCTTCCTTCCCAAAGTGGGTAAACACCACGATCTTTCGCCATTTCAACTGAGGCTTCTAGTGAAGCTTTATTGTATTGGCGGAAGAGCTCTTCCGTGGCCTGGTGGCTTATGGGAGAACCGAATTCCACGCCTAGTCTTGAGAGGAATTCAGCAATGCCGGCAAATCCGCCGCCGTTGCGTCTCTCTAAGCGAGCAGTCATATTCTGCAGTGGAATTGGGTACCAGCTGACGTCTGATACGTTGTCCATAAAACGCTGTTGCACGCGCACTACAGCGCGCATAGCTGACATGTTGTAGCTGCCATCTGGTCCCCAGAAATCGGAGTGAGCAGCATGTAGTGACGACAGGTTGCAGTTACCCATATAAGTGCGGCCGTCTTTCCCTGGGCCAGCGGGCAAGAATTGCTCGCCGCATGGATTGCAGGTGTTGAGGTCATAGGCATGATTGTTGGCGTTGCCAGCATTGATAGTTTCGTAGAAGCCTATGCCTGGTTCGCCTGAATCTCTCATACCTTCGACAACGCGCTGGAAGACGTCTGGGGCGTAGAAGTAACCGTGGGCCTTGACGTATTTGTCTGTGATTTCCACCATGGCATTGCTCAATTTGCGAGCAGCGTCAATTGCTTCAGGATGCTTTTTGATGTCGACCGAGTACTCTTCGTATGTAGGCTCTTTGGTGAGCTTATTCACTGTCATCATGCCGCGGGCATCCAGCACTGGCTTGCGTGGATCATACACAGGGCCTGTCCATGCTTGATTGTTGAAGGATGCTGGGTAGAAGCGTTTTGCTTCCACTGCTTCCATGAATCCAGGCATGGCCAAAATTGTGACGTTAGTGTTCTTTAGATAGTTTTGTCTGTCGATGTAGTTAGCGTATTGCTCGCCGTATTTTTGTTCGGCTAATTTGAGCAAGCGTTTTTTGTAAGTCATAGAATCTTCGCCAGATTCTTGTCTTAGTTCGCTGCGCAATTGCTTGTAGATTCGGGAAATTGCGGGTGGTGGAATTAACTTCTTTTTGTCGATGAAGAAGAGAATGTCGGGGTGGTCGGAGTTGCGCAGTTCAATCAGGGCTCCACCGCGGCGTCCGCCTTGGGCTACGGCTTCAACTGCTTTAGCGATGGTCTTTTCATAGAATCGGTCTGGACCAGAAGCAGCTGCTCCGTTAGAGATTATCGAAGCCCATGGGCGTAGTGATGAGGTGTTGAGACCCATTCCCATTGCCGCTTTGGCGGCCAATGCTTCAATGCGTGCCGCTTCTTGTATGCCTTCTAGGCTATCAGTGACGAAGGCCACTCCACAAGCCGCCAAACAGCCTTTGCCGCGCAAGAACGATGAGAGGTTACCCATGGCCACTTCATGTTCAGAAAGATTGGTGATTTTTCCCTGAGTGACCGCGTGGCGGAGTTCTTCCGAGCGTAGCCAAATATCTTCTTCTTTCATATTGGCCAATTTGCCAAAGGCCCAATACTGAAGAACTTTTAGCGAAACTTCTGGGTCAGCGTTGATATTGGCAGGAGTATTGGCCCAAAATCTCTGGTTGCCAATGTTGTCAGCGAATACTTGAGTCCACTGCGCCACCTTCGGATGGTTGATAGCATCAGCCAGTGTAAGTTCCACCAACTCTGCCGGTGTGAGCACATACTTCAATTCGGCTAACGCAACTGACCCAGCCACTCTATGAATAATATCGTTGACGCCTTCGATGGGTTGACCAGTCAAAGGGTCTCTGTTGCCGTATAAGCCAACTAGGGTCTCCTGGGTTGATTCCCAGTACCGACTGGTGTAGTCCTCTTTGGTTGGTATCACTGCAGCTGCTGTGGTGGAAACTTTTGCGGCATTGGCAAGGGCGGTACTCGCTGTACCTGCTGAATTTGCTGTACTGGCCGTATTTGTTGTGGTCGACATAGAAACAGGCCTGGTTGCTGTTTTCTCTGAAGTGTTATCGCTAGGAGAATCTTCTTTAGAGGAATTTTCTTTGTTCTCAACTGTCAGCATTTATATGTGGTTCCTTCCTAGTGTAGAGAGCGTGTGTACAGAGACAGGGGGGCGGATTGAGGGGATGGGGATACTTTGTGCAGGGCTTTGGGTTAGATAGATGGGGGTACGGAGAGTAGTTTGAAGCGATTGCGTCTTTCTCGAGACAGGCGAACGCATCAACTAGACCCCGCGAGGGCGGGGCTTTGTTGGAGCGTTGGGGCAAAGTCTTACCGACTCATGAGTCGGTACTCACAAACCGAGATTTGTGATTGGAACTTTTTTGTTTTATGAGAGGTTTTTAGGACCTCTGCGCAAGATTTCGTTATGAATAATCTACTACCGGTAGGGTCACCTCCGCAACTAGCAAATTGATGTTCAAAAGGTGTTCAAAGTCTGAAATGCTATGGTGTGAGTGGGTTTGCGGATTAGATAAAATCGCAAAATAGTCCCCCCACCCCTAGTGTCGGCACTGCTATATGTGGTGTAGGTATCTCTTCTTGGCAGCATGCTCTTGTGTCTGTAAAGGCAAACAGGGCTTGAGGTCTGATAATGCCGTACTATGTTTGTATATGCACTTGTGGTGGCGTTCGCGGTGGCTGATATATCTATGCGGCTGTGGTGCTATAGATGGTGCGCCTTGGTGGCGGCATTGGTGATTAGCGGCTGTTCATGCGCGTTTGTATATGCCTTGATGCGAATGAGAATATGTCTGATAAGTGTGAGTGCGCGATAATATTTATCGGCGCTCATTATCGGTCCGTATTACGTCTTAGGACCGTTTGTAACTTCTATATAGAACTGCTTGGTGAGTTGGATTTTTCTTCTATGTCAAGACTTTCTGTTGACAGCTGTTTTGGTTTTGATTCCTTGTGATTGTAATAACCAGCGAAATTTCGTTTGGAATTTCGCTGGTTATTGCAGTCTCGCAAAGAGAAAGGTGATTGCCCATTGAACTTTTTTCGTGCAGTTGAATTTTGAACTTTTCGACACTTTTGTACGTTGTTTAAAAGACGAAGCAAACCTACGCAATGGGTGGAAAGCTATGTCTACTTGTATTAGCAAAATTCGCAAACATGTGGCCTCGCTGCCACCAGGAGCCCTATTTAGTACGCAGGAATGTGTGCAATACGGTTCTCGCTCGGCAGTCGATCAGAGCATCTATCTGCTTATTGAGCTCAATATAATTGACAGAATAGTGCGTGGAGTCTTTGTCGCAGTCAAAGGCCGCAAGCGTGAGTATTCGGCTGAAGAAGTTGCAACTGTAAAGGCCCGCGCCTTTGGTAACTTTATCGTTCAGACAGGTGCTTCCTGTGCCAAGGAACACGGTTTGAAGGCTGAATCTGATAGTGTTGACCAAAATTTTCCTAAGAACGAACAGCCTCACTCGTTTTCGACTTCTGGCCATTCCACAAGGTTTCGCTTTGGTGAAGGGTATATTTATCTGCGAAAATGCAATGGTAGGAAGATACATCTTTCTGATAGTCACGTTGGCAAAACTATTAGGGCTCTTTGGCACGTGCAGCAATCAGCTCTCACTGTAGAGGCTATCTATGCGCAAATTTTGTCCTTCGACCGTAGTGATTTCCTTGAGCTGGTTAGTAAAGCAAGATTCATGCCAGCCTGGTTGCGGGATAAGATCACGAGTGCTTTTAGCATACGTTGGCAGCGCCTTGTGTTTGAACAAACCATTATGAAAAGAGAGCTTTGCCTGATTGGCAGCGGTTGATATTTACCTCAAGAGGCAATGAAACCCGCCATGATCGACTAAGTTTTGGTAATACAGGATCTCTTTCGATGAAATCGCGCCCCAGTGAAAGATATTTGCAAAGATACTTCTGCTATTAGTTTTGTCTATCGCTTATATTAGAAGTCTCACCAAAATAAAAAAATTGCCGGCTATGAATTCTCTATCTCTATCTTTGTTGACTGCTTCTTGCCTCGTTGGATTTTCGGCGCTCTATTGTTTGTACTTTCAGTCTCTTGAAGTTAGAGCCGCTGAGTCAAAGACTGTGGCACTAAAGCGCGTTTCTGTAAGCAGAGATGGAGAGCTTAAAAAAGTAGGCGACAAGTTCGTCGAACCAAGAAACCTATGGAAACACAGTGTTCCGCGGCAGGCCATTAGTGCTAATCAACTGCCGGTCGGCAAATTGGTGGGGTTGTTGCGCAAGCAAAAATTGGCCGAGATTCGACAATTGCTCAAGGATACACCGGTTCATCCTGGCGATGCTCATGAGCGCTTGATGTGGGAAGCCGCTTGTTTAAGTAGTAGAAATAGATCGGAACAGGCTGTGGTGTTATTTGATAAAGTTAAAAATTTGGACAGTGCTCCAGTTTTAGTTCTAGTCAAGGCGGCAGAAGCCTATGCTAGTGATGCTCAGTATGACAAGGCTATTAAGCTCTGCAATAAGGTGCTTTCTAAGTATGAAGTTTCTGAGGCATATCAGATTCGAGCGGGATGTTACGGGGCGACCAATCGACTCACCGAGGCCGCTAATGATTTTGAGAAGCTAGCAATTTTAGGCGGCTCATCACCCATTCGCTTCTATTGTCGGGCGGCTAGTCTGCTGCTTAAAGCCGGCAAGAGTAGAGAGGCACTGACGATGGTCGATAGAGGCCTTGCCGTCACTTCTGGAGAATCTACTGCGCCGCTCTACATGGTAAAAGCAGATTGTTTTAAGTCTCAAGGTCGCTGGCAGGATGCGGTAAATAGTGTTACTGAAGCTATTAAGTTGACTCGTTCGCACAAGGCTAGTGCTGGTGGTGAAGACGAAGTGATATTATCGACCTGCTATAAAGAACGAGCTTTCTGTTATCAAAAACTTGGTCAACTTAATCTAGCCAAAAGTGATTTGAAGGCTCTTGAGGAATCGAGCAGAGGCCTCGCCGATGAAATTATTGGGAATCACTAGGCTCGTGCATGTTGATTCTTTCTGCTTGAACGGTTAAAGCTTTAAACAGGCGGTTGTGAGCAGCTATGATCTGGTAGGTAGAGCAAGTTAATTGGCTTGCCTGACCCGATTTTTGCCGTTAACCAAGGCTGCGATTTCTTTTGGTAAGGCCGTCGTTGCGGCGATCTTAGCGAAGACCATGTTCCTGTCGACAGCGAAATTAATGACGTTTGACTGTGTTTCTATTTGGGCATTGCCAATTATCACATTGTCTCTGGCATAGCTATCCTTCGCCCCTCCAGGGCGTTGCGGATCTCCGCCTCGGCCGAGCCAGACATAATTGCTAGCTTCGATGACGTTGCTGCTAACCGCCACATTGCTAGAGGCTAAGCCTGAGTGTTCGCCGCCTATCTCAATGCCGAAATCAGCTTTTTTAATATAGTTGTTTTTGATCAAGAGATTTTTTGCCCCATCGCTGTAGATTGCTGCAGCTGAATAGTTGCCAGATTCCCGACTATTGGGGTTGTGCTTTGTTGAGATGCGGTCTGCATAATTGAAAGAGATCTCGCCATTGCGAGCTTGATCCAAGACCGTATTTGGGGAAACTCGTTCACCACCAATGGTATCGATGAAGATATTGTCAAGCTTGTATCCGCTGTTACCGATTACTTTAAAGCCGCTGACATTGCCATTGATTGGAATCGCTTCAAGTTCGCCAAGCTTGAGATCGTGTACTTTGTTGGCGATGATATTGATTTTGCTTAGCTTCGACGCTTCGTTTCCGCCGCGGCCGTACACTGCGATTCCTTCTGCTCCTGTGGCTGAGTGAATGTCATTGCCGGCGACAGTGATATTTTGAATATTGCTACCGTCTATTCTGATTGCAGCCGTGCGTCCTGTAAAATTGCGGATTTCAAAATTTTTGATAGAAATATCGCTGCTGCCGCTGCCAATCGTAAAAGCAGCGTTGGCACGCCCACTCGTTTTGCCGGCGAGGTCAAGCACTGCTGGATTTTTTACATCTGTCTGTAAGACGAGGTCTGAGCGCGTTATGCTGACACGCTCTTTGTAAACGTCGGTGCCTACTCTGTGTACGTTGATGACACTGCCACTGGGTGCATTATCAACTGCTGTTTGAATAGATCTGTAGGGATTTTCTCTGGAACCCAGAGGGAAAGCTTTATCACCTTGTCGTGTGGAGACGTGCACCTGCGGTTTTGAGTTGTCCCGAGCGCTAGCGACGGTTAGGGTTTCGAGGCCAATGTCCTTGAAGCCTTGCGCTATTGGAGGTAGGGTTTTGCCGTCGCCGTGCAGGTAGTTCTCTGCTTTTTTTGAATCGACTGACTCTAAGGCTGGGGATTTGTCTATTTTGTTATGAATAGGCGGAATTTCGATACTCTGGCCCCGAAGCTCTTGTCGTGACCGTTCTTGGCTCGTTTGCTGTTGGCTCTCCTGTTTTTGACCCTCATGCTTTTGGCCCAATTGCTTCTGCTCTGTCTGTGTTTGGCCAATAAGCTTAGGCACAAAAGCTCTTTCCGCTGGGAGAGATGTTTCTTTGTTTGATTCTATTTGTTTTTTGAAAAAGGCATTGCTGTTTATTGGTGCTCCAAACATGTCGCCAATAGACAGTTTGGGCAGCGGGTAGCTGGTACTATTTTTCGCAGTATCTGAGTCAATGGCTTGGGCTGCCTTCAGCGAAATATGCGGCGCATGCCATTGCGGCGTTTCAAGCGTTTGCTGACGTCCGCCTTGAACGTCGGATTCTTGCTTCCGAACTGTATTAAGTTCTTTAGTCATGGCTATCCGAACTTAAGCCTCAAAAACTTCGCAGAAAATAGTCACAGAAGTAATTTAGACATAAACAACGTGAAAATCTCTGGTTGGCTCTCGCTTAGGCTCTATCCCATAGATTTACAGCTTAGGTCGCGGCGATTAGACGACTGCCTCACCGCTCGAATTATTGCCTCTGAAGTCGTTCGTTTTCTTCTAGGGAGAGCCGTTTTGTCTTCTCCCAGTCAGCAACAGTTGCTAGTTTGGCTGTTTTGGCTGTAGCGGAGCAGTTTGGACTAGCGAGCTGGTGCTCGGCCCAATATCTTTCTATGCGCTGAAGGTGTTCTTCGTTGAATCCCTCTAGATTTTGCTCAAAGGCACTTACATGTGGCATGGCTTCATATAGATCTAGATGTGGCTGGTCGTTCGCTAGCCAATCGTGAAAGGTGTCGTTGTCTACCCTTGTATGTTCGCGAACATGATTCGAATGGACCCTGGTGATAATGTCATCGCCGCAGCTGCGGCAGATGTGAGGCTGATCGGCAATGGTAGCTTTTTCGAGGTGATCTTTTGATTGTTTTGCCGCTTCAAAGTGATCGATTGTACGGCTCTCCGAATGCAGAGGAGGCCTATGTGATGATTTTGGACTGTCATGTCTGGTTCTCAGTTCTTGCTCGATAGCATGAATGCAGCATGCTGGAACGTATACAAGCTGATGTAGGGCAAACAAAAACCATTTATTGAGGTCTTCCCAGTAGTCAGCTTTCGTCTGACTCATGATTTTTTTGCCTCGATCTTCCCGGCCACTCGCAACTCCCGATGTTCTGGGTTTTGTAGCTCTGTGTACCAAGAGAAGTGCACTTGTTTGCGGTCGTTATTATTTCTTATGGCAATTGCTGAGCAGTCCAGGCAATCCATAATTGGTATTGCAGTTGAGCCAGCTTTAGCGTCGTCTGTACTATCTGCGCCCTGCGCTCCCACCACCACTAAATCTGCGTCCCAGGCAGAAACCAGCTCCAGAATCGCCCCGGATACAGAGTTAGACTGTAGGACAAATACTTCTAGTTTGCAGCGTGGCTGTTTTTTTGCTATTTCTCTACCAAACCCACGCAGGCGGTCTTCTAGGGTTCTTTGGTATTGTTGTTCTGAAATGTAGCCTTTTGAGCCCGCGAGAAATGAAACTCCCGGCTCGCGCTTCGATGCTTCGATGACTGTAACCAACCTGATTTCGGTATTGTCGAACCATTTGGAGTCGGCTATCCACTGAATGGCTACATCTGCTTGCTTGGAGAAGTCAGTGGCTACAATAATCCGCCGTGGCGATTGGCTAGCGAGTTGTCGAATATTTTCGGTGTTGTTGTTGCTTGATTGAGCCAATTTTTTGAGTTTGTGAAGGCGCACAGCTTCAACGGTGCATGGTGCGCTCATTAGCACTTTTGAAGCAATGCTACCTAAGGCCGTTCTGTCAACCAAGTTGAAATCGTGAGAGCCGACCATAATATAGTCTGCTCCCCAGTTGCAAGCTAGTTCACAAATTTTTTCTGCGATTCGGCCACACTCTAACTCGGCTACTGTATTGGGGAAAACTTGTATGAATGAGTCTTTCAGGCGCGTTAGCCAAGTGCGCATGGCGCGACGATGTTCATTCTGCTCAGTCAGCAAAACGTCTCTGTGTATTATTTTGGCCTCAAGGCTATCACCGCTGAGACCTTCAATTACTGTTGTCAGCATGAATTGCGTATCTTCTGGCCATTTCCGTGCCATGGCTGCTTCTATGGCGCAGAGAGCTGAGTCTTGGGAGTTTACTGGTATTAATACTCTAAACCCAACTGGTTTGGAGTAAATGTGCTCACGATTATTATTTTCAAGACTGGCGTTCTCACGACTAGCGTTCTCATAACTCACATTTTCACAACCAGTGAAATCACCGCGAGCTCCTTCGCAACTCAAGTCGCTGCCGTCACTGTCACTCGGAGACATTGATTCTGATTTGACTTCTAAATCTGAGTCTTCTGTTTGAGTATTCTTCTCTGGTTCTGTGAATTCGTTTTTTGCCTTCTTGCGTTTCAACCCGAATCCTCTTAATGTGCCGCTAGTGCTAGTGCTGTTACTGCGCCAAGACTAATAGTCGCCATAGGATGCCTGGACAAACGAAACCATGCAAGTCTTACTAATGGGTGCACTTTTATCTAGCATAAGTTTTCTGCTGCTGAAGTTAATCACCCAACTGGGTGATTAAATGCTCAATCTGTCATTAATTCAACATTTTTGAAAGTTGTGTCGCGTGCAACTGTACGTTTTTAAAGCTATTTATTTTGTGCGGTTTCTTGAAAGACAAAAGTTTTCGCTGAAGAAAGTTACTTCACTATGAGACTGCTTGATTTTTTTTTTTGCAGCACCGTCAGCGATACCGTTTATTAGCTACTGCAGCAGTCGTTTTTTGCTGTGATCTTGGTATCGGCATTTTCGAGTGTTTGCTCTGTGCTCTCTGCTTCAGAGCTGTGTCTGAGCAACTGCCATAACTCTTCCATTACTCTGGCTGAATCATTGTTTTGCACTGCTTCTACAACACAGGTATTGAGATGATCTTTGAGCATTATTTCAGCGCTCTTATCCAGGGCTGATTGCACAGCTTTTAGCTGGTTGAGGATGTCAATACAATATTTCTGCTCATCGACCATCTTGTATACGGCGTTCAGATGCCCGATTGCTTTGGAAAGACGAGCTTTGAGCTTGTCGCGTGATTCGTTTGTGATTGCCATGGTTAGAGTGTAACTCAAGGCCGCCCTTGCACTAGCTGTGCGAGTCTTACATCTAACTAAGATAAAGACGTTAAGTAAGTGCTTAACGTAAACGGGGTTGCCAACAGGTTTTGCGGTTAGCACCTGTATGGTTTGAGGGGTTTTCCGTTAAGCCATGTTGCAATAGGGCTTTATGAGAGCTGCTTAGTCAGCGCTGCCCCGAGTAAACACTTGTTGATAGACAGTAGGAAGTTCTCTCTCCATTCTCCCCCCATCAGGCTCCAAACTTCCACTAATAAACTAGCAAAGCCAAACTATAAGAATCAGCAGGCCGCCGTGACAGCATCGTATAGGTGTTTAGGAGACAACGGCAGCTAGGCACGCCTGATATGGGACATATTTTAGAGAACCAATAAATTTTCCCCCAATTGCCGCCGCTCTTGCAGTGGCATTCCAACACAGCGATTTACCTCCGTAAATTGCTCAACAGAAATCTCCTAAATCATGACCAAAAAATCTCTCAAAGCTCAGACCAAGCAACTTTCCAACCAATGGGCCAACAATCGCTTCAACGGCATCCTGCGTCCCTATTCCACTGACGATGTCGTTCGGCTGCGGCCTCGACTGCAAGTGGAACACACCCACGCCAAGGTGCTGGCCGAGAAGCTTTGGAAGCTCCTCAACACCAAGCCCTACGTCAAGACCTTCGGCGCCATGATCGGCCCGCAGGCTGTGCAGATGGTTCGTGAAGGTGCTCAGTCGATTTATCTCTCCGGCTGGCAAGTGGCCGCAGGAGCCAACAAGTCTGGCCAGGTCTATCCTGACATGAGCCTCTATCCTGTGGATAGCGCTCCCGCTCTGGTGACACAGCTGATCAATGCTCTGCAGCGCGCCGACGAAATCGATGCCAGCGACGGTCACAACGGTGTCGACTGGTATGCGCCCATCGTCGCCGATGCTGAAGCCGGTTTCGGTGGTCCCCTCCATGCCTACGAATTGATGAAGTCGTTCATCAAGGCCGGAGCTGCCGGTGTTCACTTCGAAGACCAGCTTGGTTCGGCCAAGAAGTGCGGTCACCTGGGCGGCAAGGTGCTGCGCCCCACCTCGCAGTTCATCAACACCCTGGTTGCTGCCCGCCTGGCTGCCGACGTTCTCGGGGTGGAAACCGTTCTGGTGGCCCGCACCGACGCCCTCGATGCCACCCTGCTGGAAAACGATGTGGACGAGCGCGATCACGAGTTCATGACCGGTGAACGCACTCCCGAAGGCTTCTGGCGGGTGCGCGGCGGTCTCGATTCGGCCATCAAGCGCGGCCTGTCTTTCGCTCCCTATGCCGACATGCTCTGGTTTGAAAGCTCCAAGCCCGATCTGGAGCAGGCCCGCAAGTTCGCCGAGGCCATTCACGCCCAATTTCCGGGCAAGCTCTTGGCCTACAACTGCTCTCCCAGCTTCAACTGGAAGAAGAACCTCGACGACAAGACGATCATGGACTTCCAGGCCAAACTCGGCGCCATGGGTTACAAGTTCCAGTTCATCACCTTGGCCGGTTGGCACTCGATCAACCTCAGTTCGTGGAAGCTGGCTCGTGAGTACATGCAAGAAGGCATGCCTGCTTACGTGCGTGTGCAAGAGGAAGAATTCGCGGCTCAGAAGGCTGGCTACACCGCTGTGGCGCACCAGAAAGAGGTGGGCACCGGGCTGTTCGACCTCATCCTCGAAACTGTCACTGCTGGTCAGTCGTCTACCACGGCCCTGGCTGGTTCGACCGAAGCCGGCCAGTTTCACGGCTAGTCTAAACAGTCAATCTTAGCAGCCAATCTAACCTACTGTTGAGCCTTTGAAGTGCTACGGATAGTTTCCGTAGCACTTCTTTTTCCGTGTGTAAAAAAAATGCCGCACTGCTACTACTGGGACTAATAGGGGTAACGTATTTTTTTGCCTGGAAGCACTGTCAAAGGCTAGTATTGCTTCAAGCAGCGAAATTCCATCGAAATTTCGCTTGGGAGCGAATTGTCCATTGAGCGCCAATAAAGTCAACATTCATACTGGCTACACTATTTCCGCATAATACGCAGGGTTACGGTTCGTGGGCTTTTTTGGCTGTAGCTTGTTTTAGATGCGTCAGCGCCGCCTGCAGCTGGTTGTCGGCTGCAGAATTCATTTCAATGTCTGCGGTCAATGGCACCACCTGGTGCGGAGTCAAACCAATCTTGTTCGGGCCAGCATCGCCGACCCAGGTTCCGTTCGGTGTAAAGTACTTGAAAGTGGTAACTTTTAGCCAGCTATCTTCAGGCAATCCACTTCGTATTGTAGTCTGACCTATGCCTTTTCCATAGGTTTGTGTGCCTATAACGTAGGCCTCGTTGTTGTCTTTGAAGGCGCCAGTTAGAAGTTCAGAAGCTGAGGCCGATTTTTCATTGACTAGAATGACCACCGGCTTGTTGACCATGTCGGGATGTCTTTCCATAGTAAGCTCCAGACCCTTCTGCACAGAAGGCATCTGCTCGTAAACGGTTTTTTGCCTTATGCCGTCCGCTTCAAGTTGATAAGTGGTCTTATCAAAGCTGACTTCGCCGTCACTATCTTCGCGGCTTCGGGTCGACAACATTAGCCCCGATGACATGAAGAGAGAGCCGGTCTGCAAGGCTTCGCGCACGAAGCCTCCGGGGTTGTTGCGCAAGTCTAAAATGTATCCGTTGGCGTTTGGATTAGCTTTCAACGCCGCTTCTACTTCCTCGGAGACATCGGTCTGGGAGAAAGTCATAACCGATAGGTGAAGGAAGCCATCACGCATTTCGCTTTTTACTGCTGGTACGTCAATGATCTGGCGGGTGATCTCGACTTCTCTTTCTTTGCCGCCTTGTTCGACGGTAAGACGAACTTTCGTATCTACATCACCGCGAATCAGTTTGGCCGTCTGATCAGCAGTTTCAGTGTCAATCACTTCGTTGTCGACTTTGACGATACGGTCGCCGGCTAGCAATCCGGCGCGCTGTGCTGGGGAGCTTTCCACCACCCTATCAATAATGACGGGTACATTTTCAGATTCTGTGGGCGCTGCTTCGCCGGCCGCTGGTGCCAGCTTCTGCCGAGTAGCCTTTATTTCTACACCAATACCAGTAATTTCACCATGCTCGGCCCGCTCTATCTCTCTTGCTTCACTGGCCGGTATGACATCAGTGTAGTCATCGCCGAGATTCTTCACCGCCTCATCTGCGTACTTTACAGCATCAGCATCTGATTTTATTAAACAGTTGTATTTGGAACGCAAGGCACTGATTTGATCTTTGTTCAGTCGTTCTGGTTCGTAAAAGCTGTTGATGACGCCGTCGACTAATTCAAGGTAAGCCTTCGACTCAGGGCATGAGACACCATTGCGCTCGCCCGATTCTGGAGGCTTGGCGCGTTGTGATAGATCGGCGTCGCTGTATAACAAATCATGTGCGTGAGTTTGCTCAGGCTGGGAATTTTCAGTCCTGGGTTCAAATCGTTCTGAACTGTCTTGTGCAGAGCTGCGGTTTGCCACTAATCTAGTTGCTCCAGGGGCTGAGTTATAGACAATAGCCCTAGTCGCGGCGCTTTGACAATTGGTGGTGTTCCCATGGCTTCGTAGAGCTACGAATTCGAGGCAATTGTCGGCTGTTTTGTGCTAGAAGTGCGCATTGCTGTCATCGCCAGCAACTGCCATGTGCTGCCGTGCCCATAGAAATTTTAGTCCCAGCTAACTGAGTTGACAGCATCGTCGAGTTTCTTTGTTAGCTTGCGCTGAGCCGCTTTCTTCTTCAACTCTTCTATCTCTGTGCAATAAGTAGAAATATCTGTGCGTAGCTTCTTCAGTCGGTTGAAAGTGCTTTCTGCTTGAGCACCAGTGAGCACAGATTGATTGGTTAGGAATAGATCTTCGCTGCTGTTGTTTTCGGCTAAGTTCATGCTGGGCGTTCCGCTGCTACTGTCACTACCTCCTCCACTTCCTCCATCGTCTCCAGCATATCCTGGGCTAGAGGCACCAGGGCTAGTGCTCCCAGCGTTTGAACTTCCAGCGCTAGCGCCTGAGGATGTTGCGGAATCACTTTGTTCATTTGGTTCGGCTGCTGTATCGGCTGCAGCTTCTTGAGGTCTAGAGATCTTTGGCAATGGTTTTGGCTTGGATGCTTTTCCTGCTAGGAAATTGCGAGTGAATTCTGCTTGCGCTCTGACCATTTTGCGAATACTTAGCCAACGCTGCCCTTCTGCCCATATCTGTTGTCTGCCCAAAGGTACGCTGGTGTAGTCTAGATAGTCTTTTAGACTCCACTCTTGTAATTTTTGTACTGATTTGTGGCTGAAGACAAATTCTCTTTCTTCGCCAGACATTGGCATTGGCTGGGCCAAAAGCATCTCTTCCATGGTCCATTCATGGGCCGGGCCATCTGCTGTATGGCTTACTGTGACAGAGTCTGGATCTGAGGTCGAAGAGGTACCGGTGATCGCGGTTGGATCCGTACTTGACCTAGAACTAGAATTCAAACTATCGCTCGAACTATTGCTAAAACTAGAGCTTGAGTCAGCATTGCTTTCCATAGTGCTTTCCTTATTGCCTGTCTTGTTGCCAGTCTTAGTGCTTTCATTTGCTGAAACTGGTTTGCGCGACTGGGCGTTGGCACATGAAGTTACAGCAGCAGCTGTCACTATTACAATGGTCAGGCTCCATGCTAGCGCTATCTGTTTGTTATTCATTTTGCTTTGCCCTGTTTCGTTTTAGTAAAGCTCAATCGGCCTCTTATAGTACTCTGGAGCCTATGAGATGGAACTAGGGCTTTCCCTGTTTGATCGTCTCTTCTTTACTTTCTTTCTTCCTTCTTTCCTTCCTTCCTTTTGGAACTAACCGCCCTATGGTTGGCTGAAACAGTCAATCAACGAGGATTTTTCCATGTACTTCAGTAGTATGAACTCGAGCCACGCTGTAAAGCATTTTGACTGTCAGAACCATGTGTGTATCTGGCCGCGTAATAGGGTAAGAAGAGTTTGTCCTTGCTTGAAGAGAGAGTCTTTGAACTTCTGGGCGCCACGAGCTTTCTACATACGACTTGGTGATGTTCAAAGTTCATGGAAGAGTTGCGTAATTGTGTGATGGGCTTAGTGGCTTACGGAGTGAGTACTATTCTAAGACCAATTAATCTTCAGTTGCTATTAAGCGTGAGTTTACTTCTCTGTACATGCTTCGGTCAGCTATTACCAGGGGGCGCCGCGACATCGGCAGCCGTCTTGGCACCGAGTGATCGCGAAATGCTTTTATTGAAAGCGTCAGGAGGTATGTTTGGTGGTTCAGAAAATGCTTTTGGCCAGCATGCATTCAGCACGAAGACGTCTCAGGGTCTGGTGCTCTGGCAAGATACTTCTCCTGATCGGGTGGTTTATATTAATCCTGAAAATAAGACGTACTTTGAAGTTTCATTGTCTGAGTATTTAGAGGACAATCGAGGCGGCAAGCGTGGCTTTGGACATTTTCAGAGTTCGCAAGTCAAAGCTGTTCAGTTGTCTGATGGTACTACCGCTAAAGAGATTACCTACAAGGGCCAGGCGACACGTAGACATCGCGCAGAGTCGGGCCGCTTAGGACGTGCGAATTCTATAGAGCAATCTTCGTTAATTAACAGAGTTGTTTCCGGTACGGGAACTCGAAATGCTAATCAAGTCGAACTAGCTCAGGTAGTCTGTTTATCTAACGTCAAATTGTCGGCGGCGATGAACAAGGTCTGGTGCAGCATTATGAACTGTGAACCAAAGCTTGGCTTCCCCGTGATTCTTAGAGGCCGCGCCTCTCATCGTGAGCAGCGGGAGTTGAGTCAAAAAGCGAATATGCGCGACCTCTTTGTTTATCACTCTCTAAAACTGGTGCCACTTGATAAAAAGCGATTCTTGATTCCGCAAGGTTTTAAGAAGGCTCGTGACAAGTCAGCATTGTATTTTTCTGAAAGTGGAGTGCTAGAGAGCAATGATCTTGATGATTTGTTCAGAGGTAAAGTGAGATGACTAGTTGATTGTTGTCGTTGCTTTTTAGGACATCAATTATTCTGACTTGATTAGTAGACCGGTCTATTAGTTAAAAGTAAAAGAAAAAGCAGCAGGGTTGCTGCTGCTTTTCCCGAAAGAAGAAGCGCGTTGTAGCGCGCCTCTCCTTTCTTTCTCGACTGACTACAGGCTTGTGGCCTGCTAGTCTGATTCCGGGCCTGCGGCGCTTACGGCTTCTGCACCGGAACGACGGCATCGAGACCCGTGAGGATTTTCTCCATCACGCTCGGGCTGGGCATTTCGACGACGTTGTTGATGGTCGCTGGCATGTCGTTGATGCCGAGAGCCTTGATGTCGTTGACGACATTGGGCAGACCAGAACGGAAGCCGTGCTTCTTCCAGGCGATTTCCTGAATCGCCGGATCTTTCATGGCTTCGAGCAGGCGCTTGCCGTTGGCCGTGCGAGCGATGAACGGATGATTGCTCCACACCGTCGGCTCCGAATAGAGCACGCGCCGGGTGCGGAGAATCTCGTCCTTGCTGGCCGGATTCTGCAGGATGTATTCCACCAGCTGCGATTCGTAGCCAGCAATCATGGGATAGGCTCCCATGCCGCGGGTGAGGTAGCCTTGGAACAGGTCTTTCGAGCTCTGTTCCATGAAGCCGAGGCGGGTGAAGACCGACGACAGCTTCGGCATCACGCCATCGATGGTGGTGTCATCGGGGATGTCGCCGCCATTGAGCGTGCTGGCCAGCAGGCCGGCGAAGATGAAGCCGGAGTTGCTGAACCGCGGGTCGGAGGTGCGGATGCCAATGCGAGCGTTGGCACCGATGGTGTTGAAGCCGACGTCTTTCCACTTGGTGCCGTCGGCGATCATCTTGACCAGCTTCGGCATGTCGGTGATGTAGTAGATGTCACCGCGCTTCTGCACGACGTTGGCCTTGATCAGGAAGTCGCCGACTTCCGTCCAGGTGTACATCACCATGGGCGAGTTGAAGATGTTGTCGGAGGCTGCCACCTGACCGCCGCGCTGCTTGTAGATGGCCAGCGACACCTGGCTGGAGGGCCAGAGGAAGTCATCGGCACCGGTGAGCGGCGTGTCGCGCACCATGGTCACCGAGCCGGCCTTCTTGGCGTTGATGGTGAGCTTGTACTTGTCCAGCAGAATCTGCCGCACTTCCGGGTCGTTGAGGAACTCTTCCTTTTCGCCACCGTAGTACCCGCTCACCGTCGCCGGTGTGGTGATGATGGCGGTGCCATCAGGGAGAGTGGCGCCGCCCGAAAACTGCTTGATGCAAACAACCGCAACCACTGCAAGAGCGAGCAGGCCAGCGGCAATGAGATATCGAATCGTGTTGGTCATGACGAGGTCTCCTCGCTTTTGAGTTCAATGTTAGGGAAGCTCATGCCACCCATGCTGCCGGCCAGAAACTGCGCCACATCGTTGATGTGCAGCTTCTCGTAGAGGTCGGTCAGTTGGGTCTTGATGTCGGGCAGTGCTTTGCGCTCGGCCGAGGCGATGAAGTCTTTGGCAGACTCGATACCACGGGTGGTGAGCAGCACATAGCGCGACATCCAGCTGTCGATGGGCACAAGGTACTGATTCAAGAAGGGTTCGGCGGCTTGGAACTTGTTCCAATCGCTTTCGATGGCGCCGAGGATGCGGTTGGCTTCTTCGGCGATTTCTGCGACCAGACGTTTGGCCACGACATGCTGGGCCGGAATCTGATCGGCATAGCCCTGCAGAGCCTTGACCTTGACGTGCGCGGCCTTGACGGCGGCGGCTTCTTGCTCGTTCATGGTGGTGCGCTGGGTGAAAGTCGTGCCCGGCACAAGGAACATCACACCAGCTCCTGTCAGGACGGCCGGAATCAGGCTGACCACAACTGACAAGTCCACAAGAAAAACACAGGTGACGTACGTGAGAACGGCGACACCACCGGCTGTTAAGCCAGCGATGACGTCTCGTTTATTGGTATTGGCCATATTTTGTTCTCCTGGCTAGAGTTAAGGAAGGAGCTTGTGGCTCAGTTGTAGCCCTTCGCTTCGCGGAAGGCCTTGATCAGGTCTTTCTTGGCGTCGAAGACCTTGCCGGAGCTGAACGTCGCCATGTTGCTCAGCTGGCTGGGATTGGCCGCGCCGAACATGATCGAGTAGACCGGTACGCCTGTGAGGGCAGCGGTGATGGCGTTCTGCTTGTAGGCTTCGAAGCTGCCATCCGATTGGCCGTCCGTCATCAGGATGATGGCGGTGGAGAACTTCTCGTGGTCGTACTTCTTGATCTCCTTCAAGGCAGCGGAGGCCGGCGTGTAGAAGTCGGTGCCGCCATCGGCATTCTGGGAGTTGATCCAGGCCCAAAGGTCGTTCAGCGCCGTGGGGTCATTGCCTTTGACGGTCTTGACACCGCGCATGATGCCATCGAAAGGAATGACGATGGTGACGTCATCCGGCGACGACTGCAGCAGGTACTTCTCGGCCAGGGACTGGTCGAGCACGACACGCATGCCGCTCTTCAGGTCGTCCACTGGCTGGCCCTGCATCGAACCCGAGAAGTCGAGCACGTAGATGGTCAGGCTGGGCTTGCGGAAAGCGGTCTGGTAGAGGGTGAGGGCCTTCTGGATCACTTCTGCCGAAGGCATGTTGATGGGGCTGAGCACACGGCTGACGTCGAAACCGAGAGCGGCGTTGAAGGCGGGCGAAGTGGCCGGGTCGAGGTTGATGCCGAGACCAGCACGGCGACCAGAAGCGATCAGCTGCTTCTGCACATCGGCCGAAGTCATGTAGGCCTGAATCTTGAGGAAAACGGCTTCCTTGGCGGCGTCGCCCTTGTTGACGTAGCCCAGCGGTGCGTCGGCGATGGCCAGACCGTCAACCGGGTAGACGGCGAAGAGCGGCTCCTTGCCCTGTTGCGCCAGCGTCTGGTTGGCTTCGATCAGCATCGACTCATAGTTGAACATGGCGTCGAAGTAATCGTAGCGATCGACGAAGAGGTCCTTGAGCCAGCCGGAGCTGCCAGCGGTGCGATTGACACCCTTGAGGATGCTCTTCACCTTGGCTGCCACTTCGGGCTTGGCCAGGTCGGCTTCGGAGAGCACATCGGGGCTGCCGGAGAAGGCGTAGAGGAAGCCGAAGTAGCTCGCCGCGCCAGAGTTGCTCTGGGTGGCCGACGTCATCATGAAGCGCAGCTTGCCCGACTGGGAAGCCTTCAAGATGTCGTTGACCGTGACGTTGCCCTTGGTCCAGCCAAGGCGCTCAGCCACAGACTTCTTCACGCCGAGCACCACCGGCGAGCGGTAGATGCTTTCGATGTTCTTCACGACCTTCTGTTGATCGCCGAGGGTGATCCACATGCGGTCGGCCGGCATCACGGCGTCGTAGTCGATGCTCTTGCCCTTTTGCAGTTCGAGCTCGATGTCGACGGAGCCCTTGTATTCGACCTGCAGCGTGGCGCCGGCTTGGCGGGCGGCTTCTTGCAGAATCGGTTCGATCGACTTGTTCTCCGAGCCGGAGAGCAGGCGAATCACCGGGGCGTTCGAGGCCTGGGTCTGGTTGGTCTTGTTGGAGTCGGAGTCTTCTTTGCAGCCGGCGAGGCCGAACAGCGACGCGACAACCAATGCGGTTGTTAGTAAGCGCTTGATGATCATAAGATTTCCTCTGATGTGGAGGTTAAGGTGGTTCAGTTCAGCAGAAGGCAAAGGCTGATTGCTCAGCCCTTGCTTACAGTCGATGGCAGTAAGCCGTCGGAAGTGACGACTTACTTCGTTCCGGCCGGCGGCTTACTTGGTTTCGGTCGGAGCGGCTTCGGTGGAAGCGCTCATGTTGAGCTTGGCGCGCAGGCGAGCACCGGCGGCGCTGGCAGCGGCCTTGTCGGCGAGTTCCTGGCGAGCCTGGTCGGTGCTGGAGCCCTTGCTCATGTCGTTCTTGGCACGAGCGATTTCGAGTTCCTTGTCGATCTCGGCAGAGG
>CALROJ020000058.1:0-44102 GCA_943369735.1 bacterium Ga0077546
ATGAAGCCCATGATCATGGTAGGTCCGCCCCAGGCAATTCCCAGGATTTCCATACCGTTAGCGATGATGTTGAGCAATGCTTCTAAGTTGGCCAAGTTGTTAACACGTACTGTACCAGCGGTGTTCACACCTTGTACTACAGTGGCTTCTGCGCCTTGGGGCGAAATTGTACCGTTGGTGGCACCTTGCAATGTTGGTGAAGAACCATCAGTTACATGCTGTGTTTGTGAGCCAGTGGTGTAGTTCTCGCGGGCTTGAGTACCAGTAGCACCCATTGAATTTTGTGTGTCTTGATTGCCAGAACCAAAGGCATCTTGGGCTAGGGCAGGAGCTGCGATTGAAAGGGAACCGACAACAGCTAGAGAAGCGAAAGCCATAGTAAATTTAGACAAAATGCGCATGGTTAAAGTACCTCCTAGGGCACACAAATGTTTAGTAAGCCAACTACTTTTACTTTGTATCAAAGTCTCGTTTCGCGGGAGGCAGCGCCTCTTGGAAACGTGAGCCCAATGTAATCAAAAACAGGGCGAGAGTCAACGGCTAATTTGTAAGCTAGACAACATTTCCTTGCATTTATCTGCCATTTAATTGGCGAAATCTTGGCATCGCTTCATTTGGAGAGCTAAAGCCTGATTTCGCGCCAAAATCGGCTACGCCCTTGCCAACTTGCCCAAACAAATCCTCTTTGAGGCCCCGGTGCAGGCCGGTACATTATTAGGGATACCAAAATTAGTTGTATATGCCAGAAGAGCGAACAACAAAGACTCCTTAAACTTAGGCGCAACGCCAAAATCTTCATGGCGGCGAATTGTCAATGAGGTGGGCCACTGCGCTCTAAGCATTCCCACCAAGGTCGAATTAGCCTCCCCACCACCAGCCAAAACCAACTCGTTGAGAACCACCTCAGGAGCTATAAACCGCTCGTAAGCCTCGACTATCGAAGCAGCGGTATAGGCAGTGAGCGTGGCAACAATATCGGCCGAACTAATATCGTTGGCTTGCCACTGCTCAACTAGAGCCGTCGCCATTGAACGCCCGAACAATTCACGACCAGTGGTTTTCGGGGGGGCTAAATGCAAGTAAGGAAGTGCTAAAAGCTCTTTCAGCATTCGCCCATTGGGGGTACCCGAAGCCGCTACTGCTCCATTTTCGTCAAATTCTCGTTGATAAAGGATGCGCATAGCTTCGTCTATGAGCACATTGGCTGGCCCAGTATCAAAAGCCATAACCGCCTGGCCGCGACAGTCAATTACAGTGATATTTGCGATGCCTCCAAGATTGAGCACACCCAGAGCCGTGCGGCTCTTGCCAAAAATTACCTGATCAGCAAAAGATGTAAGCGGCGCGCCCTGACCACCTAAAGCCACATCAGCAGTACGGAAGTCACCAATAGTGGTGACACCAGTACGAGCCGCAATCACTGATGGGTCACCAAGTTGCAAGGTTCCCGCCGTACTCATACCCCAAAACTGACTAAGATCAGGCGCATGCCAAATAGTCTGGCCGTGGGAGCCAATCAAATCAATTTCTATACCCTTGCGACGAGCCGAGCGAATAACCTGCAGGCTAGCCTGGGCAAAGATTTCACCAAGACTGGCATTGAGCAAGCATATCTGCCTCAAATCAGTCTGTCCTTCCGCTACTAGCCGGGCCAGCTGATGCTTAAAGGTAGGGGCAAACTCTACCAATTCGCTGTGCAGCAGCTCCATTTTCAAGGCTGGTAGATATAAGTCACTGCCTGAAGCAACTGCCACTGGCTCAGCTGGCGCACCTCGATCTGGACCAATAGAAAATACAGCAGCGTCAATGCCATCCATTGACGTACCGCTATTCAAGCCAAGCACATTGAGCGACTTTAAAATTTGAGACATCAATACCAACCTGAAGAAACCAATAGGAACCTGAAGAAATCACTACTAATCTAAAAAAATACTACTAAGCGGTGAGCCAATATTGTAATGGTTTAACCGCCGCGCAACAAACTGTCTAACTAGCGACCCAGCCTCAAGCCAAGAGTTACAGCAGTGCTAGAATGTGCGAACTATACAAACAAGTCTATACAAGCCAGTCTATATAAGCCTTTCATATACATACTTGAAACAAAGGTGGAGTCATGATTTCTGGAAATTCTTCCAAACACAAGGTTGAACAAGATTCATCTATGATGATCGGCCTCGGCAAAGCCAGCAGGCGTGCCTACGGTTTCGATGAAATCGCGCTGGTGCCAGGCGATTACACCCTTGACCCTGAACTTTGCGACATTTCCTATCAGCTTGGCCCACACAAATTTGAAACTCCAATCATTGCTTCCGGCATGGATTCAGTGGTCGACGTCAAGGTAGCAGCGACACTAGGCAAACTTGGTTCTCTTGGCGTGCTCAATTTACAAGGCATCCAAACCCGCTACGAAAACCTCGAAGAAATTTACGAAAAAATTGCTAAGTGCGACAAAGACAGCTTCGTCGAAGTTATGCAAGAGCTATACAAGGCCCCCATCCAAGATGCCCTCATTCAAGAACGCATTGAAGACATCAAAAAAAGTGGCGCGATCACGGCTGTTTCCATTACCCCAAACTTCGCTGAAAAATACGGCCCAGTAGCTGTTGCAGCTGGCTGCGACATCATCTTTGTACAATCAACAGTAACTGGCATTGAGCACCGCTCAGCCCTAGGCACCCCAAGTTTGAATTTGGCTAAATTTGTCAGCAAACTAGGAGCCCCCGTGGTTGTCGGCAATTGCGTTACCTACAAGACCTCTCTAGAGCTTTTAGAAACCGGAGTGGCCGGCATACTGGTTGGCATTGGGCCAGGAGCCGCCTGCACCTCGCGCTCAGTTCTGGGCATTGGCGTTCCAATGGCCACAGCCATCGCCGATTGTGCAGCAGCTCGCGCCACTTACATGCAGCGCAAAGGACTAACTCCGGAGCAGATGCCAGCCATGATCGCGGATGGCGGTATGGTCACCGGTGGAGACATCTGCAAAGCTCTAGCTTGCGGCGCCGATGCCGTCATGATTGGCTCACCGTTTGCTCGCGCCACCGAATCTCCTGGTCACGGCTTCCACTGGGGCATGGCCACACCAAGCCCTGTATTACCACGTGGTACCCGTATTAAGGTCGGCACTACAGTTTCGCTAGAGCGCATTCTGCACGGCCCAGCTCTGACCGATGACGGCACTCAAAACCTTACTGGTGCAATTAAAACCAGCATGGCCACTCTTGGTGCCTCTAACTTGAGCGAGATGAAGGAAGTAGAAGTAATTATTGCCCCATCGATTTTAACTGAGGGCAAGGTCTACCAAACAGCACAGCAACTGGGAATGGGCCGCAAATAATGACAGACAAGCTAAGTAGTAACAAGAATTTGCTAATTGCTCTTTCGGGCACCCTTGTTACTGCATCTAGCTTCTGTTGGGCCATGAGCGAGATTGTTGACCACAAGAAAAACAGTTCTAATTCTGCATCTAGTTTTAGTTCTAGTTTTAGTTCTAGTTTTGGCTCTGACAGCTTCAAGCTAGCGCAATACCCGCAAGAAGAGACTAGCGACAGAAGACAGCTAAGCGCTTCAGGCAATAGACTTTTAGCCGCAGCTGTGCCAAAACACGAGCATAACCTTGTGGCCTCAAGCGAAGCGCAAACGGCAGCGAGAAGCGGTCTATTTGCAGCAGACACAATTGCCGACATCGCTCAAGAAGCTGCACCGTCTGTGGTGAACATTGAAATTCACCGCAAAGATGAAGCAAGTGCCAACGGCATGCCCAACCTAGACTTGTTCGATATGCCAAATTTTGGTAGCGGCAATTTTCGTTTTTTCTACAATGGCCGCGAAGTATCGCCCACCAACCCAGTACCTAAATACGCTCCCAAAGCCAAGCGCGCCAGCGCCACTGGTTCAGGTTTCGTCATTCGCTCAGACGGCTACATTTTGACCAATGCTCACCTTGTCAAAGCGGCAACTGATATTCGCGTAAGCCTGACCGATAAACGTTCATTTGAGGCTGAAGTAGTTGGAGTAGACAGCTTCTCAGATCTCGCCGTTCTAAAAATCAACGCCTCGGAATTACCAGCCCTGAAACTTGGCTGCTCTGAAAAGCTTCGCCCTGGTGAGTTTGCCATCGCCATTGGCTCCCCCTTGGGCTTTGATCATACTGTCACCCTCGGAATTATTTCAGCCGTGGGCCGCACCATTGCCAACCCCAACACCGGCAATGCCAACTTCATTCAGACCGATGCTGCTATCAACCCAGGCAACTCCGGTGGGCCGCTGCTCAACTTGCGCGGCGAAGTAATTGGCGTCAACACCGCCATGCAAGCAGACGCACAAAACATCGGATTTTCAACTCCGATTGATTTAGCTAAAAGTGTTTCTGACGACCTGATCAATCATCGTTCAATAAGCAGGCCATGGCTAGGCATTGGCATGAGCGAGCTAAATGAGACCCACGCCAAAAGCTTAGGCCTGCCGCTCACCACCAAGGGTGTGTTCATCAGTAAAGTCTATGAAGGTTCTCCAGCTCAACAAGCCGGGATCGAGCCTGGCGACATCATTCAAAAACTCGAAGGCAAGAAAATTATTCTTACTCCTAAAGATGTGCAAGAAACTGTGCGAGCTCACAAAGTTAACGAGACAGTTGCTTTCACAATTCTCCGGGGCAACAGCATCAAAGAATTGTCAGTAAAAATCGGTCACTACCCTGATTTGAACACCACTCAAAGCGAAAGCAAAACAGTACTGCCTGGTGCAGTTCCCAATAGCAACAGCAATAGCAGTAACAGCAATGGCAGCGAGCCTAGTGGATCTAATAGCGCTGGGTCAGCCATTATTCGCGGCACAACCAAGACGGTTCCAGCGCAACCCAAGCCTGGCGAGAAATTTTAGATTTGCTGAGGCCTTCTATTTTTTCGCAGTAGCTAAAATGCGCAAAGCAGCCATAGCAGCGCCAAAGCCGTTGTCGATATTGACTACAGTAAGCCCAGCAGCACAACTATTGAGCATACTAAGTAATGCCGCCACTCCTTCAAAGCTGGCTCCGTAGCCAATTGATGTCGGCACAGCAATGACTGGCTTGTCTAAGAGACCACCAACAAAGCTAGCTAGAGCGCCGTCCATTCCCGCTACAACCACAGTTACATGAGCCTTACGCAGCAGGGCAAGGCTATCGAAGAGGCGGTGAACACCGGCCACTCCAACATCGTAAACACAGCTTACCGGATAACCGGCTGCCACTATAAACAGTGCTACTTCTTCAGCGACGGCAATGTCAGCGGTTCCAGCGGTAACAATCGAAACCGATGGTGCATCTTTCTTTGGCATCGGCAATTGGCCAAAAACTAGGGCTTTTGGCTGGGGCAAATATTCGCAATCATTTAAAGGAATTAGCGGAATCTCCACCCCAGATTTCTCAAGAGCTGGACCGGAAGCGACGCCAGTTGTTGTAGTGGCGTTAGCCATTGCCGCGTTACTTGTAGTCGGGCTGGCTGTCGGACTGCTTGTGGAGCCGGTAGTAGGGCTGTTGTCTGAACTAGTTGTAGAAGCGTCAGAACTTTCACTGGCTCCATTCGTTGAGTTTTGACTAGCTCCAGCGGCAAAGCTGTGAATCGCCACAACCGAATTTTGACTGGCAGCCGCAGCCCTGTTGTAAAGCCTCACAACTTCTTTTGCCTGTGCCTCTTCAACTCTTGTAGCAATGACAATGGAATTGCTGGCGCGCAGCTTGAGGGCAATGTCAACAATCTGCTGGGGCGATTTGCCCGGACAAAAAATTACCTCAGGAAAGCCCTGTCTCAGGCCTCGATGCAGGTCTGGCTTAGCGAAACCAAGGTCTTGATAGGGCAGAATAGCAAGCCGCTCACAGGCATCACTGACCGAAACACCACCTTGCGATACCGAAAGAAGCAGGTCTTCGACTGATTTGCGGTCCATTAAACTACCTATTTCATGCTAAATTTCGTGCTAAATTTCGAGCTAACTTTAGTGCCCAATTCCAAGGTGATTTCAGTGTTGAATTTAGCACAGAAAGCAGCCTTGACAATATCAGTCTGAAATCTATCTAGTCTCATGCTAGCCTCTTGCTAGTCTCTATCTAGTCACTTGCTAGTAACTTGCGAGAAACTAGTGCTGCAGCCTTTCCTTGGCTATAACCTTCGGGATCAATCTCAAACTGCCTAATGCTTGCACCGGCGCGCTCATTGACGACGCCGAGAGCGGTAATCAATTTTTCGGCCAGTTCAGGCTCGGTGGCAAAACGCTCAAGTTCATCAGAGCCAACTTCAACAGATGCCCTAGCAGTCTCATCAACAGTAAAATAGCGCACGCGCACCTGCCTGAAATCGAAGTCGCGCACAACTTGCTCGAGTTTATCGATCAGACTAAGACCAGAGGGCGTTATATAAGTATTCTCGACAAAGCGCGAAGATAGGCAAGCAGCCTGTGGTCTATCCCATGAAGGCAAGCCTTGCCGGCGGGCCAGTTCTCGTATTTCAATCTTGGTCAGACCAGCATCAATTAATGGGGCAAGGACACCATATTGCTTAGCAGCCTGATGGCCTGGGCGATAGTCGCTAAGGTCATCAACATTAGCACCATATGTGATGGCATTAACAGAAAGCTGTTTTTGCATCTCAGACAGATACTGAAACAACGTGCTCTTACAAAAGAAGCAGCGCATGCTGTCATTGGCGCGATAATCTTCAGAATCAACTTCGCTAGTATTGATTTCGATCAATTCAAAGTTGGCCGTCTTCGCCTGCTGACGAGCAGCGTCTAGCTCTGAGTGAGCCAAACTAGGAGAAAGAGCAATGACAATATGAGCATTCTGCCCCAAGGCTACCTTTGCATAGTGGGCAAGGACCGAGCTATCCACGCCACCTGAATAGGCAACGATGACGCTCTCAAGTTGGCGCAGAGATTCAAGCAGCCGCACTTCTTTGTGAGCGAGTTCTTCGCTGATCCGGCCTGAATTTTGCTCAAAGGCTTCCGGCAAAACTAGCGAATCTTTAGGGTCCATCTATTTAACAGTCTACTTCTTTGCCGTTATGGCAGGCAGGTTAACAGAACTTGTCGTGCCGCTGGCGATGCGATCTAGCTCATTGCGAATCGCTGTCTCATCTACATTTTCAACAGAATCACTCAAGCTCGCCAATGTAGCCTGCAATTGATCATAGGCCAAAGGCTGGGGACGACCAACAAAAATCTTCTCGTTAACGGTCTTAGCCAGACCTTCTGCAGCCGAGAGCAACTCTTCATAGAGCTTCTCGCCTGGGCGCAAGCCAACAAATTCAATTTTTATATCGTGCCCAGGACGAAGACCAGAGAAACGAATGAGGTCGTTGGCCAAGTCGAGTATCTTGACTGGTTTGCCCATATCAAGAACAAAAATCTCTCCGCCCGAACCATAAGCACCAGCCTGCAATATCAACTGCACAGCTTCGGGAATGAGCATGAAATAACGGGTTGCTTCAGGGTGGGTAACAGTCACAGGCCCACCAGCAGCGATTTGATCGCGCCAGAGCGGAATAACAGAACCGCGGCTGGCCAAGACATTACCGAAGCGAACAGCAACATATTTAGTAGCCGAACGTTGGGCTAAATCTTGAATGATCAACTCAGCTAAGCGCTTGGTGGCTCCCATCACCGAAGTAGGATTAACAGCCTTGTCACTAGAAACCAAGACAAACTTATCGACGTTGTGAACATCAGAAAGCTCTGCTACCACCTTAGTTCCGAAAATATTGTTAGCGATGGCCTCAAAGACATTGAGTTCCATCAAAGGCACATGTTTGTGAGCAGCAGCATGGAAGACAACATTAGGCTTGTGATTGATAAACACTTGCTCTAAGCGCTTGCGGTCACGCACATCGGCAATGATAGGCACAATTTCTACTGGTTCTGGCAAGCGCGAAAGCTCTTGCTGAATATAGAAAATCGAATTCTCGCCCTTGCCCAAAATAACTAAGCGACGAGGCTGGAAGCGCAGAATCTGACGGCACAATTCGCTGCCAATTGAACCACCAGCACCAGTGACAAGCACTGTTCTGCCTTCAATATAGCTAGCAATAGACGCACTATCGAGCTTGACTGGATCACGACCAAGCAAGTCTTCGAGAGAAACCTCGCGCAATTGATTGATACTGACGTGGCCGTTAATTAGCTCAAACAAGCCAGGTAAAATGCGTGTTTCGACTTCAGCACTGCGACAAACTTCAACAATCTTGCGAATCTCTGAAGCTGGAGCCGAGGGCATAGCAATGATTACTTGATCGATAAAGAGATTTTCGATCAATCTCGGCAACTCAGCTGTGGTACCGAATACGGTGATATTGCCAATACGCTTACGCAGCTTGGAGGGATCATCATCAATTAATCCAATTACATCGACACCCAAATCTGAACGCTGATTCAGTTCTTTCAAAACCATCATGCCGGCATCTCCGGCACCGACCACAAGGGCGCGCCGTCTCACCGGCTGACGCCAGTGCTTGCGCTGCCAATGCTCGGTTTGCAACCGTCGCAGAACTCGAGACGTAGTCATCAAGAAGAAACAGAGACCGCTATCGATAACGAGAATGCCGTACGAAAGCAAATGACCTTCCACGCGCAGCAAGTCAACACCAATAGCTCTTAGCGCCAAGACCACAGCACTAACGGTCAGCACAGACACCGCTAGTTCCATCACTTCGGTCAGGCCCGTATAGCGCCAAAGGCGACCATAAACACCATAAGACCAGTTGGACAAGATTCTCATCGCCACGAAAACAGGAATGACTTTGATTAACTGAGCCGCATAAATTGGGTCAATGCGGCCATCAAAGCGAATTAAGTAGGCGCCAGCCAAAGACAATGCAACAAGAAGAGAATCGAGAACAACCTGGGTGACTCGCATCCAGGGGAAACGGGGAGCGAAACTAGCGGCTTCAATGGCTGAAGACTCGCCTGGATTAGGGATACTGGTGATATTAGGCTCTAAAGAACTCAATGACTACCCTCGTGCTCAACTCGTGTTGAACTAAACACAAATTCTCAAGTAGAGATATTAGCACTAGTCATGAGGTAGAAAACTTACGCCCAGTTCAGGTTAGGCAGCGCTAAGAAACCTGCATCTTGCCCCTTTGTTTGGCCACCCACTCTTTAACCCGCTCGGGAGGCAGACCTAGAGCGTGGGCAGTGCCCTTGATGGCAGTCTCGTGGCCGACATCGAGGCGGAGAATATCGTTATACATCTTCACGCACATCAAGCGCATCGGACCATCTTTAAGGCTGCCAGTAGCTGACCAGACAATCAGCGAAACAGCAACATAGCCAATGAAAATGGAGCCAATGCCAGAGAGAATCAAGGCATTTTTGAGAATCGGGTAGCTCTTACCTACATAGAAGTACATTCCAGTTTCATAGGCAATAAACAGAACGAGGAAAAGCATGGGCTTAAACTGATAACGGGTAGCGAAATCGTCTTCTTCCTGTTTGGCGAAAATATTGCCCCTTGAGCTTCTAAACCATTCGGTGTTGATCTTCTTTTCTGGAGGGAAAACGAAGCTGGCTCCAACTAAGACGCAGAACAAGAAGAAGGGCCCGTAATAGCAGTGAATCGGGTCGGTTTTGAGAACTTCGTAGTAGGCCAGCACCCAGGGTAAACTCGAGCCTAACATGCAAACCATAAAGAAGCGTCCAGCACCAATGCGCTGCTCTAAACTAGCTCCGAATGCCCACATAAAGAAGCAGTTAACTGCTACTTGCTGAACATCTAGCGAGGCAAATGAAGCTTTGAAACAGAAACTAATAAAGTCCACAACCGCTTGCTGCACAGGAACAAAGGCGGCAGCATTACCACTGAAAGCCAGCTTCGAATAGGACATTGCCGTCTCGACAGCCTTGCTAGCAGAGACACCCAACAAACAGTTGTTAGTGAGCCACTTTTCGAGGGGGCCAGGCGAAGCCGCCATAAAATAGTTGACTCCAAACATAAATACCAGAATCAAACTTGCAATCGGAATAACCTGTTGCGTATCAAATTTGATCTTTGGCGTGACCGTAGGTGAATTAGACATAAACCCGCTTTGCTTTCTGAATAGTGGTGTCAGTGCTTCCTGATTCTCTGTTCGTAACTAAAAGTCGTTGGTAAATTGTGGATACTCAAAATTAATGCCTGAATATTCGCTCTCTAAATATACAGAGCTAAGAATATATAGTCAAAATCTAATCTACCCTCTTTGCATGAATTTCAGCCATCGCCCGCTGGAGGCATCCAATTTACTCAATTTCTAGGGGCCGAAGAATTATCAGCCTCTACAAATTGCTTAGAGACAGAGGGAGCTAGCGAGCGACCTAAATGACTATATTGACCAATTTGTCTGGCACGACTATGACCTTACGCACGGGGGAATCGCCAAGTTTGGCCTTCATTTTGTCGTCCGCAAAAGCAATGGCCTCAGCCTTCTCTTTACCTATGCCCCGGGTGACGCCAATTTTACTGACGATCTTGCCATTAACCTGCAAGACCAGCTCAATATCATCGTCGTAGGTAAGTGCTTCTTCGTATGTCGGCCAGGTTGTGACGTGAATTGAATCACTATCATCTTTGGCATATCCGCACTGGTGCCAAAGCTCTTCAGAGATGTGAGGAGCCATAGGCGCCATAATCAAGAGAAGATTGCGAATGGCAAAAGTAAGAAGGGCAGAAGGACCTTGGGGATTAACCTCTTGCACATACTTATAAAGCGCGTTCACCAGCTCCATACAACGAGCGATGGCTGTATTGAAGCCATAATCTTCTTTGCCAAGATCGTTTGTGACAGCCTTAACAGCCTTGTGCACTTGCTTAAGCAAGGCCTTGTCGGCTGCACTCATAGAAGCTAAATCGAAGCTGCATCCTATGTTCTTACCGCCGCTATCCTTGGTATTGCTTATGCCAACACTAGCTGAATTAATGCAGCCCTTCTCCCGCAGCTCGTCAACTAAGCGCCAAATGCGGCCGAGGAAGCGATACTGACCAACAGCTCCGTCTTCATTCCACTCTAGTTCTTGCTCGGGTGGCGACGCAAATAGAGTAAATAGACGAGCAGCATCAGCGCCGTATTTCTTGAAGAAATCGAGGGTGCCGACTACGTTGCCGCGTGACTTAGACATCTTTTCGATGCGACCAGAAATTGGCGAATGCATTGTCACCATCCCTTGCGAAAGCAAGTTGGTGAAAGGCTCAGCGCACTTAACCAAGCCCATATCACGCAAGGCACGGGTGAAGAAACGCGAATAGAGCAAGTGCAAAATGGCATGCTCAACGCCGCCCACATACTGGTCAACCGGCATCCAGTAGTTGACTTTTTCTTGTGAGAAAGCCGCTTCCGGATTTTTAGCATCAACGTAGCGCAAGAAGTACCAGGACGAGTCAATAAAGGTATCCATGGTATCGGTTTCGCGTTGGGCTGTGCCACCACATTTAGGGCAGTCTACAGTCAACCAATCAGTCATTTTCTTAAGCGGAGAACCACCTTCGCCAGTAAATTCAACTCCTTCAACAGGAAGAATGACAGGCAACGATGCTTCTGGCACAGGATTAATGCCACACTTTTCGCAGTGCACAAGCGGGATAGGACAACCCCAGTAGCGCTGACGACTGATTAGCCAGTCTCTGAGACGGAACTGTGTGCGCTCTTTGCCAGCTTGATTTTTCTCAGCCCAGGCAATCATTTTTTGCTTAGCATCGGCACTACCTAGGCCATTGAACTCGCCCGAGTTAAGCATGATGCCTTGCTCTAGATAAGCAGCTTTCATGCCGCCTTCTGTAGCTTTGCCATCAACTGAAATTACTTCAGTAACAGGAAGGTTGAAGACTTTAGCAAAAGCAAAGTCGCGCTCATCATGGGCGGGAACACCCATTACAGCACCAGTACCGTAGCTCATCAAAACATAGTCAGAGACTAGCACTGGAACAGCTTCACCGTTGAACGGATTAATCACGTGCGAGCCAGTAGGCACACCGGTCTTAGTCTTTTCGGTGGTCATGCGATCGAGTTCGGTTTTCTTCTTAGAAAGCTCAACATACTCATCGACTTTGGCCTTGTTCTCAGGTGTGGTGAGCTGAGCGACCAATGGATTTTCTGGAGCAAGCACCAAATAGCTGACACCAAAAGTAGTATCAGGACGGGTGGTGAATACCTGAACTTGCAGCTCAGGCTTTTCTTTTACCTTGAAGTACAGTTCAGCCCCTTGCGACTTGCCGATCCAGTTTTGCTGCATGACGCGCACACGCTCGGGCCAGCCTTTCAATGTATCGAGGTCAGCAAGCAGTTCTTCTGCATAGTTTGTGATCTTGAGGAACCACTGATGCATTTGTTTTTGTTCAACAGGGGTCTCTGGATGCCGCCAACAAGCTCCGTTCTCAACCTGTTCATTAGCCAAAACAGTGCAACACTCAGGGCACCAATTGACCGGTGCTGATTTGCGCACAGCTAGACCAGCTTCGTACATCTTCAAGAAGATCCACTGGGTCCAACGATAATAATTGCTATCGCAGGTTGTCACTTCGCGGTCCCAGTCGTAGCTGGTTCCAAGCTTTTTCAACTGCTCATCGCGCATGTAGCGAATATTCTCTTTGGTCCATTTCTCAGGATGGAGCTTGCGCTTCATGGCAGCGTTTTCAGCAGGAAGGCCAAAAGCATCCCAACCCATTGGGTTTAGAACATTAAAGCCTTGCATGCGCCGCTGACGGCTGATCACATCAGAGATGGTGTAAACCCGCATGTGGCCCATGTGCAGGTCGCCCGAAGGGTAAGGAAACATGACGAGGGAATAGAACTTAGGTTTAGAATCGTTATCAACAGCCTTGTAGATACCGAGTTTTTCCCATTGTTGCTGCCACTTTTCATCAATATCTTGTGGACAATACTGGCTAACCATCGCTAATTATCCCCTTCAGACGCCTTTGGCGTCAGTTACGACCAATCTCAAGCTTCACAGCTTTAAGCCTTTGAATCTTACTTCCTCTGTTTTCATCCCTCAAGAAGAAATGGCCGCATGCTAAGATTTTTAGCATTTATAGAAGAAGGGTAGAAATGGAAACAATCAGCACACCGGCCAAAAACCTTGCCAGCATGACCGAAACGGCAAAAAAAGAAGGCATTTCAGACGAAGTCATTGCCGAAGCCGTTGAGCTATGTCGCGGCGCCGAGGCCCTACCTGAAGGCGTTCTGGGTCTTGCCCGCAAACTGGATAAAGCCTACAAAGCCGGCCGCAAACTGCGCGTCAAGCTAGGCGTAGACCCAACTTCTACCGATTTGCACCTTGGTCATGCCGTAGTTGTGAGAAAGCTAAGAAGATTCCAAGAATTTGGCCACCAAATTGTTCTCATCATCGGCGGCTTTACAGCCATGATTGGCGATCCAACGGGCCGCAACTCTACTCGCCCGCAGCTTACAGAAGAACAAGTAGCAACCAACGCCCAAACTTACATCGATCAGATTGCCTTGATTCTCGATATTTCTAAAACTGAAATTGTGCGCAACCAAGACTGGCTTTCACCTTTGACTATGAAAGAAGTGATTAAACTGGCCAGCACGGTCACTGTAAACCAACTGATTGCCAAAGAGTCATTCGGCGATCGCCTAGAAAAGCAGCAGCCAGTCTCATTGCACGAGCTTTTCTACCCTCTCCTACAAGCCTACGACTCAGTTGAAATCACTTCTGATATCGAATTGGGCGGCACAGACCAGCGCTTCAACATATTGCAAGGCCGTGAGCTGCAACCACATTATGGCCTGGAACCGCAAATGGCTATGCTTCTTCCCCTTTTGGAAGGCACTGATGGCATTCAAAAAATGTCTAAGTCATACGGCAACTACATTGGTTTGAAAGAAAATGCCAAAGACATGTTCGGCAAATGCATGCGCATTAACGACGACCAAATTCTCAAATATTTTGAGTTGACCACCACTTTAACTGGCGCCGAAATTGACGCCATTGAGGCTGCTCACTTGAAAGAAGGCGGCAACCCCAAAGACGCTAAGCTAAAATTGGCTCATCAAATTGTCACTCAGTATCACGGCGCAGAAGTAGGCAACCAAGCTCTCACAGATTGGAATAATGTTCACAGCGAAGGCCAAGTGCCGCAAGACATGCCACTGCATACGGTGAGCGAATCGCAAGCAATCTTCCGCGTCTTAGTGGAAAGCAAACTGGTAGCGACTACTAGTGAAGCCAAAAGACTTTGCCAAGAAAGCGGCATCAAGCTTGATGGAGAGACGATTAAAGATCCGAACTTCGCTGTAGTTGTGGCCAAAGGTGAAGAGAAAGTCTTGCAAGTTGGTCGGCGGAAGTTTGCGCGATTAACGAATTGCTAGGTCGATACAAGTAACTCGATAAGCACAGAGCGTAGTGTTTCAAGGGCGAATTCGCTCCGGTAAAGACTGTGCTCTCTTATTCTAGAAAATCCAACCTGATCTGGTGTTGAAAAATACCGCTGCACAATTAGGGCCGCCGAAGCTACTACTGCCATGTTTTTCGCGTCGCCAAATAGTGCCTTTGTTTCAGCAAACAACGACTCGTCTAACATACAAACTATGCGATAAACATCTACTGCATGGTGTCCAGCCTTTTCGGTTTGACCCCGCTCAAGCCGATCCCTAAATGCATGCAGCTTCATGGCAAGCAGGGCAGCTGGATGTGGAACAAATAGATTAGTAAAATCGCAGGAGCCACTTTTAGAAATCGGCAACAAGTGATCAGAGAGATTAATAGCTTCATCCGCAAGATAGGCATGCAGCAAAACATCTCCCTTAGGCCGAACCCTTGGCCGCTGAACTTTAATGAGCGGAACCAAGGAAAGATCAGTAACAGGCCCGGTGAGAAAGTTGAGCTCGACACGCCCCGTGTCAGTAAAATACTTTTCAAAGTGCAAATACTCAACGCCAGAAATCACAACGTAACCAAGCTCATCAATAGCTTTACGTAGTGATTTAAACTTATCAATACTGGCAACAACTGTTGTTTCTAGAAAAATATCCAAGTCGGCCGTGGCTCTCGAAACGCACCAAGCTTCTCGCTTAATTAGTGTTGCGCCCAAATCGTCAAACTCAAATTGCGACTGCAGTAGAAACAGTCCGAATCCACCACCAATAATGAGCTTAGCGTCGCACTGTTGCATGGCAACACCTAACTCTTTAAGCGCAAGATTTAAGAGGTCAAAGCTCACGACCGCAATTCCTTATCTTCTGCCTCAAGATTTTGTTCATCAAGCTCCTGTGACTCAGAACCTTGCAATTCAAACGCCCCAAGAATGGTAGTTCGCACCCGCAGCGCTGTCTCCACCTCTCTTTTATCACCTTTCACAAGTTCAAGATAACACTGCAATGGTGATGCAAACAATCGCCCTTGCTCTAATCTTGCATCAAAAAAAACGGTCTGATCGTCAGTATAAATCACTCGAAAATTAGGAAATCGAGAACTCGCATCTAACTCTGGGCCCAAAGCAGCGGAAAGCTTTGCAACATCCATGCTGCTATAAAACTCGACCATAGACTCTCTAGCCATCGTAGAATACTGATTAACAGAGCAAGCTCCAGTCACAACAATCTTGGCACCACATTTTTTTGCTGCAGCAGAAAGTAGGCCAGCGACTTCTTCAGGTTCACCCGCTAACTTGCCGGTAAGCACGCCTAACTGCCGTGGCAATTTTAAGTTAGTAGCTAGTCTGTCAAGTAGCTTCTCCCCCTGAAGCAGCTTGAGCAAACCGACCTCCCGCCAAATTACGACATCAGCCTCTAATTGCTTCAAGGCTTTAGAAACAGTTGGTTGAGTTATATTGCCAGAACGAGCCTGAATCTCTTGCACAACAGCCGCTACAGAGTCGTATGTCGGCCTCAACAAGAAAGCACGAGCAACAAGTGAACTAGTACCCTCATAAACGTTACGCACCATCCGAGTGTCTCTATAAGAATTCGGCTTGCCACTCCTGAGCACAAGTATCTTTTCAGGAATGACGATGACGCCGTTGCCACACAAATCTAGGCCACTCACTGCTTCACGTTCAAGCAGTTTAAGTTGCTCATCCGACAGCCATGGCACAATCACGAGTGGGTGAACAGACAACTGCTTGGCTGCAAAACACGACTCTCTCATTGCTTCACCGACAACACGGTCACTGCTTGATCTATTAAGAGAAGCAGCAAATAGTATGACTTGATTACCCCAGAGGGCTTCAACAAGAGCGTCACAGGGCAAAGTCGTGTTGGAAGCCCTCTTCTCCACCAATCGGAACGAAAATGGTGAGAACAAGGCTTCATCAGCGGAAATAGCCGCTAGTACTTGCGTTTCAGTTATCACTCCGAGCCTCCCATTCCCAGAATCGGTACATTCCCGCGCGGGAATATATAATATATCAAGAATATCACATTCCCACCCACCCAAGAAATAGCCGCAGCTGAATTTAATTCTGGGCCTATTGTGGTCTACTGAAAGAATATTCTGAACTTTCCCTCGAAGTTACTTCAACCGCTCTCAAAGCTTGAGCAAAAACCGGCTAGCACCAGCAACGGTGAGGGATATCAGAATAAATTGCGAGAAGGAGGCCCACCAATGGGCTCAGCCGAGACTAGTCACTTCAACCTGGCGCTGTATCCTCAAGATGCAAAACTAGCAAACGCCTGCATTGCATTGGCTCAAGCCAATTTTAACGAGCAGGCCAGCGAATACCTGCTTGGCGAGAATGCTCGTCCGCACGTGACGCTCTGCCAATTTCAAGCCAATGAACAGCAGCTGGAATCAATTTGGTCGGCAGTTGAGAAGCTAGAGTTAGAGAAGGAGCTAGAGTTAGATGGGAAGCAGGAGCGCAAGTCAAAACTAGCATTAGATTCAAATCTAAAAGCGCTATCACTGCGCTTCCATCACTTCTACATAAAGCCGGGTTTTCAATTTCATCAAGACAAGTATTGGCTTGGGCTAGCTATTTCAGCGACACCAGAGCTACTGTCACTGCAGAAAGCACTGCATACTCTTCTCGCGCAAATGAATATCGAGAGCCCAACTCTACCGCAATCATACTTTCCTCACCTGACTCTAGCGCGCTGCCACTCTGTGGATTACGCTAATCCGCCGCTGCTAACGGTTCTTCCAGCGCTAGAAATTTGGCAGCAAGACTTTGTCTTTCAAGTTTCACTAGGCCGATCGAATGAATACGGTGTTTATTTAGAGCGGCTACGGCCCTTGATTTAGGCCATAAGAGTGCAATAGAACAAATTCGGCATCGATAGCTTGTCCCCTTTAAGTGGGATGGTTACGAAGTTACAGGGATTTGGACTGACTCTCAAGCGGGAAGGTAGTCAGCAGGGCAAGATCTATTTATAAGGACAAGCTCCACTAAGTCGAAAGCAACAGCGGAAATTAGAACAAAATGGCACCATTTTTGCGTCAGAAATTCAAGCACCTCAAAGTCATCAATACCACTTGCGCATTGGCAATTGCAGCCACACTGTGCTCTTCCCCACTCTGGCCACAAAGCAACCAACAACCAGCATATGCCGAACTAGATGCAGACGGCCAGCCCATAGAACCGCCCGATAGCCTGGGTACAAATCGTGGCTACTTCCGGCTCATAGACACAACGGGAAAATTCGCCGTGCCACAAAAATTTAGTGGCGTACCGATGGTCTATGAAAACGCAATCGTTGGAGCAGTCTTTAATAAAGACCATAAATTTGCTACTCAACTAAATTACCAAATCTTCAATAGAAAGGGCGAAGTGCTTCGTTCTATGGGTAGTCTTTATCGCTCCGGCCTAGTAGATGCAGGTCGAGGTTCGGAAGGCTTGATTGCTTTTATTGAAAACGAGCTATACGGATTTATCGACAACTCTGGAAAAGTCGTAATTCCGGCCAAGTACAATTCACTGAGTGATTTTAGAGACGGCCTCTGTGTAGCAAAAATAGGATTGGAGCTACAGGTTATCGACAAAAAGGGAGCAGTCGTCTGGACCTCAAACGGCAAAATTTTTAAAGCAGATCAATTTGGTCTTCTCACTGTGCAAGTGGGGAAACACACTTTTCTCGCAAAGCAATATTCCCCTGACACACCCATTGAATTTTGCAAATGGTTTGATGGCGACCAAATCACATGGCCATTAGAAGGCCAAACGGTTAAGGCAGTATCAATAAAGCGCGATGGAACGACCAAAGCAATCGATGACTCAATCAGTGCAGCAAGCGCCATTGCAGCCGATACTGATTTGGGCAAATCTGCGAAGGTAATGCCAGTACCTGTGCAGAAAGATAACAGATGGCAGTACGTTGAAGCACATGGCAAAGTGATTGTGGTACTACAAAAAAACGTCACATCCGCATTTCCATTTAGCGAGGGTGTGGCTGTCGTTAAAACCAGCACAAACAAAGAAAAAGTCATACTCCCGACAATGTTTGGCATACCACAGTCGGTGCACGAAAAGACTGGATTTATTGACAAAGCAGGTAAATTTATTGTGCCACCAATATACAGCAACGCTGGCACCGAATTTATTGAAGACAGGCTCTGGGTAAGCCTTCCACAAGGCAACGAAAACGAAATTGGCTACATCAACAAAAAAGGCGAAGTGGTTATTCCACCAAGGTTTGACGGCGCTCAAGCTTTTACAAACGGCTTAGCGGTTGTCTATTTTGAAAACCCGGCAGCCAAGCGTGCCCGACAGCAGACGCTTACGCCAGAGGCTTACGAAAAGAAAGTCCGGAAAGTGATTGAAGCTTGTTTATCGCCATACATCAAATTAGGCAAGATGCGAGTCACTTTAACGTACATAGACAGAAAAATGACAGTCACCCTCGATAAGTGGTGCGGTCAACCGTCTTTACGATCCACAATAGAAAGGTCGTTACGAAGTGCTAACCTTCCCAGCCCGCCGCACGAGCTGGCACAGCAATCTGTTTTAATTATTGAGTACAGCGCTTCTCCAGCGGTTGGCTTGGCCCCAGCAGGGGTAGCCCGTGACCCATTCTTTGCTCAGCGCAGAGTAATTCATGACCTACAGAAGAAACTGCAAACCGAATCTAATCAAGAATCTGAAAATAAAAATGCAAAAATAACATCACTTCGAGAGCAGATATGGCTGGCCAAACCGATCTATTCAGATTGGGATCAGCAGATGGCTGGTCTGCTTGGCGAGCTCGCTACAAAATATACATGGGACGGCGAGTTAAAAAAGGCCGAGTCAATCTGTTTAGAGGCAGAGAAAAGGAAACCTGGCTCGGCCACAGAACATCTGCAACAGGTCTATGAGAAGCAAAAACGCTTCGCCGAATCAGAGATTCTTCTGAGTAAACTTGTAGATAAAGCTAGACTGACAGGCGATATCAATAATATTTGCTATGCCATGCTCAACCTCGGCAACGCTCAATATATTCACGGCAACAAGCAAAAAGCTGGAGCTAATTTCAAATCAGCGGCTCTGTACTGCGATAGTCCATTAGCTAAGAATGACCGCGGTGAACCGCTACGAGGGCCACTAAGTGCTGCCTACACTTACGCCTGTTTTCTGTCAGTAAATAACAACGCTAAAGAAGCAGACTTTTGGTTTGATAAGACATTGAAACTAGTAGAGCCAATAAGTACTGATTGGGAAAACAACTACCCTTGGGTTGACTCCTGCCAGTCTTATTTACAAAGCCTATTGAGACGTACAGGCAAACGACCAGATCAGAAAGCCCTGAATAAATTAGTGTTTACAGCTAATCAAAAACGAGTGCAACAAATCAAGAGCATGCCAAAAATGCAAGACATCACCTATGCTCAGAGAGCATCGCTTTTCCCTCTCAATGGGCCGGGGTACTAGCATCTGGGTCAGGAAAGCCAAACAGAGCACCGCTGCTGCTTCCCTTGTTTCGAGCCATACCCTCATTGCAGTGACATCTATAGCCAACAACATGATCATCTTTGAACTCTAGCTCAAAGGCTTGACTGCCGCCCAACCCGCAACCAGGGCCACTCATATCGTAAGACTCGTGAATTCTGGCAGGGGTCAATGCGTCAGGCAAAGCGAGTTCCTTGTTAGATTCAAGTTGGCTGCGCTCTGAAAACACGTCATTCTTAGGTACTGCAGTGTCTCCTAGCAATTGATGTATTTCAGTTCGAGACATTCCAATCAATGGATAGTTCCTGACTAGAGAAGGAATCATCGATGAACGAAATCCCTGATACTTGGTCTCGAAGCCTTTCCATTTGTCACTAGAGAAAGGCAAGCCGAATTGGAGATAAGGTCTTCGACGAACCCGAAAATTGTTGATTTCACTCTTGCGGCTGAGGAAGCGAGGATCATAAGTTACGGCCTTGCGCTCGTCTGTAGACTCCCACGGTGTTGATACTTCTAATCCCTCGCGGCTGAGATAGAAGACTCTAAATTGCTTCACCGTCAAGCCATCAGCCGATGCCTCAAACTCGACGGCACCTATGCGTTGCCTTCTGACGGAATTGATCGCCATTTGCTTACTGCGTCCAAGTTCCGCAGGTAGAAGGCTAACACGCATTCCAACAATGAAGAACTCATGATTTAAGTCATGAGCAAAAGTAGTCCAATTCACATTCTTTCGTTGCCAAATCTCTTCTGCACGCGGCGCGAAATTACCTGACAATCGCTTCAAGGAAAGCCAAATCACAATCCCTTTGTCGAAATGAACAACGAGCATTGCCCGACTGCCATTGAGAAATCCAAGATCAAAAGTTGCAGTTTCAGCAGAGGTGCTGGGACTAGCTAGAGTCATTTCATTCGGCTGACCCAACATATCGTAGACTTTCTCGGCCGAATACTCGTTCAAAGGCTGATTGTACAAATCAAACAGCATATGAACACGGCTGCCAACATGTTCCTTCCAAAGCGCTGAGTCGAACTTTATTGAACTCTTGGTAGGAAAAATAAATGTGTCATCCAAATTTAGCGGAACATCCTTCGACTGTTCCGCAGTATAGGCTTTGACCGGAATATCTGGATAGCTAGAATCGGCAGATAGGGCTACAGTTGGCGAAAGCAGCAGGGTAACAATCAAAGAAGGCGAAATAGCGAGACTGCGAATTTTCAATGTCACCATCCCTGAAAGCAGCTCTGCTAAAAATTCTTCAACACCATTTTTTCGATTCGAACTGCATCAGCCAGCCTGTCCCAACGACGCAGAAGACTGGCATAGTTAGCCAAAATATGGCGCACCTCAGGAGCGAATTCTCCATACCGTTCGCGCCCAAGGCGCAACTGCAACAGATAAACATTCTCGGCCTTGTCGTATTCCAGCTTAGCAATATGTTGTTCGGCGCGCTTCTCCAAATTTTCATCCACAGCAAGGCTACTGGTTACTCGCTTCTGCCAAGAAGTGAGTGTGGGTGCAGCCAGCTTCGGCGAGCTGGCATAGAAGCTCCAGCTGCGAGTTAGATTGCCCAATTCTCGATGAGTGCGGCCAAGAGTAGCTTCTAGGGCTTCCATAGAGTTTTTATAAAGTGCTTCGGCCTCAACTCTTCGATTCTGTTCAGCGAAGAAGCGCAGCATGGCAGGCAATCCGAGAAACTCTATGAACTCAGAAGTTGAAGGAGTAACCTCGTAGACTCTGTAGCAGCCGACGATCATTTCGTTAAGATCGGGATAAAGCCCGTGGATTAGCCCCAATAGAGCCAGGCGCGCCTGCACTTGGGCAACGTCAACGTGCGTTGAGCCCAAATGGGCCGTGCGGTGGGGCAGCGACTCTAAGTAGAAGAACTCAGCTCTACCGAGAAAGCCTTGAAGCCTACTGGCTTCTCCCATCAAAAAGTAAGCTTCGCCCACCTGCAGGCAGCCGCCGCCCCAATAGTCTTCATCGATGGCCAGGGCACGATTGGCAGCCTTCTCGGCATCAACAAATCGCCCTTGACCAAGGTGGGCCAGGGCTAACCCCCGCAAACAATCAGCCACGATTGGATCATCGGAGCTATTGCCATGCTTCTGCAATTCCCTTTGATAAAGCCGCTCAGCTTCATCGTAAAGACCACGGGTGAGGGCCGATTCGGCCATTTGTTTGAGATCGTCGTACATATTAGGTATTGAGCGCAGGGGCCAAGCTTACCTATGAATTTCCCCAAATGAGTTGAAAGGAAACTCAAAACTAGACCGATATCGGTCTAGTTTTGAAATCCACACTGATATACTCCCAAAGTTCAGTTAGGACAATAAGTAAAGGCAAGAAAAACTGCATGGCTAAAATACTTCAACTAGTTGGCGACTTTGTAGAAGACTACGAGGCCATGGTGCCCTATCAGATGCTATTAATGGTTGGCCACACTGTAGATACGGTCTGCCCCGGTAAGAGAGCTGGCGACAAGGTTAAAACTGCCATCCATGACTTTGAAGGCGACCAGACCTACACTGAAAAACCGGGCCACAATTTTGCTATTACAGCTGAGTTCGACAAAATTGACGCGACCACCTATGACGCCTTAGTTATTTCCGGCGGAAGAGCACCAGAGTATTTGCGTTTGAACAAGCGCGTGCTTGCTTGTGTCAAACATTTTTTCGATGCGAACAAACCTGTAGCAGTTGTCTGTCACGGGGCCCAAGTGCTTGTAGCCGCAGACGTACTAAAAGGCCGATCATGCATGGCCTATCCAACGGTTGCTCCGGAAATCACTGCCTGCGGTGGCACCTTCATTGAACAAAACAAAGGTTTCACCAACGCCCACGTTGATGGCAACTTAGTCAGCTCCGCCGCCTGGCCCGGGCACCCAGAGTGGATCAAGAAGTTCTTGGAAGTGCTCAGTGGGCTGTAGTTCTACTGACACAGAGAAGTTTGCCCAACAGACCAGGCTGCCAGTGCCGATCGCTAAGCTTACTCAAATCAGAGTAACTTTTACCGTGTCTGAAGGTTCTCAATAGTTCACAGTACTCTGAACCGTCAAAATTGCCGTGCTCATCGCTGGCTATCCATTCGGCTCCACCAAGAAAATTGATAGTGCCGGCAAGCTTTTTCCTATTGATGTCCCACAAACTAATCGTCGAATCGTGGCCAGCTGTCACTAAGTATTTACCGTCGGCAGTAAAGCTCAGCGAGTATACGGCTGTGTTTACTTCGGCCAAATCAATCGGTTCGCTAGGGGAATTAACTTCCCAGAGCTTAACCCCACGATACTTGTCACCAATGGCAAGCCATTTACCATCACGTGTAAAGGCAACAGATGATATCGCTTGTGAATCGCCCTTAAATATACGCAGCTCCGCACCAGATGCAACATCAAAAAGCTTGGCCGTGCCATCATCAGAAGCAAAGACTGAGGTCTTGCCATCGGGGCTGAAAGTGACATCACGAGCGGAGCTTGTGGAACCACTCGGACTCCAAAACCTTCTCAGTTCAGTTCCAGTATCAGCTTCTAACAGTCTAATTTGAGCGTTGTAACCAACCGCCACTAATTTGCTATCTGGGCTCATGGCCGAACACATGCCGAACCTTCTGCCGGTTGGATATGATTTAACAAGCTGCCCTGTAATCGCATCCCAAACTTGAGCGTTGGAAAAGCTACTGGCAATTATTCTGGAGCCATCTGTGTTGAACGAAAGCGTGAAAAAATTACTTCCGCCATAAAGAATTCGCAAGCGTCGACCCGATTGCACATCCCAAATGGTTATTTGATCATCACGTCCACCGCAGGCAATTTTGCTGCCATCAGGGCTAAAGGCTAATAGCGAAGCTGAATGTGGCTTCCCAAGCAAGATTCTATTACGACCGCCTCGTTCAACATCCCATAACCTCACCTTGTCGCCGCAAGCTGCTGCAATAGTCTTGCCGTCACCACTAATTGCAGCAGAAGTGATCTCGTAGTCAGAACCTTTCATGGTGCCCACTCGTTTACCAGACTTCAGATCCCAGACGAACAAATCTCTATCGCCATCGGTTGAAGCCCCCAAAGTACCGTCAGCGGTTAAAGCCATGCAGTTGATGGAACCTTCCGTAGCTTTCACGGTTTGCGGGACTGAACTCATATTGGCGTAGGCAGCGTCCTTGGAGGCCGTTAGTTCACGGCCAGAAACAACGTCCCAGACTTTTACACTACTGCCACCATACGAGGACGTGATCCGTCGGCCATCTGAGCTAAATGCAACAGCTTGCACCGCATCGCCAGGGCCAATCATGGTATGTAACTTCTGACAAGATGCGACGTCCCAAATTTTCACAGCATGTTCATCGCCAGCGGCAAGCAGCTTTTTGTCAGGGCTAAAGGCAATGCAATTTATTCGGCTTGTATGCCCAACTCGATTAAATGTTTGCAGCTTGCTCGCAGCAGCCGGAGACACCGAAGCAATGGCAATGACGAATGATGTGAGCGCAAAACAGAGACAAGTAGCACTTGCTCTAGTTGAATGGTTTCTGGGCAATCTAAAAAGACGCACTTTCGTTCCTCTGCTCTAGAATCGGCTCATTCAGCCAGCCTGAGTATAAGGGACTGCTTAGATTTGAACGTCCTTTAGGTCAATTACATAAACATCATGGTTCGCCACGAAATACATCTTGGAACCGCAAGCGGCGTAGTATTCGTGTTTGATGACCTGACCTTCTTCATCAACGGCTTGAAAGAACTTATTTTTACTTGTTTGAAGATTAGAAACTACGAAGAAGTCTACAGCCACAATATTAGGGAAAAACGGAGCCCAGAGAGCGTGTTCACCGGAAATGGCAAAGACACCAATACCGGCCTTCTGTTTCGCCGAGATCGTTTTTACCGTGAAGTTCACAACCTGAACCAATCCTGTCATCGTAGGCGAGAACCAGACAGAATCATCTGATTCAACATTTATACTATTGCACCAATATTCAAAGACAGTATTGAATTCATCGGGGTACAAATGTTTTCCATGCTGGTCGAAACAGCCGACCACAAGCCGACTGATTGGATCACCGCTGAAAACTCCCTGGTCAAAGTAGCAGGTCCAAATATTTCCATTTCTTGTAGTTTTCATCGCTTCAATACAGCAGCCAAGAACTATTCGTTCCACCACATTACCACTGCGGTCGACGACAATGCCGTTCTCATTGTTTCTTCCAAGGTCACCAGAAAGTCGAGCGCATAACAAATAGTGGTCGGTACCCAAGGGCTGCAGCTGAAGAGGTCCACGCACTGTTTGACTAATGTTTACATCGACGAAATTGCCATTGCGGAAATGGACAATCTTGAACTGCCCTTCTCCAGCAGCGATGAGTGCTTTGTTAGACTCCATCATCGCTTCAAAGCGCAAATTTTCGGCTCTATCAGTAAGAAAATTATCCCGAGGCCAATGGGCCAAATTATCTAGCAAAATAAGTGGATCATCGTTAGGCCCAGCTTCAAATCGAGCAATTCTGAAACCCGCCATTCGATCAGTAAAGCTAAATAGCTTTGTGGCTATTATCGGTGCAAGCTCATTTTCCTTCGGGCGCGAGCTTCCGTAATACTGTTTAAACAAAGAATCGGAATTGAACATTTTCCACTCCTACAAAATGCCAGTGGTTCCAGTTGCAGATTCTAAACTACAGAGCCCTAAGACTTACTTGCAGCGGCACTAGCTGTGTCTTCTTCGACGCTCTTACCAAAGACACCAGCATCTTTTTTCTCAGGCACAAATTGCTGCAGCCATGAAAGCACAATAAAAATTCCAGCTCTGAACCAAATGGCGGCATAGACCATGACATTGAAGATCGGCCAGTACTGCTTGGCCATGTGTTTGCGATAAAAAACTTCCATGCCTTTATGCAAATTGATGGTGGCACCAATGCGGCGAAAACGACTAGAGGCACCATGATAATGATAGACAACAGACTTCGGATAGTAATTAACCGTCCAACCATCTTGCTTCACACGCCAGCACCAGTCGATGTCTTCACCAAACATAAAGATGTCTTCGTCCATCAAGCCAATCTTATCGATCACTGATTTACGCAGCATCATGCAGGCACCAGAAAGTGCATCGACTTCAATTTCTTGATCAGGGTCAGCCCAGGTGAGGTTATAACGGGCGAACTCAGGGTGTTTTGGGAAAAGCTTGCTCAAATAAGTGAGACGGAAAAACGAAGCTCTCACATCAGGGAAAGAGCGGCGGCATGAAAGTTGCAGGCTGCCATCGGCATTGAGCATCTTCGGCCCAATTGCGCCGCATTTGGGATTAGCGTCCATATATTCCATCAGCAAGCCAATGGCATCAGGCCCAGCCACAGTGTCTGGGTTAAGGAGAATTACATAATCTCCGGTGCAATCTGGAATTACTTGGTTACAAGCCCGAGCAAAGCCGACATTGTCGGTATTAGCCACAGTGATGACGGTCGGAAAATCCTGCCGCAGCATCTCCACTGAGCCGTCGCCCGAATTGTTATCCACAACCCAGATTTCGAACTTGTCAGCGTCTTTGTCGGCCAAAATCGACCGCAAAGCGCCCGCCAGCAACTTTGGCGTCTTCCAGTTGACAATTACGATTGATACTCTAATCTTGCTCAAAAACCAACCTTAGCAATAGCTAGATGCCGCGGCAAATTTTATCACAGCTGCAGAGTCGACCGGCAGAGCTCTAGAATCTAAATCTAATGCCGGTGTAGTACTTATCGTCTTTGCGGTCCGATTTAAGAGCAATTGCTGCCCCCGCATAGAGATCGGTATTGTCACTCAACTTCATGCTTAGTGAAGTGGTGGCGTATTCACCAGTTTTGTAGCCTTCAACTTTAGAGACTTGGTAGCCGCCTGTTACGGTGACGTCGTTGATTTTGTGAGCAACACCAATTTGAGCGTCGGCTTGCTTGGGATTGCTCGCGTAGTCAGCCGAACCATAAAGTGTGGTTTTGCCTTCTTTGTCTAGTTGGTAGTAGCCATTGACGCCGACGCGGGCTGCGGTGCCACCGAATATCGGCAACTTAGAGCCTTCAAGGGCGGCGCCTATGTTTAAGACAACACCAGCTTCAACGTTGACGTTACCGCGTCTGACATTGCCAGCTTCGTCATACGGTGTAAGAAGCGAATGGCCATACATAGCCGAAACGTTTCCTAACTTGCCATGGGTTAGGTCAGCTGTACCTTGCACATATCCGTAATTTTGCTGATCAAAGAATTTGCCCACAGTAGCGGTTCCAACCGTGGTCTTGCTACCCGGTGAGTAGGAGACGCTGGCTTCACCCCAGACATTACTTCCGCTGCTTTGAGGTGGAGTAGTTGTAATCTCGGCAGCAGGAGCTTGAAGCTTCTCGGTAGAAGCCGCCACAGGAACCACCGCTGGTATCACTTCTATTGCAGCAATTGGCTCAATATCAACCAAGGCGGCAATCGCTGGAGTGCTAACTTCTCTGGGGAGGTGTTTGATCTTGCCTTCGCCAACCAAAGAACTATGACTTTTTTGCTCAGGCTTAGCTATTGCAACTCTAGGCTTGGGCGGGGCATCTGAATGAGGGCGCGGTTTATGCTCAGCAGGTCTACGCTCAATAGGTTTATGCTCGGCAGCTTTATGCTCGGCAGCTTTATGCTCAACAGGCTTGTGCTCTCTGGGCTTGGGAGCATGATGTGGCTTGTCCTTATCACCATTCGGCTTGGGCACAACATGGGGCTTATCTTTATCGCCACCATGCTTCTCCACCAACTTTTTGTTGATGTGAGTATGGCCATCTGACTCTGGTTTGCGAGCGGCCGCTGGCACAATTTTCTTGTGTTCGCCTTCATTGATTTTCACTACTGGTGGCAAACCAGGGGTGGCAGTCTTCTCTGTTTTTACTGCAGCAGGCACTTCCTTAACTTTAGTTTCTGCCGGGGTCTGACGCTCAGGCAAACGTGCTGGGCGGGTTGGTTCAGCCGGTGGGGAGTAGCGAACCACTTCGCGTACTACAGGAGGCCTTTCAGGTGGCCGCACAGGTGGATGTGGTTCGGTTGGTGGAACTACCCTAGGCACGTCCGGTGGCTTAGGAGCAGGAGGCGGTGGTAGTTCTGGTGGCTTTGGAGCAGGAGGTTTCGGCAACTCCGGTTTATGCGGCTCAACTGGAGCTGCTGGTTTTGGCAATTCCGGGGGTTTGGGTGCATCCGGCGGCTTGACTGGGACTGCCACCTCTGGTGGTTTAGCCGGAGTATGGGGCTCAATTGGAGCTACTGGCTTCGGCAACTCCGGAGCCTTTGGCAGATCAGGGGTTTTGCCAACATGAGGCTCCACGGGGGCAGTAAGAGCGCGGGGAACAAGGGCCCCAAAAGCTTCGTGCGAAAGTCTTTGAGCTGCGTTATTGTCGGCCTGACCTGAACGTTCACGCGGGACATCTGGCTTCATAGTAAGGGTCTCCTAGCATCAAAGAAAATAGGCGGCAGCAACGGTGCCGTAAATGCAGATTACAAGAGGTTTATGGTCAAATTAGGGGCAAAAAGAAGCCGAACAGGTTAAACGTTCGGCTTCTCAATTCCACAAACTCTAAAGAGAAATATTTTCTATCTAGAGATAATCAGTGACTGGCTTAGAATTGTCCACCACTGGCTTAACTTCAATATCAGCAACCTGCATCACTTTGGCATCGTTACCGATGAACTTGACACTGGCACCGGGACGGGCTGTGATTTCGCCACCGGCCGCAAAGATTCTGCTATTGGCTTCAGCAGAAACAGAGCCACCAAATACGAAGGCACGAGCGCCGCTGCGAACAACGACATCGGCTCCAGGTCTAACCGTTACAAATGCATTGTCAGAGACATCCATACGATCGCACATGCCAGCCTTGAGCACGCCTTGAGTGTGTTGCACTCTTGGCCGATCTTCAGCACAGTTATCTTTGTTTACAGCCGCTCTGCGGGGTGAATCATCAGACAGTTTGCCTGATTGTGCAGCTTCAACAACCCTACCTGCAGCCGAGAAGGCTTCTGACTTGCGCCCAATATTCAGCACAGTATCGGGGTGAATGGCATGCACAGGCCGGCCCTTAGAATCAAGCTTAATATCATTGAGAGCGGCAATGCGCCTTACTTCAGCTGCGATTTCGCGAGTACTGGCGTCGGCATGACCCGACACACCCAGCGCACGTCTAGCAACTAAGGCTAACGAATCGCCTTTCTCAACTTTATAAATACCTTGATCAAGCAAGTCATGCACCCAACTATTGCGGTACATTTTAGCCGACGGATTAATCCGCTCTTGCACTTTCATATCAGTGTAGGCAGATGTTGCCTCCAAAGATAGACTCGTTCTGCTGTCGACTTTGCTATCCGTTTTGTTGCCTAGGCCGCTGTCTACACGGCTATCAGCTTGGCTCTGCCTTACGGCAACATCAACTCGCTCAGGAGCGTTAGTAGTTACCGTAGTGCCAAAAGAATCATATGTTTCCATGGCTCTACCTTACTTTTTCTTGGCTTTGGCAGGATCGTCGCAATCGTCATCTTTAGCCTTAGGTGCAGGTGGTTTGTGGCTTGGTGGGCGATGAACAGGCTTAGGAGGAGCAGGTGGAGTGACATCGATTACGGCGACACCGACTTCAACCTTGTTCTGGATGATCACTGGACGATCTTGCAAGCCTTTGACAGCTTTGTCGATTTGATCGACTTTTGCTACTAGAGCTTCATCGAGAATGCGCTGATCTCTTGCATTGTTAGCTGGCTCAACAATGATTAATGGTCGATCTAGGCCAGCAGCTTTAAGAGTCTCAACGTTGGCAGTAGAGCCAGTTGCTAGAGTGGTGCAGACATTATCTAGTTGCATCGAGCTTAGTGCTTTAGCATCTGAAATACGGCTTACTCTGCGGCCAACACTTTCAGCCATTGGGTTGTTGCTGTTCATTTCACGACCAGCAGCTAGTTCTAGCTGGAAGCTAGATAGAGCGACCTGGGCATGCTCATCGCTGGCTTTGCAAACAGTCTGCATGGTCTCTTGGAAATCACGCATCTTCAAGCATGACTCATTAATGGTTGATTTGCCACCGCTGACGCCGATGCCGAGTACATAAACTCCGGCACTGCCGCCCTCGCTGCAGAATCCTGAGGCATAAACGTTTGGTGCACTTGCACTGCCACCATAATAGTTGGTGCGGCTGTTATCGCTAATATTGGAATTGCCACCACGGGACGATGAATTAGAAGTCGAATCGCCTGTGCGGTTGTTATTGGTGTTAGTTGAACTCGATGTAGAGTCACCGGTGCGAACGTTGTTCCTAACATCGTTGCTGACGTTGTTTCTCACGTCATTGCTGACGTTGTTGCGAACATCATTGCGGTTGGTGTTGGAATTATCATTGCGATTGGCGTTGGAATTGTCATTGCGATTAGCGTTGTGGTTCGCATTAGCATTGTCGTTGCGATTGGCGTTCAAGTTAGCATTGTCATTGCGATTAACGTTGTTATTAGCGTTGTCGTTGCGCGAACGATTAGACATGTCGACATCATTGTAGTTAATGCCACCAGGTGGGGTAATTGGACCGTGCGGCTCGACTGGTCTGTCGTTAGTCATAATAGATTCCTCCAAGGGGTGTGTCGCATTTGCGACCTAAGTTCTGGCTTCGACACTGATACCTCAGTGCCGGCAACCGATGCGGTTGTGGTTACGAACGGTGGGCTTACTAACTAGAAGTAGGAGCGCCGCGGTTCCTTGGTAGAACATTACAAGGAACTTATTGGCAAATTGGGGGCACACAAATGAAATTGAAAAATTAGCGATACTGGGCATATTCAACACATGGTTACTGCCGGGTAATTTATGCCTACTCCCAACAATAATCCAAATAGCGAGCCAAGCAGCAAGCCCGATAGCGAGCACGACAACCCGCTCTCGCCAGCTCACAAACCAGCCTTGTCCGAAACCTGGAGCACCATGCACATGCTCGCCCTCGACTCGACGAGGCTCTCAGGGCAGGCGCAAACAGCTTCTCTACCGATGGGTAGAGGAATAACAAAAGTCTACTCAACCGGCGACATTGTCGATAACTCCTACAGACTTATCTCTCTACTGGGCACTGGCGGCATGGGCGTGGTCTTTCACTGCCAGCATTTAATACTTGGTAAAGAGTACGCCCTCAAGCTACTTGCCGCCGACAAACTAAGTGCCGAGAGCTGGAAGCGCTTTCAGTCAGAGGCCAAAGCACTGGCAAGACTGCATCATCCAGGAGTAGTCGGCATTCACAACATGGGCATTGACGCCCAGGAATGCCCCTACTATGTAATGGATTTACTTGAAGGCGAGTCACTCTCTCAAATAATCAAAGCGAATCATCGCTTACCCCAAGCAAGAGCTCTTTCTATCTTTATACAGTTAGCAGATGCACTAGACTCGGCCCACCAGCAGGGAATAATTCACCGTGACATCAAACCATCAAATGTGATGGTACTGGCAGAAAAGAGTGGCGACAAAGTAAAGCTAGTAGATTTCGGCATTGCCAGACTATCGAACCGCGACGTAAGTGGTGCCTTCAATAGCCAAAACAAAACCGCTGCCGGCACCGTATTTGGTACTCCATATTATATGAGCCCAGAGCAAAGCTTAGGCAAACCAGTAGATAATCGCTCAGATATCTATTCACTCGGGTGCGCGCTTTTCGAGGCACTAACGGGCATTCCACCATTTTGCGGAGCCAATGCTTTCGAGACCATCTTGATGCATCAGAGCAACGAGGCACCATCACTTAATAGTGTTTATCCAGAAGGCAAATTTCCCAACTCACTTGAATCTGCCGTAGCCAAAATGCTCAACAAAAATGTCGACGAGCGCTACCAGAGCATGAAACAAGTGGGTCACGACTTGAGTCGCGTAGCAGCTGGCAAATCAATTGGTTTTAAAAAAATTGAAAGTCGCACAGAAGCAAGTCGCAACTTCAGAGAAGAAGAAGAAGTAGTAGTAGAAAGAAACTACAGCAGCCCCCGGCCGAGATCAAAGAACCGACAACCAAAGCTTTCCGCGACGGCCTCCGCTGCCATAGCGGCAGCAATCGTATTGATTGCCATTGGTGCCACCACCATATGCATTGCAGCAAAAGGTACTTTCACTCGGGCAGGTAATTCGGAGAATGCAGAGAAGTCAGCCGACGAGACGGAAGTAGAAGACAAGCCCAGTGACGAACGAGCGATGATGAGTCAAGATCCTGATTTAGTCGTACTCAAGCAACATCTAAAAAAGCATAAGCAGTTTGTTTCGCAGACAGTAGACGATCAGGGAAATCCAATTAGACGCTTTATTTTTCCAGAGCACTACATTGGCTACATCAACTGGGGCGGCAACGAGCCGAGAAAAGCGGTCGGCACAATAGATGTACCAATCAAAGAAAAGGTCTCACTCTACCTACAATGTGTCTGCACCCCCTACCCTAAGCTCTGCGAGAAATTTGGAAAAGACGATATTTCAAGGCTTGAGATTGTCACATTTAGCGTCAAAGAAGTAATTGGTTATATAAGAAATTGGACCGCTCTTGAGCACCTATCTTTCTACAACTCACTTGAGAGAACAAAAGGAATAGATACTTCTGAAATCCTCAAAGAGAACGTGCCTTTGTTAGATCAGTTTACCAATCTAAAGACTCTTGGCCTTTGCGGTGAAACAGTTATGGGTAAGCCTCTTCATGGTGAAGAAATCGAGGGCAGTGACCTTGTGAATCTGAAACCACTGTCAACCGTCAATCACTTGATGCTCAAAGAAATAAAAAACATTCAGCCTCTCCTGGCTGAGATCAAGAACCATTCAAACATAAAAGAGCTGACACTCGATAGTCTCGATATTAACGATGCCGATATAAAACTACTGAGCACAGCCCAGGAGCTTGAGACCTTGCACCTGCTTCAGTGCCCAAACGTGACAGCAAAATCCGCTCCAGCCTCTCTCAATATGAAAAAGCTCAGAAATTTATACATGGACCAAAAGTGGCCAGAAGAGACAAAGCAATCCTTGGCCGCTCAAGTGAAAGCCTATCACTACGAAGACTACTCCAAGGGTCGCCATCGCTAGCATTGCCAAGAGCGAAAAATTGCCAATAAAAAACCCCGAGCTTTTGGCTCGAGGTTTCTTAGTTCACTTGGATAATAAAAGACCCACGCTATTCACGTGGGTCTTTTATAAATCCTGGCACCGGGCTATCTTTCCAGGCAGTCACCCACCAAGTATTGTCGCTGCTAACCGTCTTTACCGTCGTGTTCGGGATGGGAACGGGTGTGTTCCGGTCGCATTGGCACCAAGAACCTTTTAGGGTTATCGGAGATTGCTCTCCAATACCCTGAAAACTACATATTGAGGTTTTATTCGTATTTCACAAGCTTTTTAATTAGCTTCACGCTTTATCCAGACTTCCTTAGAAGTCCTGTCATTTTGTTGGATAAGCCCTCGACCGATTAGTAACGCTCAGCTACATGCTTGCCTTTCGGGGCATTTCTACCTGCGTCCTATCAACCCGGTGGTCTTCCGGGGGTCTTACTAGCTTAACGCTATGGGATTTCTCATCTTGAGGTGGGCTTCGTACTTATATGCTTTCAGCACTTATCCTCTCCGAGCACAGCTACGCTGCGTTTACCGCTGGCGCGATAACAGCCATACTGGCGGCTCGTTCGTCCTGGTCCTCTCGTACTAGGGACGACTCCTCTCAAAAATCCTACGGGCATGCCGGATATGGACCGAACTGTCTCACGACGTTCTGAACCCAGCTCACGTACCGCTTTAATGGGCGAACAGCCCAACCCTTGGAACGTACTACCGCTCCAGGATGCGATGAGCCGACATCGAGGTGCCAAACCTCCCCGTCGATGTGGACTCTTGGGGGAGATCAGCCTGTTATCCCTATGGTAACTTTTGTCCGATGAGCAACGACCCTTCCATGCGGAGTCGTGGGATCACTAAGCCCGACTTTCGTCCCTGATCGTGATGTCTCACTCTCAGTCAAGCTCCCTTCTACCTTTACGCTCGATGGCTGATTTCCGACCAGCCTGAGGGAACCATTGGGCGCCTCCGTTACTGTTTAGGAGGCGACCGCCCCAGTCAAACTGCCCAACTGAAACTGTCCCCGACCCAGATAATGGAATCAGGTTAGTATGCTAGCTACATCAGAGTGGTATCTCAACGTTGACTCCATCGGGACCAAAATCCCGACTTCAAAGTCTCCCACCTATCCTGCGCAGATATAGCCCGCAGACAATTTCAGCCTACAGTAAAGCTCAATAGGGTCTTTCTGTCCTGGCACGCCTAGTCCGTATCTTCACAGACAATCCTATTTCGCCGAGTCTCTCTCCGAGACAGCGCTCAAATCGTTACTCCATTCGTGCGGGTCGGAACTTACCCGACAAGGAATTTCGCTACCTTAGGACCGTTATAGTTACGGCCGCCGTTCACCGGGGCTTTGTTTTTCAGCTTCGCTTGCGCTAACCGATCCACTTAACCTTCCGGCACTGGGCAGGAGTCAGCCCCTATACATCACCTTACGGTTTAGCAGAGACCTGTGTTTTTGTTAAACAGTCGCTTGAGCCTCGTCGCTGCGATCATCTCAGGCTTCGGACGCGAAGTCCTACACCCTACCATGACACCTCTTCTTCCGAAGTTACGAGGTTATTTTGCCGAGTTCCTTAGAGAGAGTTATCTCGCGCACCTTGGTATTCTCTACCTGACTACCTGTGTCGGTTTAGGGTACGAGCACACATTATCCTGGCTTTCGCCGCTTTTCTCGGCAGCGTGGCATCTACACAATTTGCTCCTTAGAGCATTTCTTACTCGGCCTTACTTTGTAACGCCAGGGCGGATTTGCCTACCCTGACTAGCTACGCCTTTGGAGGTACAAAACCAAACTGTACCCTGTGTATAGCCTCCTGCGTCCCGACTTAGCTCCTAGCGGATAATAAGTGGCACGGGAATATTAACCCGTTGTGCATCGGCTACGCCTGTCGGCCTCGCCTTAGCTCCCGGCTAACCCCACGTGGACGAACCTTGCGTGGGAACCCTTAGTCTTTCGGTGCATTGGATTCTCACCAATGTTTTCGCTACTTAAGCCGACAGTCTCACTTGTGCTTCGTCCATAAGTGCTTACGCTCTTACTTCGACCTACAACACAACGCTCCCCTACCGATCAATTTTTAACGTTGATCCTACGATTTCGGTGCCATGCTTAGCCCCATACGTTTTCGGCGCAGAATCGCTTGACTAGTGAGCTATTACGCTTTCTTTAAATGGTGGCTGCTTCTAAGCCAACATCCTAGTTGTCAATGCAACTCCACCTCCTTAATCACTTAGCATGAACTTTGGGACCTTAGTCGGTAGTCTGGGCTGTTTCCCTCTTGAGTACGGAACTTATCTCTCGCACTCTCACTGCCAGATAATGACGCTACAGGTATTCGGAGTTTAACTCGATTTGGTACGGATTTTCTCCGCCCGCACCGAACTAGTGCTCTACCCCCTGTAGGATAAATCTGACGCGGTGCCTCAACGCCTTTCGGGGAGAACCAGCTAGCTCCGGGTTCGATTGGCATTTCACCCCTAAACACAGCTCATCCACTGATTTTTCAACATCAGTTGGTTCGGACCTCTACGCAATGTTACTTGCGCTTCATCCTGGCCATGCCTAGATCACCCGGGTTCGGGTCTACCACATGTAATTATCAACGCCCTTATCAGACTCGCTTTCGCTATGGCTTCGCATATTAACTGCTTAACCAACTACATACGGTAACTCGCCGGCTCATTCTTCAACAGGCACACTGTCACCCTATAAATAGGGCTCCAATTGCTTGTAAGCACACGGTTTCATGTTCTATTTCACTCCCTCTCACGGGTTCTTTTCACCTTTCCCTCGCGGTACTTGTTCACTATCGGTCGTCAGTCAGTATTTAGCCTTACCAGATGGTCCTGGCAGATTCGTACAAGATTTCTCGTGTCCCGTACTACTTGGGATACTCCCAGATGTCGAAAGTTTTCGTCTACCGGACTGTCACCGTCTTTGGTAGCCCTTTCCAGAGCTCTTCAACTAACTTTCTTCAATTCTTTATAGAGTCCCGCAACCCCAATAAGACTTACGTCCTACTGGTTTGGGCTGTTCCCCGTTCACTCGCCGCTACTTAGGGAATCACTGTTTTGTTTTATTTTCCTCTCGGTACTAAGATGTTTCAGTTCCCGAGCTTACCTCGTCACACCCTATGTATTCAGATGTGCGTCGCTGACATTACTCAGCGGGGTTGCCCCATTCGGAGACCCACGGATCTTAGTCTATAACGACTCCCCGTGGAATTTCGCAGTTTATTGCGTCCTTCATCGGCTGCTGACGCCAAGGTATCCACCGTGCGCTCTTAGTAGCTTAACCAACGTCTAGAAGATCTTGTGTTTATGATAACAAGCTTGCTTGGCGTGCGTCTTCTAGACTGCTGCTGCATGTGATTGCTCACACACAACTACTTGGTGGAATACGGACCTCAATATGTAGTTTTCAGGGTACGGAATCGGAATTAGTAGCCTCACGACCGGCTGTCGGACTTGGTGTCCGACTGAGTGGATAACTATATCACACCAATCGGACTTTTGAAGAGCGATTTGTTTAGAACAAACTCACCCTTCGAAATCGGCCACTAGAGCGCTTCTTAGGCGCTTTCGCTTCGTTTTGGAAAGCATAACACATCGCTTTGATGGTTGTCTTTCCTCCGTATCAGATTTGGTTACTTTCGTTACCATCTCTAATTCTTCGAGACACTTACTCGCTTTTGCTAGTCTTATAAAACTAGTTTTTCGCTTTCAGTATTGCCGTTCACTTTTTGCTAAACACTTGCATGTCGCATGAACAGCTGATTTCTGGAGGCTAGCGGAGTCGAACCGCTGACCTTCTCCGTGCAAAGGAGACGCTCTACCAACTGAGCCAAGCCCCCGGGCTTTTGCAAACTGCTTTTAGTGTCGTGCGATTTTTGACGTTCCATTTGGTGTGGAACAAATCGCGTAACAAGCAGCTCGCTTGAGCATCTTTCCGCTCTGCGGTGTCTCTGTATCTCATACTATCAAGAACGAGATTGCTGAAACAGCTTTGTTGCAGAAAGTGTTACTTACTGGGCCATCCTGGACTCGAACCAGGGACCTCACCCTTATCAGGGGTGCGCTCTAGCCACCTGAGCTAATAGCCCGCAGCCAAAAAAGAATACCACTGGCTCACTCTCTTGTCCCAACCTCCGCACTGTTGTTTCAAGGATCTTCACAATACGAGACGAAACCCGGTCAGTTAGCACATCTTGCAACTTCACCATGTTGTACATTTCTCGCTCTCTTATTACTGTTCCCCGAGCCAAACGATTTTTATCAGGCACCCTCAACTTTTCCTCAATTAATGACAACTGTGTAACTAAGACAACAACAGGGAATTTCAATTGCAATATATACTTGGCATCTCCAAGATCTATAACTATTCTCCTCCACCCCCATTAGCGGACCTACTTATATATAGATGTTTATTGCAATGCGCAGACGGGTCCAAATAGATGGACATTGAAATCGACCCTCAGGCCGAGACCGTTATCTTTCGCAGCGAGGGAAGGGCCGAACTTCACTACCGTCGTGGTGACATCATCGGTGAGTCATATCAATTGATTGACTTACTTGGTCAGGGCGGCATGGGTGTTGTCTACCGCGTCAATCATTTGATTCTGGGAAAGCAATACGCCCTCAAATTGCTCGCCCCCAATCAAATCAACAATCAAAGCTGGCGTCGTTTCGAACTAGAAGGGCGCTCACTAGCCAAACTCAATCACGTCAATATTGTCTCTATCCACAATATGGGAATCGACAAAGGCTGTCCTTACTTCGTTATGGACTTGCTAACTGGTATGTCGCTAGCTGATCGCATCAAAAGCTCTGGCCCACTAAGCGAAAAAGAGAGCCTTGAGATTTACTTACAGGTTTGCGCTGGACTCTCTTGCGCCCACAAAAGCGGTATCATCCACCGCGATATCAAGCCAGCCAACATAATGCTGATAGCTGCAGCCAGTGGCGTTTTAGTAAAAATCGTAGATTTCGGCATGGCCCGCCTGCAAGTGCCAAGCGGCAGCGCTAGTCAAGCGCTAACAGCCAGTGGCGAAATATTCGGCAGTCCGTATTACATGAGCCCTGAGCAAACACTGGGTGAAGAAATGGATGCTCGCAGCGATATCTACTCGCTGGGCTGCTCTCTCTTTGAAACCCTCACTGGTCGCGTACCTTTTGCTGGTAGCACAGCCATACAAACACTAATGATGCATCAAGAGACAGAAGCAGCTGTGCCTTCAAGCTTGCTTACCAATAGCAATATAACTAGTAGTAATAGAACTAGTAGTAATAGAACTAGTGGCAAATTATCACCGGCCATTGATGCAGTAGTGGCACGTTGCCTGAAAAAAGAAGCCAAGCAACGATACCAATCTGCCGACCAACTCGCCATTGATCTGCAGCGCATTATTGACGGCAAGCCAATCGGCAGCGCCACCTTTGATTTAAGCAACCGCAGACTAACAAGTTCAAGCCCCGGATTAGACGAAGATGAAGATAATGATGTAGAGAGTGAAGGTGCAGGCCAAGATCACCGTAGACATTACGACCAAGAGCAAGCAACTTCCGGTTTTTTCGCACAGCTCGCTCAGCGCAAATTGCCCCTAGTGCTCATTACAATCACTGCTCTTACTTTAATAGCAGGGTCCGCAGTAGCAGCTTTAGTAGTGCTACCAGGCAGATCCGAAAAACCCAAAGAGCAAAGTATTGAAAAAAACTCGACAAGTGGTTACCTGGCAATACCTGATGACATAGCGGACCAGTTCCCGGCGAGACTCAAACTGGGGGATAAACGATTTGGAGGCATGGCCCGCAATACCATCAAAGGTATAAAAGAAGAAGAGGAGCGGCATAAAGCTACAAAAACCAATAATGCAGTGAACAACCCATTGCTGCAACCAGACCGAAGTTTAGTGCTGAAAAAGCAAGCCCAACTCAAAGAACTGAATGACGCGCCCAATATCTCCGAGGGCGTAAGTACGATCAACGGCCAAAGTATGCGCTGTTTCAATTTTCCTACTACCATGAGAATCGGTCGAATTCAAACGAACAACAGCAACAGCCAAGATGCCAGAGGCCGAGTGTTTTTTCCTGTCAACGAGCGGATTGACCTGCACCTAGACTCAATAGTTGATGATTGCCCATCACTAATTGACAAGCTTGCCGCAGAAGATATTTACAGCTTGCGACTTGAGAGCCTAGAAAAAGTTGCTGTAGTAATCAAGCGCCTCAGTAAATGGACCAATCTAAACACCCTAACTATTGACGGCGGGCAAATAGCCGACGCAGAGCTAGAAACTCTTGATCAACTCAAAACCCTCAAACATCTTTGGCTTAAGAAGCTCTCCTTTGATTGGAAATTATTTGTGCGATTGAAAGTACTGAAGCAGCTAGACACGCTAGAAATTGAAGATTACAAACAGTTCAACGAGCTTCTGCTCAATCTCCCCACCATGCCCAAGCTTGAGCATCTGTGCCTGGAGGGCAGCGGCAAAAATTGGCTAACGGAGAAAAGCATCGCCTCCCTGGCCAGGCAACCAAAACTGAAAACCATAAAACTCAAGAACAAAGACTTCGTAGAAAAAATTGAGGTTCTCAACGGAACCAGGTCAAAACTAGGCAGCTCCCCAGATGAGCTGCCCATATACGGCTGGCGCAAAGGCTTTGCTAAGCTCAAGCAGGTTGGAAGTATTACTTTTGAAGAACCAAATTGGAGCAAGGAGCAAATTGCAGAATTCTTGCGCACTGTTCCTGCTGCCCGCGTTAACAAGTGGGCGGCAAAACAAAATGCTTACTGAACAAAACGATAGTTGAACAAAATGACCATTGAAATAGACAAGCAAGCCCAGACAGTAGTCTTTCGCACTAGCGGAAATGCCGAACACCGCTATAGCAGTGGTGACATTATTGGTGAATCATACAAATTGATTGACTTAATCGGTCAAGGCGGAATGGGTGTTGTCTATCGCGCACAGCATCTAATTCTCGATAAACAATTCGCCCTCAAACTCCTCGCACCAGCCCAGATTAACAACCTGAGCTGGCGACGTTTTGAAATAGAAGGGCGTTCGTTAGCCAAACTCAATCATGCAAACATAGTTTCTATCTTCAACATGGGCATTGACAAAGGCTGTCCGTACTTTGTTATGGATTGGCTAGGCGGCATGTCACTAGCTGAACGAATAGCAGAATCGGGACCGTTAAATAGCAAAGAAAGCCTAGAGATCTTTCTGCAAGTATGTAGTGGTCTCAGTTGCGCTCACAAAAACGGCATTATTCACCGCGACATCAAGCCCGCCAACATTATGCTTATCAGCGACGGCGGCAGCACTAGAGTAAAAATAGTTGATTTCGGCATAGCTAGACTGCAATCAACAGAAGCCTCCGGCCGCCAGGCGCTAACAGCCAGTGGTGAAGTTTTCGGCTCACCTCTATATATGAGTCCAGAACAAACACGCGGGGAGGAAATAGATGCGCGCAGCGACCTCTACTCGCTTGGTTGCTCGCTCTTCGAAACCCTCACAGGCCAGGTGCCTTTTCGCGGAGCATCAGCCCTTGCCACCTTGATTATGCATCAAGAAGCCGAGCCACCGCTGCTTTCAAGCCTGTTGACAAGGAAAAATTTCGATCCTTCATTAGACTTCCTTCTAGCACGATGCCTAAATAAAGATGCAAAAAAACGCTACCAATCAGCGGACCAACTTGCCATTGACCTGCAGCGCATCATTGACGGCAAGCCAATCGGCAACGGCGGCAGTAGAAACAGCAGCGCTAGCAAAAAGAGCGGAACCTTTAGTGAAGAAGATTACGCCGATAGCGTAGATCAAAGCGCTTTGCCAGAAGCTTCACCGGCCAAACTTCCCGCCAGCACAAGCAAAATCGCACTGAAATCGATCTTGATAGCAATACCCATATTGGCTTTGCTTGGTTTCATTGTTTCAGGTGGGTTGAACAAACGAACTCAACAAGCTAATTCCCAACACAAGACCGCAGAAGCAGGCCGACAAAACAGCGAAGTTAAACTGTCAGCTGCGGGGCGCCAACTAAAAGGGGCACTAGGAGGAAAAGGCAAAGAGCAAATGGCCCTAACCGCAGAGATGTTAAAGGCCCTCAATAACAGCCCCGATATCTCACGTGGAGTAAAACCAGCTAAGGGCAAGAAAATGCGCTGCTTCCACTTTCCAACCGTGGTGTCCATCGGAGAAGTCGAAGGAGTGGGGCAAGACCGCAGGGAGGCTAGAGGCGACGTTCAGATACCAGCAGAAGTCGAGATATATCTGCGCTTAAATTCAATAATCAATCAATGCCCATCGCTAATTGACAAAATTGCTGTCGACGACATTTCCAACCTGCGCCTAATCGACATAAAACCGGTTAGCCCAGTGCTCGAGCGCCTGGCTAAATGGACCAAGCTTACGAAACTAACCATAGACAACGAACTTTTGTCTGATGCCGACCTGAAAAGCCTAGACAAACTAGAGAATCTTAGATCTCTCGAGATCAGATCATTTACTTTCAACTGGCTGCCATTCACAGAGCTGAAGTTGCTCAAGCGTCTAAATGCGCTCCATTTAAGCAATAGCGAGCAGCTCAATCCAATCCTTCAAAATCTACCGCCCTTGCCTGAACTGCAAACACTCGAACTAAGTGGCCAAGTTGAGCAATGGTTGACCGAAGAGAGTGTTGCCGCCCTAGCCAAACAGACAAACCTCAATACTCTCTCATTGAAAACAAAAGAACCCGGCTTCCAGATAGTTCTTCCTAACAGAACTACCACAAACGACGAGCAAGACGATATTAAGCAGCTACCAATAACAGACTGGGTTAACGCATTCAGCCAATTGAAAGGCCTGAAAAAGCTTGAAATAGCAAGGCCTGACGCTAGCCAAGAAAGCATTCAAAACTTTCTGCGCCAAGTTCCTGCTGCCAGGGTTAATAACTGGGCCGCCAAATTCGACTAGACACCAAGGCAGTCAGATAAATAGAAATTGGAGATAAGGGGATTCGAACCCCTGGCCTCACGGGTGCGATCCGTGCGCTCTACCAACTGAGCTATATCCCCATATCGAATACGGTCAAGCACCATGAGTAATTATAACGAGATTTTCGAGAAGAGCCCCACTTGTCAATCGCAGATAAAGAGCTAGTCCATGTTTCAGGCAATAGCGTCAAACTTTGACAATGTCTAATTACAGCAGTAAAGCTAATTACATTGTTAAATGGCACCAATGTAGAATGATCGGTTAGTATAAAGGACTCTTATCTTATGACAGGTGAGCAATGAACGTCTCTTCCAAAATTACTCAAAAGCTAGCTGCTCTGCTAATTTTGACTGCGGGCGTCTACATGTCTTCAGAATTCGCCGATGGCAAATTCGTCCGGGCTGCTTCTGAAAACACTACCGCAGCAAAAGTCGGCACCGCCGCACCAGATTTTACCTTGACTGACACCAACGGCAAAAAGCAGACCCTATCTTCTTACAAAGGTAAGCTTGTGGTTCTTGAGTGGCTCAATCATGGCTGCCCTTTCGTCAAGAAACACTATAGCTCTGGCAACATGCAAGCTTTGCAAAAAGAATACACAGCTAAAGATGTAATCTGGTTGTCGATTGTCAGCTCTGCTGAAGGCAAACAAGGCTTCCAAAGCAATGCTGAGCACAACGCCGCCATGAAAGCTACTGGTGCTGCACCAACAGCGATACTAATTGATAGCGACGGTACTGTTGGCCATCTTTATGGCGCCAAGACCACACCGCATATGTTTGTCATCAACAAGAAAGGCGAGCTAGCCTATGCTGGCGCCATTGACGATAAAACCAGTACCGATGCTGAAGAGGTCAAAACTGCGAAGAACTATGTTCGAGCATCGCTTGATTCTCTGCTCAAGAACAAAACACCAAAAGTTGCTTCAACTCAGTCATACGGCTGCTCCGTTAAATACGCTCAGTAGACACTGACTGCCAAGAATGAAACAAACAAACTTTGAACCCAGCAAGATATTCAGCTGGGTCTTCATTGTTTGGTTTTGTTTAGCCAACCTATACTTTGGCTTTATGAGTGGCCAGACCGCCCTTAGCGACCCCGATACTTGCTGGCTGGTGGCCCTCGGCCAACACATTTACAAAACGGCCCACTTACCAGCTATCGATCCTTTTTCTTGGACTCTGACATCGGCTCTTGCTGAAAAGCAACCATATATTGCCTACCAGTGGCTCAGTGCTCTGATTTTCGCTGCCCTCAATAAGATTGGCAGCGCCGCAGCGCTTCTCTACTTTACAGCGCTAACTATCATTGTTAGCTTCGTCATGGTGCCTCTAGCCGCCGCCAAAACTTTGCGAATTTCTCCCTTTTTCGTGGCTTTAGCAGCTAGTTTAGCCATCGGTGCGGGCAGCTTTCACTTTCCTTGTCGCCCTGAAATTTTTTCATATTTGTTTCTATCTTTGCTTATTGCCACGGTGGTCAAGCTAGGCGAAAGCAAAGGCAAGCTGCCATTCTTCGCTTATTGTTTTGTAGCCACACTATTTTTTGCCATATGGGCCAATCTTCACACGGGCTTTGTTATCGGTCTAATTGTGCTGGCACTGACATCCTTACTACTTCGCAGCCTGCCCCTTTTGGCAAGCTTTCTTGGCGGACTAGTGGGCAGCTTGCTCACGCCATACGGAGTAAATCTCTGGCAATACTTACCCCATCTATTTTTTTCACAAGCAAATAAATACAACCAAGAATTATTTCCGCTTACAAGCTATGAGCTTTTGTCTTTCGACTTCCTCGCCTTTGACATCATAGGTTTGGCTCTATTAGCCAGTCTCGCCACAGACCTAGTGATTCAAATTAAACACAAGATCAAACATCAGAAATTTTCGCAAGCAACATTCAACCATTTGCCTTGGCTAATTCTTGCTCTCGCTAGTTTTTTTGTAGCCTTGCAAAGTCGGCGCATGGTGCCCTTTGCCGCCTTAATAGCCATGGGTTTTGTTTATCAATTTCTGATTACTCACAGACCGGCTCTTTCTAAATGGACTCAGTGGAATTTACCAACTATCAGAAGTCGCTACTATGTGATTCCGCTTCTCCTGGCTACATTGGGAGTAAACACTGCAATTTCACTATTTCAGGCCAATTTACCCAGTAGTACATTTGGCTTCGTCGTACCCAAAGATGCCCTTGAGTTAATTGCCAAGGCTAGGCCAGAAGGAAGACTC
>CALROJ020000059.1:0-43676 GCA_943369735.1 bacterium Ga0077546
TGCCTAGAGCAACTGGGACGCTACGGCGAGGCGGTAGAAGTACTGACCATTACTCGAAACCTCGCCAAGAAAACCATTTCCACAAAAGCCGAGTCAACATTCTTTCTCGTTCGCTCCTTAGAAAAAAGAGCAGTCTGCTATCAGAAAATGGGAAAAATAAACGAATCAGAGCGAGACAAACTTGAACTAAAGAGCTATTCAGACAAGCTAATGGATGATCTGGTCGGGAAGTAGCGAATGACTAGACCGTTCCATCTGGCAAATTTTATACACAAAGCAAAGCGACGTCTCGCTAAAATTTTGCTCTATGTTTTTGGTCCAGGCACTACTAAAACAGCAAACCCGTACATTCAAGAACAAACAATCAAATACCAAGAAGCAAAAGCAGAGCTCATAGAGACTGGACTATTTAAAGAGATCTGGTCGCTGCAAGGTTGGACACCAGTACAGGGCGAGGGATTGCTGAGTAACGGTAACTGGTTTTATTTCCGTGCTCGAGGAGAAAATGCCAGTCTTGACATAGCAGTCACACCATGGGAGGAACCTTACCTGGCAAGATTTGAAGAAGTGGTAACACCAGGTGAGCGATTTGCAGCCGGATATTTGCCAGCAGAGCGAACAAAAGAGTTGATAATTCGCTGGGTTCAGAGCTATCTTGATTCGACTGTATGATCTTTGCCTCACCGGCCAATAGGAACCAGATATGAAGCCCGAGACTCTGAAGAATGTAATTGCGCACGCCATAGACGATGACGAAGTTAGAAATGATCTGGAAGTCCTATATAACGCCAATGTACCTTTCGCACAAAGAATGTTAGAAGAGAATGGCAAGTTAGGTCCATTCGCGGCCTCAATAACGACAGCAGGCAAATGCGAGTATCATGCTATCGACTTAGGCGAAGAGTTTAATCAAGGGCATAAACTTATCGAATTCCTGACGAAGATACTTCAAGACAAAGCCTTGCAGGGCGAACTCAGAGCGACTGGGATATGCGCAGACGCTTTCATCACTAGGCCTGAGACTTCCACGAAAACTGACGCTATTTGCTTGTCGTTTGAACACAAAAGAGGATACTACTTTCACATTATGCTTCCATACGAGAAGGTCAAACCTGGCACCGTTGTCTTCGGGAAAGTACTAATCAACAAGTTCGAGCCAGCACAGCCAATCTTTGTCAGTGAAGTATAGTAAAAGTCTCTACGAAATGCTGTCCGCTGCCTTGAAATAGGCAAGGTCGCTAAGTAATAGTTCGTCCCTGACAATACGATAAATCAGTCTGCAACAGCGCGTTTCGCGACCATCGTCGTCCAAATAAACCCTCTTAAGCGAGTCGATACGACCGTCAAAGTGAGGGTGCTGCAAGAAGCCCAGCTCCATCCGATCACAACCAATCAATACAAGCTCTAAAAATCTCGGATCTTTAGGTTCTCGCTCGGTGAGTTCGACCAGTAGATGCACATTCAGCGAACCGCCATCTAGAGAAACATCAGACGGAAAGTAAGATTCAAATTTCTGACAGCCGTAAAACTCTCTTGTTTCAGCCCCATCGCCCCAATAGTAATTGCCATTGAGTCGACTCAAATCATCTTTACTATCTACAAATATCCAACCACCATCACTCACCGTAGAGGTTCTCCTTTAACAAAAATCGGATAGCAAGACAGCTGTTCCTCGGCCTCCAAACAACAGAGCTAATGCATTGCCCACTGAAACTCGCCTGATGGAATGCCACTGGGGCTTACCTCAACATGCAAATCCCGCACAGTCATTTGTGCACGTTGAGCTTCTTTAGGATGCAGATACAATTGGTCCGCGACAAAGGGCGACATTGAAACAGTACAAGTGATGTTCCGCCACTGATAAAAATCAGCTGGCAACAAATTTGAGTATGTATACTTCCGCCACTCCGGGCCAGCCTCAATGCTTGCTGGCTGCCATTGGGAGCGCCAAGTAATTGGCTTACCAGCCTTGGTGGCAGAGAAGGCAAGTTCAACTTCGACAGGCCTCGTGGTCTTGCTCTTACCAACTTCAAAAGAAAAATCAAAGCGCATACTGGCTGCCAGGTGATCAGTCGAAACTGGCTCACTCAGATTGAATGTGCGTGGATCTGCGCCAGTAACGACTTGCTCTCTAGAATGAGTAAAGAGGACCTGTGTTAGATTTTCCCGGGCAGTCTCTTGTTTCTTCAAACAGGGGCAAGCCAACTGAACGCGATACTTCGGCTCAATCTTAACGGCAAGAGGCTTCGGTTCCGGACTTATTAGTGGAGTTAAAGGCTCCACCTCATAAGGGCGAGCATCTCTATGATCGTAAGTAAGAAAGCCCTTCGTCCAGGAAAACTTATTCAAAGAAGGAATTAAAAGCGGAGTAGTACTCTTTGCATCTTTAAAGTCAGCAAAAATTCGCACCGATGCAAAACCAGCCGGAACAGATAATGTCACTTCATTCTCATCATTCTCTTTCAAGCACTTAGTCGGAATACAAACGGCCCACCATTGCCTCAAGAGTCGTTTGTCTAAAGACATTGCCCGGCTCTGCAAATCAAGAATGACAGGCACATCCTTTTCAGATGGCAGCAGTTCATTCCACATCAAAGCAGATTGTGGAGGCAGAGAACTGCCATTTATAGCAACAGCAAGCACCGGTGGCGGTGCGGAGCTTTCGCAATCAAACAAAACAAAACTATAAGGAGAGGCTAACCCTTCTTTCTGCAATTCGGCAGCGGGATATGGCAGAAGCTTGGTCACCTGTGCTGCTAAACCTAAGTTATCATCTACCGCGGCACCACCAGGAACAAGCAGTGTTGAGCACTCGCGCAATGCTGGATCTTGCAAGTAGAAGGCAGCTGTAGAGGAAATGGTAAGAGTGGCAGCCAGCGCTAAACAAGCCAATGAAGACTTTGAACTAGCCCCTATCAAATTCAAAAATTGACCCAGCAAAACAAATATCAAAACGAAGTACGAGCACCACAAGAGTGCGGCAAATATGCGAATCTGCTCAAAAGAGTCAACAGGAAAGAGCCAGACTAGCTGTGGAACGAAACTAACGAAGCGATAGAGACAACTAAATCCACAAAGTACCAGAGCGACAAGCAGCAACAATGAAGCCCGTTGCAATAAGCTTTTGCTCAGAGTTATAGCACCATAAACAGTCAGCAAGCCCTGAGCAGCGAAGGCCATGACTAGCGGCATAGCAGTTATGGCGTAGCGTGGCACGGGCTCGAAGCAAGCATATATAAGATGGAAGAGAATAACGACAGCAAACGAAAGCGCCAGAGCCTTGGCCGGATTGTTTTCACCAACCACAGCCACGGAAACCGCAGCAGGCGTGCCTAGAGAATCCTCCGCAGCGGACGGCCCTTCCTTCTTGCCTAATATCACAGCCAGTCCCAAACACGAAAGAAGCAGCAGCACACCTTGCCAGATGTTCTGCTCGACGATAGTGAAAATTCCTATTGGATATTGAAATTCATTCCAAACACCGACTGTCAGCCTCGCTATCTTGCGCAAGAACAAACCAATCAACGCCAGTGGCGAATTTTTAAACTCATCCATGACAAAAGCTTTGGCATCAGCCATGGTGTTTGGAATATTGGGCTGAGTCGGCCAAGTCTTCCAGCCATCGGTGGCGAGATAATTACCTATATATAGGTTGTATTGAGGGGCGCGATTTACAACCAACATTGTCTGGCCGCTGACACTGCGAGTGAAGCCTAGCCAAGGTGCAAGGGCGACCGCCAAGCCCAGAGCGAAAGTCAAAAGCGGCAGAGCAAAAGTCGATAGTAGCGATCCACCCTTGCTGGCAGCAGCGATAAGCTGTCCATCAATCGAGCCATCAATCGAGTCATCAACCGGCTTGCTTCCACATTTATATACAGCCAGAGCTACTAGATAAACAGCAATACCCAACCAAGGCAGAAAGACAAAGGCTGGTTTGGCCAGCATAAGCAAACCACTGAACAGAGCCAATAAGAAATAGTTGAGAAGCCTGAGTTTTCTTTTTCGACTGAGACAAACAAGCAACAACGCCCAGCAACAAAGCAAGAAGTAAGCAAAGGGTTCGCCGTAGCACTGCTGCGTATTGATAATTGATGGGGCATAAAGGGCCAGGCCAATTCCAGCCAACAAGCCAGTTTTGCGACCGAAGGCCAAACTAGTAAAGGCGCAGACCAATAAACAGCTAAATGAATCGACCACACTATTGGCAATGGCATAAAACTGAGAATGGGCATTAAGAGCCAAATTTGCGGCGGCACCAGTCTGAGCACCAATTAACAAAAATAATCCAGCCAAATATGAAGGAAAGATTGGCCCGTCCAAAAGCAGGCGATCACTTAAATTTGTAGATGAGAAGGATTGAAAGCTTCCTGGAATTACATTAGTGGGCTGACAGAGACGCACCAGAAAATCGCTCAGGTGAGTTTCACTCCAGCTCGCTCTAACCAAGTCTGCAAGCGCCTTTCCTGCAGTCAAATAGTAAGAAGAATCACCGATATCACAAATGCGATGCTGAAAAAAGAAGAGGTTGTAAACAACTCTGATAGTTAAGGCGAGTAACAGCACAAGAAGAGGCTGCCACCCGGTTATTTTGAAAAGTGCACGGAGAGCGTTAGTAAAGCGATTCATAAACTTAGGAATATCGTCACTTGTTCTTGACGGAGGCATAAGAGCGCTGATAGGATGAGTCCTTGTTGCAAGGAACTAACTTGTTGGTACCAGCTGCAAGGGTCCGTAGCTCAGTTGGTAGAGCACTCGGCTTTTAACTGATTGGTCGTGCGTTCGAGTCGCACCGGACCCAAATTTTCCGATTAGAAATATCTCAGCAGATATTTTCCGGACGAAAAATAAGAACTGCCCCGGCTCACACCGGGGCTTTTTTTTGCTCTTACCAGGGGAAGTTGAAGCGGGCAAACATGGGCACACTGCCAGCTGTCAAACCTTGGCGGAAGTCTAGAACGCCAATCTGCACACCTCTATCGTCAAACGACTCAGGATAAAGATAAAGCGAAACTGAGAACTGCTCTACTTTGCCACGAGCGGTGGCACCAGCAGCTAGCTCAAAGACAACTTCAAGGCCACGGGGTGTTCTCACCGGTTCGGCTAGCTCGAAATATTTTTCAAGCATTAGGTCTTCACCGTAGGGTGGCGGCTCTTCAAAATCGACAGGCAAAGAATGTGTGGTCCACTGCCAGAGGGTGTGGTCTGACCCTGATTTCTTCAGGCTGACATTGAGCCTTGGAAACCAGTCATCGCTACCATCAGACTCGCGATAGACTGAGAGCCGTCCTCGGGTCAACAAGGGCCTATCAATAAGGAGTTGGCGCCCCTGGGCGTCGATCTCTTCCATTTAAATTACTCCTTTCAATACAGAGGAAAAGAATAACACCTGAAGACAGATTGGCCTTAATCGGATAATGTTTGAGAGTTATGAACGGCATGACTGAAAGACTACTGCGATTCCCCCAACGCTTTTCAATGGGCGGGCTCTACACTGCGCCACTCTCCCAACCGGAGACGTGGGATCTTTTCTCGACCCCGCTTGGCCTGATTGTTAATCCAGATAACCAGCCTATAAACTGGCAGTGGCTGGATGAAGCCAGGGGCGACATCATTGTGCCCAATCCAGAAAGCTGCAAAATTCAGTTAAAAGTTTCGGCCAGCGCTGCCAACCTACTTTCACCTCTCGAAAACTTGCCTTCACAGTCTTTGCATGTGCTAGACATGAGCAGAAGCCAGATTAATGACCTAAGCCTTACTCATTTTTCGCACCTCAGCTCTTTGCGAGTGCTAGAACTAGCCTACACGCCAATTGGCGATGCCGGCTTAGCCTTTGTAGCCCGACTCGAAAATTTGGAATCTTTAGGCTTAACTGCCACCAGTGTAACGTCTGACGGTTTGATTCACCTTACTGGCTTGGACCATCTGAAAGAGCTCTGGCTCAATGGCACCCAAGTTGACGATTCAGCGGTGGAGCATATTAGCCAACTAAGCGAGCTGCGCTTGCTTGGGCTTTCTGGCACTGCTTTCACTGACGCGGGGCTAGCTGGTCTTGTTGGTCTAAAAGACCTAGTCAGGCTCTATCTCTTTAACACGAGTGTGAGTGAAGAAGGAATTGCCAAGTTGCGCGCCCAGATGCCGCAACTCAGAGTTAAATGGAAGCGGGCAGCACCGACGAGACCCGAATATACTTTGGCTGATTTGGTTGACCTTTCGATTAAGGCAGCGCCGCCAGAAGGTTCTAGTGCAGGAGCTAGTACCGACTCAGGTACAGGTTCAGAAACAGGTTCAGGCGCAGGCCTAGATGCAGGCTCAAATGCCGGACAAACTACAGACGGCAAGCCCCTAGCCAATTCTATGAAAAAGCCTAAGCAAGAATCGCTTTCTAAACCAGAAACGGTGCTGAGCCAAGATGATTTTTGGGACATTATCGACCTGCTTAATTGGGATGAAGAAGGCAATGATGATGCCGTGATAGCACCGGCGGTGCAACAACTTTCGCAACTGTCTGAAGAAGAAATTTTGGCCTTCCAGGAAATATTGAGTCAGAAGCTATTCATGCTCGATGGCGAGAAGTATGCACGCGAAATCGGCCGCGATTGCTTCAAAGGTAATATCAAGCAATTTTCAAAAGATTGGTTCTTGGCTGTACGGTGCTGTGCCGTTGCCAATGGCCAGCTTTTCTACAACGATGTCTTGCTTGATGCCTCAAATATTCCTAAAGACCTCGGCTTTGCTGCCTTAACCACCCTTGCACCAAGTGCTTACTGCCGCAAGACCGGCGAAAATTTCAACTACAAAACCAAATATTCAATGGATTCGTGTTCTAACCAAAAAGGTTGGCCCTCACTTCATGGCTGATAGCAAGACAAAAGTCAGCTCCGGCAAAAGAAGCACTCGCACAGCCGGCAAAGCGCCTGACAAGAATCAGGCTAAAGCCATACGAGATCATTTATGCCAAGCTGACCGCAAATTAGCAAAAATAATTGAGCAGGTAGGGCACTTTAACCTCACCATTGATGAAATGCAATCGAGCTATGCGGCCCTCGCTGAATCGATTGTTTATCAGCAAATCACGGGCAAGGCAGCTCAATCGATTTGCAATAAGATCATGACAAATTTTGAGAGCAAAGTTTTTCCTAGCCCTAGGCAAATTTTAGCAGTGGATATTGAGGCACTACGAGCCTGTGGACTATCTCGCGGCAAGGCTATGGCACTGCAAGATTTGGCTCTCAAGACTTTAGAAGGAGTGGTGCCCGAAATTGACGAGATGCATACTCTTTCAGATGAAGAATTGCTTAAGCGTCTAACGGCAGTGCGCGGTATTGGCCCATGGACAGTGCAAATGCTATTGATGTTTCGCCTCGGCAGGCTCGACGTACTACCCTCAACTGATTATGGTGTGCGCAAAGGCTATGCACTGACCTACTACGGTAAAAACCGGGCGCAATCAGAAGACCTACCAAAGCCGTCTGAAATTGCCGAGCGAGCAGAACGGTGGCGGCCGTATAGATCGGCAGCCAGTTGGTATCTATGGCGCTCTCTAGAAATTGACAAAGTTAGCGTTGTAAAAACGACCAAAGCAGTAAAAACCGAAAAGGCAGCAAAGAATCCAGCGGCTAAAGCTAAAGCCGAAACTAAAAGCAAAAAGGCTCTGGCAGCGAGTCTTGCATTGCTGACATCATTTGCAGCATTTTTCTCGACCCTAACGGCGGCAGCGATGTCTGTCGCTTTGGCCGAACCGGCCCAGGCCCAAAACCGTCAAGTTCGAGACTACAACTCTGAACCCGATGATGAAGATGAAGACGCCCCACGAAGGCCAGTCAAGGCACCACCGAAGTTGTCGGTGCCAGCTTATGTCACCTACTGGTCTCACAATGCCCTAGGCTACTATCCATCAATGGCCCTGACAATTGAAAATGTCAGTGATGTTAGCTTGCTTGGAGAAACAATTCTATTGCAAGCCCATTTTCGCTCTTTAGCTGAAGGGATTTTGACAATCGATCGACGTCAGACTCGCCTTGATACCATCAGTGGCAAGCAGCAAGTGAACGTATTAGTACACGGCAAAAAACCGTTTGAATTATCAATTGATCCAGCAGACTGGCCAAAAATTGAGTGCAAGGTAATTTGCAAAATCGGCGATGCCAGCAATGAGTCAGCTCAAAATTTAGTTGTGGCAAACATCACAGCAGTGACAATGAGCGATGAAGATGCTCATACCGAGCTCAATTCGCAACTTGGCCGCAATCGATTTGCCAAAGCGAAAATGGAGCGCGACAAGAAAAAATTTGAGGCCGAGCATGCTGCCGCCCACAAGCATAGTGACTCATCGGCGCCGGCTAGTCCGCTTAAGCCACTGAAACCGCCGGTAGCTAGAAGCCTCACGCCCAGCGCGGGCTCCAATAAAGGAACATCGGGGGCAGCCAACCCTCCGCAGTCGGGCCAGTCTAGTCAATTTGGTCAATCCGGGCAATTCGGACAAGGCAATCGTGAAACACAGTCGATGCAACCGACTCAACCGGTGCAACCTATTAAGCCTTTGACTGCAGTAGCAAATACTCTCGGTGGCAGCTTCTATGTTGGAAGCAACAACGTTGAGCAATTTTTGACGAAGAGCAATTTGCCTGGTCTTGGCGATGACTTTTACCACTTTGAAAAAGCCATGGGCATGCCCACAGCCACTGATACAAAAGACAAAAATTGGATTTGGGCCAACTATAAAAAGCATCCGCAAGTGCAAATAATTGCTGGTTCAAAAGGTCGCACAGGCAAAGCCGACGTCGTCGTTTGCGCCATAAGCCAAGACACCGGTTTAAGCGACACTCAATTTGTAAATTTTGCCAAGGCTTTGGCTGGCAAATTCAAGGCCGAAAAAGCTTCGGCCACAGAACACTCGGTGCGCTACACCGGCGGTGGTCGCATCGAATTAGTAAACCTCACCAGCCAAAGCCTTCGCTCGGTCTACTTCAGCAGCACCGACTCGGGGCAAAAGGTAGCAGTGATTGCTGTCAGCCGCTTGCCTGGTTCAGTCAGCGAGCTACTGAAAGAGGAAGGCCAACGCTCAGACCTCTTACGCTTTGTCCTCAGCGGCCTAGGCGAGGCCTCAGAATCGCCCTAACGAATGATAAACATTTTAGAGAGCTCAAATTGTGCGATAAATATATAGTTGGGATCTATAATTCGGCTTGAAAACTCTTTCACAGTTTTGGTAAGACCAACAGGACTTATATGCCGATACAAACTCCGGTTAAGAATAAGATGCTTCAGGGCGACCAATCTACAGCAGCACCAACAGTTGTCGCTGCTCCCCCATCAATCTTCGACAAGATACCAGTGTCACTGGTTTTGATGTTGGCCAAACCTTATCTCGCGGGAGAGACAGCCAAAGAAGCTCTTGAGCTAGCGGAACAACTGTATAAAGAGAACAAATTTAGCTCGACCCTAGATATCCTCGGCGAAGATGCCGTATCTGACGATGATTGTGACCAATCAGTTGAGCACTACAAACAATTGATTGATCAAATCGCCGCACACAAGCTACCCGGTGAACCACGTCAGCAACCCACTGCCTCTTTTAAGCCCTCAATGTTCTCTACGGCAGCACCCAAGGTTGGCCAGACCCGCTCAATTGAGTTAGACAGAGCCTATAACCGCATTGAAGCAGTCGTAGAATATGCCAGCGTTCGCAACGTCAATGTCACTCTTGAAGCCGAAGATCACCGCTGGACTGATTTTCAACTCGAGACCTATTTCTCTTTAATTGAGTCAGGCTACCGCAATCTCGGTACAGTTTTGCAAACCAGATTGTTTAGAACAGCTCAAGACATCAAACGCTTTGATAGCCGCATGCGCACCAGGCTTGTTGTTGGTATCTACAACGAACCAGCCACCGTTGCCCATACCCAAAAGCCAGTGATGAAAGACTTGCTAGTGAAGTATGCCCGTGAACTGCTAGCTCGCGGTACATATGTTGAAGTGGCCACCCACGACACAAAATGCATCGAGAATTTCTTTAACACCGTAGTGATACCAGATAAGGTGCCTACCAATCGTTTTGAAACACAATACTTACACGGCGTTCCCCGCAAACGCTTCCAGAAGACACTAGTTTCAGGTGAAATCTTCCAAAATCTTGAAGCCAAAGCGAAAGGCGAGGCCATATTCGCAAAGCTAGCGGCTGAAGGAATATTGGTACGCATGTACCTGCCTTTCGGCGAAGGCAAAGTAGCTGGAGCTTATTGCCGCAGACGACTGAAAGAAAATCCAAACATGGCTGTCTACGGCATAAAAAATCTACTTAAGTTAGATTCCTAAATTTAGAGCAAAGTGGATTCTGCTAGCCTTATCAATCAATTCTTGCTGGTGCTTCGCAATGGCGGCGGCATGCAAGCCATGCTGGAATGACTTAGACCAAGGCCATGCTGGCCTGCTCATCGGCGTGATACGAACTGCGCACCAGCGGCCCGGCAAAGACATTGGTGAAGCCCATGGCCAGGCCTTGCTCTTGCAAGAAAGCAAAGGTCTCAGGCTCAACGTAGCGCTTGACTGCAAGATGATTTTCTGTGGGTTGCATGTATTGGCCCAAAGTAATCAAATCGACACCAGCTTTGCGCCAATCTTTCATCACTTCTAAAACTTCTTCGTCGCGCTCGCCTAGGCCCATCATCAAACCACTCTTGGTTGTCAAACCAGCTTTTTTAGAGCGCGCCAATACTTCTAGCGAACGGTCGTAGCGCCCTTGAGGTCGCACTTCTAAATAGAGACGCGGAACAGTTTCAATATTGTGATTAAGCACATCAGGGCGGGCAGCGAGGACCACATCAAGCGCTTGCCAATTAGAACAGAAGTCAGGAATGAGAACTTCAATAGCAGTATCAGGATTAAGAGCACGAACTGACCTAATGGTCTCAGCCCAGACAGCAGCCCCGCCATCTTTCAACTCATCGCGATTTACTGAAGTGATCACAGCATACTTAAGAGAAAGCTTACTTACTGCTTCAGCTACACGCGCTGGTTCCTCTAAATCTAGCTCGGTCGGTTTACCGGTAATGACATTACAAAATCCACAGCTTCGCGTACAGACGTTGCCCAAAATCATAAAAGTGGCAGTGCCCCGAGCCCAACACTCACCTCGATTGGGGCAAGCCGCCGACTCGCAAACTGTATGCAAATCATTCTGCTCAAGCAGCTCTTTGACGCGCCAGTACGGCTCTCCGGTGGGCAGGCGAACCTTGAGCCAGGGCGGCTTGGGCAGCGATTCTTCTTTCTCAACAAAGACTTTATGATTCATATTTGCTTCAACGAATTTTTCTGTAAGAGTGCGCCATTAAGCGAATTTTCCACAAACCTTTATAGACCCCTACGGTCTATATATGACATACTTTGCCTGGTCTGTAACGGATCGTCAAGTAGAAGAAGTTAACGCGCAGAGCCAATCGCTATGCACTTCGACACTACTGAATGCCATTTGACATTACGAAATGCTCTTTGACACTACAAAAGACGACCGCTCAGCCAATTTCCCCAGTTTCACACCCAGCATCAAACAATAGAGTGGATTCTATGCCAAGAACAAAGATCGAGCTTCCAAATATTGAGTATCTCTCCATTCTAGATGAGGATGCCAAACTCGATAAAGCTCTCGAGCCCAAAATTGCTCCTGAAACATTGAAGACCATGTACAAGTACATGCTGCTCGCTCGGCGCACCGACGAACGCATGCTCTTGATGCAAAGACAAGGAAGAATGGGGACATTCCCTCAGTCTTCTGGTCACGAAGCTATTTCGATGGGTTCGGCCATCCACCTAGGCAAAACTGATTGGCACGTTCCTGCTTACAGAGAACTCGCTGGTCTGCTCTTCCGCGGTTGGTCAATAGAAACAACCTTGCTTTACTGGAATGGTTTTGAAGAAGGCGCTATGCCACCAGAAGGCGTCAACGATTTGCCAGTGTGCGTGCCTATTGCCAGCCAACTGTTGCATGCTGCAGGGCTTGGAATGGCCATGAAGTTGCGCAACGACAACAGTGTCGTCATGACTTACTTCGGCGATGGTGCCTCATCTGAAGGCGATACCCACGAAGCTATGAACTTTGCTTCGGTCTATCAAGCCCCTGTAGTTTTTGTCTGCCTCAACAATCAATATGCAATCTCGGTGCCAATTGCCAAGCAAATGCGCAATGAAACAATTGCCCAAAGAGCAATTGCTTATGGCATGCCTGGTATTCGTGTAGACGGCAATGACGTACTGGCAGTTTATGTTGCCACCCTCGAAGCTGTTGAGAGAGCCAAGCGCGGTGAAGGCCCGACCTTAATTGAAGGTCTTACTTATCGCTTCACACCTCACACAACCGCCGATGATCCAAAACGCTATCGCAGTGATGAAGAGTGCGCCCTTTGGACAAAACGCGAACCACTAGCTCGCTTCAAAAAATATCTAGTGGCTAAAGGTGTCTACACTGAAAAGCAACTAGAAGAACTAGAGCAAGAGCTAGATACATTGATCAAAGCTTCTATCGTCAAAGTGGAAGAGATGGCTCAAAGCGAAGAGCTCGCCAACCCACTCAGCATGTTCGACTATCTCTACAGCGATATTCCGCCTTACTTGAACGAGCAACGGGAAGAGCTGAAGAAACATTTAGAGCAAGTAAAAAATTCCACCAATTCTGGTGTCAGCCCGCAAAAAGCAAGCGCTCACTAAAGCCAGATATTTTTGCTTACAAATTTCAGGAGAATGACCAATGGCGCAAATGAATATGGCAAAGGCGATTAACCTAGCCCTTTTCGAAGCAATGGAAAGAGACGAAAAAGTAATCGTCATGGGCGAAGACGTCGGCCCCGATGAAGGTGTTTTTCGCATCACCGAAGGTTTGTACCATAAGTTTGGCGACAAGCGTGTCCTCGATACACCCCTAGCTGAATCTGGCATCATGGGCACAGCAATTGGCATGGCCATCTATGGGCTGCGACCAGTTTGCGAAATGCAATTTTCTGGTTTTGACTACTATGCCTTCCATCAACTTGAGTGTCATGCCTCACGCTTCCGCAACCGCACTAGAGGCCGCGTTACTGTACCAGTAGTGATGCGCGCACCTTATGGTGGTGGCATCCGCGCCCTTGAGCACCACTCTGAAAGTCGCGAAGCAATCTATGCTCATACTCCTGGTTTGAAAGTAGTCATTCCTTCAGGCCCAAGAAACGCTCGCGCCCTTCTTCATAGTGCCATTCAAGATCCAGACCCAGTGATCTACTACGAGCCTAAAGCAATCTATAGATTGTTCAAAGAAGACGTACCAGAAGCCATGGAAACACTTCCCATTGGCCAGGCTCAAGTTGTACGCAAAGGCAAAGACATCACTTTGATTTCATATGGTGCCAGCCTACGCCCAACGTTAGAAGCAGCCGAACTGCTAGAAGAAGAAGACGGCGTTCAAGCTGAAGTAATCGACTTGCTGACAATTTCACCCATGGACGCCACACTCATAATTGAGTCGGTGAAGAAAACCGGTCGCGCTGTGGTTGTGCACGAAGGCCCTAGAACTTGCGGACTTGGCGCAGAAGTTGTTGCTCGCATCAACGAAGCAGCACTGCTCTACTTAGAGGCACCAATTAAGCGAGTAACCGGTTTCGATGTGCCGATTCCTTACTTCTCTAAGGAACGTTTCTTCTTGCCCGATCCAGAGCGCGTACTGGCAGCCAGTCGGGAAACACTCTCATTCTAAATTTTAGTTTTAGCAGTTTGATTTTTGCAGTTTGATTTTTTAAGGTGAATTATGACGGTTGAATTTAAATTGCCTGACCTTGGTGAAGGCATTCACGAAGCAGAAATAATCGCAGTCAAAGTCAAAGAGGGCGAAATGGTCAAAGAAGACCAGATCATCTTTGAAGTTGAAACCGACAAAGCGGTGGTAGAAATTCCATCACCTCACGCTGGTGCGGTGGCAAAAATTCACGTAGCCCAAGGCCAGACGGTAAAAGTAGGCTGCGTCATGATCGGCTATGACATTGCTGCTAAAGGTGCTGCGGCCCCAGCAGCAGTATCGGCAGCCGCACCAGCAGCTCAGGCGCCAGCACCAGTGAAGCAAGCTGTCGCCGCTGGAAACAATGGAGCCGCTGCTCCAGCTACGAAATTATTGACTGGCCCAGTTCCAGCCACACCAGCTACCCGCAGGCTGGCTCGTGAGTTGGGTATTGATCTGCACCAGGTCAACCCTTCAGGACCAGCCGGAAGAGTCTTGAAAGAAGACGTCATGGCCTATGCGGCTGGCTCGCTTGAATCAAGAATTCAACCAAGTGCTGGCACTGCCAATGCACCTAATTCTGCAAATGCTGCTGGCAGCAAAGCAACACAAGCTGCTACATCTGCATCTTCTGCTCCATCTATGAAAGATAAGTATGGCGGCACAAGTGCTGATGCCACACCACTAACAGCCCTCGGTGGCATGAATTCAGGGCCAGTAGAATATCCTGATTTTGCTAAATATGGCAATGTCGAACGTTTGCCACTTAAGTCTATTCGCCGCAAAATTGCCATGAATATGACCCAAGCCTGGACTCATATTCCTCACGTTACTCACTTCGATGAAGCTAATGTGACTGAACTCTCAGGCCTAGTCAGCAAGTACGAGAAAGAATTTGCTGCTCGCTCTGGCGACAACAAAGTGCGTCCAACTCTTACAGTGTTTACCATCAAAGCTCTGGCAAGTGCCCTTAAGCTCTATCCTCAGTTCAATTCAAGCCTGGATGAAAACACTGGCGAAATAGTAATTAAGCACTACTACAATATTGGTGTAGCAGTGGCTACCGACCGCGGTCTAATCGTGCCAGTAATTAAAAATGTTGACCAAAAGAGCTTCTACGATATTGCCGCAGAACTAGCTGACATAGCAGCCAAAACGAGATCTGGAAAAATTGAACTCGAGCGCCTCCAAGGCGGAACATTCACACTGACAAACATTGGCGCCATCGGCGGAACCAGTATGTCGCCAATGGTCAACTTCCCTGAAGCTGCCATATTAGGAATGGCTCGGGCCAGCCAAAAACCAATTGTCAAAGACGGCCAAATAGCAATAGGAACAATATTGCCTTTAGCAATGTCGTTTGACCATCGCTTAGCCGATGGTGCTGAAGCAGCCTACTTTGTGCAGCACGTAGTGAAATTATTGGAAGACCCCTTCAAATTCGTTTTAGAAGCCTAGGAGGCAATATGGTCGTAGGAGAGATGGTTCAGGAAGTTGAGCTTGCTGTTATTGGTGGTGGCCCAGGTGGTTACACGGCAGCATTGAGAGCAGCAGAACTTGGTATCAAAACTCTTTTGATCGATGCTGCACCAAAACCTGGTGGCGTATGCCTGCACATGGGTTGCATCCCTTCAAAAGCTCTACTCCATGCCGCTGAAGTTATAGATTCTTCCAAGCATGCTGCCAAAATCGGCATTAGTTTCGGCGCCCCTAAAATAGATGTCGATGCACTGCGCACCTGGAAAACAGGGGTTATCGACAAGCTCTCGCAAGGCATAGTTGGTATGTGCAAGAGCGCTGGTGTAGAAATTCTGCATGGCAAGGCGACCTTCCAAGATTCACGCAGTGTAAGAGTAGATTGCCCTGGCGAGAGTGCCATGCGCATCAAGTTCAAGCACTGCATTCTGGCAACTGGCTCTAGACCAGTTAAATTGCCCAAGCTCTTTAAAAACGAAGAAGACATCAACAGCGACAAAGTATTAGACAGCACTACGGCACTGAATCTAGCCGATATTCCCAAGAAACTAATTGTCATTGGTGGCGGCTATATTGGCTTAGAACTTGGAACGGTCTATGCCGCCCTCGGCAGTGAAGTGACCGTAGTGGAAATGACTGAAGGTCTCCTGCCCGGCGCCGACCGTGATCTAGTTAGACCACTGGCCAATAAACTTGGCGAGAGCTTCAAAGCTATCCATTTGAATACAAAAGTAAACAATATTACAGTCACCAAAAGTGGTGTCGAAGTAGAAGTGACTGGTAAAGACGTTCCTGAAAAACTAACGGCCGATAAAGTTTTAATTTCGGTCGGTAGAAGGCCAAACTCAGACGGCATCGGCTTAGAAGCCACCCAAGTTGAAATTGATCAATTTGGCTTTGTGTTATCAGACGAAACCTGCCGCACTAGAGACAAGCGCATATTCTCAATCGGTGATATTTCTGGCCAGCCAATGCTCGCCCACCGGGCTATTAGACAAGCTTATGTGGCGGCAGAAGTCTTAGCTGGCAAACCTTCAGCCTACGACAACCGCTGCGTGCCGGCCGTTGTCTTCACTGAACCTGAAGTAGCCTGGTGCGGACTGACCGAAACTGAAGCTAAAGCTAAAAATATCAGTTTCTCCACGGCTAAATTCCCATGGTCAGCCTCTGGTCGAGCCATGACCATCGCCGACACCAACGGAACCACAAAAGTGCTCTTCGACCCTAATACCAGCCTCGTCTTGGGTGTTGGCATTGTCGGACCAAGAGCTGGCGACTTGATCTCAGAGGCTGTGGTGGCCATCGAGATGGGTGCAGTACTTGAAGACTTGGCTGTCGCCATTCACCCACATCCGACACTTTCTGAAACACTTAATGAAGCGGCCATGTCTGCCTTGTCTAGACTGGATCGCCAGGCGAAAAAGGACAGCGAAAAACAAATCAGCTCAACTTAAATCAGAGTGTTGCTTAGTGCCCTGAAAAAGGGGGCATAATTGGCTAGACTGATACTAAGTAGTACTGAAAACAGGAAGTAGGGGAATAGATGGCTGAGGAGAGTTCTCAAGCGAATCGGTCTGAAAGTTTTGGATCAGCTGCCAATTTGATGATTGAAGCCCTAGAGAAGGCTAGCGCCGAACTAGAGCGCACCGTTACTGTGTGTCTAGACCAACTGCATGCCTTCAGCGAGGGTATCGATAGTAGCCTCGCACTTCAACTTGACAAGGTTATACAACAGAGTGAACACCTTGTAGATTCTCACGGCAACGATCTAGAAGCTAAGCGCGATGAAACGCTAGATACCATAAGCGCCCTAGAAACCGCTGAAGTCGATCGCCTAATGCAAGGTGCTGCCAGCATCCGCAGACGCTTTGCCGACAAAGTTTTAGAAGCAACTGACATTCTTACCGAAATTATGGAAGAGCAGTTGCAAGATTTGGCAGGCATTATCGATGCCCCTAATGCCAACCTTTATGAAATCAGTCGCGAACGTATTGCCCGCGTCACTGAACTTGCCAGCTCGGGAAAAGACCGAGTGGAGACAGTGAGCCTGAGCTATGAAAACGGAATGTCTGATAAAGCTAAAACTATTGATGATTCGGCCCAATCGGTCATTGAGTCATCAAAAGCTGAAGTCGACGGGCATCTAACTTTGTATAGCAGCCAATTTGACGAAAAAATCGACGGCGTGCAAAAACAGCTAGGCGAAATTGTTGATGCTGCGAGCAAAGATATTCGCACATTGACCACGCGCGGTATCAAAACAATCGACGAAACAAGACAGACCAACAGCCAAGTCTTAGATGAGCATATCAGCCACTGGCAAACCCAATTGCTGGCCATGAAAGACCGCTTCAAGCAAGGTAGTTTTGAATCTCAGTCTCGTTTTATAAAAGATTACAGTAACGAAGTAGAAAAGAAACTTCTAGCAGCGCAAGACGATATTAATAGAATAGCTTTCTCTGCCAAATCAAGAATGGCAGTCAACCAAAAGCTTGTACATAACTCACTAAGGCGAGTTGAAGGCAAACTTTCAGACGAAATCGATAGACTGTTCATTAAGTTCGAAGCAGCACTGGCTCAAGAGTCAAAAATCAATCTCATGGTCTCGGGCAATCGCCTATCAGCTAATCCTGAAGTGATCGAAAAGCTCAATAGCAGACTGCGTGCCCATGGTGCAGAGGTGATCAAAACCTTCCGCCGCCAAGTAGAGCAAACAGAAGCTGAGTTCGCTCGCTCATCAGCGGGAAGCAACGAACGCATAGAAAGTATCAGACTCTCATCAGTAGAATCGCTGGAAAAACAAGTACGCATAATGCGTTCAGACCTTGAGAGAATCACTAGAAACTTCCATAATGAACTTTCAGAACTGAACCTAAAAACTCCAGTAATAGAAGAATCAGGGCGAGCAGCAGCACTAGCGGTGATGGCATACAAGAGTGCCATGTTGTCTCTAGAAAACGATTAACTTATCGAGGAAGACCTTAATGACTTTTGCAGGTAAGAAGCTTCAAGACATTTACGACACTGGTTCAGCACGGCTGAACGAGTTAGAAGAAGCATCAACAGCGAAGCTGGCGAACAAAGCATCAGCCCACGTCAACGAGCGCCAAGAATCAGAACAGCAATCAAAAATGGAAGTTGCAGCTAAGGCCGCTGCCGTTGAAGAAGAAATCAAAAGACAGGCGAAAGAAGCAGTTGAGCGCTTGCGTAGTGCTGCCGAGAGAGAACGTCTCAGCACAGAAAGCCACCTACAGCAGCTAACTGAGCGCTTGGCCCTCTTCAATGATGACTTACGCCGGGCCATAGCCGACCTCAAGATTAGCCATGAGAGCACTTTAGACGACAACTTTATGCGTGCAGCCGACCACTATTCTAGTGTCGTCGAGGGTGCCGCCGTAGAACTTGAAACACAGCACTACTTAAGTGGCCAAAGACTGAGATCACAATCTAGCTTCTTCTCCAATTCTCTACAGCAAAAATTAGATCATAGCTTATGGGAATCGCGCGGCAGTGAGAAGCAGTCAAACAGCGCCCTATTTCGCAACTACATGCAAAAAGCAAACAGTATCGAGAGCCATTTCTCAACTTTGATGCAGCGCTTCAATGCCGATTTTCAAGCTGAATTCAACAATCTCGAATCACACTCGAAGGCATCCGAAAGTGGTTTAGAGGGTGATTCGGAAGCTCTCCATCTCAAAATTGACGACATCTTACGGGCAATCGAACAAGACGTAAACAATGTCTTTAGCGCCGCCAGCGACTCAAATGTCAGCGCCCTAAAAGCAAAGTTTGAAGGTGTCTGCGAACAAATAGAGGACCTCTCCTTAGACACCTCAAATAAGCTACGTGATGATACCAGTGCCGCCACCAGACTTTTAACGCAAGCTTCTCAGACCAGCAACGAAAATCTCAAGAAAAAATGCGACGACGTTAAAGAGCGCGTGCAAATGGATATGCAAGCCTTTGTCTCCCGCATGAATGGCAAAGTGAGCGAAACAGAGCTAGTTCGGGCCCAGCTAGAAGAAGCGAAGTCAAGGGTAATTAATGAGATTCGTTCAGAGCTAATCGCCATTCGCAATGGCTTCGAGACTAAACTCAGCGAACTAATGAAAGACGCTGTCGCCTCCCTTACAAATGTTGGCGCCGAAGTTGACGGTGAAATGAAAGGTGCATACGAGCGCTCACTGTCAAAAATTGTTGCCGATAGCCAAAGCGCTAAAAGCGAAATCGAAGAATCAACCACTAAGTTGGTAAAACTAATTAATGACCAAAAAGCTGCGGCACTGAAAGAAATAGCGCATGCAGCAGGAGCTCCAGAATAGCAATTGACTTAAGCACTAAAGATAGACAACCACCCCTCCAGTCAGGACTCGTCACAAGATAACGCCATGAACTCAATGCTCCGCCAACACCACTTGCGAATACCCGACGTCAAAGCCTATCTACGGGTTTTTGATAAAAATAAACCGAGCTCACCAACAGATTGGGCAGCTCAAGAGAGCATGCTATACGAACCTGGTTATCTAATATTCTGTCTCGAACAAGTAGCTGCACCAGCTGGTCTATCCTCGTTTTCGAAGAAAGCGGAAGAGCAAGGGGAGACTTTCAGAGTAAAAGACCTTTGCGTTGTGATCAGCAAAGACGAAGGCCAGTGCATGGTCGTCAACGTCACAGCATCGGCTTATGAATTCAGGGTGCTCGATGCCCTGATGCAAGAAAAAGCAACCAAAGCCATTCTAGACGGCAAAGACTTCAATTATCTGGCTTGTCGCCCCATCACTAGACTCGGGGCAAGCCAAGTCAAGGCCCTCTATCAAGTCGGGTCGAACTATGCCCAAGGCGGCAGCCGACGCAGCTTGACCGTAGAAGGTGCAGCACTAGAAGAGCCAGTGCTTGCCTTACTCGGTCAACTTGGTGCCAAACTCACCCCGCAAGTAGGCAAGCCAGTAATCGATATTGGCTCCGTTTGCCACATGATCTTTACTCCCGAAGGCCGTCAAGATGACCGCAACAAAACAATACTGAAGTCTTGCTTTGCTCCTCTTAACGCCGAAGAGCTTGCCCTCGGCGAGTTAGCAGTGCAACATGGCATAATGACTCAACAAGCCATTAATGCTGAGCAGGCAGCTTCACCAGCGGCATTTGAAAACAATCCATTCAAGCCAAGCCCAGCAAACGAGGGCACTGCCGCTCCGATAGTAGAACCACAGATTGCCGAGTACGCACCGCAGACGGTGGCGCCACCGCCCAGCCCCACGCAACCGACATTCGATATTCCGCCGGCCCTGCAACAGCTTTCTTACTCCAACCTGCAGCTGCCACCACAGTCAGAAATGTTGGTGCCTGAATATCCCCAACAGCCATCGTCAGTAAGCAACGAACCTTCAGAGTTTGCCTTTGAAGCTAACACTGCCTTTGTACCTTCAAGCCCAGAGCCTGCTCCTGAGCCGCCGACCATTCCGACGCGGACGGCAAGCCGCTATGACGATACACCACCTTGGGCTACAGCGTCGGCAGACGCCCTCACTGCAATTCTTATGACGGGCGATCATGCCCGTATCGACCAGCAATTGAACACCGTTAGGGTGGCCACAGCCTGGTATGAACTGTCTCACGACACTCACGAGAGCTCTGTGTCCTCTAGCACAGCAGTACTAGAGAGCAATCTACCAAAAGAAGATTTCTCTGCCCAGTTCTTCAATGATTACCAGCAAGGCTTGGCCGGTGAAGCGGCTATTAATTACGCTGAAAACGAATTTGAAAAAGAAAAACGTATAAAAGCCGAATTCGAAGCAGGAAAACAAAAGCGTCTAAAAGAATACTTCGGTGACGAACACTATAACAAATTCGTCAACGACGCTCCGCCTCCAGCCAAAACCGAGGGCAAACTAGACAGCTGGGACCTTGATCCTAAAGACTTTGCCATCAGCCCGGAACCAGGTATCCAAGAATCTCATTTTGATTCAGATATATTTTCGAACGCGGCTCGCGGCACGATCGAAACCAACCCCGATGCCATCATGCCTGTTGTTGAAGAGGAGCCAGTTGTATCAGAGCCAGACTCATGGATGGACTACAAGCCAGACACTGAGCCAGTTGTCGAACCACTGACAGAAGAAGCTCCAGAAGCAGTTACAGAGCCAGTAGGAACCGCAGCACAGCCTGACGTTAGCGCACCACCGGTGGCACCAGGCCTCGATCAGCTAGTCGCTCACTTTGCTAGCGAGCCTGCTGCTCCAGAGACAATTGTTCAAGACACCTTTGTTCCAGACACCTTTGTTCAAGAAACCTTTGTACCAACTGCCGTTGAACTACCATTGCCAGAAGCATTGGCTGAACACTCTCAAGGTTGGGGCGCCAGCTCACCAAGCGATTGGCATGGAGAGAAATCTCCGCTGCCTGAGCTGCCTGATTTGATAGAGCCAAGCTTGATGCCATCAGACTCACTATCGACAGAAAGCCCTGTCACAAGTGAAGCCGAGTGGTCGACTGCCGTTGAGTCTTCTTTCGCCCAGCCAGCAGATACTGCTGCAGCTGATGATTCAAACAGCCTCTTCGAGAGATTGACTCAACAACTTTCAAAAGATAGCCCAACACCTGAATTACAAATGGGTGCAGCACCAGTTGATGAAGACCTCTCCAGCCAGCAACAAGTCTGGCACCAAGGCACTCCGGTAAGCAATACTCAAGTCACAGAAGCCGCTGCCGACTTGACCGTAAGTGCCACGCCTTTGACACAAGATGTTGGCACCCTAAACAGTGCAACTGATAGCGGTGGCTTCTGGTCGACCATGGACCCAACAACTTCGTTGTTCTCGGCCCCAGAAGAGAGCGTTAGTGAAGTTACTCAAACGCCAGCAGCACCAGCTCAAGAACCGGCACTAGAACCAGCAATAGAAGTTCTAGAGACGCCAGCTCCCGCTGCTTTCGAGCCAGCGCCAGAAGCAATTGTCGAGCCCGTAGCAGAAGCACCAGCGCCGGCCGAGACCGCTGCGCCAGAAGTCATGCCAGCACAAACTATGCCGACAGAAGTAATGTCAGCAGAATCGATGCCAGAATCCATGTCAGATTCTCAAATAATGCAGACTCGAGTCAGACCCCGTGACTACAGCAGTCCTCTGCGCCGCAGCAGTGAACTTGGTGGCAGCAGCAACATCGGCTCCAACATTGGTTCAGAACCAGCCAACGCTCCGATTCACATACCAGTGCCACAGCCTACTGCGACTCCACTTAGACCGCTAGTCCAGGTTCCAGCGCCAGCCGCCCAGCTCCCAACACCAGAAACTTCAGTACAAGAGACTTCAGTACAAGAAGCCCCAGTACAAGAGATTCCAGCGCCAGCTCCTATTGAAGTGCCAGCTCCAGTTCAAGAACTAGTGCAAGAAGTAGCCCAAGTGCCAGCTCCTTTTGAAGCGCCAGCTCAAGTTCAAGAACTAGTTCAAGAAGTAGCCCCAGTGCCAGCTCCTTTTGAAGCGCCAGCTCCAGTTCAAGTTCAAATTCAAGAACCAGTTCAACAAATAGCTCCAGAACCAGCACCTTTTGTCGCACCGGCTTCAACACCAGCTCCTTATAGAAGCGCCCCCGCTATGGGCGAGTTCGACTCAGGCGTCAGACCGGCGCCAGCTCAAGATGCTCGTTTAATGATGAACGAAATGGCAACCTTGATGAGCAAGCTTGAGCAACAAGTTGCTAAAGCTGCTAACAAGATGAGTTCCCGTGCCGAAGAGCTAAAAATTCGCTTGAACAGACAAGTTGAGGAATTGCTGCGTGAAGGCCAAGACCTTGAAAAACATGCAGAAGTCAATCTCACCAATCTTTCTAGTGAATTGAGAAGCCGCCTAGAAAATCTTGCAGTCGATGTGCAAAATAATCTTTCGAAAGAATCTGAAGGAGCAAGAAGCCTCCTCAGCGACCTAGACGCAAGCGGTTTACAGCGTCTTGAATCAGAACAAAATGAACTTTCGACCGCTATCGTCAATCAATGTGAGCAATTCAAAGGCGAGTTGGAAAAACTAACCAGCTCAGTCCAAGGTCGACTCAACAGCTTGATTGCCAGCCGCAACGATGAGCTTGCTAGACTGAGCGAGTCTATCCTTGAACAACTGAAAGAAAGCCACGACAGCTACACCGAAAAAGTAACCCAACGTTTCGAGCGCTTCCGCGAGCGCATGGGCGAAGAAAATGCCTCTATCACCCAGTCACTAGAGCGCAACATGCGTTCAATGATTGAAGAAATAGACAGCTCCCTTGAAAGAGCTTGCGAGAAACTACGCTCAACCAAACTTGATCTAGAACAAACTATTTCGCACACAGTGGCAGTATGTGAGATGGCTGTGGCTCAGAAGACAAAAGAGCTTCTTGCAGAGTCAATCTTGCCCAAGCTGAACGAGCAGAAAGAAATTCTGCGAACCATGATTCACGATATGGGCAAGCAAGTTGCCTCTGAATCTAACACTGCTATGCTCTCGCAACTGGCCAAACTAGAAGAGAGCATCAACAATTCTTCGGATAAGCTAAAACGCACCGTAGAAGACTGTCTAACCGATTTAGAAAGTTCCGGACGTGGACTGAAGAGTGGATTAGAAGAGACGTTCAAACGCTCCAGCCAAGATCTGGTTCAACGCACTCAGGAAGTGAATGGTTACCTCAAAGATACAGAAAGGCGCATGCTTGAAAGCGATCTCACTCTCAAGAGCCTGGTGGAATCATCTACTGTAGATGCTGAGCCCGAATTGAATGAAGAGCGCAACCACGCCCTGAACAAGCTCGGAAGCCTGAAGCAACAAGCTAACAAAGATCTTGCTAGCGCCATCGAACACAACATCGACAACATGGAAGATCAGAGCGAGAAGCTCTTTAGTGAATTGACTAACAAACGCTCAGAGCTGACCACAACAATTCGTGACAGTGCTGAAGTAAATCTAGACCGGGTGCGCCAAGCGCTAGCAGCTGCCACTTCCGCCATACAAGCGGCTAGAGAAAAGCACATGGAATAAGGCGTAACTTTTCCAAGCGTTCCTCAGAAGCTAAACAATAGCAAGGTTAGACACCTCCTTATCAAGGGAATAACACTATGAAAGGTGCTTTCCCCGATGGGGCTAGTAGAGCTAGGGCTAGAATATGAGAGGAAGCGGGTGGACAGCCTACGTTACCATGAAGTTCCCCCACCGCTTGCGGAGTTCGCCGCTAGCCATGGACATTTGGACTATAATCAGCCCGAAAACGAAATCTTCCTCTACCACGGTACCAATTGCTATCGTCGCTGGGAAATAAATAAGACTGGTTTTCTTGAGCCAGGCCGCAACAGCTATAGTTTTTTCACAACTAGAGCGCAGGACGCTTACGCCTATGCTAGAGCCGCATGCATACGCGACATAAAACCCGACACCATCAATTCGTTAATTTGTGAACCGGTAGTTCTGCGCGTACGTTTCACCGCCAGAACGTGGCTACAAGTAGATTTCTTGCAAAACGAAGGCGAATGGCGCGACGGCGTCCCCCTAGCATTCACCGCTGCAGTGCTTGGTCCCGTTCAAGTTAACAATATAGTAGAAGTACTTCACTGCAATCATGGCTCCAAACGTCTCATGGGCGGTTTTGAGCGCATGAGAACATTCGAAGACGGCGAATTTCTCTCAAATATCAAACATTTACGAGATACTTTGCAGAAAAAGCGCGTAGACATGTGGTTTCTACGAAAGCTGGGTCTTGTGGCCGACAAAGTCGGTGTTACACTGAAAGGTGGAGAAGTTCCGGCTCTCACCCATGATGATCAGCTAAGAAAACTCAGGCAATCTAAAGCTTGAGCCGCGGATCTTGTACAACAGGACCAAAAATGAGTCAGCAATACAGAGCAAAATCTAGCATCAAAGAAATTACTGCAGCTATCTCACTAATTTCGCTGTTCATCCTGCAAGGCCTCGGTAGCCCAGCTCAGGCCCAGAACTTCAACTCAATTTTCGAACCTGGTGGTTCAAATTCTGGCAATTACCCCAGTAATTCCGGTGGGAACTACACGGGTGGCAGCTACAACGGTGGCTACGGCACTCCACCCGAATCAGATTTCGGCAATTACGGGACAGGCGGGAATACTGGCGGCTACGGCACTAATTACGGCAACACCGGCAATACTGGTAGCACCGGCGCCAACCCCAACTACACTCCCGTCAACACCCCAAGTATGTGGGACACCATCCTTGAAAAACTGATGGGTAAAAGCAAAAGCCCCGGTGAGTTTATTGTCTTCCCCAAAGACACCCCACTAGCTACAGGTGCCGGGGGTCAGACCGACACTACAAACAGAGCCACAAATTCAAATGGTGGAGCGGCGAACGATAGGACTTATAAGCAAAGCTTGATGGAGTCGCAGAATCAAAATCGCGCCAGCAATAAAGCCACCAATTTCTCCACCGGTCAACAGTGGGGCAATGTCAGGGCGACTTCCGCTAATGGCGATGGCAATTTCACCTCTGGGGGCGTCATTGGCCCTGGAACCGGAACGCGCTCAGGCGGCCTCCCTGTAACTGGAGCTGGAACTGGAAACGGAACGGGCGCTAATTTTGGCGGCGGCTCTACCGGCTTAACTGGCGGCAACAATAACTTTACGACCGGCGCCAACAACATGGGCCAGACCAACTTCAACCAGATTTTCGACAACGGCGGAAATCAAGGCGCTGCAGCACAAAGAACGACCGCTGCTAGCCAGTCAACCTATGATCCCAAATCGGTCCAAGCCAACTTTGCTGGCATCAACTCGCAAGTGCAAGGTCAGCTGACCCAAACTCAAAACTACGCCAACTCTGCTCGCAACTCACTAAACCAGGCCATGAGCTCAACCAACAGCAGCGCCATCCAACAAGCAGCTAGCGAAGCACGTTCGCACGCCAATGCTGCTCAGGCAGCCGCCGAAAGTGCCAGCTCGCTAGCCAGCACGACCAGCTCACCTATGGCCAAGACATTGGCTAACCAGGCTCGTGAGCAAGCAGCCCAGGCCATGAACTACGCCGACCAGGCAATGGCAAAAGCCTCAGCCAGCTACTAAAGAAGAGCGGCCAATAAGACACAACCTATTAGAAGATTCTCAAAGAGCCCTTGTTTGAGGGTTTAGAGCCATCTTCATATTGCTTAAAGTAGGTCAAACCGATATTCTTTGCAGATTGTTTAGGGCGCAGATTATTTAGCGCGCAGATTACTGAGCGCGCAGATTATTTGAAGCTTCACCAGCTTTTGCAAAAAATCGGAGGGTGGAATGGTTGCAACAAAAACCGGCACGGCAACAGTGTGCAAACTCTTAGTCAATGGTGACTGGGTAGATTCAACGGCCACCGAATTTCAAGACATCTACAACCCCTCCACAGGTGAAATCATCGGCCGTACGCCGCTAGGCGGCAACGCTGATGTAGACAGAGCTGTGCAAGCAGCCCAGAAAGCCTTTCTTGAATGGAAGGAAGTGCCGATTATCGAACGGGCACGGGTGATGTTCCGCTTCAAGAACCTGATGGAACAGCACTATGAAGAGATTGCCCAGTGTGTTACCCGTGAGCACGGCAAGACCCTTCCTGAGTCAAGAGCTTCAGTACAAAGAGCTATAGAAGTAGTCGAGTTTGCCTGCGGCATCCCCAGCTTGATGATGGGCGAGAGCATGGAAAATATTGCTCGCAACGTCGACTGCGAGACAATCCGCCACCCAATTGGCGTCTGTGCTGGCATCGCTCCGTTCAATTTCCCGGCCATGGTTCCACTCTGGATGTATCCCATTGCCCTAACCTGCGGCAATTCATTCGTATTGAAGCCATCTGAAAAAGTGCCGTTGACCAGCATGATGATCGCCAATCTATTGTCTGAAGCCGGCCTACCCAATGGTGTATTCAATATTGTTCATGGTGGCAAAGATTGCGTTGACGCCTTGCTTACTCATCCTCTAATCAAGGCCATCTCGTTTGTGGGTTCAACCCATATCGCCAAATACATTTACACCACAGGCACAGCTAACGGCAAACGAGTACAAGCGGCCGGTGGTGCAAAGAATCACATCATTATTATGCCTGACGCCGATATGGAGCAGACAGTTCAAGCTCTGCAAGCATCAGCCTTTGGCTGCGCCGGTGAAAGATGCATGGCTGGTAGCTTAGCCCTTCCTGTTGGTGACGCTGCTGAAGCCTTGATACCACATTTAGTGGAAGCTTCTGCCAAGATGAAAGTTGGTCCAACTGATGGCATGGGCTCAGCTCATCCAGACATGGGGCCACTGGTATCAAAAGAGCATTTGGACAAAGTGCGCAGCATGATCAATAAAGGCGAAAAAGAAGGGGCCAAAGTGGCTCTGGACGGTCGCAATATTGAAGCAGCAAAATCAAGCGGATTCTTCTTAGGGCCAACTATTCTTGATCATGCCAAACCAGAAATGTCTATCGTCAAAGAAGAAATATTTGGGCCAGTATTGTCAGTGGTGCGCGTCGATTCTCTAGACGAAGCTCTAGCAATTGGTCGCGATTGCCCTTATGGCAATGGTGCGGTTATGTATACAAACTCTGGCCGCTCAGCCCGGGAATTCAAGCATCACTTTAATGCCGGCATGATTGGTATCAACGTTGGCGTGCCAGCCCCCATGGCTTGGTTCCCCTTCACAGGTTGGAACTCTTCGTTCTATGGTGACTTGCACATTCAAGGCTCTGAAGGAATTCAGTTCTATACCCAACAGAAAATGACCATGACCCGTTGGTTTGAACCGAAATCTAGTAAGTTTCAAGATCCAATATGGAAGCCAAAAAACTAGATTAGGGTTATGATGGAGGCATGAAAGCCTACCTAATTCGACTAGTCTTAATTGCAGCTGCCTTTCACTGGGTATTCCCCATGATTAAAGGCATAGATACCCACGGCAGCTTTATGAGCGCGCTGGCGGCTGGCTTCGTCTTTGCCTTCGTCGGCTGGGTAGTTGAGGCCCTAGCCATTTTGCTCACAACCGTTCTCACGATCACAACATTTGGCCTGGCGCTGCTGGTACTCATACCAGCCTGGATTTTAGGATTCTGGCTCATTCCCGCCATAACGCTCAAAGTGCTCGCTGACCTGATGCCCGGTTATCTGACCATTCACGGTTGGGTGCCAGCTCTGTGGGGCGGATTGATGATGCTCTTCATAGGAGTCATAACCAGCCCCAAAAGCCATCAGTATGACTAAACTAGAGAACTAGAGAACTAGAGAACTAGAGAACTAAAGACCAGAAAGCTAGAAGCTAGCGACCAATCAATCTCTCTACAAACCAAAATAGACAATGGGCACCATAAATGGTGCCCATTAAACTTTTTATCGAAGCGACAAACCAGAAAGACTGGCCCAGACTTATTTTTGTACGCGCTTCTCTAATTTGAGCTTCTGAATCTCAACACTAATTTTATTGAGGTCGCCTTCTAATTCAGTCTGATTTTCTTTGGTCAAAGTATTGTCTTTGTCGGCCTTAGCTTTCATCTTGGCTTTTTTCTTAGCAAGATTGGCCAAATCTTTGCGCAGGCTTTTAGCCTCTTTGACAGTCAATTCCTTTGCTTTCTGCCCTTCATTGATTTGCTGCATCAGGGCTTGTTGACGATCATCAATAGACCATTCTTTTGCCTCAACTGGCAAAAACATACTAAACAAAGTGCTCATCACTAGAGCAAGGCCGCAGACAACCGATAAGAATCTCATTTCAACCAGAACCTCTTCAATCCAGAACTACAATTCTAGTCTAGTTTAGTCTATAAAAAACAGAAGCGCTTCAAATAGAATGAAGCGCTTCTCAGATTTTCTAGAGCTGACTCTAAATTTCTAGATTTCGACTAGCTCTTTTTCTTTCGCTACTTCAACCACTTCAGTTGGAGCAGTTACAAGCTCAGCGCTGTCAGATGTCGTATCCACAGACACAGGAGAGGCTACAGCTTGCTTAGCATCACGGGCTGCTTTTGCTGCTTTAGCAGCAGCAATTTCTGCTGGAGAAAGAGCTGGAGTAGGTCTGATTACATCAGTAGCCAAGCCGATTTTTTCAAAGAATGAAATCATCATCCAAGTGGCATCGAACTCAAACCATCTAATGCCATGCTGAGCCGATTTAGGGAAAGCATGGTGGTTGTTGTGCCAGCCTTCGCCCATAGCCATCAAGCCAACCCATGGAACGTTGCGGCTATCATCGCGTACTTCATAGTTGCGATAGCCCCAGCTTGGTAGGTGGCAGAAAGTATTGACGAATTGAGGGCTCCAGAATACGAGAACAGAAGCAATCAAGTTTGCAGTGAAAGCCACAGGGCCAAAAGCCAATAGAATGATTACGCGGGCAACAATATTGACCCAGAGGCAAAGTTGAGCTTGTTTGGCTGAGTGATCAGTGCCAAGCATGCAGAGAACTTTGTCTTCAAGCAAGTCGGGCACTTGCTTTCTGATTTCTTCAACCGATTGACGTTTCTCCATGTCGAACATCCATTTATATAGAGCATGTTCGAAGCCGTCGCGAGGCGAATGGGGATCTCCAGGCTGGTCAGATTTCTGGTGGTGCAGTCTATGCACAGCTACCCACGAAATCGGAGCTCCCATTAAGGCGAAATATCCACCAGAAACGATGAAATATCTCAACCAGTTAGGCACTTTGTATGACTTGTGGGTGAGTAGCCTATGGTAGCCACCAGTGATGCCTATAGCCAGGTAAACGTATGAAACGCAAAACCAGGCAGCGAATGTCACCCATGTAGTTGGAGTGTTCCAGGCTGAAAAATCCAAGTTGCGAGCCCCCTAATATTCTTTGCCTTTAATGAACTTGCAAAGTCCTTTATTTATAGCATGATAAGCAGTTGTCAATCTCTCATACTTAAGATTGATTCTAACCGAGATTGCGGCCCGAGGCCACTAAATGCCCATTTCTTGAAGTTCGTTAATATTAGGAGAAGACACAATCGCGTAACAAAAACCGGTTACAAAAGTAAAACTTGCGCTGTGTCCTTCGCAAACTCTGTCTACTTCGGAAACTAGGAGACCATGACACCCCGACTTATTTTGAGCAGCCTATTGGCCTGTGCGACTTGGCTCTCATTCGTATCACCATCTTTAGCACACGATGTACAAAAAGCAGACGACACCAATGTAGCCAACCAGCAACAGAAGAAGCTGGTGCTGGCTCTCGGCGGTGGTGGCACCCGCGGTGCGGCACATGTCGGCGTATTAAGGGTACTGGCAAAGAATGGCGTAAAGATAGACGCCATTGTTGGCACCAGCATTGGTGCTATCGTCGGTGGCTTTTACTGCTCAGGCCTGAGCGCCGACGAAATAGAACAAATATTGCTGAAAAAGTCTTTCTTGCGCTCTTACCTAACCGTGCCCATTCCCGTTCGCATCATGGCCGTGCCCATCTTCTTCATTCCCCACCTCTTTGGTTACCATCCCTATGACGGTCTTTACCGCGGCAATCGCTTTAGAAAATATGTCAATGCCCAAGTGCAGCTAGACAACAAAGCCATAGAAACTCTGCCCATCAAATACGGCGCTGTCTGCTCTGACCTACTGACGGCCAAACCCTACGTCATCAGAGCGGGCGATTTAGGTCGAGCCATTCAAGCCAGCTCCGCTATTCCAGCTCTGCGTCAGCCTGTGCCCTTCGATACTGCCAACCCAGACAATATCGCTATAAAAGATGGCGAGCCCTCAATGGCACTATTGGTAGACGGAGGCATTCAAGCCAACTTACCAGTGGAGCAGGCCAGGGTTTTGGCTCACGAATTAGGAAATGAAAGCGAGGTGGCGGTGATTGCCATCAATATAGATGAACCATTTGAGACCGAGAACGGCAAGACATTTCGCAAAATTGGCAGTGTTAGCAAGCGCGCCATCAACATTATGCTGGCCAGCGTCGATAGATCGCAGACCGGCTTAGCCCAACTAATCATCCAACCAAGAACCAACGGCATCGCTGTCCTTTCGACCAAAACCAGCGACGTCAAAATTGCCATCAAGGCTGGCGAAACAGCAGCAGAATTGGCCATGCCGTCAGTGAAAGCTTTGCTCAATCAAAAGCCCCAAATCTAAGAATATTAGAGGTAAGGGGGAGCCTTCCCATGATTATGAGAAATCTCACCTTGTATAGTGCCTAAAAAAAACATACAGTCCTGATAGCACCTGAAAACCCCTACAGTGAGTGTTGGCAACATGAAAGCAGTGATCACAGGCGGACCGTCGGTCGGTAAAACCACAATCGTCAATGGCCTTGGTCAACTGGGATATCGAATCGTCAACGAAATTGCCACGCAAATCATCAAAGAAGGGCGCATCTTACCCTGGGTCGATAGACAAAAGTTTCAAGCCGAAGTCTTAAAACGGCAACAATCAGCGGAAGCCTCAATTCTGGATTTTGACCAAACCGTGATTCTAGACCGTGGCATGTTCGACGGCGAAGCCTACTATCTACACGACAAACTGCCAGTGCCATCAGCCTTCAGCAATTTGGACTCATCACAGTACGACGTGGCCTTTTTAATCGAGCCCTTGTCATTCTTCGAAGCCAATGAAATTCGCCAGAATGAGAACCTCAAGTTCACCAAAGAAATAAGTGTCATTCTTGAGCATTGCTATGCCTCAAGAAATGTCAAAGTGATTAGAGTGCCGGCCATGCCAGCAATAGAAAGAATCGAATTTGTCAAAGGCCACGTCGATACCCTCAAAAAAGGCAAAGCCACAACTGTCGAACAAGCCGCCCACCAAGCAGCCTATATGTTCAGAGGCTATGCGCCAGTAGCAATGGGCAGTTTCTAGCCCCAAATCTAAGAATCAAAATTGGCCTTTCTTGCATTAAGTCTTGAGCTGAGCGAGAAACCAAGGTGCTAACCTATTAGAAACCTAATGGGAGGCAGCGATGCGGGCATCAGAAGCGACCAACTATTATTTCAAGCGAGCAGCAAAGCATTTGCATGTTGGCTCAATGCTAGAAACTGTTTTAATGGCACCAAGACGCGAAGTCAAAGTCGAAGTAGTAGTTGAACTAGACAACGGCGAACTCGGCGTATTTAACGGTTTTCGCGTGCAGCACGACAATAGTCGCGGCCCCATGAAAGGCGGACTGCGCTATCACCCCGAAGTTGACCCCGATGAAGTCAATTCGTTAGCTTCGCTGATGACCTGGAAAACGGCAGTAGCCAATATTCCTTATGGCGGCGCCAAAGGCGGTATCAACTGCGACCCTTCCAAACTTTCCCACGCTGAATTGCAGCGCATCACCCGCTCGTTCGTCGACCAAATTCACGACATCATCGGCCCCGGCCTCGACATTCCCGCCCCAGACATGGGCACGAACTCACAGACCATGGCCTGGATAGTCGATCAATACTCTAAATATCACGGCTGGACACCAGCGGTGGTGACAGGTAAGCCCATCGAACTAGGCGGCAGCGAAGGGCGAGAGCAAGCCACGGGTCAAGGTATTGCCTTTGTCTGCGAGGCAATCTTAGCTGACTACACTATGGACTTTGCCAAAACAAAATTTGCCATTCAAGGCTTTGGCAATGTTGGCTCATGGGCCGCTCAATTTATTCATCAAATGGGTGGAATAGTGGTGGCAGTGGCCGACTTAACCGGCGGCATCTACAACGCTAAGGGACTGGATGTCGAACACCTGATGCGCTATGTACGCGAAAACAATGGCGTCAAAGGCTTCCCTGATACCAAAGAAATATCAGCCGACGCTATCTTCAGCTGCGATTGTGATGTGCTCATTCCTGCTGCTCTCGGTAATGTCATCACAAAAGAGAACATGAAAGAGATAAAGGCCAAATTTATCATCGAAGGCGCCAATGGCCCCACTACTCCTGAAGCCGATGAATATTTGATCAAACACGACAAAATAATTGTGCCTGACATTTTCGCCAATTCTGGCGGTGTTATGGTCAGCTATTTTGAATGGGTGCAAAACGTGCAACAGTTCCGCTGGCGACTAGAGCGCGTCAATCAAGAGTTGAAGCTCTTGATTCTTGATGCCTACAAAGAAATTAAGCACCTAGCAAAATCAAACGAATGCGACCTGCGCACCGCTGCTTTTCAGCTTGGTATCACCCGAGTAGCTAGAGCCACCTCACTAAGAGGTTTGGACAATGAAGGCTTCTGCATGCTCAGCAGCCCTCATAGTTAAAATTACTCAAAAAGTAGAAAGTAAAAAAGTAGAAAACAAAGAAGATGGAAGAAAAATCGTCTCCCTTAGACCACGGTAGTATCACTCTAGAGCCTGAAAGAGAAGGTGAAACTACCGACCAGCTCTGGCTTAGAACTGTCTATCAAGGCGATACAGTGCCGCAATTTACCTTGCGCGCAGTGCTCATGGGCGGCGCACTGGGCATGCTGATGTCGATTTCAAACTTGTACACCATGCTCAAAGTCGGTTGGGCATTTGGTGTAGCAATCACAGCCTGCGTGCTCTCTTTTGTCATTTGGCGCGGCATCAGAGTGGCCTTTCCTAAGGTATCTGACATGTCGATACTAGAAAATAATTGCATGCAGTCAACCGCTTCAGCGGCGGGCTATTCAACTGGTGCTACCGTTGGCATTGCCTTTGGTGCTCTGCTTCTAATTACTGGAGAACACCAACCCTGGACAACCCTTTTACCTTGGACATTTGTCTCAGCCATGATGGGTGTGTTTCTGGCCGTACCAATGAAACGGCAGATGATTAATATCGAGCAATTGCCTTTTCCTTCAGGCATTGCCGCGGCTGAAACCCTAAAGAGTCTGCATGGTCAGTGCAAAGAAGCAGTCACCCAGGCCTATTCACTAGTAGCTGCCTTAGTAGCAGGAGCCGCCGTTGGCTTTCTTGGCAAAGGCGAATTTGCATGGCAAATTGCAGCCAAACTAAAAATACCTGAATTAATTCCGTTTGGCGGTCGCAGCCTGGGGGTCAACTTGAAAGATACCCCCGGCTTTGGCTGGGAGCCCAGCTTACTCTTACTTGGGGCTGGCATGCTGGTTGGCATGCGTGTATCACTTTCAATGCTGGTTGGTTCGCTCGCACTCTATTTATTCTTCGGCCCCCAAGCACTTAACGCGCACGAAATCAGCGCCCCCAAAGCCATCATCAAAGAATGGGCTCTATGGAGTGGCACAGCCATCATGGTAACAAGCGGCCTCACTGCTTTTGCCCTTGAATGGAAAACTATTTTGCGCTCACTGAATATAGTGCAAGTAAAAAAAGGCGCTAGCACAGAAAATATCGACCCATTAGCCGACATTGAAGTACCTCTAAAATGGCTTGTTTGGGGCATCGTACCTCTAGCGATTGCCAGTATTGCCCTGCAATATTTAGCCTTCTCCATTTCACCGTTGGTCGGCATAATGACCATCGTCATGAGCTTCTTTCTTGGCTTAGTGGCCTGCCGCGCCACCGGTGAAACAGATGTGACACCAATGAGTGCCATGTGCAAAATTACCCAGCTAGCTGTGGCAGTAATGGCACCAAAAAACATCGTCACTAACTTGATGGCCGCCTCGGTCACAGCCAATATAGCCTCAAGCTCAGCCGATTTACTCACCGACCTCAAAAGTGGATATCTGCTTGGTGCCAACGCCAGAAAACAATTTCAAGCGCAGTTGGCCGGAGTCTTCTTTGGAGTAGCAGCTGTGGTACCAGCCTGGTACTTAATGGTGCCCAACAAAGCCGCTCTAGAAGCCTTTGAACCACCCTCAGTAAACATCTGGAAATCAGTAGCTCTCGCCCTCAGTCAAGGCATTGAGACTGTTCCGGTGACCGCTCGCTGGGGCATGCTCATTGCTGGTTTAATTGGTATAGCTTTGGCCCTGCTCGATAAATTTGCCAGCAAAAAATGGAAACCATACGTACCATCGGCCATGGGCCTTGGTCTATCTTGGGTAATGCCATTTAGCAATGCCTTTGCTTTCTTCTTGGGCGCTTTGATAGCCATGATCTGGCGCTGGGCTTCTAAAAAAAGCGCTGATTTATATGTAGTACCAGTGGCCTCTGGCGCTGTGGCCGGTGAATCACTCATGTGCGCCGTTATCGCCATCATTCAAGCCTTGGGAGCCCTAACAGCTAGTCACTAAGAGCCTAACTTGAGCAAACCTGCTGACGACAAGCAAACAGTAATTCGAGCCATCAACCAACTTGGTCGCCGAGTAAGCGCTGCTGACGTAGCAACCAAGACCGGGCTTTCACTCAGCGACAGCAATCGCTTGCTCAATGAAGTGGCCTCAGACGTGGGCGGCCACCTCGAAGTATCAAAGCTTGGCTTTGTTGCCTATAGCTTTAACCCTGGCTTTCAAAACAACTATCTCGCCACCGGCATAAGAGCATTCGTCGAAAAGGCAGGGCGGATGTTCTTCAATATCTGCTTTTTCATAGTCAAAATCTCTTTTGGTGTAATACTGCTAGCCTCGCTGGCAGTGGTAATCCTCGCTGTTATGCTCACTATTTTCGTCACTACCTTTGGCACAGAAAAGAAAAACAAACAACAGCCGTTTCTAGATTTGCTCATTCTGCGCGACCTAATTTTCTGGCAGCCAAACAGAGCCAAACGACTACCCGGTCAGCCTCTGAGCGCCACCGTAGAACAAATCAAAAACGACAACTTCTTGATCAATTGCTTCTCTTTTCTATTTGGTGACAAAAACCCCAATGCTGAAATTGAAGAAAAACAATGGCGCTTAATTGCCCAACTGATTCACAACAATAAAGGCGTAGTCACAGCCGAGCAACTAGCCCCACTTATGCTGAGCGAAATTTCAACACAAGAAGACAACGAAGATTTTGTCTTACCAGTGCTCTGCCGCTTTGATGGCAGACCAGAAGTAAGCGAAACTGGCTCAATCATTTATCTATTTCCTTCACTGCAAGTTAGCGCCGGGCCAACTGAAACGCCCAAAATTGTGCTACAAAACTTTCTCCCTCCGGCCCTAATAGAATACGAAATACCATTCTCTGAACTATCAAAAGAGCAAATCAGACCTGTACTGGCCATCGCCACGCTCAACTTGGCTGGCACCTGGTGGCTTGCTTTCACCGCCCATCGCCTAGTACACACCTACCGCTGGCAAGCCGACATACTAGTTGTTTATGGCACGCTCTTTGTTCTCATTCCGCTACTTCGCTGGGTTTACCTACACTGGGTCAATGCCTCAATAAGCATGCGCAACGCCGAACGAGACAAGCTGGCAGAGAAGCTGATAAAACCAGACCAAGCCTTAAAAGAGAAACTAACTGAGCGCGAAAAGATGGCCCAAAATCAAGCTATTAGCCCTACAATTGATGCCGCCTCAGTGATATATACCAGCGAAAAAGACTATTTAGAACAAGTCATTGCAGAGGAAACGCAATCATGAGCAACACTTCCATGAGCGGCACTTTTATGAATAGCCCATCTCTATCAGTTACATCTCTGACAATTTACCCAGTCAAAAGTCTGGCTGGCATATCATTGCCCAGCGCCAAACTAGAAAATCGTGGCTTCAAATACGACCGAGAATGGATGGTAGTAACTGAAAGCGGACAGTTTCTCACCCAACGAGAACTGGCCCCCATGGCTCTGATTCAAACAGCCATACTAGAACACACCTTGCGCTTAACCATGCCCCTGGGCGACAGCGTAGAAGTGCCACTTAGTATCGAAAAATCTCCAGTTGATGCAAAAGTTATGACTGTAAAAGTATGGAGCGACACTTGTCAGGCCTTAGACCAAGGAGATGAAGCAGCGGCTATGCTGTCGCGTTATCTAGAAAGGAAAGTGCGCTTAGTGCGCATGGAGCCTTCATTTAATCGCATAGTTGACCAACGATACGCTAACTCGCCAGACAACGTTGTTAGCTTTGCCGACGGTTTTCCTGTTTTAGTTATTAGTGATGAATCACTAGCTGAGTTAAACAGAAGACTAGAATACCCCCTGCCCATGAACCGCTTCAGACCTAACATCACCATTGGTGGCAGCGACGCATTTGCAGAAGATGGCTGGTCTGAAATTGCCATCGACAACGTCAAACTAAGCCTGGTCAAACCCTGCGCCCGCTGCCAGATAACAACCATCGATCAAGATACCGCTGAAGCCTCGCAAGAACCCCTCAAAACGCTTTCATTCTTCCGCAAGGAGAGCGGCAAAGTGATGTTTGGTCAAAATGCCATTCCTCAAAATAGTGGTGAAATTAGACTAGGTGACAGTGTTCTGGTGACAGCAAAATAATTGTGATGGCAAACAGGAAACCCTACTCGAAACTAGCAATCATCAGCGCGGCAATGGCGTTGTTGTTGTTATGCTGTGAACCAACACAAGCAGCGGCAGACCATGACTTACAGCTGTGGACACCAATCATGCTGGATCGCACTGTGTACAAGAAAGTGCACGGCTACTTAGAAGTGACTCCTCGTGTTGGTGACAATGTCTCAGGTCTAAATCAGCTTTTGTTAAGACCTGCTCTTGAGTACAAGCTGAAAGATAATTTCTCACTTTTTGCCGGTTATCTCTGGCTCTCAAACTATACCGATGAAGGCGTGCAAAACGAGCACCGCATCTGGCAGCAAGCCTTAATGAATAAGAGCTTCAAGCGCTGCCTGCTTATCAATCGCACACGCCTAGAACAGAGGCTATTCGAACCCCTTAACGGGACAGGCGTGCGACTAAGACACCTGGTCAAAGTTAACTACCCACTCCATAAACGCATTTATGCCACCGCTCAAGACGAACTCTTCATCAATTTGAACAGCGTAGAAGGAGGGCCACAAGCGGGTATTGACCAGAACCGCATATTTGCTGGCTTGGGCATCAAAACCCTAAAAAAAGCACGGGTGGAAGTGGGCTACCAACTTCAGTATATTAATAGTTCAGACCAGTTCAACGATCAAGCTAATCATGCCATAGTGATTCAAACTTTCGTCGGCCTGAAAGACTAGTAGAGAAAGACTAGCAAAGGGAAGACTAGTAGAGGTGATAGTTCGTGGACAATAAAGAATGCAATGAGCTTTTTAGCCAACTGTCGACACCAATGATTGCCGATGCTTGTATTCGCTTGAAGCTTCCTGTTCGCTCTATGCCAGCGGGATTAACGTCACTAATACCAGGCAGCAAGGTGGCTGGCCTGGCCTTGCCGGTCAGACACTATGGCAGTGTTGATATTTTTCTTGAAGCCATGCTGCAGGCAAAGCCCGGCGACATTTTGTGTATAGATGACCGGGGCCGCAATGACCAAGCGTGCATTGGCGATTTAACCGCCCTCGAAGCCATGAGCTATGGAATAGCAGCGTTGCTTGTTTGGGGCTGCCACAGAGACACTGATGAGCTTCTGCGCATTGGTTTGCCAATCTTCAGTTATGGAAGGCATCCCTCTGGCCCGCAGAAGCTAGAGCCTGCGGAGCCTGACTCAATTGGTTCAGCCAAGCTTGGTGGCGCTGACATAGAAAGCAATGACTTTGTCTTTATTGACTCAGATGGTGCCGTTTTTGTGCAGCAAGATCACATCAAAGATGTCTTTGCCACAGCAAAGCAAATTTGCGAGGTTGAATCAAAACAAGCACAGCTAGTCCGAGACGGCCAAAACTTACATCGTCAGCTAATGTTTGATGACTACCTCAAAAAGCGAGTCATAGAGCCCACTCACACCTTCAGAGAACATCTGAGGGCTTTGGCAAAATCGATTGAGGAATAATTGAATGCTAGCTCAGCTCTAAGGGTAAAAATCGCCGGCACCATAACCGGAATCGCTAGATGAGGCGTTCCGATACATGAAAGAACCAAAACCAGCAGCCACGTACATTAGGGTCAAAGACAATACTATTCCGCAGATTCGTTTCATATTCGATAGACCCACCGAGACTTTCGAAAAGGTTAACATCTGACAGACTCAGTTAGAATGGTATAAGTACGCATCAGCAGGTATCCAATGCAACGCAATCTAAAAGCAATTCTCACTTGCCTGGTTTCGGTCAGCAGCTTAATCGCCCTCACATGCCAGAAGGCAGAAGCTGCCCCGGCTAAAGAGCTAGTAGTCACCCAGTTCGACAACACCATCTACCTCACTGACGAAGCTGTAAGAATCAAAAACAATACAGGCAATTTCATTCTAGTAGCCAAAGCACCAGATTGGAAAATTACTTGCTTTCGCACTGACCGAAAAGTCTACTGGCAAAGTGACTTGAATCGCTTCAGTGGCGTCATGCTCATAAATGCGTGCGTCCCGCCTCACGAGCCAGAAAAACCGACCTTCCTTGGAGCGAAGAAGTACAAAGGCTTTGACTGCCTGTGCTATAAAACGCGAAAAAACATGCTCGTCTATGGTGCCAAGAATATTAAAATTCCAAGCAAGGCCGCAGAGCTATTGTGCCGCTATCTCTTTGTGCCGGATATAAAAGAGATACCGCTATTTGAAAGCTCAGCCACCGAAGAAAAATACAAACACAAAGAATGGTTCGACGCCCACCGCTATAAAGACTTTTTGCAACGCACGCCAGTCATAACCAAATCGATAACCACAAAGACTTACGACCCCAATGACTTTGTCATTCCTAGCGGTTTAAAGTTGACGAAGTCGCCCACAGACGTAAGCTACTCTGCGGCTAACAAGAGCGACCTTGAAGGCATGTTAGAAGGCGTCGGCTTCATGGGCAAAGAGAAGTAGAGCAAACGAAGTGCTCTGCTCTTAACCGCTAGTTTATGCATATTGTCTCTAACGTCCTATTCAGAGAATGGTCAATGCTCGGGGTTAAGTGATCGGCTTAACCGAAAGACTAACCAAGCTAACTTAGTTCACCAGCAACTGGAGTACGAGCAAGAAGTCTACCCCGCGCTGATCAGCGATTCACGAAAGAAATACTCAGCTGCAAAGCGAGAGCTGCTGTCGATTTCAGCCCTTCCTTGCCTTGCCTTGCCTTGCCTTGCCTTGCCTTGCCTTGCAACAATTATCACTTTCATCTCCGATATTTAATATTGGTAGCGTAGACATTCCGGTTTGTATCGTCTAGGCTACTCCGCAGAGAAATCAAAGGGCTGCTTCAGCTCCGAATATTTGCGTACGCATTGCTCGGCCTCTCAAGTTGTTTCAAAAATGATGTGCCTCTGGAATCCCTGATATATGGGTTATGTTTGCTGACTAGGCAAGCATAACTTGTGCACTCCAGATAAAAGGCAGAAAGAATGTTTAGCTATTTCGGTGGAAGGCCCACAACGAATCTTTTTCAGCAAGCCTACACCAAGCTTTTCACACTAGCGTTGACCATAGTTCTCAATTCGCTCTTAGCCCAATCAGCCTGGGCGACCGCACCCCCGGTAATTTCGCCAACCAGTGGTATTTACTCAACAGTTCAATCGACAGTGACGATCACGGCAGATCCAGGCGCGACAATAAATGTGACCACCAACGGGACAGACCCAACAATTGCCAGTCCGCTCTATTCAAGCCCCATCAGCATTGGAGAGAATGCTGTTATAAAAGCCATTGCCACTATCAGCGGTGTTACCAGCTCTATTACAACAGCCAACATCCAGTCTGATGAAACCACTTTAGGCGTTCCTAGGTCGGGTCTTAAACTCTGGGTAAAAGGTGACTTCGGCCCGATACTGAGTGGCTCAAATATCACTCAATGGAATGACTTATCTGGAGCTGCCCCTGCCAACAACGCCACTCAAGCGACGGGCACGAAGCAAGCCACTCTTGTATCACCAGCTATCAATGGCTATCCCTCAGCATCTTTTAATGGCTCATCAAGAAACTACGTGCTGGCAAATCAACTGACAGATCTCACCACAGGTTTTTCTATCTTCGCTGTGATAAAGCCAGTCGGTACAGCCACAAAAACTTTGTTTGCATCATCCAACGCTGGGCCTTCGAATCTAGTCAGCCTAGAGACAGTCAACACCCAAGTTCGGCTCAATGCCTACAATGCCACCACAGCTAGCAATGTGATCACGCCGACTAGTAGCATCACCGTCGGCAAGTTTCAGCTAGTTGACGCAGTTCACACGGGTGCGGCCAGTGCAAGTATTTCAGTCAATGGCGAAAGCAAGATATCTGGCACAGTACAGAACTTGGCGAACGTCGCTAGAACGCAAAATATTCTCGGCGCAAATAACACTGTGACTACTTATTGGAATGGCGAGCTAGCAGAGCTTCTTGTCTACAGTCGCGCAGTTACTGAAACTGAGAGAAAAAATACGCAGGCTTATCTTGGCAACCGATACCAGCTCACCACAGCCACAGCAACTGCTGCACCAGTATTTAGCGTGGGCACAAGCACACTAACCGAACCGACAGAAGTGGCTATTGCAGTGCCTTACAACGGAATAGGGTATTTCACCACGACGGGAGTAAATCCGACCACAAGTTCGCCGGTCTACTCGAAGCCTGTGAGAATAAATTACACACAAACTCTGAAGTGCCTGATCGTCGCCAATGGTATTAACAGTAGTATCACAACAGCAAATTTCACCCTTAATTCCGCTAAGTGGCCTGCGCCTGACCCGCTTGACACTAGACCCCTTCAGATAAATTTGCAACTACCAACTACAGCCATACCACAGTAAGTATTTCCGCGATGACATTCAATGAGAATCAATAGAATGAACCCAGGGCTCAGAATGACTTTCAAACTCAAAGTAGATCATAGACTTGACTTGTTCCATAAAATTGGTTCTAGAAACTCAGGAATTATCCCACGGCTTCTGGCTGTCGCTCTGGCCCTGCTCATGGTAATGACGACAACTCCACTCGCCGCCTTGGCGATGCCAGAGATTCCTCATCATCCAGATGCACCATCGCCACCGCCTGCGAACGTTCAAGTGAAAACTGGGCCTCGCTCAGTAACTATCGTCAAACCAGAACTAAAGTTCTCAGCTGCTCCGACAGATCTTGAACTGACAACAGCGCGTGTATTCCAAGAGCCACTCGTGCCTATGTCGAACAGTGCAGTGCCTGGTGAGAACGTTGCCCTAGCTTCCGCAATCAAAACCTTCAAGAATGCAAGTTCTTCGAGCGCTGATAAAGGTGTTAATGGTGTTGCCAATGGTGCAGAGAGACTCAACCTCGCACCATTCGAAAAGTTTCTTGCTGATTATCCTAGCTCTCGTTGGGTACCATCTGTTCAAGTAAATCTAGCAGAAATTAAATTTAAATCTGGCTATCTTTCTGAAGCCCTATCTCTCTTCCGCGCAGCCTGGGACGGGTCAAAAGGTGAAACCGATCTAGACAAAGCCGCTGTAGCAAACCAAGCAATTTCAAGTCTTCTAGTTATCGACGCACGAGTTGGCAGAAAAGAAGAGCTGAAAAAATATCTTACTTTAGTCGACAAACGAGCTTTCTTTGGCTCAGCTGAGCAGAAGGTTAGAGGCGCCAGAGAAGGCCTTTGCTGCATGGAAAACCTGCCAGGCCGGTCTTTCAAGTGTGGCCCAATGGCTTTGAACAGTATTCTCAATATCACGAAGACTAGTCCTGAAATGAATCCGATTCTTGAGAAGGCACAGTCAACCGATAAAGGCACCAACTTGGCACAGGTTAGAGATTGGTCTGACCAGATCGGTTTGAAATATCAAGCTGCGAAACGAGCTAAGGGAGCTGCTTTCATCTATCCTAGCGTTTTCCATTATTCCGTAGACCATTTTGGTGCGCTAGTGGGCGTTGACAATGGTCTCTACCATGTTAAAGACCCAACCTTTGATAGCGATGGACAACTTTGGGTGACAGCAAAAGCTCTAGAGCAAGAGACTGATGGCTACTTCTTAGTGCCAACTAACAAGCCTTTGCCACCGGGTTGGAGCCCTGTATCAGACGAAGAAGCAAAGACAGTTTTCGGTAAAGGCAATGCTGTCAATGGAAGCTACAATGATACTTCCGAGAATGGTGAAAAAACGCATCCTAACTGCGAGACTGGTGGCAGTGGTGGTGGCGGCGGTATGGGTATGGCCAGTGCTGATGCCTATACCATGCTGGCCTCATTGCACATTCAAGATACTCCAATGGCTTATTCCCCGCCCATTGGCCCGTCAATAAATTATCGTCTTGACTTCAACCACCAGCAAACCAATCAACCTCTTGTCTTCTCCTTTTCGAATTTAGGTCAGAACTGGAATTTCTATTGGCTCTCTTACTTGACTGTAGACCCGAGCACCAGTGTTGCATCAGTCAGAATTAGAGGTGGTGGCACTGAGGTATATGCCTTAAGTGGCGGCGTCTATACTCCAAACTTCTTGTCGCAAGCATTGCTCGTCAATATGGGCGGTGGCGTCTACGAAAGAAGAATGAAAGACGGCAGCATTGAAGTATATAACCAACCAGATTCAAGTTCGCCTGCAAGAATATTCCTCACACAGGTCCGAGATCCGCAGGGCAACACAGTCTTCGTGCAGTACGATGTCAATTTCCGTATCAGCACCATAACCGATGCCATCGGGCAAGTAAGCACGATAAACTACCTTTCGAACACAGTCGGCAATGTTGGCTTTTACAAGATTTCTAGCATTGTCGACCCTTTCGGCCG
>CALROJ020000060.1:0-43363 GCA_943369735.1 bacterium Ga0077546
CGCTTCTTGCCTTGGATTGAGGAGAATTGGGACCACGGTTTCATTGTCTGGCAAGGTGACGCTGAAGCAATTGCAGCACTACGGGCAATACCAGAGCAGAAACTATTTTTACTTGAGAGCAATCCCACTGCTGAAAATTTGGCCCTCTATCTGCTCAAGGTGATTGCCCCTCAGGTCTTGGTAGATACTGGCGTGACCCTAACTAAGATAGTGCTCTGGGAAACGGAGAATTGCTTTGTTGAGGTCTCGTTGTGAGAGGAGACAATCCCCTACGCCCGCAAGAATTAAAAGGTGGCCAGAAACTTTGGGTGCAAGAGGTGTTCTACACACTGCAAGGCGAAGGCCCCTTTTCTGGTCAGCCGGCAGTGTTTGTTAGATTGGCCGGTTGCAATCTTAGTTGTTTCTGGTGTGATACTGAATTTGAGTCTTCAACTTGGCGGCCAGAACTAACAGAGCTAATTGACGCCATCGAGAAAGTACGCCCGCCATTTTGCCAGCTAATTGTGATCACTGGTGGTGAGCCGTTTCGGCAGAACATTGGTCCTTTAGTAGAAAGATTGCTTGCTCTCACCGACAAGATCATGGTGCAAATTGAGACTAACGGCACCCTTTATCTTGACTTGCCAGATAGTAGCCGCCTCCACATTGTCTGTAGTCCTAAGACTAGTGCATTGAATCAACGACTTCTGCCCAAGATCAGTTCGTATAAATATCTCATTGCTGCTGGTCAGTATGATAGTGAGGATGGCCTGCCGATTGAAAGCACACAGAAGGCGGGCGAGAGAGTGCGCATTGCCAGGCCGGCCGAATTCCAAAATGGCAACACCGCTGCTGTCTATGTCATGCCCATTGATAGCACCTCTGTTGAGGAAAATTATGCTAATACTCAGGCCGCAGTTAAAGTGGCCTTAGAATTCGGTTATCGCCTCACTTTGCAAACCCACAAGATCACTGGTATTCCCTAGCTCGAAGCTTTCTGTTCTTGACGCATCAAGAGCTTTCATTATCAGTTCGCTGTCTCTCATTGGTGTTGATAGGGCTTGAGCAGACTTTGTTGATTGATAATCTTGCAAGTACCAATATTTATTGCCTTCAAGCAAACACAGCCTCTTGCTTTCTCCTTCGGCAAACGATGCCCAGTAGAATTTAGGATAGATATGGGTTTTGTTTCTTGGCGCAAATAGTCTTACTGTATAACGGTTTGGCAGAGGAAAACCCTTAATGCACAGGATGGGAAAGTCGCCTTGATCTGCAGCCTCCTGATAGCGAATTGACTGGCCTTTTGTTTTCTTGGCGTGGTCATAACTTTCAGTGGCGATAGCGATTTGCTCATTGGTTAGCCATAAGTCAGGGCTATAGACGCCTAATGGTAGGTTGAAGCTGGCCGCTCCTATCTCTATTGCTAGGGTTTGAAAGAAGATTTTCCAGCTAATTTCTAAGCTAGGCTGCTCAAAAATTGATTTAACCGCGCCTACAAACATTTGTTTGCCCCTGAAGATGTGCTTTTGACTGCCAAAATTCTATTATGGTTGTCTCACTCAAGCACTGTGCTATTGCACAGAATTGGCCTCAAAGCTAAACTACAGATTGGGTTATGTGGGTGCTTATGCTAGTCAAGCTCTTCTCGCTCACCAAGATTTTGTCACTTTCGTGCCTGTGCGCTGTTGCGGTTTCTTTTTCTATTTCGCCCCTGGCCGTGATTGCTCAAGGCTCTGAGCCTGCCAGCCCCGTCAGTCAAGCTAGAGCATATAAAGCTTTGGTTGTGCTTGTTTATGATCAGCATTGCAAGGCTTGGTGTACAAAAGTCAGACCGATTATGAAAGAGCTGGCCGATGAGCTTGGTGAAGAGGTTTGCGTTGTTGAAATTGACTCTTCGGCTACGGTTGGAAAGACTGCTATAAAAACTGCCGAAGATCTCGGCATTATTCGCTACTACAAAGATGTAGATATGGTGCCTGTGGTAATGATTTTTGATAGCAAAAAGAAGCTGATGCATGAGCTTGGTGGCCCTAAGACAAAAGAGACCTACAAGGCCGCAGTTTTGAGTACTCTTAAAAATGCTAAGAACAAGTAGCAAACCATATGACTAGCGATGATGATAAGACCTTACTAAGTGCTGCCGCCTCTGACGAAGTTGATACTGTGGTTTCACCTGAAGCTCAGTCGAATAACGTTAGAAATTTTTCTGATGCCGCTGCTGCTCGCTCTGGTTTGCAAGCAAGCCGGGCCATGACCCGCACTGAGAAGTTTGATCGGGGCGATAGCGCTGCTATTTCTTTGCGGTCAGTTCGACTGATTTCATCTCTAGCTGATTTAAGTTTGATCGCTGCTGGTCTTTTGTCTCTATGCGTAATTGTCGGTTGGGTATTTTCAATAGACGTCTTGAAGCGACTGTTCTTCGATCAATTAACAGGCTTTCCTACAGCTTTTTGGTTGTGTCTGCTCACTGTTGTGACATTACCCGTGGTGATGAAAATCAACGCCAGCAATAAAGTTGTTCAGGTTGTTAGTCGAGCGGGCCTAGTACTGTGTGTCGCTGTCGGGGCGGCTTTATGGCTTGAGCATTTGTTGGGACAAGACTGGAACCTAGCGATGCCGATATATCAACCGACTGATGCTGGCTATTTAACCTTGCCAGGCTTGTTGTCGGTAGATACATCCTTTTGCCTCATGCTTGTGGCACTGACTGTACTCTCTCTTGAATTTGTCGGTGCCAGCCGCCCCTTGGTTCATCAAGCTCTGAGCCTGCTTCTCGGCCTGCCCAGTCTAATATTAGTGCTGGCTTTTATGTTTGGAGCCAGTGGAGCAGTGGATGGTTTCTGTGCCATGCAGGGTTGTGTTGTCTTTAAGTATTTGACTTATCTGATTTTTTGCTTGCTTGAGGTGTCGATCTTTTTATCGCGCCCTACACTTGGTATCACCAGATTGCTTGCTATTGATACAGTTGGTGGCAAATTCTTCCGCTTATCAATTTTGGCTTTTATCGGAATGGTACCAGTTAGTTGGGCCTTACAGCAGGCTGTGGCCCATGAAATAGTAAACTTGCCCAGTGCGCTTTTGTTGGCCTTCATTGCCTTGGCTGCTGAAGTTAGCGCCATTTTTGCTTATAGTGCGCGAAAAATAGACAAAATCGGCTTTGAGAAGCAAGAGACCGAAGATAGTCTTGCTGAGCTTAGTTCTTCCCAAGAAGAAGGGCTGAAATACAAAATGGTTTGCCTTTCTTGTGCTAAAGAATTTCCGGAGGGTTGGCTGTCTTGCCCCTATGATGGTGCTGACCTTTCGCGCATAGCTGATCGCTTTGCCCCTGGTTCTATCTTTGCTGGTAAGTACGAAGTTGGTGATCGCCTTGGTTCTGGCGGTATGAGCACTGTTTATTTGGCTAAGCACAAGTTCTTGAACAAGAATGTGGCTGTAAAAGTTTTGCATTCTAATCTGGCTTCGGATGCTAAGTCAGTGCAGCGCTTTCAGATGGAAGCTAAAGCAGCATTCGATTTGACCCATCCTAATTTGCTCACCATTTATGATTTTGGTATCTCGCAAGATGGTCAAGCTTACATCGTTATGGACTACATCGAGGGCGAGAGCTTGTCTGATTTGGTGCAGCGCCAGGGACCAATTACTCTCACTCAGGCTTTGCCACTCTTTTACGATATCTGTTTGGGCTTGGCTCACGCTCACGAGAAGAATGTATTGCACCGTGACATTAAGCCTAGTAATGTCATGCTACTGAAGGGCGAAACTCGCATCGTGGCAAAGATCGTTGATTTTGGCTTGGCCAAGAGTTACGACGAGTCAGCTATGAAATTGACTCAAACAGGCGAAATCTTTGGCAGCCCCCTTTATATGAGCCCTGAGCAGTGTCAGGGGGCTGCTTTAGACAATCGCTCAGACATTTATTCACTCGGTTGTTTGTTCTACGAGTCTCTCTCTGGCATTCCGCCCATAAAAGGCGATAGTGCTTATGATACTTTTAAGCGCAAGTTCTCTGATAGCCCGCAGCCCTTTGACCCGGCTCTGAACATTCCCGGTTGGCTCTCTGCTTTGATTATGAGCATGCTCAGCGTGAAAAGAGACGAGCGACCGGCTAGTGCTCAGGCAGTTGCCAAGTCTTTTGCTGCTTTTGTTCGCTAATTTTCTGAGGGTATTAAGTTATCGGACGGAAGATTAAGTTATTGCTTTCGTTGCAAGCTTCTCTTGCCATTCTCCTTGAAAGGTAATCAAGGCATGGGTTTTAGCGATTTCGCTGGCTGCGGGCTGGCGTGTCGGAAAACACCTGCCTTTGGGGTATATAGAAGGGTAATTTACTATGCAAGTTTTACTAGGCAAATTTTTCTAGGCAGATTTAAATTTTGGCAGACGATAAAACTACCGTCGTAAAAGATAAGCCGAAAGAGGGCGAGAAGCCTGGGGAGAAAGAGTCACATCTTGCTCCTGAACTTCTCGGTAAGGATGGCTTGGCGATTTTGCGCACAGCCGACAGAAATGCTGGCAATAAGCCCAAAGCTGATTTACCGGCAGTGGAATTATTTGATTCTGCAAGAAATGGCGGAGCCAATGCTGCAGCCAAGACCGAAGCAGCCAAGCCCGAGACCGTGAAGCACGAAGTCAAGAAGGGCGATACTCTCAGCCATATCGTCGAAAAGCACTTGCCGAAAAACGAAGGCGAGAGCGGTCATGATTACAACAAACGTCTCTATGGCACTGTTGCCGAAGTCGCCCGCAAAAATGGCATTGCTGACCCCGACAAGATTAAGCCCGGTCAGAAGATTGAGCTGACGGATCACACTAAACCAGTCGTTAAACCGGCTGATCAGCCTGCCGTTAAGCCAGCCGATCAAACGACCGTAAAGCCTGTAGATCAGCCAGCCGTTAAACCCGCCGATCAGACGACAGTTAAGCCTGGAGATCAGCCAGCAGTTAAGCCTGGGGATCAGCCGGCAGTTAAACCTGGCGATCAAGTGCCAGAACCAGTGAAGAAACCTGTTGACGTTGAAGCCATGCGCAAGCAGGCCGATGTGCTCTATAACGCCACTGAGGGTAAATGGTTTGGCGCCAATGAAGCCTTGGCCAAAGAAGTTTTGAAAAATCTCGATGAAGACCAGCGCAAGGTCCTTAATGAAGTCTACAAAGAGAAGCACGGCAAGAATATAGACGAAGTTCTGCGTTCAAAATTGAGCGGTAAAGACTTGACTGAGTCTCTGACTTACCTAAATGCCAAAGATAAAGTTACGGGAGCTGATCTTGGTAAGGCAGAGCGAGTTGCAGAAGCAATTGATCAGGCCGCCAATGGCGGATTTCTTGGCATAGGTACTGACAAGAAAACAATCGAAGAGCTGCTTAAAGGCAAATCAGCAGATGATTTGAAGGCTATTGATGCAGCCTTCCTGGCCAGAACTGGTCATAGCCTCAAGGACGAACTGGTAGACGAACTCTCTGGTTCTGACTTGACCAAGCTCACCGCCTTGGCTGAAGGCAAGAATGATGATGCCGCTCGTATCAATGCTGTTCTAGAAGAACACAAAGAATGGGGCATTGGTGCTCGTTCTAATGCTAACTGCGAAAAAGATTTGCGCGATACAATTTCGACTTTGAATTCGCAACAAATTGAGGCTTTAGATAAGACCTATCAAGAGCGCTATGGTAAGTCGTTGCGCGAAGTTCTGCAAAATGATGAAAACTTGCCCAAAGAGACCAAAGATGCTCTAAGCATTTATCTCAAGGGCACAGACAAAATGACTGCGGCTGATACTTTAGCAGTAGCAGATATTGCCATGAAGTCGCAAAACTTAGACATGTTCCAAGAAGCTTTCCGTGGTGCATCGCCTGAAGCGCGGGCGCAATTCTTGCAAAATGGCGGTGAGCAGAAGGTCAATGAGGCATTTGGCTCAGCTTCTAGCAATGAATACAGTACTGAAACTACCTACAGCACTAATAGTGATACCACCCATGCGATGGATTATGTTAGAGCTGGTAAGTTAGATGCCTCTACCAAGATTGCCGACAACACTAGTGCTTTTGGCGATAACGAAGAAGCAATCGAAGCCTCATTAGCCCAGATGAGCGCTGCTGAAAAGCAGTCTTATGTGGCCGGCCAAAAGCTGGCGAGCGGCGATACTGCTAATCTAAATTCTGCTGACAAGGCAAATCTTGAGTACTACAACAAGATTCACAGCGCTTTAGATGCGGCTGGCAATGAGCGCGAAGTCGCCAAATGGGAAGATATGATTGCCACGGGCAAAGATGGCAGTTTGGTGACAAGATTGGCTGCCCATGGTGGCATGTTTGATGATGGCATGGGTAAAGTGCTTGGCACCATTGAGAGCATGCCGAAAGAAGATTGGGAAAGACTAAAGAGCGATCCTGAGTACCGCAAGAAAGTTGAGGCCACTCTTGCTATCGATTTGAGTGATTCTGAAATGGCTCGGGCCCGCGAAGCTCTAGACAAGAAAATGCAAGCCCCTACTTATGAAGCTAGCAAGGAAGCGCAGCGTTCAGTCGTTGATGCCATTAAAGACGAAACTGGATTCTTCAACGATAACGAAGACAACATCATTCGTGCCCTGGAGAAAATGACTCCAGAGGAGCAAAAGCGCTATAGAGAAGACCCTGAATTCAAGAAGCAACTTAACGCCGAAGTAGCTAGTGCACTAGACTATGGTTCTGAGCGCGACGCTGCCATGCGTATTCTCGACAGGGTGGCAAAGGGCGAAAAACCAGAATCTGACATTGTCGCTAAATTAGAGATGCATTCTACCAATTTCAATGTTGATGAGGCTAAAGTTGTTGCCGACCTAGAAGAAAGTTTCCGCAAAGACCCCACTCTTCGCGATCGTCTGCGCAATCCGCAAACTCCTGAAGACAAAGACATGGCAGAGAAGTTCAATACTGCAATACACAAAGCTCTTGACCAAGATGAATATGATAAATTTGCTAAACCGCTTCTAGAAACTGGACGTATACCATTTGCAGTAAAGGCTGAGCTTTACCAAGGCCTCTTTAATGACGATGAAAAAGCTGTTTACGATGCTTTGAAAAAAGACAGAGCCACTCCTGAAGATTGGAAAGAATTGATTGCTAATCCAGAGAAGACCCTAGGGTTTATGTCTGCTGAAGAGCGTGAAGTAGCCTTGAATATTGCTCGCCAGCAAGGTGAAATGAAGCCTGAAGATGAGCTGCGGGCCGCCATGCTTGGTGTTGGTAAGGACGAAGACAAAATCAAGGAAGTGCTCAAGGGCTTTACTCCAGATCAACTGCAGGCTGCCAAAGACGCTTATGAAGTTAAGTATGGCTCAAGCCTTACGGGCGATACCCTAGACGAACTCGGTGGCGCTGATAAAGTTGAGGCAGCCCGCGAACTGCGCGGCCCTCAATCAGCGCGTGAGTCATACAACGATGCCCGCTCTGAAGTATACGAGAGTGCCGACGGCATTGGTAAGTTTATAGTCAAGCACTGGGATGGCACCGGTGAAATGACTCAAGATCAGCTTGAACAGTACTCTAAAGCCATGGGCGACTATTCTAAGGCATATCAAGAGATGCCTCTAGAAGGTCGGCAGCAATTCGAAGATAATCTCTATAAGTCACTTGAACTCTATAAAAAGTCAGAGGGTGCCGCTGCTGACGCAATTGTTGACGGAGCCATTATTGCCGCTGGTGTTGGCGGAGCTGCCTTCACCGGTGGTGTGAGCTTGTCTCTACTGGCTGCCACCAGTGTTGGCGGTGCAATGTTCAAGATTGGTGCTAAGTCAGCAATTCTTGGAGCCGATTATGACTTTGCCAGTGCCCAGATAGTTAAAGATGGTGCTACTGGTGCCATTGATGCTGCTACTATTTTCTTAGGGCCCGCGCAAGCCGCTCAGATGCTTAAACTGGGCGAGAGAAGTGCATTGACTGCAGCTCGAGCGGCAATGTCTGAAGTGGATAATGTCGCTGTCTTAGGCGGTAAACAGCTGCTCAAAGAGGGTGCTGAAGGCACTATCAAGAAAGAATTGGCTGAGCAAGTGGCTGTTGCTATTTCAAATGGCGCTAAAGGTGTTGACGATAAGGCCATCGCTAAAATTGCAGAAAAAGTTGCCGCTGATGCTGCCGATGTTCCGCAAATTCAGCAAATTCTTAAAGCCAACCTTGCTAGAGCAATCGAGACCGAAGCTTCTGCTGGTCTCAAAGCTTCAATGAGAGAGTATGCACTGAATACTGGTGCTGGTGTTGTCGGCGGTTCACTTTCAGGTGGTGTACGTGGTGGCGTTGATGGTGAGTCATTTGACGCAGTGGCTCAGCAAGCCTTTATGGGCGGCCTGTCGGGCGGTGCTATGGCTGGTGCCTTCACTGCTGCCTTCAAGGGTCTAGGTCGAACCGCATCAGTCTTCCGCAATGCTGACGGGCCTGATATTCATACCGCTCCAGGAGGATCTTTGGAGGTTAAAGCTGTTAGTGCAGCTTCTGAAGTTCATCCGCCTAAGTTAGATCGCAGTGGTCGCATTGCCGAAGTGATAACACCTGAGGGTAAGTTGTCTGTCGCTTATCACCGCGCTGGTGATCTTGAAGGTGAGGTACGAAAGGTAACTTTCCCTAACGGCAATGTCTATAGCAGTGAAGATGGGGTTAAGTGGACTGTTAAAGACCCCGCCGCCCCTGGTGGCAAGTATGAGGTCAACGGTTCGATGAAGGTTGACGCAGAGGGTGGTGTCACCTGGCACGCTGAAGGTGGAACTAAGTCAACTCTTCATAGAGATGGATCACGCATAGTTGAAGATAAGCATACAGGCGATTTAGTGACCACTGACGCGCTTGGTTATGTGCGCGAAATCAAGAAAGAGAATGCTGGTGTTAAGTACGACTATGATCATGATGGCTATGTGCAAAAGGCTAGCTTTGACAATGGCACAGTTATCGATGTCAACGCTGATGGTAAAGTCGTGCAGACTAAAGCTGATGGCACTACTGTTGATCTAGACGGAAAGCTCAAAGTCAATAACGATGGCCAACTAACTCTTACTGCTGCTGATGGTCGTGCTCAGGTGTTGACTCCTGAAGGTGCGCGTCTTCAATATGACGGTGATAGTAATAGAGTCAGTGATTTTTGGAATGCCAAAGGTGATCACTATCGCTACGATTATGATTCAGCTGGCAAACTTGATAGAGTGACCTTGCCTGATGGCAAAGGCTTGAAACGAGATCCTTCAGGCGGATGGCAGCATATTGATTTGGATGGCAGGGTAAATGGTGCCACCACCACCGAATACAAAGTTTTGAGTGATGGCTCTTTCAGTTACTCACAGGGTGACCGCAGTATAACCTTTGGCTTGGACGGTCATGAAAGAGTCTACGATACAACTAACAATAAATTATTAGTTGAAAGAGGTATTGATGGCCAGGCGCTGAAGTCGAAAGTTGAAGTTGGCGTCGATGGCAGGCCTCTTGAGTTCCAGGAAAAGGTTAAAGAGAAGTTCGTCGTTCAGAACGCTGAGAGCAAAGAGAAATCGCTTGCTCTTGTTGCTAGCGAATTGAAGGATGTTCGCGCCATTGATGCCAACGGCAAACCAAGTAGCGCCTACGATAGTTTGATGTCTGACAAGACACTTACAGATAGACAGAAACAAAACATACTCGACAACATGTCTGAAATCAGAGAGCATTTCGCCTCATATAGAGTGGGCGATCGCATGCATCCAGACCCTGAGGTCAATTGGATTCACACCCAGGGCGAAATGGCCAAAGTGTTAGAAGTCGGTCGCAAGGCTGGTCTTAAGCCAGACGAACTAGAGGATGCCCTTCTTGCTTCGATGTATTCTGATTCTGTCAAATTTGCCTTCCCTCCACCAAAGGGTGCTGAGGCTAACTTCTTCACCCACCATCTTGATGGTGCTTTAGCTGCTCAAGAATCACTGACACGCAAAGGCTTCCCACCTGAGCGCGTCGATCGGATCGTGCAAGCAATCAAAGAGCACCAAATCGCTCCTCCTGAATTCATGGGCAATCTCTATCTCAATTTTAAGATCAAACCCGGTCTTGATGATTTAGCCAAGAAAGGAACAATTACTCCTGAACGGCATGCTGAGCTCACAGCTGTATTGAAAGATATGACAGTAGTGGGTGAGGATGGTGTATCAAGGCTCAAACCAATTGCCCAGGTAAATGAATGGCCTAAAGTTCGTAATGCCGATGGCAGTTGGGAAGTTGCTCTTACTCCTGATCAGCGAGAACTGTTTAAATTGGCCGGCATTGAGCATTGGTCTACACCGGTCAATCCAGTCGATACACCCGGATTTAAGCAGCTTTCCAAAGTTGAGCAAGACGCTTTAGTTAGCAAGTATAAGATCGCAAGTACCTTAATCGATGGTGATGGTGTAGACAACTATGCCACTCTGGGTGGTGCCAGTAAAATTGTTGCAATAAGAGGCCCTGGAACATTCTTTAAAGATGGCAATGTCTGGCAGTCAATTGATTCGATTGACGCTAGCTTCAAAGATACTTACTCGGTTCTCTCACCTAAAGGCCGTGAAGTTGCCGATGCCAGTTTGGCCCAACGCAACGCAATGTTGCACGACGAGCAGTCTGGAATCAAGGCCCAGATGAATGATTGGCTGAAGTCTAAGGGCTTGAATCCAGAAGAAGTAGTTTATTTACAGAAAGATGGTGCTCTTAAGTATCCGCGCCCACTTGACGACGCTGCGACATTGCGTGTTAGTGAAATAAATGCGCTCTTAAAAGACAACAAGACTCCTGCCACAGAGATTGCCAGTCTTAATAGTGAACTGCGAACTCTTAAACATCGCGGCATGAATGAAGAAGAAATTCGACAGTTTGAATTGGCTGGCGAAGTTAGAGAGAAGATGGTCGACTTGCTTAGATCTGGCCATCGCACCGATGGTTCGCTTCCTGGCGAGTTTCATCAGGTCAAGAGCGAGGCCAAGACTCACCCTGAGTGGTTGGAGGCCAAGCCCTTCACCGCCCCTGAGCCAACTGGTAGAGCCAGAGACTTTGGTGATGGCACCACCGTAACTACTTACAAAGACGGCGTTATCGTTAAGGGCGCTGATGGTTCTTCAGCCGTAGTCGATAATGTTCACAACACTTCCGTTAGTCACAATGCTCTCGGCCAAGTTACTGAAGCCCATGGTGTCAATGGCAAGCGCGCCTTTACTTATGACTCTGAAGGCAAGCTAAATACAGTCACTTTTGAGAATGGCGCCGTTGTTAAAAGAGAAAACGGTGTGTGGATGGGCCATGTGAAACAGGCTGATGGAACCTCCAAGGACGAAGTTTGGTTCAGGGGCGAGCTGGTTGCCGATGGCGATGGCACCATCCGTTCTATTCATAGCATTGATGAAAAAGGCACCGTTACAATTGACTCAATCAACGGCTCAAAAATGGAGCTTAATGGTGACAGGCTTGACTATCTTAGCGCTAATTTAGCCGTAGAAGAAGCTAACCTTTCTCGCCTCTCGGCCAAGGCCTTTCCTGATGTAGCGCGCTTTGAACGGTTTGACAAGTTACTCAGAGACTTCGATGTTGAAGCTGCTAAGCGTGGTATCACTGATGAGAAAAAAGCACTTCTATATCTCCATGTCAATCGCCTGCTCGAAGCCAATCCAATGGCAGTGTTGTCGCAGGCAGAAAGAGCAGACCTAGCTGAACAGCTGATGTCACATGCTGTTCATCCACGGACCGTCGACCAGGGGATGAACAGCACCTGCAACGTTACGACATTGGAAGTGCGTAATTATGCTAAAGATCCCGAGAAGAATGCGCAGCTTTTGGCTGATATAGCTATCAATGGTAAGTTCGTCACCAAAGATGGCCATACTGTCGATATGACAGCTTTAGATAATGGTATCAAACCAGACTTTGAGGCTCGCAGAGCCCTTAAGCGCCAGCATACTGAGGGCGATAAGCTTAAGGCCGACGGCAGTAGAGATTGGTCGAGCCAATTAACTGAGAATGCGATGGTTAATGCTTACTGGCAGGGCCGTAAGCACATCATTAGTGATGGTCGTCGGGTCGATAGTAGTGGTCTTGCCTTTGACAAAGACCATAATCTGATTGGCAAAATCAAGAGTAAATCTGAAGTACAGATGCTCTATGACAAAGAAGGCGATCGCTTAGCCCAGTTTAAGCCTGGAGATCAGGCTTACACTAAAGATCATAAACCGATCAAGACTGTTGATGCCGAAAGCTTGATTTACTCTGAGAATGGTGCTCTCTACGGTGTGCTACCAGAAAAGAAAATTGACAAAGTTTTTGATAGTGCTGGTAAGCAACTGCGCAATTTGGAACCTGGTGCGACTGCCTATGATGCTGACGGCAAGCTGGTAATGCGTGTCGCTAAACCGGGCGAAATTAAGTATGAAAAGAGTGTTGATAGTTTGATGGGTGGAGAAAAGGTCAAATACTTTGACGGAGAAAATTGGGTGCAATTGCGGGACCGCGATGGCTCGAAAATGGATGCTCCCAGTATCTTCACCAATGAGCTAGAAGGTGTTAACCGAGACGCAACAGGTGTGAGTGACAATCACTTCGTTCTTACTGCTGGTGATAAAGCCAAGCAATGGTCTGGTCAGAGAGATGTAAGCACCGCTGATGAGCTTGCCGATGCTATTCTTGAGCTTGAGAAATCAGGTCAACTTCCTGCAGTTATGCAGGTGCACACTGCAAGACCGCCATTTTCTCAACTCTATGGCATAGAGTCTGCTGTGGGCATGGGTGGTGGTTGGCATGTGATTAACATCCACGGCTATGACCCAGTAACGCGCCAAGTTAAGTTCACAAATCAGTGGGGTAGCAGAAATGACTTCCTTGAGGAGGGCTACTCTGTTGATAAACTCTTCCGCTCAATGAAGGAACCAGCAATGCACAAATTTATGCGTTCAACTGGAGGGAAAGTGGTAAAAGGTACCGTGGCTGCGGGAGCCGTGGTTTACTCAGGTGTTGTAGCTAATGACAAGTTGAATAACCGTTGATTGAAGTAAGAGAACCATGAATAAGACTGCCTTAAAATTGAAGAATCAAGGACAAATTAAGTCTATGGAGCTGCCCGACGGCTGGGTAGAGTGTCTATTAGAGAAACGCACGGCCACTGATTTTTTAAGAGAGTTTCGAGCGCAAGAAAGTGCCGCAGTGAAATTGTCCTTTTATTATCGAGGTCGGCGCATTGCTACTGATGGTGCCTCCGATTTTCTCAAAGTGTTGTCTCAACCAGACCATGAGCTGTCAGAGGAAGAATTTAGTTCAGTAGATCTTGTCGTTAGAAACGCTTCTGATCCTGATTTCTTTTTGCTTAGTTCTAGCCGTACTGAAGGAATAAATGGCAAGCGTGTTTTAATCGTCGAGGGTATTTGGAAGAAAGGTGGACTAGTCGATATGGGGATATTTATCGACAGCGATAAAACTGGTTCAGCGGTGCAAGAAATTCATTTTGAGGCCCCACAAAGTGAGTACGAGCTTTTTGTTGATCAGGTGGAGAAGTCTTTAAAGACCATAGTTTGGCTCTAGATAAATTTGGAATTGCGAAAATGCCGTTACGACCAGAACAAGAAAATGCTCAAGATACTAAGGCCGAAGCTGCAGCTGCTGACAGCAGTGCTCCGCTATTGCAAGAATTTTGGCAGTCGCTCAAGTACACTGCCATTCAGCAGCCTTATGATGGCATTTCTCAGGCTGTAAATCATTTTGGTGGCAACATCGCCAAGCGTAACCTGGTTGACGCCCCTGATGTTGCTGAGGTTGGCTCTTCTCAATGGATAGCTCAACAGGCTGGTTCTGGTGTGGCTAAACTTGGCGGTGTTTTGCTGATGCACCGAGGAATGAGCTTTGCTGGTGCAGCTATTGGTGCCAGAGCTTCAACTGTCGCTCTAGGTGAATCGCTAGCAACTGGTCGCGTCACCGTGGGTAGTTTGGCAACTGCCGGGGGCCTCTACGAAGGCCTAGTCACCAAATCTGGTGAGAATTTCTGGACCGATAGATTGGGTAGCGCTGGTATTGGCGGTACTTCTATGTACATCATGGGCAAGACACAGCTTGGTATTCAAGGCCTAAGTAGTATTAAGAGTATGGCTTCTCATTTACCAGAAGGACTTTCGGGCACAGTTGGCCGGCAACTGATGAACGGTGCCAGTGGATTTCTAGCCGGAGCTGCTGGTGGCGCATTCAGTGCCGAAACTAGTTCTCTTTTTAAGCATGGCAAGCTTGCTTCAACTTCAGAGCTGGCCGAGAAGACATTTACAAGTGCTGTTATGGGTGGAGTATTCGGCACTGTGACAAAGCCCTCTGTTGAGAACGTTGTCAGCCCTCGGCGCACTGGCGCTTTGCCAAGCTTGCATTTAGAGCAGTTACCAGTGCGTGGTGGCCCTGCAGCTAGTAAAGCTGAACTGGGTCCAGATGTCTCTCTGCTTGTGCCTAGCACTGCTGTAAAGGCTCATAGTCCGAGTTTGCTAGATGGGCTGAAATTGCGGACAGCCGAAGTGCCAGGAGTAGGCACTGTTCCAAAGGTGGCAATTGACCCATTGCCTATATTCAAACCCAAGCCGATATCGAAGGATAGTCCGCACAAAGTTACCGATTTGCACACCCCTGGAACTTAAATAAATAACTTGATCCTTCTATAAAGAGAAAGGCCCGCATAAGTTGAAAAGTATGCATGAAGAGACTACCGAATCTCTTCTTAAACGAAAAGAAGTATTAGATACCTTCCTCACTAATTGTGCTCTGGCTGGTATTGAGCCCCCCGAGAGCGACGCTGCTGACTTTGCTGAAGTGCAATCTGAGTTGGCTAAGCGCGATCTTAGTATGGTGCCAGTCAAAGCAAAGTCATGGACTGATTGGCTTGGTGTCAAAATTGATGGCTATATGCTTAACGGTCAAATTTCTAGTGGTCGTTTTTGCTTTCTCTTTCACGCCCAAGATGAGGCTGGCAATGAAAGAGTCTACAAAGTGGCTAAAGATCCAAGTGACATAGCCGAGCCTGAGAAATTTTCTACGCAAGCTTTGAAAGTCATTCCATTTCAAACAGGCCCGATTACCCCAATTCCTGACCAGATGATGCAATTGCAGCTCACTCGTCTAACCGAGCTTGCTGGGCCCTTAGTGGTGCCCGTTGAGAGTAGTGGAGTGTGCCAGGAGCGCGCCTATTATTCAATGCCTGTCTTGCGCGGCCTAACGTTGCGCCAGCAGCTCGCCGAAAGAGAGATGTCTCAGAAGCAAATTTTGGCGCTCTTTCATTTGCTTGCCAGTTTTATGGAAGCCATGCCCAATGCCTACCATGGTGACTTAACTCCAGACAATATATTTATTGAGTGTGACGACAATGATGATGTCAGCGGTATCAGACTGCTTGACCCTGGATATTTTGGCCCTTTGCATTGCTTAGAAGGCGAATTTGATACCTGTATGATTTCGACACCTGCTTACTATCCTCTGCTTGAGCCCGATGATTTGATGGCAGTTGGTATTTGTCTGTGGGAAGCACTAACTGGTGTTCATCCCCTTGCGAGCTCACCTGTTGTGTCTAATTCGCCTAATTCGCCTATTAGTGCGGCTCAAGACGTAGTTGATTTGATCAACTTTAGAAATTCGCTTTTGCAGCCCTATCTCACGCCGCTTATGAATGTTGTTTTGCCTTGTGACTTAAATAGTGAGATCAGTGAGCAATTGCAGTCAGCAATTCTTTCGTGCATGCATTTGCGTTTGGATGAGAGCAGAAAAATTGCAATAGACAATGGATTTGAAGGCTTTGCCCAACTAAGAGTTGAACTAGCAGCTTTGATAGGCGAAGTTGATTTGGAGACGCCTCAGACCCCACAGGCCCCACAGACTGATTTCTCTGTTTAGTTTGTTTCGCAGTCGTTTCTAAAAACTGCGCACATAGCGCATTGTAATACTCACTGGCGCAACAAGCCCAAGATTGCGATCTGGGTTAAATGGCGCTGGTGTATTACCATTTGATGGCCCCGGCACAGCTGATCTGCTGGCGTTTATGTACCTTGAAAAAACAATAGGCACGTCAATCATCAAGACATCTTTGCCGTTGGCATAAGTCAGCCCTGGGCCCACAGACATGGCCCAGCCTGGTTGTCTGTAGCCACCGGCTGGTCCGAACAAATCATGGGCCCGCACTCCTTCCCAGCGACCGACAAGCCGCATTCTCAGGCCCTTTAACTTAGGTTTGTTCCATGTGCCCGGCACTTTCATCGAAACACCTGTTTGCACACTGTAGGCATCAGAAACTGAATTAGTTAGCTCATCTAAAAAGTTGGGAGTAAGGGGCACGCCAGCGCTGCCAATAATTGATGAGGTGCCGTTGGTGTTACGTGGGTTCGATAGATAAGAGCCGGCGACAAAGAGTGTCTTGCCCCGCAAAAATCTATTTACTCTAAAGGTCTTGTAAGCATCAACTGTTGCGATAATGCCTGTGCCACCATCGCCGGGCATGACAGCAGCTGGATAGACGGCACGGCTGGCAAAGTTTTGACCGTTGAGATTTGGTATCACCCTGCGCTCATCCCAGTTGCCGGTGGGGATTTTCATACCGAGGCCGATTATGCAATTTTCAAAAGGATGGTCTTTGGGATCGACTAAAGACACTTGTGTAACTAAACCAAGATCGCCCACCCCGTTGATGTCCCAACCGGCCCGCTGGCCAATGCCAGGACCTTTGGGTGGATAGATCATGCTGAAATTGTTCATCGAAACTGGCAAGGTGCCTACAATTGCTACTCGTCGGTTGACGTAATAACGCGCTGAAACATCTAACACGCTCTGGCGCATGTAGGGCTTCCAGTTGTTAGTGAAACTTGAATTATAATCAGTGCCATTGTATGACTTGTCGGCCCGCGCCGCACGCCAGCCCACTGATAATTGAAACTTACCTGACCCTGCTCCCAGACCTGGGACCACACCGCGTGCGGCTGCTCAGCCCTGGCCCCAGGCGGCACGCTCGCCTAGGCAGACAAAAAGTGCCAGCACTATTAGTTTGAAAATAGGCTTAATGAAGTTGCTTTTCAAATTTTCAAAATTGGTCGTTTGATTTCGCTGTGAGGTTTGCAAGGCGATAGAGTAAACGGGCACCGACGTTGGCATCCCATTCATCTTCATCATTACTTGAAGGTGCTACTTCGTTAACATCAAAGCCGATAATTACGCGACCGCTTTCAGCCACCATGCGCACCAGATATAGTGCTTGTTCGTATTCTAAGCCGCCTGGTACAGGGGTGCCGGTGTTAGGGCAGAGTTTAGGGTCAAGGCCATCTATGTCAAAGCTGACATAAACTTCGCTTGGCAGTTGGCTTACTATTTCTTGGCAGATATGCATCCAGCTCATGCCTTCAAACATTTTTGTTTTGATATCGCGGTCATAGAAGCTGACAATTCTTCCATCTGACGACAACACCAGATCTGATTCCATTTCACAATAATCGCGAATGCCGACTTGAACAAGTTTAGTCAGGGTCGGCTCTTTGATAGCATTGAACATAATCGATGCATGAGAATAGGTGAAGCCTTCGTAGGCATCGCGCAAGTCGGCGTGAGCATCAATGTGCAGAATGCCAAAAGAATCGTGACGTTTAGCTAGTTCACGAATTAGGCCTAGAGGCGTGCTGTGGTCGCCGCCAAGCACGGCGGCAATAGCACCGCGGTCTAGTTGTTCGGCCGCGCGCTCTTGTACCCATTCGTTCATCTTTTCGCAGGAAGCATTGATTTTTTCTAGCATCTGCTTCATCTGCGGGTGATCAGCAGGTGTGTGCCCCTCTTCTAGCATGCCAATATATTCTTCGGCGGTGGGTCGCATTTTATGGTTGAGCTGGCTCAATTCACTAGGAATCTCTTCCATAGCTAGACCAATCTTCCAGGCCTCGACGTAGTCAGGATCGTACAAGTCAACTTGGTACGACGCTTCAAGAATGGCTGCGGGCCCGCCAGCAGTACCTTCTCTGTACGATACTGTTACTTCCCATGGTACCGGGATCACCACTATCGAGGCCTCGTCGGCAGTGAAAGGCAGGCCGAAAATATTCTCGGTTTTCTGGCCAACTGAGTTCGGGTCGAAAGTGCGAATGTCTGTCATGGTCAGGTTCTCTTTAGTGAGTAGTCAGTAGGCGCGTGGAAACACCAAGCATAATAGCCTAAACAGCGCTAGTTTGCCCTTCTATATAGAAAAGCTGTATAGAAAAGGTGTGACTATTTGTCAATAGCTTGTCAAAGCTGCCGCACTCTTACCTGTGCCCTGGCTTTGTTTTCACCCTGGCGTTTGATTTCAATTGTAGTGAGCTGCTTTTTAGTGGTATCGGGAATCTCGATTTTCAGCCAGTTTACCCCTTTAGGTAATTGCGGATTGCTGTCCACCAATGGACCTCGACCTATAAAACCAGTGAGACTCTCGACCATACTGAAAACACTTCCAACACACCATAGTTGTGGCACGCATGATACTGCGTAAGGCTTCGGTGACGTCTCTTTCGCCCTTGGGTAACCGCAAAATAGCTCGGGCAGCCGTTTGTCTTTGCTGTGCATTGCTACTTCTAGAAGAGGTGTAATCACCTTGGCTGCTTCTTTGCTCAGGCCGAGTTTCTTCATACCGGAAACTATGATGGCATTGTCGTGGGGCCAGATTGAGCCGTTGTGATAGCTAGCTGGGTCGTAGGCTTTTTCTTCGCTTGAAAGAGTACGGATGCCCCAGCCGCTAAACATGTCATTCTTGAGCAGGCGTTCAGCGATTGTCAGTGCTTCAGTTTTATCAATGATGTTAGAACTAAGTAGATGACCAGGGTTAGAGGCAATCACTGCACAAGGTTGTGCGGTACCGTCGATGGCCAAGGCCACATAGTTTTGATCAGCTAACCAGAATGATTGTTTGAAATGTTCTTTTAGTTTCTTCGCCCGTGCTCGCAAATTAGAAGCTTCGTCATTCTTGCCAAGTTTTTCTGCCAGGTTGGCACCACTTTGCCAAGCATCATACAAATAGCCCTGCACCTCACAAATGGCAATTGGTGGCTTTGCCAACTTGCCGTCTTTATGCATAACAGAATCACCTGAATCTTTCCAGGCTTGGTTGCTTAGGGCTGGTTCTTTACCGTCTACGGCTTGCTTGCCATAAAAGAGAAAGTCATTAGGGGTATTTGCTTCTAAGTATGATAGCGCTGCTTCAATATTGGGCCAGAGTTTTCTTGCTAGCTCAATGTCGCCAGTATTCTCAACATAGCGATTAACTAGAACGAGCCAGAGAGGGGTGGCATCAATTGTGCCGTAATAAGGAATGAAAGGAATTTCTCTGGTGCGCGCCATTTCGCCTGTGCGCAACTCGTGCATGATTTTGCCAGGTGTTTCTTCAGTGAATTTGTCTTCTTTTGTGCCTTGATATTTGGCTAGTAGAGTAATTATTTGCTTGGCACTGTCTGGAGCAAAATCTAGAATTTGCAACGCAGTTATCACTTGATCGCGGCCAAAAGCCACACTGTACCAAGGCAGACCGGCAGCAAAAGCAGGGCCGCGTGGAGTGGTGATTTTTAAAAGATATAGGTCACGAACTGCTTGGGCAAATACCTGATTGAGGTCAGGGTTGTCGCAGGTGATTGAAACATTGCTTTTTTGCCAGCTCTCAAAGTCTTTGTCGGCCTGCTGCTTGTGCCAAGTAAAGTCAATTGCCGATTTATTATTTGGCTCAGGCAGCACAGCAAATTCGATGGTTTTGCTGATACCTGGAGCTAGTTTGATCTTGTACTGAGCTTGATTATTAGTCAGTTTTACTGGCTTGCCAAATTGAATGGCGCCAGTGAGAATTTTATTGTCGAGTCCTGTGTATTGAGCTTTGACTTGAGCACTAGTTAAGTCAGTGACCGTTGTGCCATGAGCCTTTCTTGCTTGACCGCGCACTTCAAACATGTCTTTGAAGTCAAAATTGAAGCTGACTTTCAAATCGATATCAACCGTTTGACCGGTGGTGTTTTTCAGTATCAATCTTTCCACAACTAGAGCTGAGCTATTTCGACTGGCATTGTCTATGACAATTTCTCGAGCGATAGCTACTTTGTTAGCTTGGTAGCTGAAAGTGGCTTTGTAGCCATCTTTTGTCTGGCTTGATATGGCAGCAATAGGCTTGTCGTTGACTGTAAAAGTCAGCCCGCTCAAGTAACGTGTGTCATTGACATAAAGGCCGTAGGGGGCAGACTGCCCACCAGTCATGGTGCCATCCGGGTCTAGTACCATGAAGATGCTGCCGTTCTTTATTACCAACCTTGGGCGGTCAAGTTCGGCTTGTTCAGGAGTTTTTTGCTCTGTTGTGGCAGCACATGCTGCAATTGGTACGGAACCTGCAAAAATAGACAGTAAGCAAAGGCCCGGCAGAAAAGACGATAAGAGAGAGTGGCGCACTATTACTCCAAAATTATTCGAGTGTTTCAACTAACTCCAGAGCTAGAATATTCCAGCTCATAAATTGTGGTGCCCAGAGACCTTTACCAGTATCGGCATCGTAGTTTTCGAACAAAGTATTGTAGTTGCTTAAGCTGCCAAGCAGGGTCTTCACAACCCGGGCCGATATTTCACGGGCTTCTTCTTTATAGCCATATTTGTTTAAAACTCGCACTGCCAGTGCATTGGGTAGAACCCATACTGGTCCTTGCCAATTAGAAACTATGGCTCGTCCATAGAGGCCACGGCGTTGTTGATTGGCTAGTGGTTCTGATATTGCATGTGATGCTAAACCGTGCGAGCGCATAAAATGCTCGGTGTTGAGAATGTTGTCTCGAATCACCCGCTCTCGGTGTTCTTCTGAGGCTAAATCCATTAGTACTGGTGTCAAACCTGTCCAGCTGCGCAGCTCCACAGAGTTTTTATCGATGGGGTTGTAATTGCAATACATCGAAAGCCGTTGGTTCCAGAGCTTACTTTCGATTGATTCAATTAAAGTTTTAGCAGCGCTTCGATACTCAGCCTCTAGCTGACTGCGTTTGAAGTGGGCACAAAAGTCGGCAAAACAGAGAAATTCACGGGCCAGATAACTACTTAGATCGGTTGCCAGTATTGCCCCATCAGGAAACTTACCAACTGACTCGTCTTCATCTTTTGCTGCTTCTCTTGGGGCAATCAGGGCCAGATTGTCGTCAACCCCGCTTTCTAAGACATTGCGCCAATGATATAAACCAAATTGCTTTTGGCGTTCCCTTTGAAAGAATTTCAAATAGCAATCAAGGTCGTCAATATAGTGGCCGAATTGTTCTTTCTTTGTTTGATCGGCTCGCTTAAATTCGGTCCAAAGTGTTTGCACTAAGAACGGTTTGCACTGGTCTCCTTGATCCCAAATGCGCTTTGGTGAAATTGTACGGGGTATCTGGCCATTGGCTGCTTTGAGACTGAGAAAATTAGCAACTACATCTAGGCCTAGACCATTTAGATCTGGCAGTTCCGTCAAATGTGCCGCTTGTGAGAAAAAACATGCATCCCAATCATACATTTGTAAGTAGTGACCAGTGAGTGAGCGCTCGGGCACTTCAGCGTTGTCGTCACCACCGGCAATCACAGCCTTGCCATTTACAGAATAGGTTGGGGTGGTGTAGCGATATTTGAGTAGACCTTCTGCTTGGTGCACACAAGTAGGAGCGTACTCTCTAAAGAAGGCTTTGAGTGAGGCCAGCTCTTGTTTGCTTACTTTCTCTGTCATTTTATTCATGTTCTATTTAAGAGGTTTGGCTGCTTTCTCTGCTTTGAGTTTCAGTTCAGAGTAGTTGGAATCGTCGGGATATTTTTGAGCGAGATTGGAAAAGTCGGCAATGGCTTTGTCAAATTGTTTCATATCTTGGTAGCAGAGGCCCCGCTGGCAGCGCGCCCATTCTGCATGTGGGTCGAGTTCTAAGACCTGAGTGTAGTCTTTCACGGCCAAATCATTTTGGTGCAAATCTTGGTGCAGTTTGGCACGGTAACCAAGAATGTCTTTGTCATTTGGTGCGGCTGCCACTGCTTGATTGAAGTCAGAAAGGGCTGCTTTTTCGTTGTTCTTCACGCGCAGCTGCAAGGCCCGGTGAAATAGCGCTTGGGCATTTTTATGATTAAGAGCAATGGCTTTGTCGAAATCAAGGCGAGCTAGACTTTCTTTTTCTAAGCGATTGAACACTTCTCCCCGACCTTCATAGGCGTCAGAATTTTTAGGGTCAAGAACAATCGCTTTATTGAAGCAGAGCAAGGCTCTTCTTTCTTCATCTCTTTTGAGATAGAGCTGGCCGATTTCTACCGCGGTAGCAGCAGTTTTTGAGGGCGAGGCTGTTTTGGCTGATTTAAGTAGAGTGGTTAGTTCTTTTGGCGCTTTAGTAACCTGACTATTTATATAAATGATGCGTTTCTTTTGAATTGCCGCTTCTGGGCCTTTCTTTTGACGGCTGAGAAAGTCGCTATACGACTGCAGAGAATAAACCAGGGTCGGGCTTTCGTCACCTGCGCTTTGCTCACGGCCCGCTATCGCTTCTTTGTACATAGCTTCTGCTTGGGCTGGTTTTTGCCACTTTTCATAGATCTCTGCCAGAGCTAGCTGCTCTGTCTGCAAGTCGAGACCCAGTGCCTTTCTTTCGGCTAAAACTCCAGAAAAGATTGCCGCAGCTTCTTCATAGTGCTTTGTCTCCGTTAGCTTTCGCCCTTGTAGTTCGCTGGCCATCCAGGGGCCGCTCTTTTTTCTTACGGCGCTGGTGATTTCGCTATCGGTCAGGGCATAGGCCTGGTTGACTGGGCATAACAATAGGGTGAGGAGGGCGGTATAAACTAAATTGAATTTTCTATTCCAGTAGTACTTGCTTAAGCCGTTCAATTGTTGCTTCCTTCTTATGACTATTTATCAGCGCCCGATGCAAGCATAACTGTTGCTGACACCTGATTAGGGAGATCATATTTAAGGTTTCTGCGTAAATTCCCCATTCCCCTCCATCGAGTCGAGGGGTTTAATAGATGTATAAGCGGTTCAATGTTTATAAGAGGTGGGCGCGATGGGTGGTAGATGCGATGATTCATGCGACAACACAAATCGTCGGGGAATTAACCCGGCCGACCCGCGTGATCTTGCCAGCGAATTAGACCGGGGCAATGCTCGAACAGTTATGGATGCATTGCAGCGTGATGCCTACACCATGCAACCCAGGCAGTTCGAACAGACAGTTCGACAGCTTGCTCAAATTGAAGACCCCAGAAGGGGTGATAATTTGGCTGTTTCCCAAAGGGGCGATATTGTCATCAACCGAGCCGATGGTCAAAGATTCTGTATAGGTAACCTTTATCGCCAAGAAGATATGGCTGACGCCTATGCTCGACGCCAAGACGGCAACTATGCTCGCGAGATTCCGCGACGACCCGTTGTAGACCCTCGCTATGAACCAGAACCATATTATGGCCGTCAAGATCGAGTCTATCAACCAGATTATCGCACTCCTCCGTTTTATCCTGATCAGCAATATGGCCGTCACGGTCGCGATGGCCGAGTCTATGACCCAAGCTATGACCCACGGTACGATAATCGCGGCAGATACGATAACAGACAGCTTGGTGGCCAGATAGTTCAAGACGCCATACAGGGTGCTATCGTCGGTGAACTGTCCGGTGGCAAAGCTGGTAAAGGTGCCTTAGCTAACGTCGGAATTGGCCTATTATTCGGTAACGGCCGTCCTCGCTGGTAGAGTTAGCCAACTGAACTGAAGGTTTTTAAATAGAATGGGGTGCCACAAAGCGCTTCATTCTATTTTTGTGTTTAAAAAGCCAAGAAATTGCCAATAATAGTATGTAATGTATCTAATGTTGGGAACGAGGGCACTTACTATGAGCGACGCACTTAACGGTCACCAGAAATTAGAAAAAACCGCTGAATGCATGAAGACCGGTGACGTCAAATGTGTCCAGGAAACCCTCAACACCGTTCAAGACCAGAAAATCTTCATGGACTTGCTTGGTTCAAAGGCTGAATCTAAAGGCCTGCCTGGTCTTCAGATAGTTGATTCTGATAAAGATGGCCACACCGATGCTGTAAAAGTAACCGCTGGTAAGAACAAGATGACTGTGGGCTTGGCGGATGGCAAACTTACAGTGACTGACGACAGCCCGACAATTGGAAAAACGATTGGCAATGCCTATGATTATGTCACTGGCAAATTGGGTGCTGGGGTGCAGGCGGCTAAAGATGCGGTCAATGGTTCTTCTCCTGTAGAACAGATTAACCGTGCCAATACTCCAGATAGCGAACTAAATCGTCGCTGGGATAACCAAGTCAAGAAAGCTGGCGGCTAACCAAGACCCTTCCTAAGTTACTTACGAGGACACCGCGCAAATATCATTGCACTTGCGTTCTGAGTTAGCTAACTCTATTTGTATTGTGGTGTGACTGATTTTGAAGTCTCTTTCCATCAGTAAATTGACTTGACTTAGCACTGCTTGCGAGTCTGCTTGAGGCTCAATGGTTAGGTGGCAGCTCATGGCCAGTAGCCCAGAGGTGATTGTCCAGACATGCAAGTCATGGGCTTGCACTACGCCGTCTACTGCTAAGAAGGCTTTGGTTAGTGCTTCTAAGTCAAATTCGCGGGGCGCGCTCTCCATCAAAATTTCCACAGATTCTTTCAATAAACCCCAAGTGCGACTAACAATAAAGATAGAGAGAATGGCACTGAGTATCGGGTCGGCCAGGTACCAGCCGGTAAACATTATGACCAAGCCCGCCACAATCACGGCACAAGATGCCAGCATATCGGCACAGACTTCAAGGTAGGCTGCTTTGGCGTTGAGCGAACCGTGGCTGTGGGCGCCTAGGAGCTTCATTGAAATTAGATTGACTATCAAGCCAAGAACGGCCACGACTAGCATTGGCACACTGTGAATTTCTGGTGGCTGGCTTAGGCGGTGAATGGCCTCGCAGAAAATTGCTATAGATATCACTACGAGGAGTACAGAATTGGCCAAGGCAGCCAATATTTCGCTGCGATGGAAGCCATAGGTGCGCGAGCGGCCAGCTGGTTTGCTCGATAACCACACAGCAAATAGGGCAAGAGCCAGAGCTGCCACGTCACCAAGCATATGGCCAGCGTCGGCGATGAGAGCCAAGCTGCCTGTGTACCAACCAGCCGCAGCTTCAACAAACATGAAACCGGTGGTGAGAGCAAGAACGATGGTTAGCTTGCTGCGACTTTGCTGGCGCACTTCAAAATGGTCATGGCCGTGCTTATGATTGGCTGGCTCTGTCTGCGCTGGGCTCTCTTGAAGATTGTGCTCATGTTCGCAGTTTGAATGGGGCACACATACTACCTGTTATTCTTGTTTCTGTTCAAATGATACCAGCAGTAGTTCGAATGCAGAAAAGCTGCACGCCAGAAAAAGGCAAAGAATGCCTATAGATAGGCATCTCGAGATGTTTAAATATTTACCAGACGGTGATGAAAACCATAATCAAAAGCAAAAAAATGCTTGATTTTAGCTCTTGAACATTGCCAGAACTAGTTTGAAATACGCTTCTAGGTCAAGTCTGGTGATACCGCCCTGAACGCTAGTGCTGCCTTCATGCACGGCATCGGCAATGGCTTGTTGGTTGTTGAGCAAGAAAGTAATGAATGATTTCTCTCTGGCTGGGGTGTTCTCATCTTTCAAATGAGCCTCTAATTCGTGTTTCTCAATATAGCCGTTGCCATCCGAATCAAGTTTGTCAAAGGCTTTGTAGGCATAGTCTTTTATTTGCAAAATTGCGTCAGCAGCTGAGTCTTTTGGCACATAATTGCTGACCCAGGCTTTTTCGAAGTCATCTTTTTCTACTTGTACTTGTAAGTCGCTCACTGTTTTTCTCCAATATTGTCTTTGACTTTTCTCTATCTACCACTTGTTGAAATAATCGCAAGAGTGCTGCCATCAGGGCCGCTGAAGATCAAGGCGTGGCCTAGCGGGGTTTTTAGCTCACCGCGCTTGAGAAATCCGTAACTCTCAAGAATTTCGCGAGCAGCACCAACTGCGGTGACCATATAGACGTTTAGACTAGGTGCGGGAATTTGACTCTCTACCAAAATTAATTCGGGCCCAGATGACAGGCGTATCGCCGCTGCTCTGCGGTGTAGGTCGTCTGACTTCCAGGTCATTTTGCCTTTCAAGACATCGCTATAAAAATGAAGTTCAGTTTCAAAATTGCCACAGCTTTGTACGACATAGTGAATCGATTCAAATAGACTTGCCCCTGTGTTTTTACCAAGTATTGAATCGGCGGAGCTGGGCGAAAGTGCACCAAGGTTGGCTCTAGTGGTGCGTGAATTATTAGCTGTGCCGGAGGTGGGATTTAAAGAGGGTGCTGCATTTGTCACTGGAGGTGCTGGGGTGTAAGCCGGAAGCCTTTGATGACTGTTGGTCTGCTGCTGAGGGCTAAGCTCTGCAATCGCTGGACGTTCTCTCAAGCCCCGACGTCTTTCCATTGATATCCGCAGCATTAGTTCAGTAGTGCGTTGTTTAAACTCGATGGCTTGTTCAATTTGGCCATTGTTTTCAATTTCTTTGGCTAACCTTTGCAGTTCGTTAGCTACTTCTTTCTGGTTCTCACCGTAATGCTGTTCCAGAGAAGTAATTATAGATGCCAATTTCTCTTCAGCCTCGTCGGCTGAATGATTTGTCAGGGCCGACAAGGCTAGTTGTAGAAGCGCTCCACTAGTTAGAGAATGGCCATCAGTCATATAGTGCCCTAAGTTCAAAATGGTCTTACTTAGATTATCCCCTTCAAGGCCCGGCCTAATCAAAAAGAGCTTTTGTTACCTGTATTTATATATATGCTTAGCTAGGCTGATTAATCATAAATGTGGCAAAACTGGCGAAAAACTCCTTTAGTGTGGCTTTGTGCGCTTGAAACTCGGGCACAACCTCTAAGGCCGCTTCCATGTTGGCTACCCAGGCATCGCGTTCTCTTTGGCCAATCTTAAAGGGCATGTGGCGGCCGCGCATGCGCGGATGACCTCGTTCGTCACTGTAGGTGGTTGCTCCACCTGTTCGCTGAATCAAAAACTGGGCTAGGTGCTTTTTGCCTGGTCCTAAATCTTCCGGGTAGAGCGGGCGAAGCACTGGGTCTTTCTCAACCCCTTGATAAAAGGCCTCGACCAACTGGTAGTAAGGGCCCTCACTACCAACCGACTTGTATATGACGCTGAGCGGGTCTATTGCTTGCATGGCTGAATTATAGTGTATTAGTTTGTCGCACTTCTTACTGTGTTCTTTTGTTTAGCACCGTGCTCTGAGAGCATGGCAATTATAGGCTTGTGGCTCTGATTTTGATCTTCTCTGATGGCATCGTCAAGAGGGGTGTTGCCCCAGCGGTCTATGCTGTTAAGGTTGACCCCCAGTTCAATCAAGTAACGCAAGGCTGTTACTTTGCCTTCACAGGCTGCTAGGTGGAGAGCTGTGCGACCATCATAGTCGCCTACATCAGGGCTAATTCCCCTTGCCACTAAGCGGCGCATTTCGGCTACGTCACCTTCGGCGGCGGCCCAGCAAAAAGCGTTGATACCGCTGAGGCGTGATTCAAAAAGATTGCGCCTTGGGTCTAGGCGATCATCGGTCAAGCCCGTGGTGCTGTCAAACGTGTGAAACTTGAAACGTGACGCCAGTTGGCGGCAGAAGTCGACGCCTCTAACTGAATTACCTAACTCATCGAGTCGCGGTGACCATACCGCCAAACCGGCTACGTTTGGTACCACTAACATGATGGCGCCTGATACTCCGCTTTTAGCTGGAATGCCGATGCGAAAGGCGAACTCACCAGAAAAGTCATACATGCCACAGCTAGACATCAGTGAAAGACAGTTTTTAACATGGTCAGGGCGAAAGACTTGAGCACCAGTTAGCGGGCAATTGCCACCATTGGCCAGGGTGGCGGCAATGACAGCCATAGCTTTTGTGGTTGTTTCGATTGAGCAGCACTGAAAGTAGAACTCTAAGATGTCGAGTAAATTGACATCGGGTGGGTAGGCCTTTTTCTCGCGCATAAAATAGGCGAGTGCAAAGTTGCGATCGGCGGTTTGTCGCTCTGATAGATAAACGGCATTGTCAAAGCCAATCTTCATGTTGCCAGCGCATTCTTTCCATTTGCTCATGACGTAGTCAAAGCGATCGGAGGCATCGGCACCACTCTTAATTAGGGCACCACACATGATGGCGCCGGCATTAATCATGGGGTTGTGAGGCAAGCCTTTGGCATTGAGAGTTAGTTCATTGAATGTCTTGCCGCTCGGTTCTGTGCCGACATAACGGTGTAGAACTTCTTCGCCTTGATCCTCAAGAGCGAGGCAGTAGGTAATTGGTTTTGAACAAGATTGAACACAGAAAAAGTCTTCACTGTCGCCTAGAGAAAACCTTTGGCCGTCTACCGAGCAGACCGAAGCGGCAAATTTATCAGGGTCGACCCGTTCCAGTTGGGGAATGTAATTGGCCAGTTGGCCATCGCGATTATTCGCCACTCGGTCGAATATCACCTGTAATTCTTGGCGAAATTCAGCAAAGCGAGGAATGGCCAGTTGACCTGTCAAAACTTGTTCGAATAGGGCAGGGCTGACGTTCTGCAGCGTTTGAAACTGCTCAAAATCAATCTGCTCGCCAGCTGCCCTTATGGCCTTAAATAGGGCGCCGCCGCGGGGATCGTCCTCAAGAATGCCGCTAGCCAGGAAGCAATCAAGTAAAACTGTCCGGTCTACCTTAATCTCGCCTTGCAAAGCGGATTGCTTAGCGAAGGCTCGAAAGAGGCTGGTGGATGGTAGATGATCGTCGCTTGTGCTAGACATAGCTTACTTATGCCAAATTGTCTCAGTATTTAAGCGCCTAGTATTATTATGTCCTAGGTTTACCTTTTGCCTTTGCCGGCCAACTCTTTTAATGGATTGTCTTGTAGATACTCTTCATAGGTACCTTGGAAGTCACGCAAACCGCTCGATGTGAAGGCGAGAATGCGGGTGGCAACATCTGAAATCAAGTCGCGGTCATGAGATACAACAAAGACCGTACCAGGGAAAGTAGAAAGACCTTCGGCTAAGGCTGAAACGGCTTCTAAATCTAGGTGATTAGTTGGCTCGTCTAAAACCAAGACTGGGTTTTTTTGCATCATCATGCGCGCTAAAAGCAGGCGAGCCGCTTCTCCACCAGAGAGATTTTCAGTTTGCTTCAAACTGTCTTCACCAGAGAAGAGCATTTTTCCAAGCAGGCCGCGCACGTGCTGGTGACCTTCATCAACCATATATTGCATCAACCAATCAAGGGCGGTGCTGCCGGGGGTAATAGCGTCGTGGTAGTCTTGTGGATAGTAGCTCCAAGTGGCTGCTTCAGTCCATTTTACTGTGCCAGAATCAGGCTCTAGTTCATTCATCAAGCAACGCAAAAGGGTGGTTTTACCAACACCGTTTGAGCCGATGATGGCAATTTTTTCGCCCCTAAGCAAGTCTATATTGAAGTCTTTGAACAGCACATTGCCATCAAAAGATTTAGTTAGATTCTTCACTTGAAGAACTTCACGACCAGAGGGTTTCTCTTGTTCAAAGCGAATGAATGGTCTTTGAATATTCGAACGTTTCATTTGTTCTGGCGCTAGTCTCACCATCTCTTTGCGTCTCGATTGTACTTGGCTAGAGCGCTGACCAGCAGCAAATCTCTGCACAAACTCTTGCAACTGGGCGATTTTTTTAGCCTTATCTTTATTGGCCGATTCAATTGATTGACGGGCCTGCATCTTGTGCTCGACCATGTCGTCATAGTTGCCTGGGTAGACAATAATGGTGTCGTAATCGATATCAGCAATGTGAGTGCAAACTGAGTTTAAGAAGTGGCGATCGTGCGAAATCACCACGAGGATGCCTTCGTATTGCCAGAGGAATTCTTCCAACCAGTGAATTGATTCTAGATCTAGGTGGTTGGTTGGTTCGTCTAGCAGTACTGCTTGAGGTTCGCCAAACAGCGCTTGAGCCAAGAGCACGCGGAACTTATAGTCGGTGGCGAGTGTGCTCATTAGATTTTCGTGGTCATCGTCTTCGATGCCTATGCCGCGAAGAATTTCGCCAGCTTCAAATTCAGCTGTATAGCCATTTTCATCGGCAATAATTACTTCTAGTTCGCCGAGGCGGTTCATTTGCTCTTCAGTGAGGTTCTCTACTTCGCAGAGTGCGTCTCTTTCTTTGAATGCTTGCCAAAGAATATCGTTACCCATCACCACTGTGTCGATAATGCGCTCATTGTCATAAGCAAATTGGTCTTGCTTGAGCACGCCTACTTTGCGCGGACGAGTAATAGTGCCGGCATTAGATGCTTCTAGCTCACCGGTGAGGATTTTCATGAAAGTAGATTTGCCAGCGCCATTGGGGCCAGTTAGGCCGTATCTATTGCCTGGGCTGAATTTGACTGAGACATTGTCGAACAGTGTGCGAGAACCGTAGCCTTTTGAGACTTCGTTAACGATGATCATTTATGAGCTTTCCCTAAACAAAAAAAGCACGCTGTCACGTGCATTGCTGCCGATTATACCTGTTTAGCGTCTGTATGCAGCCGCACATCACAGGATAGTAAACAGCTTTAAGGCGGTTTTAATTGTTTGAGGCTGAAAATCAACACTTTGAGTCAATCGCGAGTAGTCAAGCGGGCGTTCTAGTGATCTTTGTGCCTCGTAATCGTTTACAGAACTAGGGTGCTTGCTGGTCAAGAATGATTTTCGCTTTATACTTGCTTCGTGATTCTAGGCGTATTTTGATTCTATGAGCATTTTGATTTTATGAGCATTTTGCACTCGCCGCTATTGATGGTTATGCACGATCCGGTGTTGCATCAATTTATTTCCTATCTGGCAGAGAAGAAGGCCGAGCAAGAAGCCAATCCCAACAGTCACACCACCATAGAACTTTCGCGAGACTTGATGGGCCAAGTGCGTGAGTCTTTTCGCCAGAACATTTTAGAAGGCGAGCGCAATCTTCACTTACTCTCGCATCTACTTTCGACCTTGCTACTCGAAGATGACTTTGAGCTGCATAGCAATGTTATTGGTCTTTTGCCTAGTGATGAGGATCGGCCATTTCTGATTCGCGAACGCATCACACAAGACATGTTGTTCTCAGTGACAGATATTGATCTGGGCAAGCACATGCTCGATAACTTTCGTTATCGCAAGAATTTCGAGTGGGTGCCCCTAGAGTTGTCGGCTAACTTCATTGAGTATCTACCGAGGGGGCGAGCCACTGACGGTGTCAATCGTCTGACCAGTCGGGTCAAGGCTGAAGAAGAGCTATGGAATAAAGTTACTGACGAAATTTTTGTCATTGATGAGCTAGTTAGCCGAGATAAGCAACTGCGTCACTACAGCAAATATGTCAAAGATATTTTTGGTATTAAGATTGTCTGTGATGATGAGGCAACTTGTCTGGCTGTACATGATCGCTTGGAGGCCATGACCGCGATTGGTATTGATTGGGAGCGGCTGGGTGCCTTGCAAGATTTTGGCATATTAAGTAATGGCTCGATCAAAGGTGACCGTTTGGTTGAGATTTTGGAGACTAAAAACTATTTGACTTGCTTGCCAGCTGAGATGAAAAAGACCGGCTGGAAAGCAATAAAAAGCGTGGTCCAATGGCACGAGCGCTTATTTGAAGTGCAAGTACAGCCTCTCAACAACTATTATTTAGAGTTAGACCACATGTCTGGCCCATCCCATAGTTCCTTCAAGCTCCAGCGCGACCAGATGCGAGACGAAGTGGCTGAGCGAATTCCGCTTTATGGTTTCTATCGCGACCTTCTCAAAATGCTTTTTATGGGCACCGATGTCTCTTTTGAATGTGCCAACGCTACAGTGGTTATCACCTAAACTGGCATTTCTCTCTAAACTCAAACTCGGCTTAGCCTTAGAAGACTTCGGAGCACTTTCTGAGTACTTACTGAGTACTCTTGGGAGACTTTCGTGTTATGGCAATTTGTTCGTTTAGTTCTTTTTGATTAGTGGTTCATATCTGTTTTACGGAGGATCTTTTTCCATTGAGTATGTATTTCAAACATCGGCCAGTTTGTATAACCTTGGCATCCATAGGAATTCTATTTTTTGGAAGTGTTGTTGGCGGGCTAAATGCAGTAGACGCTAAATCTAGTTCTTCTCACAATAAAGCCAGTCAATCAAACACAGCTAGTGCCGAAGCAATCAAGGCTGAAGATGAGGCCACTATTCGCGGGCAGGCCAATCATTATGCCGTTAGTTACGGCAAAGGCGATGCCAAAGCATTAGCGTTGCAGTGGTCGGTCGATGGCAGTTTAACTGAAGCTTCTGGCAAGAAGTTGCACGGTCGAGAGCAAATTGAGAAGTCTTTTGCTGCGCTATTTAAGGCTCATCCACCACAACCGTTAGTGATTGATGTTGAGTCGGTTAAGTTTCCGGCCAACAATATTGCCATAGAAGTAGGCACCACCAAATTACCTTCAGGTAACTCACGTTATACAGCCATTCATAGCAAAGAGAGTGGGCATTGGCAGATGATTTCAGTTTTTGAGCATGATGCTCCCTCTAAATCAGCTGAGATTCCCATCAGTGAGCTGTCTTGGATGGTAGGCTCCTGGGGGGCGAAGTCAAATTCTGATTTGCGAGTTCAGTGTCAATATACTGCTAACAAGAAGTTCTTATTAGTCAATTTCTATTCTAGTAAATCAGACAACAATACCCCAAGTGAAACTGAAATAATTGGCTGGAACCCCGTTCTCAATTCAATTTGCTCTTGGCACTATAACAATGATGGTGGCCTAGGTATGGGGCGCTGGAAGCGGGATGGTGACAGTTGGTTGGTGAGTGCCCGCGGCTCTGATCACGAAGGCACTTTTGCTCGTGCACAGTATATTTTGCACAAGGTTGACGACAACAATTACACCTGGAAGTCTACGAAGAGATTTTCTGAAGGTAAGTCACTGCCAGATACTCAAGAAATTCTTGTAATGCGCCGTGACCCGAACTAGAAGAAAAATAGTATTAATCAATAGGTAAATATGATGATGCGACCTAGAATTTCTAGTCTCCCTGCTAAGAATAGCCAAATCATTTCTGCTAGTCTGCTCATAGCTTTGTCACTTTCAGCTTCTATTCTTCCGCAAGAGGCACTAGCCCGCGGTGGTGGTGGCGGCGGAAGAGGCGGCGGCGGATTCGGCGGTGGACGTGGCTTTGGTGACGGTGGTGGTCGTGGCTACGGCGATCGCGGTTTTGGTGATGGCTATGGCGATCGCGGCTATGGCGATCGTGGTCTCGGTGATCGTGGTCTCGGTGATGGTTACGGCGGCGATATGTTTGGCGATCGTGGAGATTCTGTTCTCGATCACACTTCTGAAAGCGCTTTGCGCAGTGGTGCCGATCAAGTTTGGAATGCTGGGGCCCAGCGAGGTTTAGCTACTGATGGCGGTTTCGGTCGATCTTTAGCCGGCAGCGGTGTTGGCAGGGGCCTATCGGCCAGTGCTATGACCGACCGTGGAGTTGGTGTGCGCAATGCTTTTCGTGATGATGGCCTCTTTCGTCGTGATTGGTGGGGGCGCTACCCTTATGCTTGGGGCGGAGCCTGGGGCGATGATTGGGCTTATGGTTATGGTGATTGGGATGATCTAGCCACTTTCTGGGATTATCCAGCAAACAATGCACCAGTTGACTATGACTATGGTAACAACATCACCTATCAAGGCGATACTGTCTACTACGGTAGTCAGCCCAGTGCTACTGCTGCTGACTATTACACTCAAGCTCAAATCATTGCTAATTCTGCACCGATTGCTACTGCTGCTCCGCCGGCAGCAAACAGTAAAACAGAGACTCCAGCGGTACTAGCGGCTGCTGAGTCGAAAGATGTAAAAGATTGGAAGTCGTTGGGAGTATTTTCCCTCACCCAAGGTGACCAAACCGATTCGACTATGTTGTTTCAGTTAGCGGTCAATAAAAAAGGGGCGATACGAGGCAACTATTACAATGCTCTGACTAAAGAATGTAAGGTTGTCTCCGGTGCTGTCGACAAGAAGAATATGCGGGCAGCATTTACAGTTGCTGGCAACAAATCTGTTATCTATGACACTGGTTTGGCTAACTTGATGCGGCCGCAAAGCCCTATTCTTGTGCATTTCAGCAAGACAAACACAGAGCAGTGGAATTTCGTTCGCCTTGACCCGGTCAAGAAGTCGAGCTGATACTCTGAGCTAACCTAAATATTGATGTGCTGCAAGACCTTGGCAGTTGCTCAGGTGAATGCTAAAGAGACTGCCGGCATTTAAATTGGCTTGTGGGTCAGAGTCGGTTGAGCGGTCTTGCGCTGTGGTAATGAAAAGGTCTTGCAAATTGTCCCCACCAAAGGCACAAGATGACACATTGATTACTCCAGGCACCTGTATTGTTGCCAGGAGCTTGCCGTTTTTAGTGCTAATTTTTTGCACAGACGAGCCGCCCCAAACTGCTATATAGAGGTTGTCTTCGCTATCAATTGTCATGCCATCGAAGTGACCGCCCCATTGATTTGTCACTAACTCGCGCCGGTCTGTGATAGCACCACTTTCATTGTCGTAGTCAAAGGCATCGACTCGGTTAGTGGCAGTGTCGATATAATACATAGTGTCTTGTTTGCTGTTCCAAGCTATGCCATTAGATATGGTGACATCAGAAAGTTTGCGCGTCAGTTTCTTGGCCTTGTCGAGCATCCATAAATTGGCACTAGGGTAGTTGCAGCCTAAATCCATAGAACCGCACCAAAAACGGCCTGAGGGGTCGCATTTGCCATCGTTCATACGATTGCCTACTATGTTTTCTTCGGGCTTGGCTAAAACTGAAATAGTGTGAACATTGTTGGAGAGTGCATCGTCGATTTTTAAGTGTACGAATTCTCCAGGCAGGCCAAGAATGAAGCCGCCACCACTAGCTGCGGCGCGCTTTACTACACAGCCCGGTTTAGCTGGCAGTTTTAGAGATTTGTTGGTGATTGTTTTGGGGTCAAAGCTGTTAAGCATGCAATTGTCTATGTCAATCCAATAAAGCAAATTCTTTTCATTGTCCCATATGGCACCTTCACCAAGTGCTGCAGCGATAGGCAAAATTGGTTCTGCTATTAGTTTTAGGCTTTTCACCGCTAGTCTCCTTAGTGTCCTAAAAATTCCTGCGCTTGGTCATGGTCAGAATTTTCGCCGGGATCTTCTACTCTACTCACGGCTAAGGCGGCAATCAAAAGTGATACCCCACCCATGATGACAACGAAGACGGGCTGGTTGTTAAAGACGTGTTTAACTAATGGTTGAAATGCTAATGAGGCAAGAATCTCCGGAATGACAATGAAGAAATTGAAAACACCCATATAGACGCCGGTGCGACCCGCTGGTATAGCCGAAGCGAGTATGGCATAGGGCATTGATAAAATAGAAGCCCAAGCGATACCAACACCTATCATGGTGAGCTGCAAGAGCTGCGGGTCGTGAATAAAATAGACTGAAACTAGACTGAGGCCACCTAGGCTTAGAGCAGTTGCATGAACAGCTTTGCGACTTGTGGCTTTGGCCAGCTTGGGTAGAAGAAAGGCCACTAAGAAGCAGACAATAGAATAGATGGCAAAGCACCAACCGGCCCATTCAGTACCGCGATCAAAGAGCTCTGACGAGGCTGATGGGGCTTTGAAAATATAATACGCGGTTGTTAGACCAAAAAACATCCACATGCAAAAGAGTCCAAGCCAGGTGAAAATTTGCACTACAGCTAGTTGCTTCATAGTGGCAGGCATGGCCATGACCGCAGCTGGTACTTCATGCCATACTTCCTTGAAAAGCCCTGCTATACCAGGGTTTTCTAAGCGTTTGCGCTCTAAAGCTTCAAGATCTTCTGGTGGATACTCATTGGTGCTAAATACTGTCCAGAGCACACAGGCTAAGAACATCAGGGCGCCAATTTTAAAGGAATACTCGACTGTTAATGGCACACCATTTGCTCCTGCACCACTGACCCCCATCTGATGAAAGATCAAGGGCAGAGCGTTGGCCATGGTGGCGCCAATGCCTATGAAAAAACTCTGCATGATAAACCCTAGTGTGCTCTGCGTGGCATTGAGTTTGTCGGCGATAAAGGCCCGGAAGGGCTCCATACTAATGTTGATGCTAGCATCGAGAATCCAGAGTAGGGAGGCGGCAAACAATAGTGAGGGCGAAGTTGGCATAAAGAGCAAGGCGCAAGAAGCGAAAAGGGCACCAACTAAAAAATATGGCCGGCGCCTTCCCAGTTTGTTCCAGGTGCGATCGCTCATGGCACCAATTAAGGGCTGAACCAGGAGACCAGTGATCGGTCCTGCTAGCCATAGTATCGGAATAGAATCTGGCGAGGCCCCTAATTTGCTGTAGATGGCACTCATGTTTGCTAGCTGTAGACCCCAGCCAAATTGAATGCCAAGAAAGCCAAAGTTCATATTGCCGATTTCAAGCAAGCTTAAATTTGGTTTTTGCACTTATAGACCTTATTTATAGATATGTCGAAAGTTTATGCTGATTTGCGCAAGAAGTTGCGGAAGAGTTGTGTCAGGGTTTCAACTGAGCGACGAGCATAATTCATTTCAGATATTTTTGCTCTGGCAGTATCATTGTTTACAACATCTGACATACGCAAGAATGTCAACCCATGATAGTCTCCCTTTTGTTTCGGCAGATTCAACAAGGCTTTCATGCGGTCCCAACTGGCGCCATCATATAGATTACCGTTGAGGGCATTCTCCCCTTTTAAGAACAATCCTTGACGACTGGCTTCTTCTCCCACCCACTTAGCTAATGAGTTGGGCATGGTCTTGCCAGCTGGGCCGTCAACTCCGTCGCGCATTTCTACGGCGGTGAAGAAAGGCACTACTCTAGAGCCTGTTCCTGGTATGCTTGGCTGGAGGGTTGTGAACATTGACAGTAACGGTCTATAACCACGGCCGTCAGCGTTGCTATCCCAGTCACCGCGGCTGGTGCGGATCAGCCCAGCGTTTAGCTCGGCCATGCGGTCGCCTAAGACGACGTTGTTGCCCTGCCATTCACCCACTCGCCAGTGCACGCCCGGAATTTTTGCCCCAAGATCAATGCCGTAGAATGGCGAAGTTTTTTGACCAAATACATCTAGTGCGGTGCTCATCATTCGATGACCATGGTCGATTAGTGATTGGTTGTACCAGTCGAAGAAATCTCGACCGTATTGCATATTGAAGTGATCACCACGCTTGAAGAAGCCATCAGCCTCTGAGGGCGGCTTTATACCTTCAGCTGTAAGATTTGGCATTGACCAGGCTTTGCTTACTCCGTCGGCACTGCCGTATTTGGCAATGGCATAGTCTCTAAACGAGCTTTGCGCTAAGTCAGAGTAGGCCTGTAGCGCACCTCTTGTCGGATAACCAGCATGTTGGTCGTGGGAATTATATGAGGGATAGCGCAGCTCCCCTGCCGGGCCAAGGCTAATGTTTACTTCGGCAATTTCTTTTGCTTTGGGGGCGAAGTGAGTTTGAAATTCTTGCATTACAGCTTTTTTGTGTTCGAGTACTATGTGGTCTGCCCAAAGCGATAGATATTCGGTACTAGAGTTGCCTTGCTCACTTCTGTATTTTAGAGATTCTGCTGAACCACTAGGGGTTTTTGCCCCAAATTCTGACCAAACCCAGCTGGGTAGTGGCACACTGACGTTGTCTCCGACATTGCCGCCACATTGATGGAACGACAGAATCGGCACCCACTTTAGGCCAGCTTTGCTAATGTGGTCGCTGACTTTTTCATAATAGGTCCAATCAAATTTTCCCTTGGTTGGTTCAATTAGGCCCCACCAGACATCAGTTGAAACTGAGTCTACACCGTGTTTTTTTGCTTCTGCTAGTTGGCGGTCGAACTCTTTCCATTCGGCCTTACTTTGTGGACTATCGAGTTTGCCAATCTCTCCGATATAAAGTGGTGCCATAACACTGAGGGTGGTTGTGCCGTGGTCTAAGCGCAGGGGTTCGACATAGCCTTGTTTGCGCCACTGACTTACTGGATTATCGCCAGTGGTAAGAAGTAGTCTATTATCCCTTCCTGTGGTGAGCCAGACCTTGCCCTCTGCTTCAGGAAAGACGTGCTTGGCTTTGTCGCTTCCCGATAATTTTTCTGGGTGTGAGCTAACAATTAGATCAGCTTTGGCTGCATCTGGGTGCAGTGCTTCTGAGACTCCGAGCTTTTGTACAAAGAGAAGTTTCTTGGGCCCGATAGATTGGCTTCCATCATCTCTTTTTAAGACTTCACGTACTTTAAGCCAGGCATTTTCTCCATTGTTGTTTCGCAGTGATTGTAGTTCTGGTTTTCCTGCATCTATAATAAATTCGCGCGCCTGCACGGCTTGTCTATTTGGGTTTGTCTTAGCTTCTGGTCCAGATTTTGCTTGAGATTCGGGTTTAACTTCTGGAACTTTGTCCGAGATGATCTCAGGGCTGAAGGGCGAAGTCGGTTTGGCCCGATTGAACAAGTCGGCAAATTGCGTACCGGTAGTGACTGTGATGCCATCACCAGAAACGATAGTACTGCTACTCTTGTTATCGCTAGTTTTGCTATCGCTGATACCACGGGTAGTGTTATCTAACTTCTTCTCATTGATGTGAATATTTTCGCCTTGGTTGATCTCAGGCTTTGCCGTTGGTGAGAGCTTGTGGCCGATGCCGCCAGCGACTGCCATGACCGAGCCTTCCAGCAAGCTTTTTTCAATTACCTTGCCCAGGTCGAATTTCTCGCCAGCATCTTTTTGTCTGACGATTTCGGCAGAGCCTCCGGTGACAAGACCGAAAGAGCCGCCCATACTGATTGAGCCAGCGGTGGCATTCTTAGCTAATGCCCCTTTGAGCAGGCCATTGGCACCTTTAAAGAGACCTTCACCCATGGTCCAGGTGACGGCATCAAAAACCAAGACTTTGGGGTCAAGCAATTCGTGGTTGAGGCGGCTGAGAGTCTTGGAAGGGGCCGTGAAAGTGTCATGGCTCACTGTAATATCTATGGCGCGTGAGCCAATGCCGACAAGAACACCTTTAGTGGGCGCCGATTTGAAAGCCGTTGTGACATGGTTAAGCAGGCTGCGTGTTGCGCCTCCTTTTACTGCTCCGAGGGCAAAATCTTCTGCCTGTCTTGCTATTGGTGCATCAGGGCTAGCTGAGGCTAGGCCATAGAGCGCCACCGTGCCAATGGCTCCATATTTGCCCCTGGTGAAGAGAGCGGCTGTCTTGATTATTTCAGTGCCGTAGTGGTCGACTTCTTTGCGAATTTTTTCGTCTGAAATGACTAAGCCGACGGCTTTGTCTACACCTTTCTCTAGGTAGCTTTGACCTGGGTTCTGCCCTGAATTGTGCCCGAGAAGATGTGCAGTATCAGGCGTTTGCCCGTCTGCAGATGGTGATGGCTTTTCGACGTCGGCGGAAAATTTTGGCATGGAACTCGAATGCTTGACAAGCCCATGGTACTTAATAGCTCTTGGCAAGACAATGGTAGAACTACCACGTGCCAAAGACCGTGGCTATTGATTCTGTTCAAGTTCTCGCAGGTTTTTTAGGTATAAAGTCGAGGCGCTGTGCAAAGAGGCTTGACCCCAAGCTAGCGGCGTATTTGCCCCGGCAACTGCTGTTTGGCCCGAGGGCAGCTTAGTTGCGCCACTTAGGTTGAGCGGCGACACCATTTCATAGGCTTCTGGGATGGCATAACCCGGACAGGGCATGCCATTGGCTTTGTAATGTTGAGCCTTCTTAGAGTCGTTGGTTGAGTCGTTTCCAGGAGTAATGCGAGCGTAAGAGCGGTTAATGAAGCGAGTGGCCTGGGCTTGACCCTGGGCAATCAGACCGGCCACTTCCTGCTCGTTTAGGTTGCCCTGGGCTGAGCCTTTCATGTTTAACAATTTCTCGACCTGGCGGCAGTAGCCTTCTGCTAAAACAGAAACAAAGCACCATTGAGCTTCGCTACCTGGTCTAGCTTGCCTGACTCGGGCGAGATAATCGTCGTTTGTGCTGCAATCACTTGAGCCATAGTCTTTTAGATGTGATGAATGACCCGATATCGCGGCCCTTAGTTCTGGTAAAAGCCAATAGTTATCGGCTAGGTAGCTATCGAAAACTTGCTCAGAGTGGCCACTCGCCAAGGGTAAATTGAAGGGAGCATAACGCACAATACCGTGGTCGCGCACTAGCAACTGCTCAATTACGCTTAAAAGCCGATATTGCAGGCGCACATCTTCGATGGGATGGTCGTGCATTTTGATGGTAGAGGTGGCAATGAATGCCAGAGAGCAGTCACTGGGGCGGTGCGGGTTTTCAATTGGTAGAGGGGCGCTGAAAAGGCGCTCTAGAATTTTAGTTCGTGCTGCTTTGATCAGCTCGGATAGGGTGTTTCTTTGGCCTTGAGAATAGAGCCATTCGGCATATTTATTTTGGCTGATATTGCTTAAGATAGCGTCAGCCTTGGCACTTGTTAGGGCCATTAATGTCTGAAGGCTCTCAAAGCCGCTGCGGATCGCTTCTGTATCCCAGGTCAGGCCGAGGGGGAAGGGGATTTCTTCCCAGGGGCCAGCCGAAGGAGCGTTGAAGTCAAATTCTCCAGCCTCGTTGGTATTTATTGCTTTTAAGTAAGATGCCACCATGACTATAGTTGTGGCTATTAGTTCGCTATTATCGGCGATTTCTTTTTCACTAAAACCATAGTCTTCGCCGTTGGCTGCAGCAATCACTGTGTCGCAAATGGCTTTGAGGGCTAAACCGTGTGACTCAAGGCGTTTGTTATTAAACCAAGTGGTATCGCGCTTTAATGTCTCTGGTAAAAAAATGTGTGCCACTCCATCGAGTAGACCACCAGAGCGATAAAACTCGGGCTTGGCGATTGATTTTGTTATTGCTTCTACTTCTTCGCTCTGGCCATAAAATCGACACAGGGTCAACATCGCTCGGCGCCAAGCTAATGGTTTGAGTGAGCGTTCCATGTCTCCGCATCGCACTGTATCGGTCACCCACTGGCGGCCACTCATGTCCCAGTTTTCTTCTGCTTCTGCCGTGCGTACAAGGCCGTTTTGCTCGTTGACTGATAAGGCAAAAACCTGTCTGGCCTGACAAAAATCGAAAAGGGCAGCAAAGCTTTCAGACGTATAGCTAGCTTTCAAATAGCTTGCTACTTCAAGGTTGTGCACTGGTATTTTGTGCGAGTCTTCATCTAGATAAGCGGGCTCATGGGTGGAGGCGCAAAGCATTGCCCGGAGGCTAGTTTTGAATTTTTGCAGGAGTTTAAGCAAGGCCTCATTACTTTCTGCCCCGGTTGCTTTCTGCCAATTGAGCAAATTTTCAACCTTAAGCAAATCGACGGTTTGGCCGTCTAAGGCAATCGGTAAAGTTTCTCTAGTTAAACTCTTGCCAAGGTGAGATAGCCAATTTTGGTCGCTCAGAGACATGGGCCTCCCTCCTCTCGCCACCTCTTCAAGTTGGCTCAAGGCCTCTGTGATTTGCATGTAAGTGTGGCTAAGACCGGTCTGCTTCACTTTGGCGCTAATCTCCATCTTAATTGCGGCAGCTCAAATTGAGCTGCCTTTGACCTTCAGGCCTAATGCTAACGCAAAAGCGCCTTGTACTAACGGAGCTGATTGCATTAATATTGTGCGTCGTTACCTCCAACTTAGACGTGCCATGCCTTCAGACCCAGACACACAGAATGAACCCCAGAACTATTCGGCCTCCAGTCGCGGCCGGGTTTCCGCTGTCGGTATGCCGGCCCTAACCCCGCAAGCCAATACGTCTAAGGGGCCGATTTATAAGGCCTTCGCCTTTTGGATTTACCCCTTTACACGCTTTCATAGAATTCCTGTATTCAAGCGGGTATGGCTCTATTTGGCCTTTATGGCGGTATATTCTTTTGCCGTTGATGTGGTTGTCACCCAGAACTTTTCCAATCACCTTTTCAAGGAGGCTGGAGCGGCTGGCTACACAAGTGTCATTTTGGGCCTGCTTTTGGTATTTCGCACCAATACTGCCTACGAGCGCTGGTGGGAAGGGCGCAAACTATGGGGGCAGCTGGTTAACGACTCGCGCAACCTTTGCTTGAAAGTGCGCACCTATGTGCCGACAGGGCCTGGTGATAAGGCGGAGCTAGGTGAATTGATAGTTTCTTTTGCCTATGCCCTCAAGCATCACTTGCGTGATTCTCAAGCCAGTCGCAGTTTGCCAGGGTTGGGTGATATCCCTGAAGGTGTGAAGATTAATGCCCCGGTGCATTTGGCAGGAAAGATGTACGAGAAAGTCTTAGAGTGGAAAAGAGAGGATCTTTTTGACGGTTTTATCATGATTCAGCTTGATACCCATTTGCGCTCGTTTATGGATATTTGCGGGGCCTGCGAGCGTATTAAGAATAGCCCACTGGCTTTGTCTTATCGTGCCTTTATGCGTCAAGGTATCGCTCTCAATTTGTTGGCACTGCCTTGGTATATCGAGCCTGAGTTCAATTATTGGTTGAGCTTGCCTTTGATTTTAATTGGCTCGTACTTCTTAATTGGTCTTGAATTAATTGCTGAAGACATCGAAGAACCATTTGGTAAGGATGGCGATGACTTGCCGCTTGACACCATATGTGCCACTATCGAAAGCACTGTAAATGATATTCTGCAACTTAATCGCTCACAGAAATTTACAACTTCATTCCGCAAACCTCGAATTGACCCACTCAAAGAGACAAAGCCAAATCCGATTTGAGCAGGTTCTGACTATGTTCTGAGTAGGTTTAGTGTCAAGAAACTATCAATAATGCCTCTAGCTGTGCGGATGTTATGAGGTTTTTGATATTATTGTTTTGTGAGAGAAGAACGAATTTTATTTTTGCGGTTGTGGCTATGGGCATTTGCTGCGCTTTTAGTTTCGCTTGTAAATAGCACGATTGTTTTTGCTGCTGATCCTAGCGATGATATTGATACTAATCGCCCGAGCTTTATGTTCTCGCCTATTGTTCTGCCGAAAGGTAGTCTGCAACTTGAGAATGGCCTTCTTGATTCTGGTTTGAGAAGGGGCAGAATGGGTTTTGATTTGCCAGAGACTCAAGTGCGTATTGGTCTGGCGCGCTCCACTGAATTTCAGATTTTCGTCCCTAACTATGTTCTCAGTAAGTCTGGTGGCGATTTTTGTTCTGGTGTGACAGATCTCTCAGAGATAGGCATTAAGCAGCAATTGCCCACACCAGGTAAATTGAAGGCAGCAATTATTGCCTCAGTTACTGCGCCCACTGGAGCTAAGCGTCTTAGTCTTGGTGGCACATCTGGAATTTTGCGTCTGCCCTATATTTATGCCATCAATGATCGCTGGTGTATTGGTGGCATGCAGTCGCTGCTTTTGATTAATCACGGCAACAACTTGCAATGGCAGCCCGATGTTTTAGTTTCGCGCAGTATCGGCAA
>CALROJ020000061.1:0-40754 GCA_943369735.1 bacterium Ga0077546
CATCCGCTTTCAAAATCAATTGTGTGCCACCAACTGCGGTGAAATTCGCTAAACCGGCAGGCAGGTCAACTTGCGCCTTCTTGCCACTCCAGCCGTCACCGGCACCATCGTCTCCAGAGGCCACAGTAATCGTAATTTTCTTCAGAGCAGCTCTTCTACCAGCATCTTCCATTGCCGCAGCCGCTTGAGCTGTCCAACCTGGTTCATACATCCCCCAGCTGATGCTAGCGTGGGTGATTTGTTTCTCGCCAGGTTTAGGGAAAGTGATACGGTCGATGCCATTGGGCATACCAGTATCGTTGTTAGGCGCTTGAATCATAACTGTCTGAGCCTTAGGCAAGGCCTCCTTGTGAATGACACCATCAAGAGCATTTTCGCCATTGGCTCCCCGGGGGTCAGAACGCGGAGTAGTCTCACCAATGTTGATGACTTTAAATGTCTTAGGATCTATCCCTTTAGATACAAGATACTCGTTCCATCCCTTTGGCATGGTGCCACCAAGCGAAAGGAAACCAGTAGTGAGGCCAGCACCATCAGTGGCAGGGGCATTGTAGGCTTTGAATACTTCAGCGGTATCGAGGGGTCTAGCACCCGAAGTTTTTGCCTTAGCGGCAGCACCAACGGCATCAGCGGCCGCACCACCAGTAACAGACCCTCCAGCACCAGTACCCACAGCACCTTGCACCTCACCCAAGAACTCTGGTGGCAAATCAGAGAGCCTGACATAATTTGTATGGAACTGTGGCCGGTTATCTAATCCCAAAACACCCTTGATGTGCGGCGCTACATCAGCTGGCACAGATAAAATGCCAGAGCGGCCGCGATATATAAAGCCGTTTTGCTCAAACTGTTGCAGATTGGTACCAAAAGCCGTTTGCATCTTATCGACAGAACCTTTGAGGACAATGCGTCCGGAAGCATGGGTTTGATCAGTTACAGCCAGACCATGATCGGCAGCAAACTTGTGCACAGCCTGGGCCGCTGTTGGATCGGTACCAAACTTAGATTCGATTTGGGCGTCAGTCAATGCCTTGCCACCATTAGTGATGCGGTGGATGTAACGGTCCATCAAAAACGTCGAACCCTTAGTTTTCGCCAAGACAGTAACGCTAATGTCTTCTACCGGATTGATCTCGCCCATGAGCTTGCCCAGCGGCGCAGGCCGCTTGGTATAAAGCAAACTAGCGCGGTCGCCTTCTATACTGATTTGCGAAGCAATGCTGACGCTCCTAGCACCCAATTGCCCTGCTGAAGATTCAGCTGCAGCCGCGCCCGATGATGACAAGCCCGGTATTTTGTATGATGAAATCTTGTCGTTGACACCATTCCAAAAATTGTGTTTGACCTCGGCAAAACCGTCCATGCGCTCAGTGAGCAAAACTTTGTTGGCCGCACCAGCACCAAGTCTATAGCCAGCCATACCGATAGCCGAATTGACCACGAAGGCGCCACCAGCATCTCCCAATTGAATACCGGCCGCATCTAACTCGCCCATAGTTTTTGCTTGGCCGGCCTTAGAATAAGCATCACCTATTGGAATAGCCGACTCGTATAAGAAGTAGCCACCAATGGCAGTGCCGGCAATAAGACCTGCTGGTCCACCCTTTGGCAAAACGACCTTGAGTGCTGCACCCATCACCGCCGAAGTGGCAACCATCTCAACCAGCTGTTTTGGATGGGTAACATTATCGACAACTGAGTGCACCATGCCAGCAGGCAAGTTGTACAAGCCTTTGGCCGTGACTTCGGCGTAGCGCACCGCAGCGCTAGTTGGTGCAGCTTCAGTTGAATTGAACGCTTGTTGACTTAGCAACTGCCTAGAGTCATTTTGAGCTACACCTGTGCTCTCGCCAGGCCGTTCTATCGGCATACTTGTATCCTCGTCTAATTCGGGGGGAACAGGGAAACCAGCAAGCCCGGGGCTCTATTCACTCTTAAAGTTTGTACAAGTTGTATAAGATGCCTAACCTATCTAACTTGTTCAGTTAGATCTTCTTTCCGCCAAGCAAGAGAATAAGGCTAGTATTAACTTTTGTACATTGGTGGAAATACGGTTAAGACGAAAAGATGCTGTCTGGGAGCGGCTATTGGGATTCGTCGTTGAGTTCGCATTCGAGCAGATCAAGGTCTGTTCTTTCATATTTGGCTAAAATTTCTCTGCATTTTTGTCGGACCTTCTCTTGCACGAGGTCAGCATAACCATTGATGCGTGCTTCACTGCGCTGCAAGTGACCAGCACTGCAGAGGCGACGAAAGTCATCGAATATAGGAAGGTCGTCGCACTCAGACGCCACACCAACAAAAAAAAGGTCATCAAATGGTGGCCGTTCTCGCTCATTGGTTACGGAGGACAAATAGTGCAAATTGCAGGCACCGACAAGAATCTGCCTGCCAGTCGCAGTTAAAAGCTCTTCAGCAACGTCGAGCATCTCATTGATGTTTTCGCGTAGCGCATACTCTTGGCCACTTAGAGGTTTTTGGTACATGCTCATCTCAGGCCCTTTGACTTGTCTTCGTTTGAGGTACTCCCGGGAACGTAGCCCCTACTGTAAGTCTGAATCGGAACAGCTCTAGCTCTCCGATTTGTTGGATTGTGCAGAAGAGGCGCCTCTCCTTTCCGAGCGGCACCACCAACACCCATCGGCTTCGCTGGCACCGACATCACTCGCGGCGAAGCTGTCATCGGTAGCGCATACTTACCGGCTGCACCAATTTCACGCGGGAAATTTAGCTTTGGCAGGGGGAAATCACCAATCGCCCCACCTGGAGTAAGCCTGGTCCGCTCTCTCTCCGAGCTAGCAGCCGCATACGCCTTACCCAAAGGCGAAATTCGGCTTTGGGGTTCAGGCACTTGCGGACGAGCAGGCGCGCTAGGCAGAAGGTCAGGTGGAAAGTTGGACACTGGGGGCTGGAAATCACAAGTTGGGTTCACTTTAATAGCAGTGGGACTCTCAATCTTCGCTGACTTACTATATGCGGGATAGCGCTTACTCATACGCCATAATTGCCTTTGAGCTTCAGTCATTGGCGGTCGGGCTTCAGGACTCGCTGGAACAACAACAATTGGTGCACGCCTAAAGGGATTACTACTAGGTCCATCATCTATGATCTGAACTTGCTTTCGCGTTGTGGTGCTATAAAATTCGCCAACATACTTAGGCTCGTCTTTCGCCCGCACTGGCTCTGCCAGCAGCGGCTCTGCCATAACAAAATCAACCAACAAGACAGCGGCAGCTACCAGCACAACACGACAAGCCAACGCCAAAGCACCCGGCTTGTTAGTCGTAATTCTAGCTAGCAGGTCCCGATTGCTCATGATGGATACATACCACACCTCGTTCACTCAGGCAATCACGAAATATACTAGAATAGTTGCACCGAAGGAGCTTGAAGTACTTGGAAGCAAATCTAGATTGCCTGAGATGCAAAGGAAAAATGGAGCGGGGATTCTTGCTAGACCACTCAGATTCCCTACATTTTTCGACTAAATGGGTAAAGGGTCGGGCGATGGAAAGTAAGTGGATGCCAGGGACCGTGAAAATGCCAGACTCCACAAGGGAAGTCAAAACATACCGCTGCACATCTTGTGGCTATCTCGAATCTTACGCCTAGCAACGCTCAAAAGCAGTTCAAGCCTTGCGCTTCAGCCAGTTGAAGACATCGCTGGCATATTGATGCAAGCCAACCCAAAATGTGAAAAAGGAAACGTCGAAAACGAATCGCGTAGGCGCATCGGCGAAATAATTTGTCAGACCATAAGCAATTGCAATTACACTCACGTTGACAGCGAGAATTCCTGGAACGAACATCCTATTTACTGGCTGACCCCGCGATATGCCCATACGACAGGCATAGTCATAAGATCTTAGATAGTGATAGAAACTTGCCATGGCGATGTGAAAGACATAAATGCCTTGTTGAAATTGAAAGACCATGTATTGACGGTATGTCGCCCAAACCATACCTTCAGCAATCAAAGCCACCGCCAGCAGTGCATATTTCGAAAGTTGTTTGTCTTTCAATTGCCGCCGCAGATTTAGGGCAAATCCAGCACCTATAGTGACTTCTGCCAGTAAGATCAGATTCCATCTGTTGGAAATAATCTCGACAGGTCCAAACAAGGCAAAGGTGAAAAATGCAAACGCCAGCGCTGGAAAAATATAAACTCCTACACTTGCAGAAGCTTCTGGTTTTTCATTAAGAGTGTTAGTGAAGAGAATCTCGGCCCTGACAAAGTGGGGCAAGAAATAAATCCACATCAAAAAGCTGAACATCATATAGCCGAGGAAATGTCGAAGGGCAAGAAGAACTGCGGCTCCGACAATGAGCAGTGCAAGAAAGGGCGCTATTTTCTTGCGCGCCCGCGACAGAGCCTTGGCCTGCCCATAGTAGGCGTAAACGAAGTGGGCGAGGCCCATCCACCCGACCAAGAAATTGAGATTGAGAATCTCCGGGCTGGTGGGACCGTTAAAAGCATGGGTCGTCGGATAAAGCGCAAACGGCAGCGCATATGCCAGCCCCGTGAGCAGCAACATTCCGGCAAGAGATGATGCGGCACAGTCGACTTCGTTCTGTCCAATTTGGTTCGGTGGCGCGTCAGAAAGCGTGGTCATTATGGATACATACCACACGGCGCTGACTCAGGCAATCGCGACAACAATCGCGACAAAATGTCGCGATTCGAACCTCAAAAATGGCACTTTTCTCGAATCGCGACACCAATCGCGACATTTTGTCGCGATTCGAACCCCGAAAACGGCACTTTTCTCGATTCGCGACAAATGAACCGAAGAATCGCACCTAAAACTGGGGCGGAAAGCATGCTAACCGAAATGAACTTCTATAACGGCCTCTGAGCTTGGGCTTGCGATCCTCCTGGCCTTCGGGCAAGAGCCTAAAGGGCTCACATAGGGCTCATGATTCTATTGCTCGCGATTTCAGTGCTACGCCTTGCTGGGCTTGCTTTTCCGCTGCCACCGGCCGGTTGACAATAAGTCAAAGGACTCAAAAAGGGCTCAGAGGATTAGCGCTGGACTCAATTAGCACTGTCGCGAAATTCATCAGCAACGATTGCCGTCACCAGGTTGCCAACTTAGCAAATTTGCGAAATAATGAGGTGTATTATAGGCGCAGCCGCGAGCTAAGAACAGCGGTTCAAAACGCTAGTAGAGTAACACTATGAATAAACAACCTAAAACCAGAAAAATCATTGACGGCGTTGAATTGCTCGACAGAAAGTATGTTCGCAAAGACGAAAAAATGAAGAAGATGGTCGAAGAAGAGTTCGAAAAGCTGCAAATCGGCCAACAGATCTACGACTTGCGCAAAGAGGCGAATCTCACTCAAGAAGAATTGGCTGACATAGTCGGCACGACTGGATCGGTTATCTCAAGGCTGGAAAGCGCTGAATATGACGGACATTCTGTCAAGATGCTTCAGCGTGTTGCCTCCGCGCTGGGCAAGAAAGTCACGATCAATATAGTCGACAGAGATGACCAACTGCACAGTGCTTAAATGAGCGAAGACTTCAAAAAGAAAGACAGCGATCAGCAGACTGAAGGGCCAGAAAATCGGCCAGAGAAGAGACACGAGGGTCGACCTGAGAGTAAGGCTGCGCGCGAAGTCGGCAGCATCGACTCTACAATAATGAATCTCATCGCCAAGAAGCGCACCAACTCAAGCTCTGGCTCTCTCGATGAATCGCAAGACCACAGCCTAGAAATTGACTTCGGCGGCAGCGTCGAGTCACGCAAGAACCGATTGCCCAGCGAGCTACTCACCCAGGCCAAAGAGCCGACTGTCTTTAAGCCAATGCCGATGCCACTGCCTCCAGCCGAATTGCTCAGACCCGGCGACACCATGGCTCCTATCACAGACTTAACAGCACCTTCTGATTTAATAAACAACCGCACAGAGCTGAAGCGCCTTGTGGCAGACAAAATTCAAAGTCCGAGTGAGCGCAAGCAATTTCTCGATGACATTGACCATTTCGAAAGCAATTTCGAACAACGCAGCACTAAAAGCGCCACAGCAAAACTGCGAGAGATGGCCGACATCTACACCCAACTATCGCGTTTACTGTCGGCCGATACAGATGAATTGGCGAAGTATCCGCAATGCCAACTCAAACAAGGCGAAACCCCTTGGCGCGTGCGCGTGGCAGAACAAATCATTCACCAAGCCGCCGAGCCGTTCACCATTAGCCAGGGCACTCTGGCAGTCTGTGCCGCCGCAGCACTAGAGGTGCGGGAATACTACCGCGAGCCTGCTGCAGTAGCTCGACTGGTCACTGACGCACTACTCACGGGTAGTTATGAAGCCACCGCAGGTGGAACCAAGGTTGACCTAACAAAATGCCAGGACAATTTGATACCGGATCTATTTGCCATGCAATTTACGGTAGAGAAGGAAGTGCATGGTGTGCCCGCGCAAGCATGGAGCAATACATATGCCGGTGCAAGAAGCTTCGCCTCACAGTTATTTGAAGTAACCGCAATTAACTTGGCCCTGCAGCCACGTGGATTTAGATATGAACAGCCGACTCCCAAGGAGTATGAAGATCGAAAAAACGCAGCTAACGGCATCACAGTAAACATTCAAACCAACGAGGCAAAACCGTGGGGAAGCTCAGGAAGCAGGATGTTTACAACCACTGATATTGCCACAGCAGCGCATATGATTTCAGGAAAAGACGAGCGCCATTTTGCATTGGTGGCACCTCAGCTACTACCATCAGAATGCAGGAACTTCAATCTTAGGGCTATATATGAACTTGCAAATCGCGACCAGAAACTTGTAAATGTATTTTCGCCGACTGAACTACCGCTGGCGCTAAAAGAAGTCGAAAAATTTGACCAATGGCCTCCAATCGTGCGGGTAGATGCATCAAAACCACCTATCAGCCAGAAAAATGGAGGGTCACATTATTTAGTGCTCAGTGCGAAATCAATCGACGGGAACCAAGTCGCTTTCGACAATACATGGGGAGAAGAAAGAGACCACATTGGCAAGGCAAAAGTTCTTACTAGTCAGATTGCAGATAGTATGTTCTCTTCTGGCATCGCCCTTCCTTCAATGGCTGCTAGCTACATTGCTGATGCTTCATCATTAGGCTCACAGCCAAAATCTTGGACTGCTCGAATTAATGAATGGCTCGATTTTCCAAATAAACTATCAGTTGGCGGCCAGCAACTTGCCGCAAACGAGTACTTAAGGCTTCACGACAATGGGATGATTAACAAAAATGACGAGATACACAAATGGGTTTCCGCCCACCCCGAAGACACTAAGCTTGAGCTTTGGAACCTGTTGCTTCTAGAATGGCGAAATAAATATCATCACTAAGCAATTACGATGTAGAGGCCAAGAGAAAAACAATGCCGCTCAAACCACCACAGACCAAAGACTACACGCCAGAAGTGAAGGGAATAGCGACTTTAGGAAGGTGTACAATCAAGGCCATCAAAAAGACTTATATCTGCCTAGCGACGTTGTCACTTATCACGGGTCAGAGTGTCTTCGGGCAAGAACTCGACGACAAAACAATTAGGCATAGAAAGCCTGAAGCAGTTGTGTCGAAAAAACATCAAAGACAGGTCGACACGATACCGCCAATACCACCCCCTGCCCATGCGAATTGGTCAAAGATTTACAATTTCACTGAACTTCGCGCAAAAAAACCGTTTGAATATTTAGCAGTTGCTCATATGAAGTTGCCCGATGGTGGATGGCAATATGACGTGCCGTACACAAGTTTTCCCACCGGATACAGCATAGATCTAACGGGAAAGAAAAACCCCAAACTAAATCTGCGCATCTACTGTTCTGGCTCATATTTTACGGACGACCGCTATTTCAAAAACATTCTTAAACAAGAACCGCATGAACTCTCAAAAGAGGAACGTGAGTCAATTTGCATATCCGATTCTTTCACTAACTCACATACCGAAAATCTGAACGGCAAAAGAGTAATCGTAATGACCGGCCACTTTGATCACGACAACGAAGACGTGTATCGAATTGAGTTCAACCACAACAGAGAAGCATCAAACACAGTAGTATCTGGTGGCATCGAGTTCTCTGCCCCCCCTGCTGAATACAAGCAGAATCTTGAAGAGATGAAAAAAGCCTTCAAAACCATACGCTGGAATAACCACTATGTCTGCAAACCGGATTAAGTTAGGAATTTTAAGCCAGCCTGCAGAACGTCCTAACCACTAGCGAATTCGGAGAATTTGATGCCGGTCGAACCACCTCAAGCGATAACTTAGCGACAACAGTCCTTCTGTTGGTCCCACAGCCGCTCACATACGGTGCACTTAAAACCGCGACATTCGCACACGTGACCTTTCCACAAGTTCCCGTCTTCACCGTATCTAAAGAGCGATTCGCCGCCAGAACCTGGCCCGGGCAAAGAAAAGCCGCGGTAAGGCAGAACAAAAGGGTAATAGCCTTTTACGCATAAGTTGTCCATCTAAGATACAAGTGCCTTGATGCGTGATCGCGGCTTCCCTGTGGTAAGAGGATAGATAGATAGCGAGCAGTTAAGGCACTCCGTGAGACTTGGTCTTTGCTGCATCGGCAGTGATAGAAGTGGGGACTTTTTCAATGTCTGTTCCATTAGATGATTTCTGGCTTAAAGGAGTAGACCGCGCTCTCAATAGTTTAAACAAGGGTGACTTTGCGGCGTGTTATAGCTCGCTAAATGAGGCTCTCGATGCCATCGAATCAATACCCGAGCAAAGTGATGACTGGAGGCTTAGAAGCAGTCTTAGAGCCGGAGATACCTTTCTCAACGGCATTATTAAGGACTTTTACGTTGCCAGCGGTGAGGCACAAATCAAATATTTTGATCTGCTCATGCTCCTTACCCAAAAGGGTCGATATTCTGGCATGCATCAAGCATCTTTTACTCTCGGGCGCCTTTTTGAAATGTCTGCTGATTGGTACAAAAATGGCTATCAGGAGCACAGTCGTCAGTTGGTGGAAGTGGCGTTTGCTCAATATGCTAGTTCATTTAGTGCTGAGGAAGCATGCTTAAAGCTCGAGGCATTCGGCGGTATGGTTGGAGTGATTCCGGCATTTACCAAGGATTTAAAAGCCTCTGTAAAATTGACGAATTGAATAGGAGTAGTATCACCTAAAGAAACGTAGCAAAGTAGCCTACGCAGCCATCCGCGCTTGGAGCACTTACAAACAGAGGTTGATCAGAAAGACAAACTGAACTTTCTTACAACGTGTTAGTTCAAAAAAATAGCTTACCGATTCGGTCTAGGTCCGAAATCACCTACATAACTGGGTTCAATACCAGCACCATTCAAGAGCGGCGACTGCAAAATCGACCCAGGTTTATAGCCCCGATTCAAGTTGAGTAGTCGCGGTCGCTTATTGAGTTGGTCATAGCTCCTATATGAGCGAACGCCACAGCGCAAACCTTGTTTGTGGTGATTCGAGCTAATAGCTGGCAATTGCTCATGATGGATACATACCACAAAAAGTTCGTGCAGAAAATTGAACTAAATTTCTGCAGGCATAGCGCTTGCATCTTGAAGAATGCGGTTGTAGGCTAGAAATTACTCTAGGATCTGGCGAAAAGGGGCACAAAAGCATCTTCTCGAAATGAGATAGCCAGGTCGCAATTTCAATTATCCAATTTCGCTGATAAACCGTGGTGCACGATTGCGCTCACACCTGTTCACCTTTCGGGGAGCCGGTCAAACCGGCGTCGGCCTTGGCATTGAACGAACACTAAGCACAAAGCAGTTCTCACCACCGAGAATTGGAGCGAGAGAAAGAAATGACGCCTGTATCATCGAACCCTAAAATCTATCACATCGTTCACATAGACAAGCTAGAGCCTATCTGCAATGCCGGTTTCTTGTTCTCAGACAGAATTGCGCAGCAGTTAAACCTATCTGGTACAAACATTGGAATGGCAAGCATTAAGGCAAGGCGATTAGAAAAATTACTAAATAGCCGTCCAGGTCTTCGCGTAGGCGACTGCGTGCCTTTCTATTTCTGTCCCCGCTCAATAATGCTCTTTATGATTCACGCTAGGAACCAACATCTAGACTACAAAGGGGGCCAGGCCAATATTATTCATCTCGAAGCCGATCTCTGGGCAGCCGTCGAGTGGGCCAATATAGCAGGCAAGCGATGGGCCTTCACACTGTCAAATGCCGGTTCGCACTATTTTGAAGACCGAGCTGACCTTGGGAAGTTGAACGAACTGAACTGGGACGCCATAAATAGTCGTCAATGGGGTGGCCCAGAAGCTAATTCTGACTACAAAGCAGGCAAGCAAGCAGAATTCCTAATCGAAGAACAATTTCCTTGGACTTTGTTCGAGAGAATTGGAATAATGTCAGAAGGCAGTTTACTTGCTCAAGTAAACAATATTGTGTCCCGACAACATCACAAGCCAGCTATTGAGATTCAAACAAGCTGGTACTACTAATTGAAGAAGAATCGAAGTGATAGAGTTCAAGACTGGCAACATTTTTAACGAACCAGCAGATGGCCTAGTCAATACAGTCAATTGTGTTGGCGTCATGGGTCGTGGCATAGCTGCCCAATTTAAGAAAGTCTATCCTCAAAATTTCAAAGACTATGCCCATGCTTGCAAGGATGGACTAGTTCAACCAGGAAAAATGTTTGTTGTCAAAGTGAGTGATTTAACAAGCCCTCGCTATATCATCAATTTTCCGACTAAGCGTCACTGGAAAACAAATAGCCGCATTGAAGACATAGAGCTGGGCCTATCAGCGTTGGCAGAAACAGTTGAGCAGTGCCAGTTAAAGTCGGTTGCAATTCCGCCGCTGGGTTGCGGTCTTGGAGGCCTAAACTGGAATGACGTTAGACCACTCATCGAGAAATTCTCCGAGCGTGTCAGTGCAACGCAAGTAATTGTATTTGAACCTGCTGCTGACACAGACACAAAGGAAGTTAGGGCCACACAAAAGATTCCGCAAATGACAGCGGGTCGCGCAGCCTTGATTAGGCTAATTGATCAATGTCAAAAAGCATTGCTAGAGCCAGGTATTAGCGCGCTCGAAATTCACAAGCTAATGTACTTCATGCAAGAAAGCGGTGAACCGTTGCGGCTCAGTTATGCGAAGGGGCCGCATGGCCCCTTCGCGGAGAACCTAAAAGTTGTTCTCGAGCTGCTAGAAGGTCACTACACGATTGGCCATTCCGATGGTGGTGATTCACCAACCAAAGAAATAGACCTCTTGCCAGGCGCAAGAGAAGAGGCAGAAAAATTCCTAGTAAAGCAAGATGCAACATTGTCTCGTTTCAAGAGAGTCTCAGCCCTTATAGAAGGCTATGAAAGTGCATTCGGTCTAGAACTACTCGCATCCGTTCATTGGGCAGTCAAAAAAGAGGATGCGAAGGGCAGCAAAGCAGCTTACGAAGCCATCAGCTCGTGGGGCACTCACAAGCTGAAGTTTTCAGAAAGACAAATTGAACTTTCTTACAACACGCTAGTTCAAAATGAATGGCTTAGCGAGCCATGAGCGAAGACTTCAAAAAGAAAGCCAGCGATCACCAGACTGAAGGGCCAGAAAATCGGCCCGAGAATAGACACGAGAGTCGACCGGAGAGTAAGGCTGCACACGAAGTCGGCAGCATCGACTCGACAATAATGAATCTCATCGGCAAGAAGCGCACCAACTCAAGCTCTGGCTCTCTTGATGAATCGCAAGACCACAGCTTAGAAATTGACTTCGGCGGCAGCGTCGAATCACGAAAGAACCGATTGCCCAACGAGCTGCTCGCCCAGGCCAAAGAGCCGACTGTGTTTAAACCAATGCCTATCCCCTCGATAGAAGTTAGGAGACCTAGTGACGCTCCGGCCACGCTGACAGATTTAACGGCCCCCTCCGATTTAATCAATATCCGAAGCGAGCTAAAGCGCCTTGTGGCAGACAAAATTCAAAGCCCGAGTGAGCGCAAGCAATTTCTCGATGACATTGACCATTTCGAAGCTAATTTTGCCCAACGCAGCAGCAGAAGCGCCACAGGCAAACTGCGCGAGATGGCCGATACCTATACTCAGCTTTCTAGACTCCTGTCGGCCGATTCCGATGTATTAGCGCAATACCCGCAATGCCAACTCAAAGAAGGCGAAACCCCTTGGCGCGTGCGCGTGGCAGAGCAAGTCATTCATCAAGCCGCCGAGCCGTTCACCATAAGCCAAGGCAAGTTGGCTGTCTGTGCAGCAGCATCACTAGAGGTACGTGAATACTACCGCGAGCCAGCAGCAGTAGCTCGGCTGGTCACTGACGTGCTGCTTACGGGCAACTATGAAGCCACTGCAGGTGGAACGAAGGTTGACCTGACGAAATGCCCAGATAATTTGATACCTGATCCGTTTTCTAAGCAATTTTCGGTGGAGAAGGAAGTTAAGGGCGAGCCAATTTATGTGTGGAATTTGCCTTACTCAGACGCAAGAAGTTTTGCATCACAACTCTTTGAAGTGACCGCGATTAATTTGGCTCTTCAGCCGAGAGGATTTAGATATGAGCAGCCGAGCGCCATACAATGGGAACTTACAAAAAACCGATCCACAGGGCAGGTTGTCGATATTACAACGAGCGACACTAAGCCATTCGGGAGCGGACAAGACCGCCAGATGACAGATGTAGACATTTCAAGAACGGCCTACTGCATTAGTGGAAAAGAAGAAAATAGGTTTGTAATCTCAGCAGCTTGCTTGTCGCCAAGCGAAGCGAGCAATAGTGCGATCCGAAAAATCTATGATTTAGACAACAGAGACAAAGGAATACAGAATCCCTTCAACCCATCTGAAGTTTTCGCCGCCCTGCAAACCGTAGAAGGAAAAGGAGAGTGGCCACCGATAGTTCGACTAGATGCCTCTTTGCCACCAGTCAGTCTAGACCTAGCCGGTGCTCACTTCTTGGTCATTAGTGCCATTGAGGCAGGTAGCAAGAAATTGGCATTCGACAACACATGGGAAGAGTCAAGAGATCGCAACGGTAGACCATCCCTACACGTAGCTGAAATAGCTATGAGTATTTTTTCAAGCAAAATTGCTCATAGCACGGCCGAACCTGCCCTCCTGAGCAGAGTATCCTATTTCCAGAACCACCCTGGTCAGCTGAAGACCTTAGTTAAAAATTGGCTTGATCTACCAGATAAGTTAAAATCAGCTTACCCAGCCACGACAGCGCTTGAATACGAGCAACAACATCCAGATCCTGAATTAAAAGATTGGATTGCACGCCACCCAGATGACAAACAATTGACTCTGTGGAAATCATCGATTGAGGAATGGCTCAGTAAATATCCTGCAGAAAGTCCTAATCACTAGAATATTCGGAGCCTAGAATGCTACTCGAACCACCACCTTATTTCCAAATGCATACTGACGTTGCCGAAGTCAGGTATTTATCGCGGACCAAGGGGACTGAAACAATTGCAGGTCTGCCACCACCATCTAGAAATACTCCAAAAGAAGAAAAGCCAATTTACGTTTCAGAAATTCAACCCCGCGATTGGTTTGAAGCACTTCCCGTAGTATCAATGAAGTTTCCGCACGGCCGGTGGCTATTAGAGAAGCTGCCGACCGCTCCATACGCCTACAATGTTTCGCTAAAGAAAAAGCCGTCAATAACAATTAATTTCGGCTGCGGCGGAGATTTGGAGGGAGCGAATTCGCAATTCAGAAAAATACTTAGCCGCGAACCTTCGCCGTTAACCAATGATGAAATCGCTTACTTTTATCCGAGTGGTTCATTCACTGCCGCTCATTCAGAAGATCTCAACGGCAAACGTGTGATTGTATTTGAGGGCCACTTCAAAGAAAAGAACTTAGATATGTATCAGCTTGAATTCAACCATAATCCAGATATGTCTGGAGTTTGCGTACAAGCAGTGATTACTTTCTCGGCTCCGCCATCTCAGTATAAGCAGCATATAAAGGCTTTTAAGGCTGCATTGAAAACCATTCGATGGATCCACAAAGTCGAAATTGATCCGAGCAAAGGGTAGGTTAGTTAGGATCTCTACAATGCCGCTTGTAGCTCAGAAAAACTGCAGAGATGAAAATGAACAACAATATTTTTTGGCTTCTAGCGCTAACAATAATTTCAACTCAGAACGTATTCGCGCAGAGCGCAAACGAACTATTAGCTGACGACAAGGCGTGGAAGTGGGCACCGCCCCGGCATGGATTGAAAACTTACATATTTACTAAAATGACCTCAAAAGAACCGTTTGAATATTTGGCAGTTGACTATATGAAGTTGCCTCTAGGCAGGTGGCAGTATGAAGTGCCTTACACCGGTTTACCACGTGGTTACTGCATCAATCTAACAGGCCAGAAAGACCCGAAATTAAAACTTTGCTTCTCTTGTTCTGGACGCTGCTTTGCCGACGATCACTATTTCAAAGACATTCTTAAACAAGAACCGCATGAACTCACAAAGGATGAACGTGAGTCAATACACATAGCCGATTTCTTTACTACCGCGCATACCGAAAATCTAAATAGCAAAAGAGTAATCGTCATGTCCGGCCATTTCGACCAAGATAACGAGGACTTATATCGAATTATGTTCAACCACAACCCAGAGGCATCAAATACTGTAGTCTCGGGCGAAATTGAATTCTCCGCACCGCCTGCTCAATACAAGCAACATCTAGCTGAGGTCAAGAAGGCCTTCAAAACCATTCGCTGGAATAATGTCCACGTCTACAAGCCGGAAGTAGATTAGGTCAAGTTCGAAAATGATTACCGGAACGAGGCACTATGACAAATCTTGTAATAACCTATGGTATCGCCAGCAGTGTGGCATTAAGTTTGCTGCTGGGACTACCGGCAAACGCTGCCCATAAGGCAAAGCCGGGAGGCAAGCCCCACACTCAGAGCCGTAACCTGACTTCTCCTTCTGGCACTTTTGCTTGGGTGCCAGGAAAAGACAAAATTGTTCAACCGACCGGGATAAGCAAAGTCGTCAAAGAAAGCAACCACCAAGCGCTAAAGCTGTTGGCACGCTTGGCCAAGAGCGAGAAAAAGGATGTTGTAATTTCACCGGCTGCTTCTACGGCGGCCTATCTCTTGCTACTTAATGGCCTGCGTGGCACTAGTCGAGTTGAATTGGCGCAAGCCATGAAGGTAGACCAGACCAGCGATGAGTCTCTGGCAACTATGACCGCCGCCTATCTTAAGTCTCTTTCCTCCTCGACGCCTAAGTGCGAGGTGGGGGTGGCGGGAGCGACGAATGCTCCGTTTTCATTTCAGCCCAAGTACACCAAATTGCTCCATGACAAATTTGGCGGTTTAGCCCTGAATGATACTCAGCATCAGCTTAACGAACTGCGCAATTACATTCGTAGAAAAACCGATGGACGATTCGGTGGTGCTGTCCAGGCCCCGGAGCCTGGGGTAATTGATCTGTATTCGACGCTTTATTTCAACGGTGTTTGGACAGATAAGTTTGAAACGGAAAAAACCAACAGCGAAGCCTTTCACAAGGCCGACGGCACCACTGTCATGGTGCCGATGATGCACAGATTTTTTCAAGGTTGGGAACTTCATCTAAGCGGCAAAAACTTCCAAGCGTTGCGATTGCCTTATCTGCCCAGCAATGACTGCAACACTGTTTTCGACGCCATGTATATTATTCTTCCGAACAAAGGAATTCCACTGCACAAATTGTTGGACGAATTGGCGAACACGGGACTTGATACATATTCATCCGGTTGGAGGACTAAGGTAGGCGCCCTCAGTATTCCTCATTTTAAAATAGACACCGATGCGCTCGTGATACCGTTACCGATGAACAACGGCAAGGGGCTTAATGTGTCCAAAGCTGACCTCGGCGCAATGTGTCAGAATTCCACTCCACCTGACGATATCAAGACTAAACAGTGGACGAGTCTCGACTTTAATGAGAACGGCACTATAGCCGCTTCTTTGACTCAAATCTCGATAGACATGGGGGGCAGCAACACAGAACAGTTCGACATGAAAGTCGATCGGCCGTTTGCCTTTATTTTAGGCAATTCGCGCACGGGAACTTTCTTGTTCGCTGGTGCGGTTCAAGACCCAAAAGATTCTAAAATGCCCGTTGCTGAGGCGGAACAAGAGAGGCTCAAACGCACGCGGAGATAGACAATTAAGGTCAGTCAATCGTATCCGCCAATCTCTTCTGTATGCTCGATGAGAGAAGCCATTGCGGCATCTCTTTCTTTGTCTTCTTCCTCGATGAACTGCAATAGATCATCGAGCTTGATTCGTCTATGAGTGCCGATCTTGCTAGCCTTAAGTTTGCCTTCGTTTATAAGGTCAACAACATGCTGGCGAGAACAAGCTATCATCTCGCCGGCTTCCTGGGTGGTGAGAAAATCTGGTCTGGTGATCAGGCTTACAGCTTTACCGCGCGACATTGCCTGAAGCGCACAGGCAAGAAGCGGAATGATGGCTTCTGGCAATTCAATCTTTTGGCCACCCCAAAGGAGAACAGGCTTTTCAGACGTATCTTTTTGGCGCAAAACTTTCAGCAAACCTGCTGTGTCCTTTCTGCGCCCAGCCCTAAAAGTATTTGCAGTGATGCTGAGCATTGATGTGCGCCTCTAACTACCAGCTTAGACCATTCTAGCAAATAAACACCAAAAAGCCAATAAGCCCCAAAACTCACACACAGGAGAAGCAGCATCTTCAGAGGCAATCCTGTTGAACTTTCTTACACCGCGCTTGTTCAAATAGAATAACTTAGTGACTCGGTCTAGGTCCGAAATCACCTACATAACTTGGTTCAACACGAGCACCATTCAAGAACGGCGACTGTAATATCGACCCAGGAGTGTAACCCCGCCGCAAGTTGAGAAGTCGTGGCTGCTTATTCAAGTCGTCGTAGCTCCTATATGAGCGAACGCCAGAACGACATATCGATTGACTAGTTGATGAATCAGCCCCAGGGCTCTGAAGACTCCTTATAGTCCATTGCACACGCGAGTCATTGGGCAATAGAAATTCGCCATGAGAGAAGACATAACGTGGTCCAAAATCACCAACATACAGCGGTTTCTCTCTGGCCGACACCGACTCAGCCCTCACCGGCAATGCCGCGCCAAGAGAAACCGACACTAGAGCCGCAGCCACCAGCAACAATCGATGAGCCAACGGCACATCGCAAGCCTTTCTGGTCATGACTCTAGCCAATAGTTCGCAATTGCTCATGATGGATAATTCAATTGCGGCCATAGGTTTACTCGCAAAGTTTTCGAAGTTACATCTTCACTAAGGGGCACTTGCGGGGGTGCTCTCGGAACTACCTCGTTCTTGCCACTAAGGACATAAATCCTTCTGGGTGTGCCCAGTTCCCAAACCTGGTGTGCCCATCGTAGTATCCCAATGTTTCACCACTGCTCTGCAAACAACTTTTTTCTCAAATCCGAAAAAGAGCTTGCTTAAAACATCATCGTTGTAGCATACATATTCGAATACTTGGTCAAGCTTGGCAGTCCTTACTTGTTTGTCATACTTTTTCACAGTGTTCGGTGTACCAAAGAAAAATTTGACTTGAGCCTCAGAAAGCTTGAGTAGAGATATTTTCTTGTCAGCTGACCTTATAAATAATTGCCCTTTGGAATTCTTCTCCACCTTGAGAAAATCGACGAACCCCTTTTCTCTCGCGGAAACTATAATGGGTGGACGTCCCGCAGGCTTCAACTCCTGCGGCGCGAAAGGCATACCGCCAATATCATGACTTGGCCGATATTCATTTCGCTCTAACGGACCGTCGAAATCACCAATATACAAAGGTTGTTCAGCGCTGGCTGGATATGCAAACAGCAATCCGAGCGAAAAGAAAGTAAATACCACAAGCAAAGATCGATAGGTCAACGCAGTAGCACTCGTCCTATCAGTTGTTATTCGAGCTAATAGCTTGCAATTGCTCAAGATGGATATTTCAACACGGCCATAGTTTTACTCCTCGGCTTTAGAACTTGGCGGGACCAGTACTGCTCTGCGCACAACTTGTTTTTCAAAGCCTAGGATGAGCTTATTTATCCGAGAATCGCAGTAACAGGGATATTCGAATACTTGGTCAAGGTGGGCAGTCTTTACTAGTTTCTCATACGGTCGAACGTTAGCAGGAGGACCAAAGAAAAATTTGACTTGAGCCTCAGAAAGCTTGAGTAGAAATATTTTCTTGTCAGCTGACCTTATAAATAATTGCCCTTTGGAAGTCTTCTCCACCTTTTGAAAATCAAGGAATGCCTTTGCTCTCCGGGGCATATTCGATGGAAATCCCCCAGGCAGCTCCCCCTGCGGCGCGAAGGGATTACCGTCAGAAAGATCAACTCTAATAAGTCCAGGTGACTGCTCTGCACTTCGCTCTAACGGACCGTCGAAATCACCAACATACAAAGGTTCGGCTACTACCGGGTGCGCAAGCAACAAATCGAGAGACAAGAAAGTAATTGCCATGAATAGGAGTCGAAAAAAGAACAACAACGCAGGAGCTTTATTGACTCTGACTTTAGCTAACAACTTGCAATTGCTCATGATGGATACATACCACGTAGCGTCGGGACAGGCAGGCAATACATGATCAAATATTGCTGGTATTCAACTAAGGGTTTAGCCCTTTCCGGAAAGGTTAGCGACCGGTCTTCACGGCAGTACCTGGCACATATCCAGCTTGATAGGTCTGAATTGGAACGGCCCTAATAATACGAAACTTGGAGGAAGGAGTAGTTTGCTTAGGCATCAAAGTCATGCTACTAGGCGTGGCAACCACAGGCACAGGCACGGGACGGAATTTATGGGGAAAGGGTATTGCATTCGGAGTCAACGCATCAAGTTTGTGACGCCGGAAGTTGGCAGGAAGGTTTGGCCGTGGAGGGGCGAAATCACAGATGGATCTGACCCAAGTACTCTTGGACTTTCCTGGACATCGCAAGCTTGCCGCAGAAGAATTTACCGGGGGACCATAACCCACCACCACGAAGTTATTGGGGATGCTTATTTTGCTTGGCGACTCCAAAGAGTCGCTATGCATCGCCGTATCTTGAGCCAACGCAGTACGCGGCCAAGGAGTCATCGGCTTTGCGAACTTGTTTCCAGACCGACAGACATTTGGTGCAAAGGCAAAGCGACTACCATCAGCCCACACCTCCCCAGCCGCGCCAAAGCCTACCAACATCAAGGCCGCAGCAACCAACATAGATTTAAAAACAGAAGCCACGACAGACGCCCTCAAGACCAATCAAATATAAACACAACCAATCAAATATAAGCGCTACTAACCAAATAACAAATAGTGGAAACCCCACCCGCCCCCAGTCTCAGGCAACGAAACACGCCCCTAACGCGAATTGGTACAAGCGCACACGCCGAATTTACCAAGCCCTAACTATTCCTAACAGCAGCACTCTAAAGCCGCACCAAACAGCGCTTTCGCCTTAACACAGCAAATCGAGGTTAAGAAACTACTTGCGGTTCTTAACCAGTCGGATCTATAACATTGAAAGTAGGTTCGCAGCATGCGAATTTATCATCCAAGGTATCTGTAACAAAAACCAATAGCTAGGTGGCACGCAGCGAGCGCGCCGCACGGCGATTGGCACACACGCAAAAAGCGCACCACAAAGTGCGCTGATTAGACGCGCACAAAAAGTTCAACCCGTCAAAAACTCCACAAGAGAAAACAAAATGAACATCCCGCTAGCAATACTGGCATCAGCAGCCACAATCGGACTGCTCGCCGACCTCATGCTCAAGGAAAACTTCCACACAAACACAATGGTAGGTTTCGGCGTCCCCGCTCTCACCATCGCCCTCTCCCTGGCCACCTGCCTCTTCGCCTGCGCCAGCAAACTGCGCACACGCCGCCATGGCCTCGGCTTCCTCATCCCCGCGGTGGTCTTCTCCCTCGCCTTCCTCCTGCGCGACTCACCAACTCTTCTGCTGATAGATTTCGCAGTAATCGTAAGCGCCCTCGCCTTCGCCTCCTACTCGCTGATGGGCACGCCCCTGGCCAAAGGAGGCTTGCTGCACTACGCCTCAGCCCTAGTGAGCATAGCGATCACTCCGACGTTTAACACGATAGAGCTTTTGGTGCGCGAAATAAATTGGCGCGAAATGATGTCAGAGACATCGGCCAAGCACCTCACAGCGGTGCTCAAAGGTTTGGCGATAGCGACACCACTAGTGGGAATATTTTTGGGATTGTTCACAGCAGCCGACCCAGCGTTTGCTGCAATCGCACAAAAGTCAATCAATATTGATTTAGGCGATCTGTCAGTCAACATGATTATCTTCTCTATCTTCACCTGGCTCTCAGCCGGTTTCTTACACGGACTCTCAATTTTTAGATGCGACGGATACACGATAAATCCGGCGTTGTTTGATGAGCAGAGAGAACAGACAGACCAGAGAGAAAGGCTCGATGCGACATATGGACTGGCAACAAAAGATGCACAAGAGACAAATGCGCTAACAGGAATAAAAGAATTAAACGAGTTAAGAGGGATAAAAGAGACAAAAGACATCGGTGTGTTTGGCTCAACCGGAGCCCTCAATGCACTCGTTGCAGCAGGTGCTCCAGCGCGGGGGCCGGTGCTAAGGGATGGGTTTGAATATGAAGGCGAATACGCTCAGAAGTCTGAACAGAACCGTAAAACTGAAAACGAACACGAAACTGAACCAGAACATGAATATGAACACGAAGGTGCCCTAGACAAGATTCGTTTCTCACAGCTAAGCATCTCCGAGCGCAATGCCCAGGCGGCAAGAATGTCGGCCAGTATTCATGACACCAGCAACTCCCGCTTCAGCCTCGAAGTGCCGGAGAAGAAACCAATGCTCGCCCTTGGCCTAACGGAGTTGGCGACAATTCTAGGTTCAGTCAATGTATTGTTCGCCACATTCGTGGCCGTGCAACTGCGCTATCTCTTCGGCGGAGCCAGCCTGATCGAAATCACTCCAGGGCTGAGTTACGCTGAGTATGTGCACAAAGGTTTCTTTGAGCTGAACACAGTGGTGGCACTGGTGCTGCCAATGCTACTGATGGCAGACAGCATGCTCATTCGCAAATCGAAGATGGGCTTATACACTTTCAGACTCTTAGCTGGAACACAAATTGCCCTAGTGCTAGTAATTCTCGGATCAGCTCTGATGCGCATGGGCCTGTATCAAACTGAGTTTGGCCAATCAGAGTTAAGGCTATACGTAACCGTGTTCATGGGCTGGTTGGGCACAGTATGCGCGATATTTGCCGCCACAGTTCTTAGTGGCAAGCGCCAGCGCTTTGCCTTCGCCAGTTATTTATCAGGAGTAGCAATCTTGCTCGGCATCAACCTGGCAAATCCGGATGCTCTGATTCAAACATCAAACATGGCCCTGTCGAAATTGCGTCCACAAGATATTGGCTTGGTGCTCAACTCAGCTCCGAAGCCACTAGACACAGCCTACGCGCTGTCGCTATCGAGTGATGGCATTCCACCAATGATTGATGCAATTGAAGAATTGCCAAAAGCTGATGCGAAGATTTTGGCCAAGGCACTATTGCAGAAACATGCAGAAAAGAAGAGCGACTGGCGCCTCTTCAATCTCAGTCACAAACTAGCCAACAACGCCATTAAAGCCCACAAGAATCAACTCACTGTTTTAGCTAACTCAAACGGGATAGACGAATGAAATCGATATCAATAAAACTAGTCGGAAAAAAATTCAGCGAAGTGAACACAAGCAAATCGAGCACTAAATTGAGAGGGTCGAAAGTGAGAAGAAAGATGCTGACAGACTTCATCGAACTGCATGTAATCGAAGGGTTTCTCGGCCCTGATGAACTGGTAGAAAGAACCATAATCGAATTTCAAGACGACATCGCGCGCGAACAGTTGCTGCCAGTGGCGCAAAAGTTGGTGTATCAGCGCATAGTCAAACGCTACTTAGAGGAAATCAATTGGGTGTCGCCCACAGATTGCGAGCGGCTTGATAGGGCATTTCTTGAATTGAATCAAATGGGAATATTGGCCAAACAGAATTTCAGTTGCTGTAACAGCTGTGGCCACAAGCGCATTGAGCGAGCATTGAAGAACAACGCCAAGCGAACGCGCACATCCAAACACGAAATAGAAGTAACGATGAAATCGCTATCCAAGCAATCTACGCAGTCGAAGCGCAAGGGCAGTGACATCTGGGGCTATGCATTCTTTCACGCACAAGACACCGATGAGGCCGTTGCCACTGGCGAATTGAACATCACTTTTGGGGCGGTGGATAAGACCTCAGAGCAAGCTCTTGATATCGCCATTGAGGTGGGCCAGAAAATTGAGGAGGCATTAAAACGCAATGGTCTTAACACTTCGTGGGACGGCAGCTACTTGCAAAGAGTCGGCATAACCGGCATCAAATGGCAGAGAAGGAGGTTTCCGATGATTGTGCAGAGTAAGGCAGTTTAAGCTGTCGGGCAGGCTGCGTAGTCAAGGTTTAATTGGCTATGGTATTCTGAGCAGCTCGTTGCCCAGCAACGTCACACGTGGGCGAGTGGCGGAATTGGCAGACGCGCTAGACTTAGGATCTAGTGTAGCAATACGTGGAGGTTCAAGTCCTCTCTCGCCCACCACATTAGAAAAAGGGAGATCTAGCTAACAGCTTTATCTCCCTTTTTTTGCAAACTCTCTCGTCAAAGATAGTCAACCATAAATTCGGACAGACGTATTAAAGCTAGTGAGTCCAAAAGATGCTCGAAAAACAACCAAGTCAAATAACACTATCTGATTTACAAAGCTTCTGCGATCAAAAAGTCGCGGAGTCCACCTGGCTTGATTATAAGCAAGCCTATAGCCAGAAAGATAATAAGCAAGTAGCAAAAATAGTGTCAGCTATGGCTAACACTAATGGTGGCTGGGTGTTCTTCGGCATTGAAGAGACGGCAGACAGCAACGGAAGAGGCATCCCTGCGTCTATCAGAGGTGTTCCAAAATCAGAAATGCTAGCTATGAGAATTAAGCAAATCTGCTTGAATTCGATTCATCCACCAATCATTCCAGACATAGCTACTATTTCACTCGAAGATGATGCCCTAGAAATTGTAATTGTAAGAGTTTTCGAAAGCGAGGTCGCCCCCCACGAGCTTCCTGATGACAGGATTTACGTAAGAGCGAGCGATATTTCACACCTTACCAAAGGTGGGAAACCAGCTGCACTAAAAGAAATTGAATCCCTTCTGAACAGGCGAAGTGCGCTAGTTCAGGAACGCATAAGGCTTCACCAGAGAGCAATTTATCGGCACAAAATACAATCTGAAAATCCCCAAATTTATCTAAGCCTTCTTCCGTCTTATCCAGCAAGCACCATAGTGTCTTTCGAAAAACTCGTAGAAAGAGCAAACCTATTAAGCACCAGTAAACTATTTTCATTCAATCCTACGATACAAACAGCACACGATACAATTTACCGAAGTGGTGTGAGGACCTCGGCGCACGATGATGGTGACAAAAACTCTGTTTGCGAGATGAATAGATATGGTCAGTTTTATTTCGGAACTGAAGTGCACATTCGGCCTGAGCCTGGAGAAATTATTCAAGCCAATACCATAGTGTGCCTTTATGTAATTTTTCTGACATTGCTCGAATCTGGAAAGTTTTTTGCATCTCTGGAGTTTGAGGGTAAGGTCGAAATAATACTTGGATACTGCTGCAGTCAACCATCTTCAATGGTTAGTGAATTTGACTACCGCGTCAAACCTATGCTGGAATCTGCATTTCAAATCCAAAAGGACTGTTTCGCTCGCGAGCTAACAAATGGAGACTTATTACAAGAATTGCTTCTGGAATTTCTGTGGTCAGGAGGTTTCGGACCAAAGGTTCTGACTTCTGACAAAGTAAAAGCAAGGATCGCTGAATTAACAAGACAGATTCAAGAATAGGTTAGTCAGGAGAATGCGCAAAACATCACGACAATTATTGACTATAACATCTTCTGCCGAGCTATTAGAGTTCGCATCAAATTTGAGGCTCGAACTGCTTCCTTATCCATTCTTAATCGACGCAATAAGTCTATGTGGCGAACTAAAATTTGAAGATGCCGATCATGAAGCACACCAAGGCTCCCTTCTGATAATGCTAAACACCGCTTACTCGACGATAATGCTCTCTCAAGGCTCCCCTCTGCCAGTCGCATCGTGAGCCTACCCTCCTCAAGAGAGAGTGCTATTTGGTTGACAGGCCCCCAGGTGGCTTCCGCAATCTTTCCAGCAAGGTCCATAAGTGGTAGTGCTTCGCTATATTCACCCTGCATGATGTGGATGGCAGCTAAAGATGCGTACATCTGAGCCAAATTAAAATTGTTGGGTCCCCATACTGCTGCTACAAGGTTTATCGCTCGCAATATTTCTCTCTTTGCGTCGGCAATACTTCCACTAAAGAGCAATCCGTCTGCTCTCTGCATCACTAAGAACGCTCCATCAGGATGCTCAACACCATGAACTTTCTCGTGAATAGCAATTGCTCGCAAAAGCGCATCATCAGCCTTTTCCAATTGCCCGACCGCTCGATATGCGGAACAGAGATTTGTAAGAGTAGAAGAAACCGAGATATGCTCAAGACCAAATAACTTCTCACGAAGCTTGACGCACTTCTCAAGCGTCTCTATTCCAGCTCTAGTCTCATTGCATAGAAGCTGAGCCGTACCTAAATTGTGCAGAGACTCGCTCCCGTCAACAGTTTCCAACATACCATGCTTCTCAATTATGGCAAATGCTTTCTCGGCAAACTTCTTAGACTTCTCCGGTTCTAACATCCGAGTCGATAACTTAGCAAGATTGTCTAGAGTTTCGACCAACCGCGGCGAGAATTCACCATAGAGTTCTTGCGAAAAAGCTAATGACTCCATGAGCAAATCGGCAGACTCAGAGAACCGGCCACTCCGACTAAAGCAGACCCCAAGATTGTTTAACGCCGTGATAGCACTGTCAGATGGAAGCTTCTTACGTTGAGCAACCACAGCACAGAGATACGGCTCCGCTTCATGGAAAAGGCCTGCGGAGGAAAAATAATTAGCAACCAGGCTTGATGCATATAGAACGACAGGTGTGGCTATATCACCACCATAACGAGAAAGAATAAAGACTAAGTGAACAACAGTGAGCTTGGCGTCTTCTGATGCAAATACAAATTGATCAAACTTCGCCACCAAAAATTCATACAGTAAATAAATTGTTGTTAGCTGTTTTTGCTCGTGCAACCCACTGGGTATGCTGTCCCTAACAACAAACTGAACAAGTGCGTGGACAACAACAATATCAGATGACAACTCAATCAACGAATACCTATGCAAAACACCCAAAGCTAAGTCAACTGATATCCTGTCATGCAACACCTGCTTAACTCTTGGATCAACGTTTGCTTGCTGGTCGTAGAAAAGATCACGCGGTATTGGGCCAGAAGAGCAAAAAGATAGCCACTCAAGCAATTCAAAAGCATCAGGGCTCTCATCTAGTACGCGCTCCATAGCTAGGTGCCATGTAGTGGCAACAGTTCGAGGGTAGTTAGGCTCGAGCATACTAATTCCTAGTAACTTGGAGCCAGCATCATTGAATCTCACTATGTAATTCGGATAATCGATACGTGTGCTAGCTATGTAAGCACCAGCCTGAGCTAGTGCTAATGGCAATCCGCCAAGCATAGCCGCCAACGAAATAGCATCAGCGGTTTGCGTCAATCCTGTTTTCGTAGCAAGCAATTCTAGTGACTCTTGTTCGGACAACAAACCTACAGAGAGCGCTGTCGCCATCGATGCCAATGATGCGTCTTGCGATGTAAGAATCCGACCGCCAAGCCTGCCGACTGGCAACCATTTACTAACCACAGAAGCAGCCACGACATTGTCATACACGAGCAGCGCGTAATTATGAGTTTCTAACCAGATTAAGGCAGTTCGAGCATCTTCTTCAATCTTTCCAGAGCTTGCAATTCCCATTCTTGAGGCTAGCGATGCTAAATCCTCTATTATGCCTTGCTCACTATCAGCTCTAATCCACCAGATAATTCCATAGGAGGCAGAGGATTGATGACAGTACTCCAATGCAATTTGCGTTTTGCCTACGCCCCCCATTCCCAGCAATAGAACTGCTCTATCTAGAGAAATTTGCGAATCCATCTCGTCAAAAATTTCAGCGCGACCGACGAAAAATTGATTTTTAGGAAATGGTAAATTACGGTATTTTTTGCTTACTCTAATATCGTTGTAGCAATCATGAACGATCTTAATTAATGCTTCCTTGGTTACCTTCTTTTCAGAAGTTTCGACTAAGCCCCTAGCGCGTGCTTTTACTTCGACCTCACTCACCAAGGCTTCGTAGATTCTCTTCAATTCCTGATTCTCGACAGCCAACTTCTGCTCTTGAAGCAGTGCCAACAAGTTGATCAGGTTACTGTTAGATAGAGCAAGCTCGGATTCAGCCACTTGCCAAGTCGCATGCTCGACCCAATATCTCAAATCGTGGTTCTGTGCAGATATAATTGCACCTAACTTCTCCTGAAATTTATTTGCCAATTCATCCAAAGCACCGTGCTCTTCCCGGACAGCTGAATCTATTGGAAACGTGAGAATCCTTAAGTCGTCATTCACTGCACTACGTGTCACAACACGAAAGTATGCTTCGACATCAAAGTTATCCTGGAACAGCGACTTAGCTATTAAAGAAGTGGCAGCGTTCGCTGAGTCGTCTCTCATAGCAGCCGAAGCAGACCATAACGAAACTCTATCCTCAGACTTTACCTGCACATATTCGTACCGTAACCCATCGGCCAAACGGTGAACCAAAGTCAAGTCATCACCAGCTTCACACCAGACCTCTGCAATTTGCGAAGCAGCAAGGCCCATCTCTATACAGAAACTAGCCCCAACATGATCTTGGTAGCGAAAACCGCGGCGGGCAGCTATACCACCAGGTTGAAGAGGAATGGTGTTGTCAAGACAGCTTTCGGCTTCCATCATCAGAACCTTTCACTACGTAAGCAATCAGTATTTCATTTACTCTTACAACCGAGCTGCAACAAAGGACACTTTTGGAGAAACAAAAACACCCTCGCGATTGACTAAACTGCTCACTATAAAACCCGCAAAACGTCAGTCATTCGGTGCATTCTCGTAGTCAGCCAAAGGCACCCACATATCATCACTCAACATTGATAAGTGATGGACAAGAACAGCCCGTATTTCAGCCCTTACTTTCGGCGGTGGTTTGACACGGCCAAGCGGTTGGCCATTGGCGTGACATTGAATCTCTGAATGAGAGTAGTTCTCATCCTCCGGTACGTGCTGCACATTCAACTTATAGGCCATTTGATCATTGGCCGGGTGAACGAAGGTCTGGGTTGGTACTTTTTCAAAGCAAATTGAACTCACCTTAAATTCCGGCCGATCGATCAAAACATCCTCGGGTAGGGAGTACTTGCTTCGATTCGCAGATTGTTCAGAAAATGAGAAAATAGAATCAATGGAGATTCCAACTTTTGGATTGCAACGAATATAGAGCTTCTCAGCAGGCAAGAAGTCGGGATCGATCGCTCTGCCATTTCTGGCTAACCGCGAGCTCGGCTCACTCACCAAAGAACACCACAAATTGTTCTAGAGTTTGCTGCAAGACACTAGCTTCACTCCCGATAGAATCGACAGTCGGCTTCTCACCAGAAACAGAAGTGGTTGCAAGAATTTCTTGATCGTTGGTTATAACCAAACTAGCATAGCGAGATCCTCTATGAATTGAGACAGATACACCACCGTCTGCAGAGGGACTTACTCTAAAATCGGCTAGACAAAGATCTGCCGCAAATTCAGCCACCCTGCGGGCAATTGCTATGCTCCAATTTGATGGTGGTTCTGCATCGCAATCGTTCCAGTTCTGGCCAAGGCATTCTAACTCTTTAAAAACATCACTTGGTCTATCCAACAGAGCAGTTGAGCTGCCACGAGCGAAAGACAGGTTATAGCTGTCGGTGGCTTGACCGACATAATTTGCATTCAGGCAAACGTAGTCGCGCGAACCAACAGATGAGTTGGTTGCACTGGCTGCGGCCTCAGTATAATGTCTTTCACTACTCATAAAAACTCCACTCAATCATTATCAGAACTCCGAATCAATGCCAAGACTGACTCAAGCTGCTTAATCAAACCGGATGCAGTTGCCTCATTTAGAATGAGCGTGCATTCAACTTCTCGAATGATACCTGTTCTAGAAGCTCTCCGGCCTGGTAGGTCAGCAGCATTAACGACGTCATCAGTAATGGCATGGACTGTAGTCTGAGGTATTGGCAAGCGCTCGCTGTAGACGGTCATCTGCACGTCACCATGTGGCGAAGGGCTCATCAAAAAACCATCGCAGTGAATCATCCGAAAAATCGTACTTTTGAGATGGTGAAAAACTAACTCATCAGAATTACTTGACTTTATTTCCATCTAGATTTCCCGAGACGAAGTACTGATAACAGCTTAACGCAAAACCTGTAAAAGACTAATGATATTTTCCTACATTGTAAATAGGCAGCCCCAGCCAATCGGGGTACACGGTGAAGAAACGCCGCCCAGCAAAGCCCATGGGCTTTGTTGGGCCTCTTTACAATCGTCTCTCCGGAATCGTCAAGGCGAAGAGGAACTGTCATCCAGGCTATAATCTGCAAACTCTTTGCGATGACTCAATGCCTCCGACTTCCCTTGGTAATACTGCTTCAACGCCATCCAGCAACTTCTGGATGTTAGCCAGCTACGAGCCAGAGCTTGCCAAGCTGGGCGGCCGCGCCGAGAAGTACTTTGCCGAAGACCCAAACACCTGCTTGCTTAAGATACGTCAGTTTGCCGAACTACTCGCCCAAACAGTGGCAGCTCAGGTCGGCATGTACACAGACGCATCCGAACACCAAACAGACCTCCTTAGAAGGTTAGAAACTGCCGGTCACCTCAGCCGTGAAGTGGCAAGCGTTTTTCACAACATTCGCAAGCTGGGCAATGATGCCAACCATAAGCTATCCGGCAGCCAAGGCGACGCCCTAACCGCACTGAAGATGGCTTGGGCAATGGCAGTCTGGTTTCACCGCGCCCTTAAAGACGTTAGCTTCAAGAGTGGCCCCTTCATTCCGCCCAAGCCACCAGAAGACCATTCAGCCGAACTAGCAAAAGAGCTGGCCCACCTCAAAAGAGAACTTGAAACAGCCCTCACCGAGGCTCAGGCGGCCCAGGGCTCACTGCAAGATACTCAATCACTGTTGGCACAGACCCAAGAAGAAAGACAAGTTTGGGAAAAGCTCGCCGCCGAAGCTGAGAAAGAGAAGTCTGAAATTGCAGCTCAACTAGAGTCAATTCAGGCAAAAGCACAGACAACGCCCGCAGTCATAGCCGAGCACATCAAGGCAATCGCAGCGGCTGCTCCAGCTCCGGCATTGGACGAAGCCGCCACACGAACAATCATAGACCAACAGCTAAGAGATGCGGGCTGGGAAGCAGACACAACAACTCTTCGCTACGGCCTGGGCACGCGGCCGCAAAAAGGAAGAAACATAGCCATTGCAGAATGGCCAACCAAAACAGGCCGCGCCGATTATGTTTTGTTCCTCGGCCTAACCCCCGTGGCAACAGTCGAGGCCAAGAAAAAGATCAAGAATGTCTCCGCCGATATACAGCAAGCGAAGAGATACAGCACAGAATTTCAGTTCACACCAGACCTAGTCGCGCCAGAAGGCCAACCATGGGGCAGAAACAAAGAATTCAAAATCCCATTCGTCTTTTCTACCAATGGCCGCCCTTATCTGAAACAGCTCGAGACAGAAAGCGGCGTTTGGTTTGCTGATGTTAGGCGCCCAACAAATCTAGCCAGAGCGCTGGCCAGTTGGTATAGCCCAGAAGGCCTGTATGAGCTTCTTAAACAAGATGAACAAGTTGCCGAAACCAAGCTACAAGAAGAAGGTTTTGATTACGACCTAAAGCTCCGCGACTATCAGAAGAAAGCCATATTAAAAGTGGAAGAGGCGCTGGTCGCAGGCAAACGCATTTGCATGTTAGCCATGGCAACTGGCACAGGCAAAACAAAAACTGCCATGGCTCTGATGTATCGCCTTCTAAAGACACAACGTTTCCGCCGAGTCTTGTTTGTTGTTGATCGATTCGCCCTTGGCGATCAAGCAGGCAAAGACTTCAAAGCGACCAGAATGGAAAATCTTCAAACCTTCTCCGACATATTCGGAGTGAAGGAGATTGAAGAAAAGCACCCAGACAAAGATACCTGCGTGCACGTAGTAACAATTCAAGGCCTCATTCAGCGGGTGCTCTACTCTGAAGACATACCAACCGTTGATCAGTACGATTGCATAATTGTCGACGAATGCCACCGTGGCTACTTACTCGATCGCGATCTCGGTGACACCGAATTGCTCTACCGCGATCAAGAAGACTACGTTTCAAAATACAGACGCGTTTTAGAATACTTCGATGCAGTTAAGATTGGCCTAACAGCAACACCTGCCCTGCACACCACTGAAATTTTCGGCGAGCCTGTGTTTCAATATAGCTACAGAGAAGCAGTCATTGACGAGGTGCTCATCGACCACGAACCACCGGTAAACATCGCTACGAAACTCTCGGAGCATGGTATCAAATGGTCGGTAGGTGAAAACGTTGGCATCTACGACAAATTGAACAATCGTGTTGACTACATGGTCGCCAAAGACGAAATCACAATCGAAGTAGAAAACTTCAACAAAACAGTCATCACTGAGAACTTCAACCGCGTGGTATGCAAAGAACTAGCAAAGCAGATTGATGTTCCTTCAAAAGAGAAGACGCTGATTTTCTGCGCAACCGACGCGCATGCTGACTTAGTTGTAAAAATACTCAAAGAGGAATTGAAAGAACGCAATGGTGAAGTTGACGACGATGCAGTCGTAAAGATCACATCGCAAGCTCACAAGCCCATGAGCCTGATCCTAAAGTACAAGAATGAACAACTGCCTCAAATTGCAGTGACAGTTGACTTGCTCACTACTGGCATTGATGTGCCAGCAATTAGCAATCTCGTTTTCATTCGCAGGGTGAATAGCCGCATACTTTATGAACAGATGTTGGGAAGAGCAACCAGACGCTGCGAAGAAATCGGCAAAGAAATATTCCGCATTTATGATGCTGTAGGAATATATGAAGCACTGCAAGATATTAGCGATATGAGACCGGTTGTGGTCAATCCAAATATCAGCTTCACAGCGCTCGGCAGTGAGTTGCAGAAAATTCAAGATATTGACCACCTAGCTTTAGCTCGCGACCAATTCATTGCCAAGTTCATTAGGAAGAAGCGACATTTAGCAGAGGAGCAAACTGCTAGCTTCGAAGCCGCCGCAGGCCAAACGCCTGAAGAATTTCTACGAGAGCTAAGGCAACTGCCCATAGAGCAGATAAATAATTGGTTTGTGCAACATGCCAGAATCACTGAAGTGCTAGACAGAAAATCTGACAATAAGCAATCAATGCAGTTCATCTCAGATCATCCAGACGAACTTCTTTCAGTAACTTATGGCTATGCCCGCAACCAGAAGCCAGAAGACTATCTTGAAGAGTTCAAGAAGTTCATACAAGAAAGCGGCAACAACATACCAGCCATGCAAGTGGTGCTGCAACGTCCGCGAGATTTGACAAGAAGAGAACTCAAAGCCCTTAAACTGGTATTGAGTCAGAACGGCTTCGATGAAAGCACACTCAAAACTGCGTGGCGCGATAGCACCAACCAAGAAATAGCTGCAACCATAATCGGCTATATTAGACAAGCTGCTCTTGGTGATCCACTTCAACCGTGGCCAGAAAGAGTTGATAAAGCTCTGCGCAAGTTATTAGGAAGTAGACAGTGGAGCAACCCGCAGCGCAGCTGGTTGGAGAAAATTGCATCACAAACAAAAACGAACTTTGTAGTTGATCGAGAAGTCATGGACGACCCAGATCAATTATTCAAACACGAAGCAGGTGGCTTCAACGCACTGAATCGAAAATTTGATGGAGAGCTTGAAGAAATTCTACACCACTTCAACGAGCTAATCTGGAAGACTGATGTTGCCTAAAGCCCTATAGAGCAAAAACACGACCAAGGAAGAGAAGATAGATCAATGAGCACCCAAGACATCGTCGCCAAACTCTGGAACCTCTGCAATGTACTGAAAGATGATGGAGTCAGCTATCAGCAGTACGTCACAGAATTGACCTATCTGCTATTTCTAAAGATGCTCCAAGAAACCGATAAAGAATCAATGCTGCCAGAAGGTTTCAGGTGGGCACAGCTCGTTAAGAAATCAGCACCAGAGCGATTACCATTTTATGAAGATTTGCTTAGAGGCCTAGCAAGACACGGCAATGGAATAGTAAAAGAGATATTCGTAAATAGTGCGACTTTCATCAAAAAGCCAGCGACACTTTCTATTCTAGTAACCGAACTCGATGGCCTTGTTTGGTATGACGCAAAAGAAGAAGGGATGGGCGATCTCTACGAAGGGCTGTTAGAGAAGAACGCTAACGAAAAGAAATCTGGTGCCGGTCAATATTTCACTCCGCGTACTCTAATTGACGCCATAGTTCAAGTAATGAAGCCAACATCGGCAGATATTATTCAAGACCCAGCTGCCGGCACAGGTGGCTTTCTAATCGCTGCTCACCACTACATTCAAACCCATGAAGATTCATCGAAATGGACAGAGAAGCAGCAGAAGAAATACTATAGCCGCACCTTCTATGGTATGGAGCTCGTGCAGGACACTCACCGTCTTGCTCTAATGAATCTGATGCTCCACGGAATTGACAGCGACGGCACAGACGAACATGCCGGTATCAGATATGGTGACACACTGAGCCCGCAAGGCAAGGCACTACCAAAAGCAACTCTGATTCTAACCAACCCGCCCTTTGGCACAAAGAAAGGCGGCGGGCTGCCAGATAGAAACGATTTCACATTCCCAACAAGCAACAAGCAGTTTGCTTTTCTTGAGCACATCTACAGGGGGGCTAGCAGCAGATGGCCGTGCCGCTGTGGTGTTGCCAGATAACGTGTTGTTTGAAAGCAATGTTGGCAAACAAATTCGTGAAGACCTTATGGACAAGTGCAATTTGCACACCATACTTCGTCTACCCACTGGCATCTTCTATGCTCAGGGTGTAAAGACGAACGTTCTATTCTTCACTCGTGGGAAAACTGATAAAGGCAATACAAAAGAAGTTTGGGTCTATGATCTCCGAGCCAACATGCCGCAATTTGGCAAGCGTACTATTCTAACTAAAGAGCACTTCGACGAATTCAGAGACGCATTTGGTGCTGATGCTACCGGTGGCGCAGAGAGCTTAGCGGCAAGAAAAGACACTGGCGAGTCGGGGCGTTTCCGCTGCTTCAAGCGAGATTGGATCGCAGAGCGCAATGACAGCCTCGATATCAGCTGGCTCAAAGATGACAATGTAGAGGATGCAGCAAACCTGCCAGAGCCGGCTGTTCTAGCGGAACTAGCACTTGGTGAATTGGAAGCCGCGATGTCTGGACTTAGAGCAATTCTTGCTGAGTTGGGCGAGGAGGTGGAGGTATGAGCAGAGACCTTCCTCAAGGATGGACACAAGCTACACTAGCTCAAGTTACACAAAAGATATCAATGAGACAGCCTAGACCAGAAGAAGATTTTGTTTACATTGATATCTCGTCAATAAATAGGGACTTCAAGAAAATCGAAAACCCGCAATCTCTAACTGGTGACAATGCGCCAAGTCGTGCGCGCCAAGTAGTCGCACAGGGTGATACCCTAGTTTCCATGACGAGACCCAATCTAAATGCTGTCGCATTGGTGCCAGCTTGGCTAGACGGTCAAATAGCTTCTACTGGTTTTAACATACTTAGGGCACAAACCGGCATCGACCATCGCTGGCTATTTTATATAACTCGCACTACCCAGTTTGTATCCAGCATGTCAGAGATAGTTCAAGGTGCTCTATATCCAGCGATTAGGCCTAAGGATATCGGGAACTATGTAATTCCGCTGGCACCGTTAAACGAACAAAAACGTATAGCAGACAAGCTGGACGTTCTACTGGGTCGAGTCGATGCTTCAAAAGAACGACTTGAGCGTGTACCCGCTCTCCTGAAACGAATTAGGCAGTCGCTATTGGCAATGGCCACTTCTGGCACTTTAACCGAAGCCTGGCGAGAGAAAACACAAGTCGCTTCAGAATTCAACAGACCAGTTAAACTGAAAAATACCGGCACCACTTTTAGCTATGGCTCGTCTGCTAAATCATCACTGACCGGAGAAACACCGGTGTTGCGAATGGGAAACATTCAAAACGGCAAGCTTGATTGGTCAGATCTTGTATACACTTCGAATAAAGAGGAAATTGAGAAATATGCGCTCTTTAAAGGAGACGTTCTTTTCAATAGGACTAACAGCCCAGAACTAGTTGGAAAAACAGCTGTATACGAGGGAGAGCAACAAGCCATCTATGCAGGCTACTTAATCAGGGTAAAATGTGGACCCAAAATTCTCCCGAACTACTTGAACTATTGCTTAAACAGCCCAGCAGGTAGAGACTACTGCTGGTCTGTAAAGTCAGACGGAGTCAGCCAATCTAACATAAACGCAAAAAAACTTGGGGATTTTGAGTTCTTTTGCCCACCTGTCCTAGAACAAAAAGAAATTATAAAAAAAGTACAAAACCTCTTGTGCATACTAGACATGCTCGAGGCAAGTCTTTGCCGTACAGAGAAAAAGTTAGAGCAACTAAAGCAATCTATCCTGACCAAGGCCTTCAGCGGCAAGCTTACTCAGCAAGACAGCATAAGCGAGCTTGACTATACCGTTCTAATACGAACCGAGGAAAACCGTTCTCAACCTATGGTTGGCGCAACAAGGTCCAAAGTCACGAACGAACGTAAATCGAAAGTCAAATTAGAATTCAAAGAGGTGCTAAAAAAGTTTGACCGTGGTCTAGAACCAAACAAATTACTTGAAGCGAGTGGATACGACCTAAGAGACATTGAAGAGTTCTATAGAACTCTAGATAGTGATATAAAATCTGGCAAAGTACAAGAGCGGCGCAGCGGCGACGGCAAAGTCTTGTTATTGAGAGGCTGAAATGCGCATAGACAAGCTCTATCTCAAGGATTTCCGGAATCTCAAAAATTTCGAAATTGATTTCGATGAAGAGAGCCCTCGAACAGTCTTGGTTGGCCGTAATGGTGTTGGAAAAAGCAATATCCTGGAAGCGTTGACTAGAATATTCGGTCAACTTGATCTTCGAGAGAAGCCATCTTTTGCATATAAGATAAGATACAAATGCAACAACTATCTAATCGAGGTGGAATCAAAAACAGCCTCAGAGTCTAGAAGTTTAGATCGTCGAAACCGCTTTCTGATGCAGTATGCAGCAGTTGAAATTGAAACTGGCTCTAACTTACCCATTCCGATTATCCTGTCAGAAAGTGCATTCTACAAACTAAACGCAAAGACAAGAATTCTCCCTAAACACGTTTTCGGATACTACTCGGGAGTGGCAAACAGACTCCGCGATCTCTTTAAAGTTCATACTGAGCTCTATAGAAATGACCTAATCAATGGAAAGGAAGGCACGTTACGTCCACTTTTCCTCGCAGAAGACTGGCATAGTCAATTCGTTTTACTCGCGTTCTTCTCTAAAGCAGATCCTGACATAGCAACATTCCTGCGCGAACAAATGAACATCAGAGAATTAGACTATGTATTGTTTACTTTAAATGAACCACACTGGTACAAGAAAGAGCCCTCGCAAACAAAACGATCAAAAGGCGACCGACGATTTTGGTGGGCTGCCGGAACGGTTCAAAATCTACTTAGCGATCTCTATCGACTTTCACTAGCACCGATGCACACAAGTGAGCGAGTTAGAATTGATATCGGTAGAACAAAAACAAAAGAGCACTGCTACTGCTTCATTAAGTCGGCAGCGGACTTACAAACTTTGGTCGCTGGTATTGATCAGAAGGAGTTCTTCAAACGCTTAGAAAGTACGGTTATGAGCGACCTCCTAAAGTCTGTAAGAATTAGATTTAGAGTTGGTCAAGAGTTAGATTCACTTGCTTTTGAAGATCTGAGCGAGGGTGAGCAGCAGTTGCTAACGGTGCTCGGCCTCTTACGTTTCACCAATGAGGATGAATCTCTATTTCTTCTGGACGAACCAGACACTCATCTAAACCCAGCATGGTGCCTAGACTATTTACAAATCCTAAATAAGTTTGGTGGTGGGCTTTCGAAAAGCCAAATAATCATGACCACGCACAGCCCTCTAGTTTTTGCTGGGCTAGAAAAGAACGAAGTTATCATACTTCACCGACGTGAAGAAACATCGATGATAGAAGCAGAACATCCAGCCTCAAGCCCAAAAGGAATGGGATTTTCGGCAATACTAACTAGCGAATTCTTTGGGCTTCGCTCGGCGCTTGACAGAGAAACCACGGAGCTACTGGATGAAAAGCGTAAACTCGGTTCCTTGCCCCGGCGAACTAAGCAACAAGAAATACGATTGCTCGAACTCAATAAAATCATAGGTGCACTAGACTTTTCACAAACAGTAGACGATCCACTTTACAAGGATTTTGTCAAGGCAATGACTCAACTTGAGCAAGCACAGCCAAGCATTGCAACAAATATACTAAGTCATGAAGACTTGGAAAGGCGACGAGAACGAGCCGCTGAGGCGCTGAGAAAGAGCAAGAGAACACGCGAGTCTGATGAGATACATCAATAACGATGAACTTCACGGCTTTGTAAGTGAAGACTGGTTAAAACGAGCAAAAAGTGCAGTTGACACTCTGGTTTCCTTGCGTCCAGACGAACGAAGCAACTTTGTTAGAGATAATAGTAAAATTTGGAGCGAGCTAAAGGAATATTTGGCTCGCTTGTCTCACGACAAATGTTGGTTCTCAGAAGTTCGAAGTGCAGAACTCGAAATAGATCATTTTCGCCCCAAAGGTAGAGTCTCAGATACTCAAATCCCACATACGGGTTACTGGTGGCTATCCTTTGAGTGGACAAATTTTCGTCTCGCAACAGCCCTCGTAAACAAACGACGGCATGACTACCGAGAAAAAAACGTTTGCGGGAAAGGCTGTTATTTTCCCTTACTTGATGAAAGCACAAGAGTTCCCGACACTGAACCGCATCCAATAAATAGAGAAAAACCTAAACTCTTAGATCCTTGCATTGGAGCCGATGTTCAACTCCTAAGTTATTCTGTCGAAAGCGGCAAAATAGTGGAAAGATACAGAAAAGATGAACATAGTACGAAACATGAGCGTGCTCGCATTTCTATAGAACTCTACCACTTAAATGATGGCACCTTAATTCGCGATCGCAGAAATTTACAAGTAGCAATAGCATTTTTAGGCGAAAGGGTTGAACAACTTTCTAACCTACAACGAATGGGAACGATATCCGAAAGCCAAGAAGCCGAATACGACTCGCTTCTAAGCCAAATTGCCAGCAAGATTTCTACATCTGCTCCGTTCTGCACCTTTTCTCGCGCTTGCTTGCAGCAACTTGGTAGCTTGGGCTGGAACGACGAGCTCCTTAAGTCAGTGTGAACCAATTAAGCCATTTTATGATTTTGGTCACTGGCCCAAGCGAATAACCAACCAATCAAAATGCCTTAACCACCAATGGTGGCAAGCAGACTATGCCACTTCACCCAACAAAAAAATCGTCAATCAGCTGCGGCGAATCAACCAGCTACAGATCACTCATGCCACCGCACTCAATCAGCACCCGCCATCCACTCCACTCCCCAAATCGCCATCTTGCTGCTCAAGCCAGCGCTCATAGTAGACAATTGAATCTGTGGCTTTGGCTACGTCTCCGGCACGCTTTGGCATGTACAGATGCTCAATGTTCTTGAGCGAATAACGAGGCTCGCCAACTCTCAGACGCTGCTACACCAAGGTACAGATCCACGAATACTTCATTGCGCAGCAGATCGTCTACTTCCATCTCTCTGGTGCCAAAGCGCCCCATCAGTTTGCGCATGGCTGAGACTTCGTAGGCGGCGTAATGATAAATGTGCATGGCGCCATCCTGCTTGTAGCGCGCGTAGACCCAATCTATGAAATCTTCAAAGGCCTTGCGCTCTTGTGCGCGATCATGCGCCCACCAATCGATGAATTGCATCTGACCTTGTGGGTCGAGGTAAGTGGCTCCGAATAGATACTCTAGGCCGCCTTGAATGTGGGGGTAGCCCTCCATGTCGAACCAGATGTCGTGGGGTGACGGCGGTGGCAAGAGGGCGAGGCCGCGCCTGGAGTTTTCGCTTTGGCTGACTTGCTCATATTTTGGCTTGGGCAGGCCGATGGATGCTACCTGAATTTTGGCCTGGGCGCGCAGTGTTTCGAATGTCGATTGATTCATCTTGGGCAGGTAGGCTGCGGTTGATTCGGCCAGGGCGCGTAGGGTGGTGATGCCGTTTTGGCTGAGGCGTTTGATTTGGGTCTTGCGGATGTTGGCGACACGGCTTAGGTCATCTTTCTCTTCGAGAATTTGTTTGGCGGTAGTGCTCCAGCGGCCGTGGTCTTCGAGGCCTGTTGGCGTTGGCCGTTGGCTGGGGTCGAAGGCGGCTTGCTGGGTCAGGAAGCGGGCTTTGAGTTGCTTGTAGTAGAAGTAATAGTCTTCGGTTCTGAATGCTTTGGTTTCTTTGCTGCCGAGCACTACTGAGATTGTGGCGGGGAGGACTGCTTGAATCGACTGCAATATCTCGGCGTAGCAACAGAGTTGGATGATGTAATAGGGCTTGGGCTTGAGGGCGAGTTTTGTGTCCCAGGGCTCGTAGTGGTAAGCCTAGTGATGAGGGGCCGGGTACTTTGACGAGGAAGTCGGCGACTCCGTGGAAGTGGCTGTGGGGGTCGCTGATGGCGGCTTGGTAGATGTAGGCGCGGGCGGAATGCATGGCGGTGAGGGTTTGTTCGCTTGGAGTTGATGTGGGGTTGGTGGCGTCGGGGTTTTGGGGTGCGTCGGGGTTGGGGTTTGCGCCGGGGTTTTGGGGTGCGTCGGGGTTGGCTGTGTCGGGGTTTGCGTCGGGACTGGCTGCGTTGGTTCCGCGGGCGATGACGCAAACGTCTAGGCCTTGGTCTTGCAGACTGGCGAGAAAAGCCTTCTCGTGCTCGATTCCCTTTTTGGCGAGAATCATGAGTGATTCGTCGGTCTCGTCTGGTGTGAGTTCGCCAGGATGCTCGCGGTGGTAGCGGTCCATCCACGTGATGAAGTCTGATTCCATGAAGTGAATCAGGTCTGATGGTGTGTGTTGGGGAATGGGTGGCATTGGTGTCTATATACGAGCAGCGGGTTCGGTTCTTCTATTTACCCAGTTGGGGGTAGAGGTGGTTGGGAGAGATTGAACTAAATCGGGCCAATGGTCGTATTAGGAGTAGGGGGCAAGCAAGACCCCAGCGGTCAAAACAACTGCGCGTAGAGGACAATAACCGCGCGTAAATGACAGCAACTGCACTTAAATCACAATAACAGCATATAAGCCACAACAACTGCACGAAAATAACAGATACATAGGCAAAGAAATTAATCAGCCAAGCATGTAACAAAATCATCCAAAATGCCTACGCCGCTTGATTTCTAGCAAAAATATGCCATAATCAAATATGTAACATGCGAAATAAGCCGTGCCTAATATCAGTGAGCCTAGTGGAGAGCAAATGACGCTAAGCGAAAAGCTTCAAAACTCGCGTGCCGAAGCGCGACTAACTCAGCAGCAGGTCGCCGATGTGCTGCACGTGCCGCGCGAATTAATTTCGATGTGGGAAAAAGGCGCTCGCGTTCCCGGCTTACGCCAGATCGAAGATTTAGCCAGACTATATAGCGTGAGCGTGGAGGTCCTGCTGGATAAGGAGCAAGAGCAGGCACCATCGGTCAAGAGAGAAGTTCTCTGCCGTGGCTTGGTAAGCGAGCCCTCGGTTCACATGGAGTTATCGCGCTGGTTTGACTTCCTCGATGAGTGGGCGGAAGTTAAAGAAGCTGCTGGAATAGAGTCGAAGAACATTGGAAAGCCGCCGAAGAAACTTGATCGCGGACCCGACTTCACTGATAGCCGTGCGGCCCCAACCTTGGCAGCAGAAGCGCGCAGTTTCTATGGCCTAGGAACTGACTCTATTCCTGATCTCTACTCATTTCTAGATGAGCATGATGTTTTGGTATGCAAAGCCAATCTTGGTGACTGGTCCGACCAATCCAAGCCTGGAATTTCTGGTGCTTTTCACAATCACCCCAAACTGGGATACTGCATTCTCGTAAATTCAGAGCATTCGCTAGGCCGCCAGTCGTTTACTCTCGCTCATGAATTCGCGCACGCTTTGTTTCACTACAATAGCCGCGCCCTAATAAGTATTCGCAAAGACAACTCGCCACGCGAAAATTTCGCTGATGCATTCGCCACCCATTTTCTCGTTCCCACAAAAGAGCTAAACAAGCTCATCGATAATTGGGGCTGGAAAGATCGACTAGATCCGCTCAAAGCCACCGAACTGGCATACGTCTTTCGAGTCAGCTACATTTTTATGCTCTATAGGCTGCGAAACGAAAAACACATCACTGAAGATTTAAGAAATCAGTGGTCGCAGTACAGCCCAAACGCATTGGCGCATCAGCTCGGGTTAGATCCGACCGTCTTCCACAAACCTGGGAGTCTTGTACTGAACCTAAATCGCTACCCGACCTCAGTTCTACAGACCATTAGAGATCTC
>CALROJ020000062.1:0-39687 GCA_943369735.1 bacterium Ga0077546
TCAGTGACAATATTCTAGTCAATGTTCTTGCTACTGAATTAAAAGAAGAAAGAGGAAAAATACTTACCACCTATCTCAATACCCAGAGCAATAAATTTGCTGCAATTGAATCAGACTTTGTTGTTCTCGCCACACCGCGCTTCATTGCCAATCGCCTAGTGCCTGACTATGTCCAGAGCCCTGTCCCTGAATATGTCCCGACATATGCGCCCTGGATGGTAGCGAACATCAGCCTAAGGCAGCTTCCCGATGGTCAGGGGGCTCTACCAGCCTGGGACAATGTTAGCTATTACAGTCAATCTCTTGGCTATGTAGTGGCAAATCACCAAGAGATAACCACCAGGTTCAAGCCCACTGTGATCACTTATTATTTTCCCTTGTCGCAGCAAGAACCAAAACTGGCAAGGAAAGCACTATATGCTGCCAGCACCGAAGAATGGTCGAAGTCTATAGTGAAAGATCTAGAAAAAATGCATCCCGGCATAGGAAACGAGATTATTTCAATAGATCTCTGGCCTTGGGGACATGGCATGGTTAGACCATCCGTGGGCGAAATCTGGGGCGAATCACGGCAGTCAATGAAAGAACCAAGGGGCAATATATTTTTTGCCCATTCAGATATGTCGGGCATTTCCAACTTCGAAGAAGCTCAGTATCATGGAGTAGAAGCAGCCAAAATGATTTTGGCAAGACGAACATGAGCGATAGAAACAGCGAGCTGGCAAAGGTTCAAGGCCAACAGGCCTGGCTATCATCGGCTACCTGGGATTGTATCTGGATACTTTCACCAGCCTTTATCTCCACGGCTTTTGTCTTACTAGCACGTCAGCAAATGGCGGACAGCCAGAATATTCCGCTCTGGGCCTGGGTTTGCTTCGTACTATTAGTTGACGTCGCCCATGTTTACGCCACTCTCTTCCGCACATATCTTTCCTCCCAGGCCTTTGAAAAAAACAAAACAATTTTGCTGATCTTGCCAGCTATTGCCTGGATCGGTGGCAGTTTGCTCTATTCACTAGATAGCATTTATTTCTGGCGAGCCCTCGCTTATTTGGCAGTTTTTCACTTCATTCGCCAACAATTTGGTTTTGTTGTTCTATATTCACGCAATGATCCTGAGCCCATGAAGCAATTCAAATGGCTGGACAGCTCTGCTGTATATATGGCGACACTCTATCCTATTCTTTTTTGGCACTCTAACCTGCCGCGAAACTTCAGCTGGTTTGTGGCAGGGGATTTCATCGAGACAATGCCAGCATTAATTACTGGTGTAGCCTTTGCCGTCTATCTAATAGTGATGGTTAGCTATATTGTCAAAGAACTTGTTTTTCTCAAAAAAGCTTCTTTCTTCAACATTCCTCGTAACCTTTTAATAGCTGGCACCGCTATAAGTTGGTGGACCGGTATCATCACATTCAATTCAGACATGGCTTTTACCATAACCAATGTAGTCAGCCACGGCATTCCTTATATGGCGCTGGTCTGGCTATACCACCACGGAGAAAAGAGCACGCCTGCTGAGGCGAAAAAGGTCACACCTGTCTTACTAAGCAATGTGCTCCTTTTCTTTGCCTTCTTAGCCCTGCTTGCCTACCTTGAAGAAGGTCTGTGGGACGGCCTAATTTGGCGAGAGCACCTGAGTATCTTTGCCTGGTTTTCCGCTCTGCCCACAATCAACGACCCAGCAATACTGGCACTGCTCATACCTTTCTTGGCATTGCCGCAGTCAACTCATTACTTACTTGATGGTTATATCTGGCGCGTAAAAGACAGAAACAGTATTTGGTCGGCTTAAGTCTAGTTAGGCTTAAAATTGCCTCTAAGGTTCTGACCAATGCGGAAACCCTGAATTAGATTATGTCTAGTCAGTTGGAAAATTTCGTGCAGAGCTGCTGCGTCAGTAATGCCATGCTTATCAGAGATAGCATTGACCTGCTCCATTGCTACAGCTGAGAAATAGACATCAACATCGTCATGAACGTGACCACGACCTTGATTGGGAAGTTTCAAAATTGCTTTACCAAAGTCATTGGTAACAGCATCGGCTATTTGAGCGGTAAGTAGATCAGCGTAGAATGAATCGGCCTTAACTGCCATATCTGAGCCCCCGTGATTCCTTAGAATCTAAATACGCACGAAACTAAATAAGCAAACTAAAAATCAAGAAAAAAAATATACAGACAATATCAATCTAAAAGGTCTAGTTGCCTACGAACTTCTTGGATGTCTTTCCACATCAGCCACTTCGGTGAGCCCACTTCTTTTGAATCATTGCGCAACAAATAGGTGGGGTGGAAGACAGGCATAACTTTAGCACCGAACTGCCAATCAAACCATGTACCGCGAATACGGCTTATAGGATCCTTAACATGTAAAACGGCTTCAACAGCAGTCGCTCCTGCAAGCAAAATCAAAGCGGGGCGAACGAGCTCCAGTTGGGCATTGAGGTACTTCTGGCAGGCTTGAATTTCTGTTTTCAAAGGGAGCCGATTGTTGGGTGGACGACACTTTACGACATTGCAAAGGTATATCTCTTTTTCGCGATCAATTCGACCAGCTTCAAGAATTTTATCGAATAATTTTCCGGCTCTTCCAACAAACGGAACTCCGGCCTCGTCCTCATTTCGCCCAGGTGCCTCGGCAATTACCATGAGCTTTGCCTGGGGATTTCCAGCGGCAAAAACAACATTTGTGCGTGTTTGGCAAAGCCCACACTGCTGGCAGGCCTTAGCTGAAGACTCAACCTCCTCAAGGCTTTGCCAGATTGGCGGCGGTGCCAGGTGGAGCTGCTCAGACATTATTTGCCTCTAAAAACTTATTAAGCAAACGAGCCAGAAGTAGCGACATCAATAGATACATTGGTGAGCTTGAAGCTTTGCTGAGGAGCGGCTTCAAGCACTGCGGCTTCTAATACTGCTATCTCGAGCTTCTGCACAGTTCCTATTTCTGCCCCCAGACAAAGCGAGGCAGCTAGAGCAAAATCAGACGCATTGCCCGTGGTGAAAAAGCGAAAGGCTTCTGTTCGATAATCTTGAGCTGAATAGGTAGCTGAGTTCGCAATTAATGGTATCAACGGTGGTGCATCATGACCTAAAAGCTGATAAGCCAGAGCGTGGGCTGGATCAATGAGCTTAAGGCCAAGCGGGAATAACTCTTTGAGCTCACCGCTGACAAGCTTATCAATGCGGTCGGCAACAAAGGGGAAGTGCGTGCAGCCTAGAACTAAGGCATCAACTCCAGCCAGAATTTTCAAATACTCCGTCAAAGCAAGAGTAAGCGCGGATTCGCAATCGGCTTCACCCAAGTGTCCGCTTTCAATCAGCGGTACCAATTTCGGGCAGCCTAGCTCCTGCACAGAGCCCTGGTAGCCCCTACTGATGAGAGCCTTGGAAAAAGCCTGGCTGTTAGCTGTGTTAATGGTCGACATCACGCCAATTGCCTTTGGTGGATTAGCCACGAGCCATTCAGCTGTTGGCTCAATCAAATCATAGACTTTCAAGCCAGGCATGCGAGCAGCGGCCCGCACAGCAGCATCTTTTGCCACGGCGGCACTGGTATTGCAGGCCATGACAATAGAATCGAGCTGAAAGGAAGTTAGCCAGCTAACAATTTCGTCAACAAAGGTAGCAATCTCAACTTTTTCTCGACTGCCGTAAGGACAGCGCGCAGCGTCACCGAGATAGACAAACTCAAGACCTTCACCCTGGGTAACGGCGACCAGATGACGTAAAACGGACAGACCACCAACTCCAGAATCGAAAAGCCCGATTCGCTTGGTTGTACGCTTGTATAAATGGTCTTCAGTTGCTTTGTTAGTCAATTTTGCTATCAACTTTTCTTTTCTATTCTGACTCTGTATGAATTACTAGCGTTTTCATATGCGCTTGGTTGCCATCTATTTGGCTGGTTTCCAGCTATTTAGTAAGTTTCCCGCTCCCCGTCGCCAACCTTGAGGGCTTTTGAGCATCGCTAGAAGAGCTTACTGAACCGGCGGAATTATTAGCAAAACCATTCTGTGATTTTATGTCTTGCAAATAGAGCATAACACCCCGAGCCAGCGCGCTAGCAACCTTTTGCTGGTAATCAGAGGAGATTAACCTGTCTCTTTCCGCCTTATTTGTAATGTAGCCGACTTCAGCCAGTATTGCAGGGATCGGAGTGTGGTTAATAACATAAAATCGAGCTTTTCTTACAGAGCGATCAGGAGCCCCAAGACCACTTACCAGAGAGCCATGCACCCGATCAGCAAGGGGGCGACTTTGGTCAGTCTGGAAATAGGTTTCTATGCCATATATATTCGAGGTACTTTCAAGCGAATTAATATGTACAGACAGAAATAAATTAGGTGAAACGGTATTGGTAATTTTCACTCGATCTTCCAGAGAAACAAATGTATCGTCACTGCGAGTGAGGACAATCCGTGCTCCTTTGCTCTCCAAAACTTTTTTCAGCTTATTTATGATTTGCAAGGTCACTTCTTTCTCTTGTACATCACCACGCACAGCACCAGGATCATTTCCGCCGTGACCAGCATCGAGCACAACCACAGTCTCGCTCGGAGCTCGTGGTACCAATATCGGACCGTTCGACGCCGCAACAGGAAACGCTAGATTGCCGCTGCGGGCTATGCCAGAGTTACCTGTTAAACCCTTAGCCAAAGTAACGGTCATATAGCTCGAACCAGAATTGAAAGACTCATCAATCGAGACCGTGTCATCGGTCAATTGCAGCACCAAGCGGCCTGACCCTTCCGCTTCTCCCGGTAAACCAACGCGCATGGACGAAACCAAAGGCGATGTGGATACATCAGGTAATACAGAATTAGCTAACTCCCGATAATCGGGCATGTCGACAACATAGCGCTCGGGATTATGAAGGCGGAACGATTTAAAGCTGAGCTGTTTTCCATCAGGGCGCTCCACTCTAAAAATTTCCAGCTTAGCGCCAGAACCCTGTGGGTCAGCGGTTTCTAATGTAATCAACGGTGGCGGGCCCAAAGGCAATTCTGGCTTCTCAATATCGCTGCCGTCATTCGTGTCGCTAAAATCGCGATTAGCAGTTCCGGTACCAGTTCCGGTACTAGTTCCGCTGCCAGTTCCGGTGCTAGTTCCGGTACTAGTTCCGCTAGCGTTAACACTAGCCCTGGCCGCACCACCAGTAGTGCGCTCCTTAGTCGTAAGTGGAGGAAAGGCACTGATGATAGATTCGCCATCAATAGAAGATGGGGCAACAGCGGGCATGCGCGCAGCTTTGGCTGCCGCTGGTGAAGTCTGGGCTATGGCTGGAGCAACCGCTGGGGCAACTTCTTCGGGTGCTTGCTCAGGAGGCGCGCTGAAATAATCTTTGGTTTTAGAGCGCAAGCGAGCTAACCATCCGCCTTTGGCCGCCTTCGAGGCGGATGAACTATTTGGCGCGGAAGCCAGAGCTGAACTTTTAGCTGATGCGATTGCCAATGGTTCAGACTTGGCCACGGCTAAGGGTGGCATCTCTCGAGCTGAAGCCAAATGCATCGATGGAGCTTTAGACGGCAAAGCTGAATTCTTTTTGCTGGAGGACACACCGCTCAGCGCGTTAGCGCCTGATCCGGACCCAGACAGTGCTGCAGCTCCCTTCCAAGAAAGCTTCAAAATACCAGGAGCGGCGCCGATCGCAACTTTCTTCAAAACAGCCGGGTCGCGAGCAATGAAAGAGACTCTCAAAATACTAGGGCTTGCCTGAAATTGCCCTATTCGAATTTCCCTGATACCAGTGAACGGGCCATTACTTAGACCCTTCTCAGGTGAATTCAGTCTAATGATTTTGGTCGGATAATTCCAGCTTAATCCTTCAAAATCGGCAGTCAAAACAGTATCGCCATTGCTACCAGGTAAATACCTGAACTGTGGCCGACCTGCCACTGCCGATGATTCAGTTTTGAGAATTACTTCACCACCAGCAATGGTAAGCAACTCAGAGGCTTGCCTTACCGGCGCACCGGGACCGCGATCGGCAAAATTTTGAGCGAATACGCTTATAGGGAAGGCAATGACTCCAAGGGCAATCGTTGGCGCTAAGAAAGCATAGGCTGAGGCAAAGAATGCGTTTTTGAAAGGCCTAGGGCTCATTGAATCCTTGATTTCTCGGGCTTTTTTCCTTGGCCACGACTTATCAGTCGTTACTTCGGTCTAAGCCTTGGAGCATGATCTCGAGACATTTACCAGTTATAAAGAGATCCAAGGAAAATTCTAACACAGAGACTAATCTGACCTATTTGCAGCCACCTATATCTAGTTGGCAACCAAGGTAATTGTTCAGTAAATTAAATAGTATTTGGGGTAGGACTATCGCCTTCCTGCTACTCTAAGCAGTCGTGGAGAACGGGAATATTTCTGCCCCAGGCGATTATTGCCGACAAATCTATCGCATCTTCATCGATCGAGATGGGTGCGCGATTGCGAATGAACTTTCGTTTCGTAGCAGAACATTGGAATGATGAGTCACTGCTGGTAAATCAATATTGGTAAACCATTGCTGGTAAAACATCGCTGGTAAGACATTGAGATTTTCCGATTCTGACTAACATTCAAACAGCGTAACTAGGGAGTAAAAAATGGGTGATCTGCCTCTACAAGTTGCCGTCGGATGCGGCCTACTTGCAGTTCTTTATGGTGCTTGGGCTGGTAAAAGCGTGCTCGATATGAGCCCTGGAAATGAGCGGATGCAAGCTATTGCAGCGGCCATTCAGGAAGGCGCTGGAGCCTATATGAACAAACAGTACACCGCCATCGCCGGCGTTGGAGCTATTCTTTTCTTCGTGATTGGATTTGGTTTAGGTTGGCCGTCGGCTGCTGGATTCCTCGTAGGAGCCGTACTTTCATCCATCTCTGGTTTTGTCGGCATGTATGTCTCTGTACGAGCCAACGTTCGCACAGCAGAAGCGGCTAGAAATGGCCTAGAATCAGCACTAGCTGTTGCCTTCAAAGGCGGTTCAGTTACCGGCCTTCTCGTTGTAGGTTTAGGCTTACTCGGAGTATCACTCTTTTACGGCGCAACCCACGATGTTAATGCTCTAGTCGGCCTTGGCTTCGGAGCTTCACTGATTTCAGTGTTTGCCAGACTAGGTGGTGGTATTTACACCAAAGCTGCTGACGTCGGCGCCGACCTTGTCGGAAAAGTCGAAGCAGGAATTCCTGAAGACGACCCAAGAAACCCTGCAGTTATCGCCGACAACGTTGGCGACAACGTTGGTGACTGCGCCGGTATGGCTGCTGACTTATTCGAAACTTATGCAGTAACCGCTGTAGCAACTATGCTACTTGCTCATGAACTTTTCAAAGAACAAATCGTGGCAGGAACAGCTCCCTACGTTATCGAGTATCCACTCGTTTTGGGTGCAGTTTCAATCGTAACTTCAATCCTTGGCTGTATGTGCGTCAAGCTCGGCAAGAGCACCAATATCATGGGCGCTCTGTACAAAGGTTTGATCGTCGCCGGTGCCCTAGCAGGGGTTGCCTTCTACTTCGTTACAGATAAGATGATGCAAGGCTTGTCGATTGCCGGCGCTCCAGTTCCAGCAATTAACTTCTTCTTCGCTTCTATGGTTGGTCTTGTAGTAACCGGTCTGCTCGTATACATCACCGAGTTCTATACATCGACATCTTACGGTCCAGTTAAATACATAGCCAAAGCATCTGAGACTGGTCACGCCACCAACATCATCGCCGGCCTGGCTGTATCGATGAAATCGACAGCATGGCCAGTTCTATCTATTGTTGTCGGTATTCTAGTTGCCTTTGCCCTAGCCGGTGTTTACGGTGTAGCACTAGCAGCGATGGCAATGCTTTCAATGGCAGGAATTATCGTCGCTATTGACTCTTACGGACCTATCACCGATAACGCTGGTGGTATTGCCGAAATGGCAGAAATGCCTAAAGAAGTACGCGAAGTGACAGATCCTCTAGACGCCGTGGGTAACACCACCAAAGCCGTCACCAAAGGCTATGCCATCGGCTCAGCCGGCCTAGCTGCCATCGTTCTGTTTAGTTCATACACTCAAGAACTGAACATGAAAATCTTAGAAAAAGGCGGCACTGCCATTACCTTTGACTTGTCTAGCCCATATGTTCTGGCTGGACTATTCATCGGTGGTTTGATTCCCTTCCTCTTCGCCGCGCTTGCCATGGAAGCTGTTGGAGCTGCCGGCGGTCTAGTAGTCGAAGAAGTAAGACGTCAATTCCGCGAAATTCCAGGCATCATGGAAGGAACAGCCAAGCCCGACTACGCAAAATGCGTCAGTATCGTAACTGGTGCTGCCATTCAGAAAATGATTGTACCGGCTCTCCTTCCAGTTCTAACTCCTGTGGTTATTGCTCTTATCGGCGCCTTCTATTTGAATAATGCTCTTCCTGGACAATACGCAGCAGCCAAGATTCTTGGCGGAATTCTAGTTGGTTCAATTGTTACTGGCTTGTTCGTGGCCATCTCCATGACCTCAGGTGGTGGCGCTTGGGACAATGCCAAGAAATATATTGAAGAAGGCAACCACGGTGGCAAAGGTTCAGACGCTCACAAAGCTGCTGTTACCGGCGATACTGTTGGTGACCCATACAAAGATACTGCCGGCCCTGCTATCAACCCGATGATCAAAATCTTGAACATCGTCGCTCTACTTCTAGTGAGCCTGCTCGTTCAGTAAGAACTAGGCGATCAGTCGAAGCTGGTAAACAAATTAAAACGGCCGTTGCCCCACAAGGTCATCGGCCGTTTTTCTATTAGTAGAAGCCGACTAGAGCAACAGACTAACAATTTCAATTTCTAAAAGCAGACCAGAAGTGAGACAAAATCATGCAAATCCGCCTCTACAGCCGCCAGGATGACAAAGAATTTCGCAATTTGATGCAGTCAATCTGCCAATCACAAGGAAGCGAACTTGACCTCGATGGCAAAGACAATGACTTACGTAACGTCGAGGGCAGTTATTTCGGCAATGATGGCCTATTTCTGGTAGCTGAAGACAACGGAGTGATTCAAGGATTTTGCGGTGCCAGAATAGAGCCCGGTACAAAAGTCAGCACCGAAACCCTGACCAACAGTACTACTTCAACAACTGCGGGCCCAGCGCGCGACACAATGTGCGTCAAGCGACTATACGTAAGCCCTGAAATAGAGCAGCACCAAGTTTTAATCGACAAACTCTTAGACGTGGTCAAAAATCACGCCTACCAACTAGATTTCGAAACTATCTTTTTGCCTTCTTCATAAAGTCCTCGTTGCCAAACTCTGGCAGGCGACTTAGCCACTAACCACCGATACCATTAGTGGTGACTCGTAATCAATCAGATTCCTATCTGGTGACAACGATGAATCAAGCGAAATGAGCAGAAGTGCACCCTCCCGCCAAAAGTCGCGATCGAAATAACACCAGAATGCTCCAAGGTACAATTGCAGATATTTACGACTGACACCCTGCCTTATCGCTTTAATATTTTCAACAGCCGCCTCAACAAACTCCATTAGCTCAGGTGAAAACTCGGTGTTTCTGCTTCTACTATTAACGTTCCTCGCAGCCATCAGCCGCACAAAAGAATTACCCGGTACTGAGGTAATATGGCCAAGAATTTCTAACATCGTTAGGGACGCTCCAACAGAACCGACCGAATGCTGAACGTTTTCACATATGGTATCTACAGAAATGGGAGCAGCTGAGATTTGGGCGAGAACCTCTCTATCCAAATCTCCAAGGTCGTCAGATCCATTGCTAGAGTAGCTGTCTTGACTCGAATGCTCATCAGCATTGAGGTCGACATCAGCAACCGAGACCTCCTCTGGGATAGCCGACGCATGCTCATAAGCACCGGTTATTCGACTACGCTTTATCATGATCTCTGTAAAAATTGGACAATTTACTTTTTCTGACATCGCATCAAACGAAGTGCCACGCATGGCTTCTATAAACAAACCAATGGTATTGATGATGCTCAGCCCTGTTGACGTGGCAATGCCAAAGAGTTGATTGAGCTTAGTAGAAGTCACCACCGCTCCATGATCCATCAACCAAACGGCCCCCAAGCGAGCTCGAATATTGGCGACACGTTCGTAGAGAGTCCCAACAGTAAAGTAAATCTTCTTTCGGCAAACTTTGCATTTTACGCTGCGCTCATACACCGCCCGCGTAGCAGTCTCAAAAACATAGCCACACACGCAGCGGAGCCGTCTCTGCTCAATCTGAATCTGTAAAATCAAATCTAATGCGGTTTCTTCGTCAGGCACCAGAGCGTAGAATTCCGGCAAACAGCTAGATATTAACTGCTCATTTGCAGCACTAACTAAATTGTGTTTTAAAGCCATAGTTTCTCCCTCTCTGCTTCTCTTCTATACGAAGTTCTGAGGAAAAAAGTTCAATTTACTGAGTGAAGAGTGATTTTTTTGCAGTTTAAAACAGAAATAGAAACTTGTTCGATATCGAACAAGTTTCTATTTCGAGATAAGCGAAAAGATTCAATTTCCCCATAAAGCTAAGCCAATCAACGATATGACAGCTATTACTGAGGCTCAATTCCCACTCTAATTTGGGGTAGGTTCTTACCCAAACTATTCAAGGTTTGATAAGTCAAGGCCGCCACATCCGCTCTCGTTGCATTAACATTGGGCCTTATTTGACTTGGGTCTGGATAGCTGACAAGAATTCTAGCTTTAGCCGCTTTGGCCACAGACGGTGCGGCCCAAGCAGGGACAGAAGAGCCGTCGCCATAAGAATTGAGAATTGAGGTATCAGCTGCACCTTGTGATGGCAATGCTTTAGCCAAAATGACCAGTGCCTGGGCTCTTGTAATTTTGTCTTCAGGCTTAAAACTGCCATCGGGGAAGCCAGTCACCAAGCCAGCTTGACTAACTGCCGCGATGGCTCTATTTGCCCAATAAGAACCAGACACATCAGCAAAGCTAGCTGGCCCGGATGCGCTAGGAAGATTCAATGCCTTAACAGCAATTGCAGCGAACTGCGCGCGAGTAATACCGTCATCCGGTTTGAAAGAACCGTCCGGAAATCCACCAATGATGCCTCGTTGAGTCAGTTGCCCGACATACGATTCAGCCCAATGTCCCTTGGTGTCAAATGGCACACTCGACGACGATACCGGTGAAGAAACAGGAGCATCTGCAATCAATCTCGTCACGTCAGAATCGAGAGCATCGAGATCGCGATTGACCTTCATCGCCTCCCAATCACTCAAGCCACCATCCGAATTACGGAAAGAGTTCTCAACAGAGCTTATACGAGCGAACTCTTTTTTCAAGTCACTAAGCTGATTGGAATTTAGAGCGCCAGAGGCCTCTGCCCCATTGAGCTTAGTAGTTATAGCCAGTTGCTTACCAGCAATATTTGGCAAAGGAGTCATTGCCTTTTCGAGCCGACTTGAAACATCGTCATACTCTCTAACAATTGCCAGCACTTGCTGGTCGCTATACTGCCTATTTCCACCGCTCATTGCAGACTCAAGGCGGTTGGCGCGAGCTAGGTCTCGCCGGAAGTCGTCAGCTTGATCCGCCGTGAGACGGCCAGAGGCTAGAGCATCTTCTATTTGCTTTGCTAACTTATCTTTCTTTGAATTGAGATCGGGAAGAGCTGTCAGAGATTGCTGCAGTCTGCCGTTGATTTGCTCTAAATCATTTGCTAATGACAATGTTTCACTATCACTGAGCTGACCATCGGCCTTGTAGAGCCGCTCACGCGCTGCAACCCGCTCCAGCTCAGTCCTCAAATCTTGATATATGGCCTCACTAATTCTCTGATTGGCCCGGGCTTGATCAAGCTTAGCTTGAACTCGTGCCTGTCTCGAAGCAAGGGTATTAATAGGCGCTTGGGTCAGGCTGCGATCAATTCGTTTATTCAACTTCTCCAACTCACCTGCAAGGGCGAGCGTCTCGTTGTCGCTCAAGGCACCATCGGCCCGATAACTGGCTTCAACAGTGGCAATTCGATCGAACTCCTGCTTGAGCACTGAAAGCTCTTGAGCGTCAAGCTGTCCAGAGCTTTGACCAGCTACAATTTTCTCAGACAGCGATCGTTGCATTTCATTGATACCAGGCGCACCGGTGCTAGCACCAGCACTGGTGGCAGTAAACCGCTCCAATTTGCTATTCAGTCGCTCTAAGTCGAGGGCAAGTGAAAGCTGATCCTCTGTGGTAAGAAGACGTCCTGAGGATGTCATTGAGACTTGGCGACTGCCAATACGATTTAACTCTTGGCGATAGGAATCGGCATCAGTAGAAGAGATTCGGCCAGCTGCTACTAGATCGCCAATACGCACAGAAAGTTCTCTCGTTCTATCTGCAAACTTAAAGTCTTCTCCAGTTCTAGCTTTGAGTTGCGATTCTAAGGCACTGGACAAACGGTCCAAGTCAAGTGCCAGCTCAAGGGTCTGCGTACTGCTTAGTGGCTGACCAGGCGCATTTACAGACAGATATGAACTTTCCTTGGCGCTAATATTTGCCAGTTGACTCTTAAAAGTTTGTGTCTCTTGGGGAGTTAAACGACCAGCAGTTAGGGCCTCATTTAGGCGCACTGTAATATCTAATTTCTTCCCACTAATATCAGTAAGGCCAAGGCTAGAACGTTCGTGCAGGCTCTTCTCGATATTGCTAGAGAGAACATCAAGTTCAAGGGTCAAGCGCGCTTTTTGAAAGAAGGAAAACTTGCCGCTAGTTTTATAGGTCTCTTCTACATTTTTAAGGCGCAGCAGCTCTTGTTTGAAAGGTTCTGCTTCTGAAGCCGTTAGACGTCCAGAGACAAGTGCTTCAGCAAGCTTTCTATCTAAATCGCTTCGTCTTTTCTCAACGTCAAGTAGTGAAGGAATCTGACTAAGATCACGACCACCGAACTGCGCTTGGGCTGAAGGCAAATTAGTAATGCCACCAGCAAGCGAGGTGAGAACAGTTATTAGAGCTACCGAACTAGCCAAAGACACTTTAGAGCGCATTTGTTCCCCTTTGCAATTACAAAATTCTGATACCGATTTTGTATCAGGACCATGTTATATCGCAAAAAGTTCCACAAAGTCTTTCGTTATTACCGCCAAAAAGGTTTACTCGCCTTCCAATCGACAAATACTAGCCAAGTAGACGTGAAATCAAGCCAAAATAAGACTCAAGATCGTCTCTAGATATCCCTAAGCGTGGACCAGGTGCGGCTTCAGCTACCATGTCGGCTATAGCCTCTTGGTTATTGAGAAGGAAGGCAATAAAAGATTTCTCTTTTGCGCTCATTGAAGGATCAAGTCGCGCCAAATGAAGCTCAGTGGATTCGATGAAACCATTACCGTCTTTATCTAACCTATCAAATGCTTCGTAGGCATAATCACGTATCGCGGCAATATCTTGAATTTCCTCACCGTCATTGTCTGCATCCATCCAGCTGCGATCGCCTTGCTCATTGTTATTTTCGTTGCTCATTGCCTTACCTATGACTCTCCCACGCTCAACCACTCACTGTTTGCAGACACTTACAGAAGAAAATTGCCTCTGCCTACGGTTAGATTCCACATCGCCCCTCTGTCAAAACCGTTTAGTCACTTGCGCAATAGGGCATGTGCCAATAGAGGTGAGATTTTATGTTACAGACAAACGAAAATTTGGCAGAGCAATTCATGGCCGACATTAAAACCGAAAATAGCGGTGCCGACCAAGCCAGCGAGCCCGTTAATAAGGTATGGCTTGCGGTTGTAGCCGGATTGTTAATTGCTACATCGAATACATGGCTCTTTCATCCACAGCTAAAGCAATCTACTTACAGCGCGCCTTGGGTATATCCAGGCCATGAGCCCTTAGTGGGAACGCACTCCATTTAGGCCCTGAGTTAGGCCCTGAGTAAAGAGTTTGCGTCTAATTTCTAGACCTTTAGAACACTAAAGAACAAACGAAAAAGAAAAAAAGCAAAGGCTGCCGAACAAGGAATAGTTAAGAACCAAGCCCAAGCCATTTCTCTGGCAACAAGCCAATGCACTCCTTTGCGCCGGTTGGCATAACCAACACCCATAACAGTTGAAGCTATTACCTGAGAGGCCGAGACCGGCCCACCAGTTATCGAACCGGTAAGAACAACTACCGCGGAGGCAAACTCACTAGCAAAGCCGTGCACGGGACGTTGCTTAAAGATGCCGAGTCCGACACGCTTAAGAATGCCAGGAGCCATGCAAACAACACCTAAAACCATAAACGCTCCAACGGTAATCCTCACCCATAACGGAATACTCTCACTTGAAGCTAACGGATTCTGATGGCCAAACATGCCGGCAGCGCTCATAGCCATAACCACAACACCCATGACTTTCTGTGTATCGTTAGCGCCATGGCCAAAGGCGAGAATAGGAAGAACTAGCAGCTGCAAACTCTTTAAAGCATTATTGACCCGATTCGTTGCTCTTGATAGCAAAAATTGAAGCAAGTGCAATGTAAAATAGCCAGCGCCAAAACCAATTAAAGGCGAAAGGAAAAGTGTGGTGATCACTTTACAGACTCCGGTCGGATGAATTAAGGCATTGAAATTACCCCAGACAATATATTCGAAACTCCCTGTAGAAGCGAAGATAGCACCGATTAAACCACCAACAAGAGCATGGGTAGAGCTGGATGGTACTTTGGCCAGGCGAGTAAGAAAATTCCATCCTACGGCCGCCAACAGTGCACAAGCCAGAACGCACAGGAACGGATCGCTGCGAGGATAGTTGGTAATTCCTGAAATAGCTGAGGCCACTTGTGAGCCGCCCAAAAGAGCGCCAAGAAATTCAAAGATGGCAGTAAGTAAAATCCCTTGCCACATTCCGATGGACCGTGATGCTATCGGACTGGCGGCAACCGAACTACCGTCCTGAAAGCCGTTTGTAAAAGCAAACAAACAACCAAGTAGTAAGACGAGAACAAAGTAAAAATTGATTGTCATTGCCTCTGTTCTTTTGCGCAGCCCGAATCCAATTACTCTGGCACTTTCACTTCTTAGCTAATTTTGACTATCACGTGATGTAATTTCTCGGCCACCATGTCTATACGAGACGCTGTCTGAACCATAGTTCTATAAACTTCGAGGGTGCGTAAGATTGTCTTAAAATCGTTCAATTCAAAGAGTTCACGCATAGCCTGTCGATAAACTTTCTCGAAACGATTCTCAGACTTACGAGCAAGATTGGCCTGAGCGGAAGCCTCAGCTAAATTTACGTTGAGACTACGGAATGAGTTATACAAACAGCGACTGCCTTCAACTAAGTTGCGCGCCATCTCCGACAGGCTTGAATCACGCGGACAGTAATTGAGCGCCTCCACCTCACGCGCACTGTTCTTAGCGCTATTGAGCACTTCATCAAGCCTGACAGACAGATCGTATATATCTTCGCGATCAAAAGGAGTGATAAACGATTCGGCTAACTTTCGCTGTAATGAAGCCTTGAGCTCATCGCCATGGTGCTCTAAATCGCGCACGACCTGACAGCGTTCAGCAGCGCCAGTACTGAGCCAAGCCTCAAGCCCTTCCACACCTCGAAGGGTCGTGTCGGCTTGGGCAACCAGTAAAGCGTAGAAATCTATTCGCGGAGCAAAGAACCTTGCCAAGCCCGGCAGTATCACACGTTTCCAGAGGGGCTTCTTAACAGATACTTCCATTCAAGTTCTCGCCTTGAGCCAATGCCCCTTTGACCTCAGATAGAAAGTCTTCGGGATCGATTCTGCTTTCCTTCCCATCTACCAACTTAAGCCGGGCAATTATCTCATCGTTGCCAGTGAATTGCCAGCACCCTCGGCCATTTTCCATGGTCGTCAGAATCTTAGCTAAATTGCTGAGATCTAACCGTTTGGCTAGTGGTCGAGAAACGAAATCAACCCAAGTTTCATAGCGGTAATAAAATTCATAGTGTCGCCCCTGCATCACAAGCAACCGCATACGTTCAGTGCGATTGTGCAAAGCCATTGGATGCACGACCGATGAGATCCAGCTGGGACAATGCTCTCTAGTTATATACGGAAAGCTATTATCTTGCACCCGCACTACCAACAGGTCAACTTCAGGAAATTCTTCCAGAGTGATCAAACCAGAAGCAATGGCATTCTCAGTGGTATCAAGGAAGTCATCTTCTTCCTGCCAATAGCGCCTAAGATTGTCAATTTTTTGAATAATATTGGGTAAGCGTACCAATAATTCCTCATACAGAACGGCCGTTACTTCAGGATATGGCCGAGCAAAAACTCCCTGGTTTAGAGGAGAAAGGTCGGGATTAGACCAAGCCGACAAAACGAAGCAAACCCTAGCTGACTCGCGATCTTTAAATGTACCAAAATCACCAGCACTGGCAATGTCAACCAAGGTAGATTGCTCTTCTAGAGCGGCTTGCGGATTAAGCAAACTGTAAAGCGAAACCAAGCCATCTTCATCAAAATGGTTGTTTGATACCACATCACAAGGTTTAGACAAAATGGAATCAGAATTGTTTAGGTAGCGATAAACAATCTCAGCCGACAGATCAGCTTTTAATTCTACGGGAGTGTTACTACTGGGCCAATGCGAAAGCGTCAGCACCGTAGAATCGTTTGCCTTACCGTCAACAATTATATTGGGTAGATTTGCCAATCTATGATAAGGAACATATCGCACGCAAAGACACCATGATTCCTGAAATCACAACCCCATTACCAGCTTAGCAAAAAGGGATCAACAGGAGACAGCAATATCAAAGCCAGCAGGTAAGTTTTAGAAATCAGACAAAATCTAACAAAATCGGAACTGTCGCCGTTCAATCAAGCCTGGTTCGACCAAACAGACTATCAAGCCAATCTCGAAAAGCCCTAGCCCAATCAGAAGATCGGAACGCCTGCCTGACCTCCATGCGATTGTAGGCTTTATCAATGACCATGTCGTACGGAGACAGAGCGTGAGCCATTTCATAGGCCATCAACGCTTCCTTATAATTTCGTCCATAGTTCTCATACAACTGTCCAAGCAAATAAAGACCTTCCACAGACTTAGGATCGCTCTCTAAAAGCCTTTCTAATTCGACTTTAGCTAGCTTTGGTTTGCCTTGTTTGTAGAAAATAGAAGCAAGGTAATAATGAAAAGCTGGCCTTACCAAAATTTTGTCTTTCTTCAACTGTTCATAAAACTGATTAAGTTGCAGTTCAACATCACTAATAGGCAGTCGACTAATAATTTCGCCGAGAACCTCAGACGAAACCAGTGGACCACCAATAGCGTGAGCTTCTTTTCCGAGGAAGTACAAACCGGGGTTGAGAGCGTCATGATAGCGCCCATCCCAAAACAGACAGCGCAAATAATACTCAGCCGAGTGGTTAAATGTTGGAGATTGACTGTAGAGCTTCTTAAGCGGTGCTATAGCCTCAGCGAATTTGCCCATGTTCATCAGAGCTAGAGCTTTTACCTGAAGCGAGAGGTAATAGTCTGGATACTGAGCTAAGTCTTCATTAGCCAATTTCAGGGCAATAATAGGTGCGCTCTCTACATAGAGTTCACCCAATTCAACCGGCAGGTGCTTTACTTTATAGCCAGCTTTGTAGGCACGGTTCAGCACCATCTGCGCTTCAGACCAATGTCGATGCTCTTTAAAGTTTTTACCCATAAAGAAAAGGATCTCTGGCGAGTCAGGAAATCGCTTGAGGGCCTTCTGAAGCAGTTCTGTGGCGGCGGCTGTATCGCCTCTGGCTAGAATATGATTCATAATCCCAGCTGTACCACGGGGATCCTGAGGCCCTAACTTATCAGCTTGTTCAAATTCGGCCATGGCCTGCTCAGGCAAACCAAGATCATCAAGTACTAAACCGTAATAGAGATGAACCTTGTAATTGTTTGGATACTTCGCAGCTAAGGCTTCTAGTTCCTTCTGTGAAGCCTGAGTCAGCTTACGGTTATCCAATTCAGCTTGAACCCTTTTAAGAGCATTGCCAACGGCAACCCCTCCTGGTAGCTGTTCATCTGGTAATTCATCTTTTCGTACCGCAGTCTCAACTTCAGGTTCAGACAAAACAGTGCCAATGCTTGCTGTCTCACCTTGAGCCAAGCCCGGCGAGAGAAGAATCAGGGCAACAGCAAATGGCAGCCCTGGGCCAATGATGTCACTGGCGATGGCAAATCGATTTTGTCTTATCACTCTAGTAATCCTTTTAGTATTCCTTCTTATAATCCGTGACTAACCGGGGAAACACTTAGTAATTCATTCAGCCTAATTTTCAAGCAACCACTCTTGCCAACACAAGGGTAAGGTTCTCAACTGAGAGACAGTGATATTCTACCTCAAGAGTAAGGCAGATTAATTCTCGCTAAACGAAACTAACACATAAGCGTTAAGTGATTTAAAGAGACACCTCGCGTGGCATAACCTTTATAAGAAATGTTTGAAAGTCAGCTAGTAGCTGTGGCGTATTTTAATAAATCAAATTACCAAAAGCTAAAAGACCAAGGAATCTAGCGTTATTTGCATCTTTCCCGGGAGGGATCGCGGTATGAAGGCAAGAAGAAAAAGCACTGGTGGCCAAATCGCAGAATTAGCCCCTGCACTGCTAATTCTTTTCCTGGTTATCCTCTTTCCTATGGTAGACCTGCTCTATCTCAGCATAGGTTATTGCGCTGGCTGGTATCTCAATCAGATGACAGCTAAAGCTTGTGCGACAACGCCAATAACTACAACTAGTCCGACCCCAGCTGACTATGCTCCGGCAGCAAATGCCATGAAAACTGCATGGGAAGGCAGCGGTCTTGCCGCCTTTACCGGCGCAGTAGTCGTGGCGAATGGTGCGAAATCTGTCAATTTTGGCACTGTGGTTGACCGTGAAACTGGGCTCCCAATGCGATTCGTCCAAGTTGATACCCAAGTACAAATCAAACCGTTTCTCTCTCTCGGCGGATTACCGTTTATGGCAGCCATGAACATCGATGGCTTAACCAGACCAATAACCTTTAGGTACCAGGACAATAGGCCATCGGAAGAGACCGGAGTTAACTAGGGAAAGACATGGCCTGCAATTGGAGATGAGGCAAATTGAAAACAGTCAGTATTAACCGAAGAGGAAAGCACGGAAGCAGCCTGATCGAGACTGTCGTTGGCTGTATTTTCATTGTCACTATTGCATTGTTTTTACTGGACGTCGCATCAATAGTTATTTGCCAAACACAAAATGATGCCCTAGCGAAACATTGTGCTAGAGCTGCTTCTAACTATGCCAATTATGCACTAGCGCTACCGGCAGTAAACGATGTCATCACCCAGTTTCAAGCCAGTGGTGGCGGTTCCAAAATCTGCCTCTTCCAGAGCAGTACATTGCAATACCCAGCCGGCTCCGCCCAAGTGTTAGTAGTTACCAGGGTTACTTGTAACTTCCCTGTGCCAATTCCCTTCGGACCTTCTTCAATGGTCTTCTCAGCCGAAGCTACAGAGCCAGTCGTGGCTGACGTTGTTGCCCCGAACCCACCTTAGTTAAGCTCTCAATAAAGCAGTGCTTAGCCAGCTGTTTTTTGCAGCGAAGTGTATTTAGGAATCAGTACTACTGGTACTTTTTCTATTGATTCGTCAATAGGATCTTTTACTATAACTGCGGTTTTGGGATCGGCAGTGATTGTTATTTTGGTGAGCTTCTGCACATCAGTAAGACCAGCGTCATAGACAACAACGCCACCGTAGGGCTTACGCAGAGCCACCTCACAGCGATTTACGCCTTTGGTCTGGCGCAAAGCAGTGCGAATATTAACAATGCAACGGCCGCAGCTCACGCCTTCTAGACGAAAGTCAAAGCGATGCAGTTTCTGCTGTTTAGCCTTAGAGTCAGCGCCTTTAGTTGTGGTTGTGGCTTTGGCGTTAACAGCAGTAACAGGTGAAGCTTTGGTAGGAAGGCACGTAGATAAACTTAAAAATGTGGAAAAGAGAAGTGCTGAGACGAAAAATTTGCGCAAGATTGTCATAGTCACTTCCTCCAGAAAAAAATTTCAGACCTACTTAAAGTGCGAGATACTACACTTTACATCAGATCGCTTAAGTACGCAAAAAATACAAAAGGTTTCTTTTTGAAATCAGAAAAAACACTCAATTTACTCATAGGCTGGCTGCTTTACCCCCTTGGCGATTTAGTTGGACAACTGTTGCTTGGTAAATTTGAGCCCGAACGCATATTGATCATGACACTAGTCGGTGGGCTGCTATACCGCTTTGAAATACCAGCTTGGTTCAGAATGCTTGACAGTATTAGCATCAACGGCAAAAATCTCACATGGATTGGTAGAACTATTGGTGCGATGTTTTACTTCAACCCGCTCTGGATTGCCCGCCATGTCTTTTTCATTTATCTTGCCACTCATCAATTTAACCTGGGCAATGACATGCACAGTGCAATATCAATCATTTCAGATTGCCTAGTCGTCGGCCTAAAGTCATTCTTAGCAAACCTGCCAATTTCAATAGTCGGCAACTTGATCATTCAAACCAAGCTACCTGTGCAGTATAGATTCGCTGGTTCAGCCACTCTCAGCGCGATCTTTGCCGTCAGCTACGCAATTGAATATTTACTCTTTCGCTGAACTCTAGAACCAATCCATTTCTCTATAACTAATCCTAGCCTCTACAACAACGCCTTGCCAATGCTGGCAACATAGTCCGGTCGAAGAACTCCAACTTCGGTAATGATGCCAGCAATCAAGTTAGCAGGAGTGACATCGAAACCAGGGTTAAAAGCTTGGGCGCCCGGCACAGAAGTGGGAGCACCATTGATGGTGAGAACTTCACTTTGATCACGTTCTTCAATCGGAATAGTTTTCCCGTCTTCCAGATTTGTATCAAAGGTAGAAAGCGGGGCAGCAATGTAAAAGGGAATTTTGTGATAGTGCGCCAAAACGGCTAAATTATAAGTCCCAATCTTGTTGGCGCTATCTCCATTTAAGGCAATTCTATCAGCGCCGGTAATGACCATATCTATTTGACCTCTGCTCATCAGGTGTCCAGACATAGAATCACAAACCAAAGTAGACGGCACCATATCCTGAGCAAGTTCCCACATGGTTAGCTTGGCACCTTGATTGCGAGGCCTTGTTTCATCGACATAGACTGATATATTCTTAGCGGCAAAATGAGCAGCACGAATGACACCTAGAGCAGTTCCATAACCGCAGGCAGCAAGGCCACCGGCATTGCAATGAGTGATTATGCGCGCTCCCCGTTGCACAAGCACTGAACCATACTGACTAATTGCCAGATTGGCACTTAGGTGCTCGCTGAGTATTGTTTCTGCTTCACTATAAATTTGCCTAGCAGCCTCTACCGAAGAGAGACCCTTGGCGAACGAAACCTCTGCAACTTTAGCCATGCGCTCTGTTGCCCAACGCAAGTTGACAGCAGTTGGCCGGGTTTGATTGAGTTCATCCTTGGCCTGATTGAATTGATGCAAAAAATCTGTCTGATTTGGCTGATTTAGATTACTTGACTTATTTAAACTATTTGGATTACTTGAACTATTTTGCTTACTTGAACTATTAGCCAAGCGCCGCGCCTCAAAAGCCAGGCCATAGGCTGCTGCCACGCCAATAGAAGGGGCCCCGCGAACAACCATATCTTTGATGGCAAAAACCATCTGATCGTGGCTGCTGGCATCAAAGTAACAAAATTCGTGAGGCAGTTTGCGTTGATCTACCAATAAAAGACGCTCGCCCTCTACTTTAATTGGTAAGACGCCTGGGGCAAAAGACATGGCAAGTGAAGCAGACATATAATAGACCTTACTAAGTGAGATCCATAAATTATAGAGACATGGCAGACCTAATTCGAACACACTTATTTTCAAAAGTATTAGTAGGTAAGAAGGCCCTGGGTTTCATGACCTTCGGTGTTTTATTAGCCATCGTTGTAGCAGTACTAATAGTAAAGCCAGGCAAAACCCAGCAAATTAGCTCAAACAGGCTTTCACTTGGACCCCAAGCAAAAGTTCAAAGCCCGCTAAGCTTGGCCATCAATCCTCCCAGTGAATATGACTTCCAATCCCGCATAGAAATTGAGAACCAAAGAAAGAGTTTTGCCAATCAACACACCGAGCTTTTGCTTTATCAGTACACACCAATGCCAGCAATATTTAGCCAAATAGAAGATGGTAAGCCCTGGTGGGGCCTTGATGGCCAAGTATTCTTCGACACAGGAAGCCGCAGCATCGATGGCCTTTCAGAAGAATCTCGTTTTATCAATAATCCATTCATGCTCGCTTGCGCCAATATGGTTTTATCTGGCTATCACTACGAGACCAAATTTGCCAGCAAAGAAGACCTTGCACTTAGTGGCCTACCTCTAGAATGTGCACCGAGTCAAGCTGTAATCTACCCGCGTGAATCCAGAGAAGAAATTACTTACAACGTTACTAGCTTCTTGCAAAGTAGTGCAAAAATCGTAGACTTGCCCAATCAACTAGGCAATGCGCCATTTGATGTGGTGGCATATAACGCTCGCGACTTCGGCTTTAATTATCTTGCTGTCTCGCCAAGATATTCGCAGAATATCAATAGAACCAGCGACCGCCCGATTGAAATTGCTCAATACATTCACTGCGGTGGTTCCTGCGGCTACAACGGCGGCTGCAATAACATGAGCCCATACATTGAAGGCTTGCACCAACTCTCATTGAAAGCGCTCCCGGCGCAAGCCTTTGTCTATCTCTGGCGAGCACGACCGACTTCGGTGAATCAAGCACCAGACTTTCTCGTGCAGCTCAATTTCATTTAGTTAATTGCGAGAAAAAAGGCCCAAGCGCAATGCTTGAGCCTCTTTAATTTCTTGCTTTAGTCTGGAGCAGACCTATTTGTTAGGCGGTTTACCAGCCTATTTGCTAGGGTTGCGTTGTTTGAGAAATTCTGGAATATCGAGAATGTCGCTAGCCATTTTCTTCAACTCATTGCTCTGACTTTGCTGAGCTTGCTGCTGTTGCACTTGCTGAGCTGGTCGAGCCTGTTGCTCAACACGTTGCTGCTGTTGATTAGGAGTACTAGCTTGAGTTGGTCTAGCTTTTGGCTGAGACTGAACAAGCATGTCGAAACCAGTGGCAATTACAGTAATCAACACTTCACCGTGGAGGCGATCATCAAGCACCGCACCAAAGATAATGTTAGCTTCGTCTGAAACAGCTGAGTAGATAACATTTGCTGCTTCTTGAACTTCATGCAGGGTCAGGTCAGGGCCGCCGGTGACATTGAATATGACACCAGATGCTCCGTCGATGGTTGTCTCTAGCAAGGGGCTATTAATAGCGTTACGAGCAGCTTCAACAGCTCTACCTTCGCCAGTTGCACGGCCTACACCCATCAGGGCGGAGCCAGCAGTCTGCATAACAGCCTTGACGTCGGCAAAGTCAACGTTGATCAAGCCAGGCACAGTAATAATGTCCGATATACCTTGTACACCTTGCATCAAGACTTTATCGGCTTCGACAAAGGCTTCTTGCATCGATGCTCTATGGTCTACAACTTCTAGCAAACGCTGGTTCGGAATGACAATCAAAGTGTCAACCCGAGAGCGAATTTCATTAATGCCATTTTCAGCTTGATTGCTGCGACGCTTACCTTCAAAAAGGAAAGGTCTTGAAACCACACCAACAGTAAGGGCACCCATCTCTTTCGCTACTTCAGCAACGATTGGTGCAGCACCAGTACCGGTACCACCACCCATACCAGCAGCGATGAAAACCATGTCAGCACCCTGGAGGGCCTGAGCAATTTCTTCGCGGCTTTCTTCTGCTGCTTTCTGACCAATGCTAGGGTTGCCACCAGCGCCGAGGCCGCGGGTGAGCTTAGAGCCTATCTGCAAACGATTTTTGGCAGCAGCCAAATCGAGAGCCTGAGCATCAGTGTTACAAGACCAGAATTCCACTCCATTCAAGCCTGCTGCAATCATTCGATTGACAGCATTGGAGCCGGCACCACCAACACCAACAACTTTAATGCTGGCCTTCATTTCGAAGCTTTTGGCAGCTTTCTCATCAATTTTAGCTCGCTCAAGCACAGCCTTTAGACCTCTTCAAACTAATACGACAAATTGGCTAATCAGAAAATACTTAGAACAAAAATACTTATGAACAAAAATAATTCAAGCGGACAGTAACTAAATCGAGCGACTAAGCCCTCCTAAACGAGGACCATCACTCACCTAATACGCCAGTTGAGACAGTTAGTAAGAGACAGCGATCAAGGGCCGGTTTAGGCACCTATATTCGAAGCACGTTACTGCTATCTTAGCTTAACTTATGTTAGAGCCTATCTAGTGTATTTGCAAGTTGCTACACATCTACGTGTAGTTAACCTTTTCACATACCTAAAGGTCATGCTTTTAGCGCTCGCGCCGGTTGTCAGCAGGCGCGAGATTGACCTTTGCAACCACCCCATTAATCACTTTCCTGGCAAAAATGTCCAAAATAAAATTTTGAAACTGCGCCATCAAAGCAACATTACTTAGCCTTAGAGGCCAACTTTATTTTCTCTAGGGTGGCTGTATATGCTTTGTTGTCCGGATGTATATTGACAGCTGACTGAGCATAGTCGATAGCTTCTTTAAACTTGTGGTTTGAAGCCATGATTGCTGCCAATAGGCGGTAAGCATCAGCATTCTTCTTATCGAGCTCTACACAGCGCTGCAAGTAAGGCAAAGCCTCACTACCCTTATTCGAAGCTGCATAGGCTGAACCCATGTAGAAATGAGCATCAGCGCTGTCAGGAGCAAGAGTGAGTGCAATTTTTTCTTCAGCAATCTGACCAGGGAAATCGCCTTTTAAACCAAGCGCAGCCCCGTAATCACGGTGAGCAGCGGCATCTTTGTTATCTAGCTTGATCGCTTGCTTGAACTCTTGCAAAGCTTGGTCAAGCTTCTTCTCGTTGCGAGAAAGCAACTGCGCGTATTTCAAGTGGTACTGAGCCTTAGTCGGGGCTAAGCGTACGGCTTCTTTGATACTGTCACAAGCTTGCGGCACGTCATTCTTACGGCCGTAGCAACGAGCCAGGCCCATATAGACCTCGGGATCCTCACTATTGAGTTTGACTGCAGCTTTGAAAGATTCAATAGCCTTGTCAGTCTCACCACCCATCAAATAGGCCTTGCCCAGTTTAACGTGGTTAACCGGATTGCTTGGATTCTGCTCTGCAGCAGCCTGATATCTAAAGATAGCGCTCTTTATGTCTTCAGCGTCTTTATCGTCGCAGAATCCAGGTAATGCCAGAGCAACCAAACCGGAGCAGGCCAAACCAGTAGCCACGGCCTTCAGCGACAAATCAGATAGAACCCGCATTTTCATATACCTCACTTTAGATTCACAACTTCAGTTCCAATCAACAGCCTTTTTTTCGCCCAACTAACTCTAATGAGTCAACCGGTCTAAACTAGCAGTATTCGGCATACTTTTGATCAACAACTCACTCATCGCTGCTTTGCAATTATTATCGTTAGGAGCAATTTGCATGGCCTTACGGATACATTCAATAGCTTTGCCCGGTTCTTTAAGCGCTTCGTACACTCGGGCTTTGGCCAAGTAAGCATAGTGATTGTGAGCATCCAGAGAAATAACTTTGTCGATCATCAGCCTAGCTTCTTCATACTGCTGCTTGGCTTCATAACAAGAGGCAAGACCCAAAACCGCCATAGCCACTTGCGGATCTCTCTGATTTTTAGTCATTGCCCTTTCAAAATAAGACGACGCCTGACTGTAGTCACCCTTGAGTGAAAAAGCTAGACCAAGGTTGTAGAGCGAGACAAAATTGTTTGGCTCAAGAGCCAGTACTTTCTTGAACTCAGCAATGGCCAAATCGATAAAGCCAATCTGCTCAAGGCAGATGCCAAGATTGCCACGAGCAGTTGCATTGGTAGGGGAAGCATCAACTATTTTCTTAAACTGACCGCCAGCCTCATCATAGTTGCCACGTTTCATATAAATAGCGCCAATGGTCTCTCGCGCTTCCAGTCCTTTTATTGGATCGTCACTAAGCAGTGTCAACGCTTCCATCAGTGACATGATTGCTTGGTCCTGGTTGCCAAGCCTATTTTGAATGCGCCCCAGTTCAAGATGAGCTTCGGCAATATCACGCCGCTTAGCAATCAAACCTTCCAAAAGCCGCGTCGCCTGGGTCAACCCTGTCAAAGTGTCTGTCTTTTCTAATTGATAGACCTGCTTCATCACCTGCTCACTTTCAGACTTTGGTGATTTAAAGCCAGCTAAATTGTTTAGACCAGAGAGGGGAGAGGCCACAACCTCAATCTGAGAGCCGGAGACGAGCAAGACAAGTGCAGCAGCTCCACTAACCAAGGCCGCTGACCGAGCACGGAGAGTACGCTCTAGAGCGAATTTCCAGTGATATTTTGCAACTGACATGGTGATTTTGAAATTAGGCAATTGTGAACCGCTAGCGAGAATGAAAACAACAAGTCATTATATGAGAGGTCAAGGTGTTATCAGAGCGCTTAAAATAACTCCTATCTAAGCTTGAAGTTTCGCAGGCAATCCAAAGGCATCAGGAAAGGCAAAAAACCACAACATGGAATTTCATTGGGCGTCTCTATTTGCCTCACAGCATGCAACTTTCTGGAAAGTTATCATGCCCCCGTTTCTCTACTTTGCCCATGGCTACCTGGCTACCTGGATGGCCGTGGCAGCTCTCTTCCGTCCCTATGAAGCCTGGTATATCCCCTTTACAAAAATCCAGCTGCCTCTTACACCGGGTATCTTTCCTAAGAGGCGCGCAAAATTAGCGCAAGCTGTTGCCAGCACAATAACTGAAACTTTACTCACACCGAACGATATTAAGGTGCAAGTTGAACTGCTTTTGACCGAAGCAAACATTCACTTAGCCATTGGCTTGTTTGTTGATTCTGTTCTGAAGGAGTTCAGAGACACCACAAAATTACACCGACTGGCTTCCGACATAGCAGAATTAAGCCCCACACTTATGGAGCACTTTGTCCGCTCGACAATTGAATCACTTGAGTCTGGCAAAGACAGCAAAGTAGCGGCAATCACAGAAAAGGTCTTCGACCAAGTGGTTTTGACCGCGCGCATCTCTTTGGATCAAGCTAACGAATTTGCCGCCCGCATAATAGAAGCCTTTCTCACACCAGCAAAAGTGCGTTCGTCCTTAATTACGCTTCTGAGCCCACAAAACATTAGCTCTCTAGACGAATCAATTAACGCTCACGCCAGCACCCCTTACAAAATTCTGGCGAAAATCATCGGCGTAAAAAGAGTCTGCTATGAATGTCGCAACTACTTAGAGAAAGAACCGGAAGAGTCTGAAAAGCTAATAGCTGACTTAACAAAGCGTTTTGGTATCAGAGATCAACTGGCAATTCAAATTGCCAACTTCGACCTCAGTTCGATGCCACTGCAGAGCATTGCTAAATTTAAGGCCAACATGGTCTCATTTGTTGAATCTTTCCTGGTGGAGCATAAAGCAGACATTTTGCTCTCAGTAAGAAAAGTAGAGGGCGAGGCTATGAGTGCCGTGCGCCAATCAATAGTGCGCTTTAATCCAGAGTCAATTCCAGAAGTCTGGCTAGAGCGCGCCAAAAACGACCTCTCACAATTTACCCATTCATATCTCAAACGCGAGCTTGGCGAACTTCTCGAGAAGGCAATACCGGCACTGGGTATGTATAACCTGATTGCAACCAAAATAGATTTATTCACCTCTCAACAACTTGAGGCCCTAGTCAAAAGAATTTGCAGTCAAGAATTGAAGGTCTTAGAATTGTTCGGTGGCCTAATTGGTTTGATGCTCGGATTCGTACAAATCGTTGTCAACGCCATCGCCCCTTAAATCTCAGGTAAGCTTTTAAGCAGATGCCGCATTATGCAAGATCCCCAGCACGCAGCCTGAGAACGCTTCCGCATACCGGTAAGCCACCGCTCTACCGTATTCAAATACCTAACGATTTTAGAGACCTGCTAGTGGGCGCCACTCTAGGTAGTCGCTATTGGGTATTGAGTGTAATTGGCCGTGGAGGCATGAGCGTAGTCTACAAGGCCAAAGTAAAAGACACCGGAAAAATAGTTGCAGTCAAGACTTTGCGCACAGCCGGTATGACTGACGACATGGTAGTAAAACGCTTTCAGCGTGAAGCTGAACTACTCAGTCGGCTCAACCACCCACGCATTGTCAATTTGCATGCCTACGGCTCTAGCGCTAAAGGGCAACCGTATTTTGTTATGGATTATTTGATTGGACAGAATCTAACCGATTTACTGGCTCGTGAAAATCATCTAGAACCTGAGCGCTTTCAAGACATTTTTGTGCAAGTTTGCGCTGCCATCGAGCACGCGCATAGACAGGGCGCAATTCACCGCGATATCAAACCAGGCAACATCATGCTAACAAGGCAAGGTGCCACCACTGACTATGTCAAAGTTGTAGATTTTGGTATTGCCAAAATGGCCGAAGAAGCGCAACGTCTAACACGAATGGGCGAAGTTTGGGGTTCTCCGATATACATGAGCCCAGAACAGTGCATGGGCGCGCCAGTTGATGCTAGATCAGACATTTATTCGCTGGGAATTGTCATGTACGAAAGTCTGACAGGTAAGGTACCTTTTCTTGGTAGAAATTATGCTGACACCATGACTAAACAAATCTCGGACGATCCAGCACCATTTGCCCAGGTTCGACCTGATTTGAAAATTCCAGCCAGTCTCGAAAAAATTGTCATGGCGGCTATGGCAAAACAGCCAGAGAATCGCTATCAATCGCTAGGACAAATGCGAAAAGATCTTGAAGCTGCTCTTAGTGCCAAAGCGACAACAGAGATACCGCTAGCAGCCGCAGTCAAGCCCAACAAAGCAAAAGTCTCAGCCACTGGCATGAAGCGACCAAACGACAACGCCGTAACATCAGACAAGCTGCGGGCTCAATCGCAGAAATTAGATGCAAGAACAGAAGCGAAAAAAACAGCCGATCGTAAGATACCTTCGAAAAAAGACCTGGTAGAAGCGACCAAGCGAAAGCGCAAACGCAGTACCACTCTTCATGGTATCCCAGAGAAACGCAGCCTGAGCAGAGGCAAGCAACTACTAGTAGTGGCAATGACTTCTCTTGTTTTTTCGCTGTCCCTAATTGCCATCATTAGTAACGCCGAAGCAATCAGCCAATTTTTAGCCTTCACTGTCAAAGCATTGGTCGGTGGACCAGAAGACAACCAATCACCATTTTCAGAACCAACTAATGATACTCAACCACGCTCTCAAGATCAGGTTCAGCCTCAAGCTCAAACGAGTAGCGACCTGAATGCACAATCAGATCTGCAACCGAATCTACAACCAGATCAGGCTCCAGATCTGCCAAGGCAGTAACATCACTAAGTAAGATCTTTGTCGTATTCGTCTTTTAGTTTAGCTAAGCCCGCCTTGTACTCGCTAATCATCTCGGCCAGCTTGATCATATGCTCGGCACCCTTTAAATCGCGCCTGGCAAAGGCATCAGACCCTTTAGTAGAGATCAACTCAAGTTCTTTGTCGAAGGCTGTTATCACTCTTTCTATTTCGTTTTTCAAAGAGTGCTCACTAGCTGCTACTACAGATGGTGCAGAGCTACCAAGCGACGCTGAAATCGGGGTAAAAGTAGGCATCGGAATTGGCTGCTCGATGGTCCGCCCCTGGGCCTGCTCTTGTCCAAAACCAGAACCAAAATCAGAACTTAGATCAGAGCGCAAACCAGATTCTGGCAGCTCGGGATCAGCCGGGCCACACCACGGACTAACTGCCTGAGTATCGGGCTGATGGACAGCCTGATTGAGGTCATCGGCAGAATGAGCCAGTTCCTCCTCTAGCTCAGCAATCGCCTCAACAGTCTCGTCTTCAATCTCCGCGAGCCTAGCAAGTTCATCCTCGCTTTGATCAAAAGCTTGACCAGCGGCAGCAACAGACTCTTCACCCGAGTCTTCATCAGAGTCGTCATAAGAGCTATCTTGATCTATCTGTCTGTCGCCTAGCTCTTCACTTTCTGGTTCTTCACTGTCTAGCTCTCCACTTTCTGGTTCTTCACGATCTAGTTCTTCGCCGCCTAGCTCGGTGTTGGAACGGGCTTCTTCAGCATAGTCACCATGTTCTTGCGCAACAAGACCGATTTCTGCTTCATCCGAATTGGGCTTTTCTAGACCAGAATCGGGCTGCCCAACTTCCAAATCAGGTGTTGACTCAAAATCTTCGACACCATCATCGTAACTATCTTGAGGAGAGTCTTCTGACCGGTCAGTTACGGGCTCATCTGTCTCTAAATCGCCTTCAGATTGATGTTCTTCAGATGGCTCTTCTGGTTCTTCAGCTGGTTCTTCAGCTGGTTCTTCAGCTGCTTCTTCAGTTGGTTCTTCAGCGGCTTCCGTCTCAATCTCGATTATCAGCTCTGGTTCTGGCTCTGGCTCTTTAGCAAAATCGAGAACCTCCAAGTCTTCTGACACGGGGGCCATGACTTCTGCACCATGAGGTTCTGGATTTGTATCGGTTGCTGGTTCTGTTGCTGGCACTGCCTGGTTGGCGATATCAAAAGCAAAACGATCAACGCTAAACTGCCCAGTAGAGACAATCTCAACCGTCTTCGTATCTTCAGCTTTTACAATAGAGGCAATCTCAACTGTCTTCGTATCTTCAGCTTTTACATCAGAGGCAGGCAACTCAGGCTCGAAGAAGCTGACTTCACCAGCAGCCTCCCTGACAGGCATCGGAGCCTTCGGAGGTGAAATCATGCCGGTATGGGTGCTACTAGCAGTTTGGTTGAAATCAGCCTTGTTCCCAGCTTGCGCCGCAGCCGGTGCTGCAGACCAGGGAGAAGCACCAGTGGCGGTGTTATCGATCGGCGCAACCAGAGGTGTATAAAATGGATTGGCGTCGCTGTCTTCGGCCTCGACTTGAGAAGGAGCTGGTGTCGGAGCTGGTGGTGTCGCAGAGACTGGAGCAGAGACTGGAGCAGGTCCTGGTGTCGGTGGGGCGGGAGGCTGCCCAGAAGCATTTACTGGGTTAGGCTTAGCAGCCGATACGGCGGAGAAAGGACGAGCAAAGGGACTAGAAAAATTAGAGGAACTACCAGTCTGACTAGAAGGCTGGCCTTGAGCAGGCGGCACAGTTTGATTCGAACGGTCTGGCGGCGCACCGGCAGAGGCTGAAGTCGCCGGGAAGCCCAAACTAGCAGGCATATCGGCAAAAAGATTGCTGGGGAAATTAACAGGCGGTTGCGCACCCGTATCACGTTGAGCTTGTTTTGGAGCTTCTTTGTCTACGGGGACAAAATTCCAATCATCACTAGAAGCAGGTGAATTGGCACTACCGGCGGCAGGCCGCTGGCCAGACAAAGACTGCGATGTTCCCCCAACAAAAGAATCAGAGCTAACAGCAGGGGTAGCAGGCAAAGCAGGAAAAGCCGGTTTGAAACCGGAAGAAGCACCGCTGGGCGACGGTCGACTTAGACTATTGGCATCAACTCCACGCCAGCCGTCATCATTACTGACGCCCTGGGCCCGACCCGGTGAAGAAAAGTTCGCCGGAGTAGCATTTGGAGAATTGGCATTTGGAGAATTAGCAAAAGATGGAGTGACGCTTGGCGGAGTGCCGAAAGGTGAAGTCGTTGGGGCACTTGGAGGAACAGGTGCAGGAACAGGTGCAGGAACAGGCGTAGGAATAGGTGCCGGTGTAGGCGTAGAAGTTTCAACTGGAGCATTCTGAAACTGACGAAGATGATGCAACGGCTGAGGGCCAGCTGCACCGCGAACAGAACGCACCACGGGTTTCCAATCATCGCTACTATTCTGGGCATTGCCACCGGGCTGATTGCCCATCATATTAGAAGGCTGGCTAGGCGGAAACTGGCGGAAACTATTGAGCGAATTATTGTTGACAGAGGAGTTACCTGTACTGCCATAACCACCAGAAAATTGATTGCCCTGATTACTATTTGGATTGCTGGGATTATTTGGACTATTTGCTAAATTCGCAGAAGAGTCGCTAGAGAAATGCTGTCTGTAGCGCTCAGAGTAGTCAATATCGCCACCAAGCGCGCTGACACTCGGCTCAGAAGTAGACATTGACTGACTGACTGTTTCTACAGCGGCAGGGGCTGGGGAAAAGAGATCTATAGGCTTAGACGGCGGCACATCTTCTTGGGCAACTTGCACTAAGCTATCAAGCACAGCTCTAGCTGCTTGCTGGATATCCTCACTCTTCAATTGTTTTGAGCCAGCGCTCCAGTAGACCATAGCCCCATCGAAATAAGGCATCATCTCAAGCATCGGCATGTAGTTGGCCGGGGCTGAATTAAAGGTAAGGAGCTTGTCTGCTGGAATTATGTGAGCGGTAATGGTCTCGAAACTTCCCCTCACCACAAGCGTCCAGTATCTAGTTGATATGCGACCGCTGAAGACCGATATATATTGAGCGCCTGAGTGCCAATTTCCAACATTTTCACGATTGATACTAGGACGAATCCAAGTCAGCTCTAGATCTGATGCAGAAGCCACTTGATTGAAATCGTAGGCCAAATTCTGAAACTGGTCGAACATGCGATCGACGATACCAATCATCGACTCATGCTGGGCATTAGTACGTGCTTTCTCAGCCGCTTCCATGGCCACGCGATTAGCCGGTGAAGGAATGGCCATGTTCTGGGGAGTTGGCTTGTTGCCACCCATTAAGCGAGCCTTCCAGACACCGGACAATTGGTCGTCCAGGCTGGCTGACTGTTCCGGAATTTTCAAGAATTCAGGTCCCGAGGCTCTGGCCTGCTCTTCTCTTGCCAATTGCTCCGCTGAAGCCTGTTCAGCCGCGCGGAAAATTTCGGCCTCTAAAAGCTCTTCGGGCGTCATCTTCGCTTTAGCAGCAGGTTGATCACCAGTCTCTTGCAGAGCCCTGGCAGCTTCCGCTGTCATTGCCTTGAGCTTGGTCCTCGTGGCGCGGGGTTTTGACCGGGGTTTTTCGTCATCGCCGTCGTTAGACTTTGATGAACCACCCTTGCCACCCTTGCCCTTGGAATTTGGCCACATTTAATACAAGCCTCCACGGCGCCACATAAAGAACGCTCTACATTCATCTACCCCCGCTCAAAAGAGCCGAAACAGAACACTCAGGCTGTTATAAGAGAAATTTGTAAATTAATGAGACCGTCTCAGAGGAAATTTCAAAATAGTTTCTTAGAACTGGGGGCAAGCGATTACCGATCAAGCTAAGATATGCATGAAGTCAATATAAAGAAAGAGATGTTAAGCGAGACCAACCGCAACGGTTCTCACCTACATGACAATATAGTCGTGCGTGGGGCCAGGCAACACAACCTAAAAAACATAGACGTGAAGATCCCACGTGGCAAGCTGGTGGTGATCACCGGCGTGAGCGGCTCGGGAAAGTCTTCCCTGGCATTTGATACGATTTTTGCCGAAGGGCAAAGGCGCTATGTTGAATCATTGTCTGCCTATGCCAGACAGTTTCTTGGCCAGTTAGACAAACCAGACGTCGATGGCATTGATGGCCTTTCCCCAGCAATTTCAATTGATCAAAAATCAACCAGCCACAATCCCCGTTCAACCGTTGGAACTGTTACCGAAATTTACGATTACTTGCGCTTGCTTTTCGCGCGCACGGGTACACCTCACTGCCCTCAGTGTGATCGACTAATCAATCCGCAGACAATCGATCAAATCGTTGATCAAGTTCTAGAGATGACCGATGGCACACGAATACAAATTTTGGCACCGCTGGTCTCTGGCAAAAAAGGCGAATATCAATCGCTATTTACTGAACTGAGAAAAGAAGGTTTTGTCAGGGTTAGAGTGGACGGCGAAGTACTCGAACTAGAAGACGAAATTAAATTAGACAAGAACAAGAAGCACTCGATCGATTTAGTGGTCGATCGCCTCGTCATAAAAAAAGGGATTCAGTCAAGATTAGCAGACAGCCTCTCTCTCGCCCTAAAGTGGGGAAAGTCGAATGTTCTGGTTGATACTGTTGCTGGTGCCAAATCAGAAGCTAAATCAGAAAGCAAATCAGAAAGTAAGTCTACTGCCAAAACTGATGCCAATTCTGAAAATAGCAGCGCCAAAGAGATGCTATTTTCGGAGAACTTTGCCTGTGGCGCCTGTGGTATCAGTTTTGCCGAGATTTCCCCTCGAATATTTTCATTCAATAGTCCATATGGTGCCTGTGATTCTTGCCACGGTCTAGGCTGTAGCTTTGAAGTTGACCCGGCCCTAGTGGTACCAGATGCGAAGAAGAGCTTAAAAGAAGGAGCTGTCTATCCCTGGTCGAAAACAAATAACCCATACTATGACCAGCTTCTAGCCTCGGTGGCCAAACACTACAAATTTTCAGTCGATACACCATTTGACAAACTAACAAAAGCTCAACAAGGCATTATCTTGTACGGCTCTGGCGTTGACCGCATCAAACTTGGCCATGACTCTTTTGACGGTCGTGAATTTTGGGAATACAAAAAACCATTTGAAGGAGTCATAAACAATCTCAAGCGTCGCCACGAAGAATCAAACTCTGACAGAGTGCGAGGCGACATTGAGAACTACATGACACAGATGACCTGTGCGGCCTGCAATGGCGCCCGTTTAAAGCCCGAGAGCTTGTCTGTGAAAGTAGGCTCACTGTCTATTGCTACCATCAGCAATCTCTCCGTTGAAAAAGCCATGAGCTTTTTTGCCAACCTGCCAGATAAGTTATCAGCAAGGCACAAAACCATTGCCCATCAGGTTCTTATAGAAATCAATGCCCGCCTTACCTTCCTCAATGATGTTGGACTCTCATACCTAACCCTCGATAGGCAAGCTGGAACTCTGTCTGGAGGCGAAGCTCAACGTATTCGTCTAGCCACCCAAATCGGGTCAGGACTATCAGGCGTTCTCTATGTTCTCGACGAACCATCTATCGGTTTGCACCAGCGCGACAATTCAAGATTGATCGAAACACTGAAACGCTTGCGCGATCTAGGCAATACCTTATTAGTAGTCGAGCACGATGAAGACACCATAAGAGAAGCCGATTGGCTAATTGATATAGGACCTGGCGCTGGAGTTCATGGTGGCGAACTGGTAGCCGAAGGGCAATTGCCGCAAATTTTGAATTCACTTAGATCTTCTACCGGAGCCTATCTCAGCGGTCGCAAGAAAATTCTTGTACCAAAGAAACGCCGAGCCGGCAATGGCTTAAACCTCACAATAGAAGGGGCAACACTAAACAACCTGCAAGACATCACGGTAGAAATTCCCCTAGGAAAACTTGTGGCAGTAACAGGAGTAAGCGGTTCAGGCAAATCGACTTTAGTAAACGATTTACTTTATCAACACCTGCGCCATTATTTCGGCCGCACCGTGCCGGCTCCGAAGGGGGTCAGAGCGGTCAAAGGCGTAGAAGCCCTAGACAAAGTAATCGATATAGATCAGTCTCCTATCGGTCGCACACCACGTTCTAACCCAGCGACATACACTGGTTTGTTTGACATAGTGCGCGAAGTTTTTTCAATGACCACTGAAGCCAAGGCTAGAGGTTATTTGCCTGGCCGCTTCTCCTTCAACGTCAAAGGTGGCCGCTGCGAAGCCTGCCACGGTGAAGGGATGAACGAGATCGAAATGAATTTTCTTCCCTCAGTTTTTGTCACCTGTGACGTTTGCAAAGGGGCTCGCTACAACAGAGAAACACTTGAAGTCAAATTCAAGGGCAAATCAATTGGCGAAGTGCTTGAAATGACAGTAGAAGATGGTTTGCAATTTTTCGAGAACATTCCCAAAGCCCAGGCTAAGCTGGCGACGCTGATGGAAGTTGGACTTGACTATGTCAAGCTTGGTCAGCCAGCCACCACCCTTTCAGGCGGTGAAGCCCAGCGCGTAAAATTAGCTGAACAGCTGAGTAAGCGCTCAACTGGTAAAACTATTTACATCTTAGACGAACCAACCACAGGCCTCTCCTTCCACGACGTCGACAAGCTACTACATGTACTCAATAGGTTGGCCGATTCAGGCAATACGGTCTTGATTATTGAGCACAACCTTGATGTCATCAAACAGGCAGACTGGGTGGTAGATCTGGGCCCTGAAGGTGGAGACAAAGGGGGAACAGTTGTGGCCACAGGCACACCTGAAAAAATTGCCAGCCTCAAGCAATCTTATACAGGCGCTTACCTAAAACACTATCTCGAGCAAAAAGCTATGCAAAAAACCAATGGCTAAATAAGGGGTAATGCTAAATAATAGTCATGAGGCTAGACCTCAGGGCCGTTACCTTGATGTATGATCGGCGACATAATGAACAGCGCTAAAAAAACTTCCGATGGTCTTGATAAAGACGAAGACAAACTGCCGGTTGGCGACCCAGGGCAAGATCCCGTATTCGACAGCCTACGCAAACGCGGCCATCGCATTACAGCTCAGCGCGAGACAATTCTTCAAATCTTCCGCGAGCAACCTCACGGCGAACATTTATCGGCCGAAGAATTGCATGCCAAGCTACTTGAGCGTGGCTCAAACGTCTCTCTAGCCACGGCTTATCGCACCTTAAAGCTGCTTTCATCTCTTGGTCTACTGCGTGAACTCGATTTTGCCGAAGGTCACAAACACTATGAATTGAAGCAAGATACCTTGCCTCACCAGCATATTATTTGCACTGGGTGTAACCTGACTTTAGAATTCGAAGATCATTTTCTGGAAGAAGCCGGACAAAAAATCGGTTCTCGCTACAACTTCGAAGTAATAGACGCCCAATTCAAGATTTTCGGTTTATGCCCAAGCTGCAAACTAAAGAGAAGATAAAATGACCCTCGCTGACGCCATAGAAGGCAAAACTTTTACTATCAAAAATACCGATGGCGAAGAAGTCACAGTGCAAGCCATGAGGTTCGGCATTGCCCAGGGTGCAGTGATAAACATAGAAAAAAATATTCCCGGTGGCCCTGTCATTGTCAGCCGTAATCAAATGGAACTGGCAGTAGGTCGGCAATTTGCTCAACAAATTGAAGTAGAAGCGCAATAATTTAGCTGGTAAGAGGCCCTAGAGCGCCATGGATATTCCGTTTAAGGTTGAAGGGCAAGAGGCCAAAGAGAGCGAAGCTGGCTCCAATAGCGGAGAGCGTCTGATTTGCAGCAATTGCTCATTTCCCCTTACTGCGTCGTCTGGCTCAATCTCAAAAATTTGCTGCCCTCGTTGCAATACATGGCTGGATATTGACCCCGCTTGCTTCGGCAGCTGCCTCAAGTGCCACAAAACCCAGCAGAGTGAGCCTTCATCATGCGTTGAGCCTTCATTAGCAAAATTGAAGGAAGAAAACGAGATTTCTTGTCAAGCAGCGGGAAGGAAAAGTCATGGACATTTACTGAAAAAGTTTAGCTTTCTTGTGGAAAAGGCGCGTGATTACCTGATCGGGAAGGTTTTCCTGTAATATTGATAGGTAAGGGTATAGCGTTCTTAGAGACATTCAGGTTAAATTGCCCCTCGGCCGACTCACATACTCAAGAGTTAGCAAAAACATGATGCAAATACCTGTCTGTTCGTTTCTGTGGAACTAGGGAATCACAATGGCAAAAATAAATCCCTGGAAGGTGACAGGGTACAAAGCAGGACAAAATGTGGTTTGCACAGTAAAAGGTGCAGACCAAGGTGGTTACGAAGTAGTAATCAAAAAAGACAATTTGCCTGGTTTTATCAAAACCACTGCTGCTCTTAAAATCGGCGACGAAATTCTTGCCCAGTTCGTCTGCGTTCATAAAGATCGCGTGCTATTGACTCCTATTTTCCAAGGAAACCGCGGCGCTCCTGGCCAGGGTGTAGCCGGTGGCGTCAATTGGCAAGAACATAGCCTAGAAAATCTTGACGAAGCCTACGAACAAAAGTCTCAAGAACAGCGGGCCTACCGTGGTCTTGACGACACTGCTGAAGCTCAAGCACAGCAACAAGCAACCAAGGCTTATCAGACCGGACACACTATCCAACTCGGAACTAACCCAAACCAGACGGGCAACAACGCGCCAATATTGCCACAACAAGCGCCTCAATCCTACGCGCCTCCGCCAGAACATTACGCTGAGAATCTAAACCAAGAGCAACAATGGGAAGCGCCTAATCAGCACACACCACAAAAACGCTTCCGCCTCCGTCGCGCCATCGACCTATTAATGCCGCCTCCGGATCAAGAAAGTGTCGAGAGCTTGAAAACCTTCAAGATTTCTGACTACGACCTTGAATGGCTCATTACCGATGTCGAAGGCGGCATGCGCACTGGCTGCCTTAAAGCGACATGCGAATCAAAAATGTCCCGCGCCGCCATACTGCTATATAACGGCAGAGCAGTTGGTTGTATTTATGGCTGCAAATCCAACCCTGATGCTAAAGCAACTGAAGAATCGCTGTCCATGACCCTCAGCGATCTAGAAGCAGCAGACACAGTGGTTACTATGTACGATCTGCCCGACGAAGCGGCTCTTGCTATGTCAGCCTTATTTTTAGGTCTAGCTTTGGAGAGAGAAGACAATCTCGATAGCCGATCTTACTTCGATCACGTAATGAACTGGTTTGTCACCAGCGCCAGTACTGCTTGTGTAGTAATTACACTGCCAGCGAGCAAATCAACATATTTAGTGTTTGTCGGCAAAGGTCAATTTGGTGGCGCCTTCTTTGTTGAAGAACAACAATTCACAAAAGACCGCAATGCTATCTATCAGCTCTTTGAACAAGACCAAGGTGCCGTTGTAGAAGTGAGCCTGCTTGACCCCAAAGCTATTGCTCCTGGAGTTCGCTTTGGTTATAGCTTGACCATGGCTAGACAAAAGAGACCAAGTTTCTAGTTCTTTATTTCAGTTTCGAAAAGGGAAGATTTTTTCGAAAAAATCTTCCCTTTTTTGCCGCGTTCAAAAAGAGAAGATAAAAGAGGCCCTCACTTTTGGTAAGGGCCTCTTTTATGGCTAGTCCTGCTGCTTTCGCTAATTGCAATATTTGCGAGTTTCTAGCTATCGCTTCATTTAGATTCTCGGCTTGCCTTATTCTCGGCTTGCCTTATTCTCGGCTTGCCTTACTCTTGCTCGTGTCTAAAATCGTCGCCACCGTATTCGGTGGATGAACGATCTCCTTCTTCATCTCCTGAAGGAGAATCAGAAACAGAAGCAGTGCTGGCAATTGGAATACGCAGCTGGCTGAAATCACCAACCGGAGCAGCCTCATCTTCAGAACTGAACAAAGCTGGTTCAGTTGAATTCAACCATGATCCATGAGAATCAGTGGCTAAATCAGATGAATCATTTGCTTGTTCATTAGAGGTCTGCTGACGATCAGCTTCTTCTTGCTCGGCTTTTGTTTTCAGGCGATAGATTCCAGTTACTGGATCAACCTCAGCAGCGATTGGTGTTTCTGGAATTTCTTCCACAACACTTTGCGCGACTGGCTCAGCATGACCATTCGAACCAGCATCATGGCGATGTTCAGCAGCTTCACCAAAACCTTCATAGTTAGTTTCGGCATAGTTAGTTTCGGCATAGTTAGTTTCTGGTTCTGCGGCTTCAGCAATAGCCTCAACATCTAGTGCAGCATCTTGTGCAAGATCTTGCCCAAGTTCAACACCTTCACTTTCCCGCAGCTCTACTGGTTCGAGAAAGTCATTGGTGATGATAGTTGCCTCAACTACCTTATCAATTTCAATGTGAGCACCTGAGTGCGAGTCCATTTCTTGATAGACACTCTCAACAGCTGAGACACTGCGAGCGA
>CALROJ020000063.1:0-39257 GCA_943369735.1 bacterium Ga0077546
TGTTGATTTTCTCTGAGTTTGGCAGGCGGGTAGCAGAGAACGGCGGTGGCGGAACAGACCACGGCACCGCTGGGCCGTGTTTCGTTCTCGGTGGTGGTGTCACTGGCGGTCTCTATGGTCAATATCCATCGCTGACCGAATTAGATCACGGCGATCTTAAATTCAATGTTGACTTCCGCACCGTATACGCCACTATTCTCGACCGCTGGCTAGGGGCTGACAGTCGCGAAGTATTGGGCAAGAATTTCGAAAATCTCGATTTCTGCTAGATATTTTTATGGGTCTGGCGGAGCGTCGCCTTCGAGCATGACAAAGAATTTGCGTTCGCAGTCCCACATATTGTCATCTTTCCAGTTAAGGAGAGAGACCTTGGCTGACCAGGCTCCTTCTTTAGTTATGTTGACGTCGGGCTGGAAGATGTAATGACCTTTGAAAATGTCACCGGGGTCATTGGCGTTGAAGTCTTTGGTGAAGACAACCGTGCCATCTGGATCTTCAATGGTAACGATGCCTTTGTATTGGCGGCGCTCGTAAGGTGTGCCGAAGCCGATGACGCAGGTGCAGTTCATCTTGGTCGGCAGTTCTTTGAGAACAAACAGATCAAAGAGTCCACGAGCATCGACGCGACCGTCTTCTTCGTGGTCGGCCCCTTGGCAGAAAAGAATGTACCCGCTGTGCAGATACTTCATAGAATCGGTCTCCTTAAGACTGCTTCTTAGAATTTTACCGCTTTTATTGAGCGCGGCCCTATTGTCAGCCAAAGAAAAGCCCTCGCTTAACTAGATTGTTTAGCGAGGGCTCTTTATCTCTTGAGAATCTAGCGCTTAGTGGCGAGTATCTTTCTTGGTAGAAATTACTGACTCAGCAATAGCGTTCGGTACTTCTTCGTAGTGAGCGAATTCCATGGTGAATGTACCTTGTCCGCGGGTCTTGTTGCGGATGTCGGTGGCATAACCAAACATTTCAGACAATGGCACTGATGATTTCACTTTTGATAGTGAGTCAACTGTATCCATACCTTCGATGCGGCCACGTCTCGATGAAATGTCACCGATAACATCACCCATGAATTCTTCTGGAACTTCAACTTCTACGCGCATGATTGGCTCTTGAAGAATAGGATTGGCTTTCATGAAGCCTTCCTTGAAGCCGATACTAGCAGCAGTTTTGAAGGCCATTTCGTTCGAGTCAACTTCGTGGTACGAACCGAAGACCAATATGCACTTAACGTCGATTACAGGGTAACCGGCCAGTACACCGCCTACTAGTGTGTCTCTCACGCCAGCTTCAATAGCAGGGATGTATTCTTTTGGAACCACACCACCAACGATTTTGTTGACGAATTCGAATCCAGTTCCAGCAGCTAGAGGCTCTAGTTCGAAGACTACGTGACCGTATTGACCACGACCACCCGACTGACGGATGAATTTGCCTTCGCACTTGACGTTCTTCTTGATGGTTTCGCGGTAGGCAACTTGTGGCTTACCAACGTTGGCTTCTACTTTGAATTCACGAAGCAGACGGTCAACAATGATTTCTAAGTGCAGTTCGCCCATACCAGCAATGATTGTTTGGCCAGTTTCGTGGTCAACACGCACTTTGAAGGTTGGATCTTCTTCTGCCAAGCGGCCCAGTGAGACGCCCAGTTTGTCGGAGTCGCCTTTGGTTTTTGGTTCGATGGCAACCGAGATAACTGGATCTGGGAAGTTCATTGATTCCAAAATTACTGGTGAATTTTCTGCTGAAAGAGTGTCACCGGTTGTGGTGTCTTTCAAGCCAACAGCAGCAATAATGTCACCGGCGAAGGCTTCATCAACGTCTGTACGGTTGTCTGCTTGCAGTTGAACTAGACGGCTGATGCGCTCTCTTTTTCCTTTTGTGGAGTTGAGAACGTAAGAACCAGCTGCCAATTTACCTGAGTAGATGCGCAGGAAGGTCAGCTTGCCGACGAAAGGATCGTTCATCACTTTGAAGGCTAGGGCTGAGAATGGTGCGTTGTCGTCAGGAGCTCTTTCTGTTTCAGTACCATCTGGCAAGGTGCCTTTGATAGCAGAAACGTCAGCTGGAGACGGAAGCAAGTCGACAACGGCGTCGAGAAGCTGTTGAACGCCTTTGTTTTTGAAAGCTGAACCGCAAAGAATTGGAATAACTTTGTTGCTGCATACTGCCTTTCTCAAAGCTACTTTGAAAGCTTCGTTTTCAACAGTTTCAGTTTCCATGTAGATTTCCATCAGTGCGTCATCTGTTTCAACGACTGACTCTTCTAGCCATTTGCGATATTTTTGAGCTTCGTCAAGCATGTCGGCTGGAATGTCGACGATGTTGAATTTCTGACCCATAGGATCTTTTTCGTCGTAGATATGGGCTTTCATTTCAACTAGGTCTACTAGACCTTTGAACTCGCCTTCAGCGCCGATTGGCAATTGAATAGGGTGAGCATTGGCCCAAGTGGTAGACATACCGGGGAGCTGTTCTTTGATTTGTTTGACTACTTTGTAGAAGTCAGCGCCAGTGCGGTCCATTTTGTTGACCAGAATCATTCTGGGCACTTCGTAACGGTTGGCTTGCTTCCAAACTGTGTTGGTTTGTGGTTGTACGCCACCAACTGCACAAAGCACGATAACAACGCCGTCGAGCACGCGCATGGAGCGTTCTACTTCTACTGTGAAGTCAACGTGTCCGGGGGTGTCGATTAAGTTGATGCGCTTGCCTCTCCACTGAGAGGTGATAGCAGCTGCTGTAATGGTGATGCCGCGTTCTTTCTCTTGCTCCATCCAGTCGGTGAACGATGTGCCTTCGTGCACTTCACCCATTCTGTGGATCAAGCCGGAATAGAAGAGAATCCGTTCTGTTGTGGTAGTTTTGCCAGCATCGATGTGAGCTGCAATACCCATGTTACGGACGTCTTGAAGCTGAATTTGTCTTCCTGCCACTGTCCCTGTTTTCCTCTCTTTAACGCTATCCATTTGAACCTTCCAAATATAACTAGCTGGGTACTATCTTGCTCTGCTCAACCACTGGTGTTGACGACCTTTCTTTTGAGCGCCTTGAAAAGCGCCCTTCTTGGAAAGACCGAACTTAGGTTACCACCTGATATTGCACCATCTTTATATCCTTCATAAAGATATTCAGAATTGACTGAGCATTCTTTACAAACAGATATAACTGCTGTTGGGAAATTAGTTGCTTGCAAAGAACTTCCATAAGACTTTGTACAACAGTTTTCACAAAAACGCTTCGACCATTGGCCGAAGCGTTTTGAATAACTTCCTATACCGGCGAACTAATTTAATTTAGTAGCGGTAGTGAGCGAAGGCTTTGTTGGCTTCAGCCATTTTGTGTGTTTCATCGCGCTTCTTAACTGATGCTCCGGTGCCGTTGCTGGCATCGGCTAGTTCAGCAGAAAGACGCTCGGCGAAAGTACGACCTGGTCTCTTGCGGCTGTTGGCGATGAGCCATTGTGAAGCAAGAGCAAATCCACGTGAAGACTTAACTTCAACTGGCACTTGGTAGGTTGAACCACCAACGCGGCGGGCCTTTACTTCTACTAGAGGAGTGACGTTTTTCAAAGCTTTGTTGAAAACATCTAGAGGCTCTTGCTTGGTGCGATCTTTGAGAATTTGTAGAGCATCATAGAAGAGGCTCTGGGCTGTGCTGCGCTTACCGCGCTGCATCATACGGTTGACGAAGCGTGAGACCTGTTGGCTGTTGAATACAGGGTCAGCTACGGTAATTCTTTTATCTGCTTGCTTTCTGCGAGACATTCTTACTATTCCTATTTATTAGTTCAGGTTGGAAATTGAGGCTTATTTCTTCTTGCCGGCTGCTGCTGCTGGAGCGCCTGGCTTAGGACGCTTAGCGCCGTACTTCGAGCGGCTTTGTTTGCGGTCTTTGACGCCGGCTGTGTCGAGGGCGCCTCTGACGATGTGGTAGCGAACGCCTGGAAGATCCTTAACCCGACCGCCTCTTACGAGTACGACTGAGTGCTCTTGCAAGTTGTGGCCAACACCAGGAATGTAGGCTGTGATTTCAATGCCGTTTGTAAGACGTACTCTGGCAATCTTGCGAAGTGCTGAGTTTGGCTTCTTAGGGGTTGTTGTCTTCACCTGGGTGCAAACGCCCCTTCTCTGAGGGCAAGACTTGAGCGCTGGAGACTTGGTCTTGTAAGTCACCTTGCTTCTTTCGCGTCTGATCAACTGATTGATGGTAGGCACCACTGCACTCCTAAGAACTACGACTACTGAAAATTACAGAACAAAAACTAGCGAATAACCCATAAAAGATTGGACAGCTGCAAAGACAACCTCCTTTAACCAATATGGGTATCGGCAAGTTTTCAGATTATCAGATGAGCCTAGGTGATATAGCGGACTTTCCAAAATCCTTTACAAAGCAAAAGCCAAATGATCGAATTCTTAGGCGAAAGCCCTCTAAAACGGCCAATTCTTAAGCGGCTATCACAAACTGCGTTAAGCCTGGCCGGCTTTCAAGGGGAAGCGTTAGTTGATATTGCCATTTAAATTGACAGCGTTTCTTGGAATATTTATGGCTGGCTTGCCCAAGGGGTTGAGGCTAACGGTGCGCTCTAGTGAAAGCTTCTTGGGTGGCGACTTAGCCCGGAGCCAGTGGTCTCTGGTCAGAAGTGAGAAATGACCCGCCCGCTCTAGACCAGCCTCTTCAAGGGCCTCGATCACTGAATTTTGATAGTCATAGGCTTTAGCAATGACCATGCCTTTCATTCCAGCCCGTCGCATGATCGTGAGAACGAAATTGACTAGGTCGCGAGCTGTGTGGGCCCAGCCTGGATGCACAGCAAATTCAAGATGATAATCGCCCTCTCTGTGGGCGGTGACGCGGCAAGCTGAGGTAATTACCTTGCGCTCGCTGTCACATGCCACCCAGAACCAACTCTTGCGCCTAATTAGACGGCGAGCAAGTTTGTCGAGGCTCTCTACTTTTAAGGGGAAGACATAGAAGTCTTCATCTAAGTATTGAAATGTCAGCCGGAGATCGGCTGGTAGCACTTCTTGATGCAGTTGGTAAAGGCTGGCCTGGTCTTCGGGAATGGCCAAGCGAAAATTATCTTCTAATTTAGGGTCTGACTTTGGCGCTAGCTTAAGATCGGCTGGCACTTGATAGTGAGTTATGCGCGCTGAGCGGCGGAAGCCACAGCTGGCAAGAACGGCCAGGGCGCCTTGGTTTTGATCTGAGGCTTCGGCGACAAAGTGGCTAATACCTTGACTGCCGAAGAGGGCAAAGGCGAAGCGCAATAATTCTTGGGCGATGCCGCGCCCGCGGTGATTAGGATGCACTACAAGATGATCTACTTGCCAGCAGTTTTTTGATTTGCCGATTGGATGAAGAGAAATCATGCCAATAACAAGGCCGTCTTCTTTTGCTACATATACAGATGGCGAAATATGCCAATGGCACGGCAACCAATGTTGCCAGAACGTAAGGCCAGTAATTATGTAGCGGTCTTCGGCACAGAAGCTCTCGTAGGGCACGGGCTCGCCCTGGTAGCGCAGCAAGGCACGTACCTGGGTAGATTCTGTAGCAAATAGGGGCTCGATTTTGATCATAATTAAGATGATACCACGCTTGCCAAGCGGCCCTGCAAGCCTCAAGCCAAAGTAGCTAAGTTAGTAGATACCCGGCTATACTTCCTATATTTTAGTGATGCCGACCGTATTATTTAGATGACTCAGCCTACTAAGCAACCAGTTAAGAAGCCAGCAAAAGACGATAAGCCATTCTTTAAGACAGTGGCCGACAATCGTCGCGCTCGTCACGATTACGAAATTCTCGATACCTTAGAGGCTGGTATTGCCTTGTTCGGTACCGAAGTTAAATCTATTCGCGCTGGCAAGGCTAATTTAGCCGACGCTTTCGTTAAGGTAGAAGATGGAGAGCTTTGGCTATATAGCTGCCATATATCTCCGTATGACTTTGGCAATAGATTCAATCACGAGCCCCTGCGCAAGCGCCGCTTGCTCGTTCATAAGAAGCAAATTCTTAAGTTGAAATCAAACATGCAGGAGAAAGGTCTGGCACTAATTCCGCTTAAAATGTACTTCAAGGGCCATTTGGTTAAAGTCGATTTGGCTTTAGCTAAGGGGCGAAAACTATATGACAAGCGCGAAAATATTGCCAAGAAAGAGACTAAGCGCGACCTCGATCGTTTAACTAAGTCTCGCAATAACAGTCATTAGTAAGTCGACGAGAACGCATTTTCAGGCAACAGATAAACCGGATTCAGGCAACGTGGAATTTCAGAGAGGGTCAATGGCAAAAGTAAAAAGCTCGGTCTTAAGTTTGCTCTTAATGTCGGGGCTACTTCAAGGTTTAGTTCAGTTAGCTCTCATTGCTCCTGTCTGGGCCGCTTCGCCAGTTGCCATTCTGAAAAGTGGACGCAACGGTTCTACCTATCAAGAACAGCATATCGGAACTTTTGAAGATGACTACAAGGTTTTCCGCAAGGCTCTTGATGGTGCCAATGTTCGCTACGATGAGCTCAGCGATACTGATGTCGATGCGGGAGTGGCTAGGCTATCGGGCTACAAAGTTATTGTGGTGCCGCTTTTAGTAGATTTGCCAGCGGCTGAAGTTTCTGCTCTTTCTGATTTTGCTCGCGGCGGCGGTAAGCTTCTTATCACTGATGGTGCCGGTGTACCTGGTGCTGGTGCTCAATCTTTAGAAGCACTGGCTGGTGTGGCATCGGCCAAGCAAGCAACTATCAAAGAAGTAAACAAACTAGTTTGGAGCAAGGCTGGGGCAGTTAACCCACCAACAGCCGAATTTGCCATTGCTAGTGTTATCTCTCAATTGGCTTTGAGTGGCACTGGTAGCAGTATGGCTACCTGGCAAGATGCCAGTGGTCAGGAACAAGGAATTGGTATTGCTCGTGCTGGCAACGTAATATTTATGGGCTGGGCACCCGGTGTGCAAGGTGAAGTATCGAGCAATGCCTTGATGCTCTCGCAGGCTTTAGATGAACTGTCACCTGGTATCACTCAAGCAGCCGCTGTACAAATTAGTTTTGCTGACTATCAGACTATTTCTCAGGAACTTGATTATTTAGCTAAGCGCACCGATGAAGCAATAAAGACTGCCAAGCAGGCTGAGTTTTCTGTGCCACTGAAGACCATACAAGCTGCCTACGATGCCGCTGTTGAGCACGTCAAGTCTTTTCAGCAAGCCTACAGTGATAGACGCTTCTTAGAAGCCGATGAGCATGTGCAAAAGGCGCGTCAAGACTTCGCCATGGCTTTTGCTCAGTCGATGCCTGTTCGCCCAGTTGAGGCTCGTTCCGTTTGGCTTGATAGAGGAACAATTGTCTCCACCCGTGGTGCCAAAGGTATGGCTCAGCTTTTTGATAAGTTGAAGACAGCCAATATTAACGTTGTCTATTTTGAGACCAACAATGCTGGTTTCACCATGTTCCCCTCGAAGGTTGGTACGCAGAATCCTGAGACCCTGGGCTGGGATCCGCTTGGATGTGCTATTTCAGAAGCGAAAAAGCGCAACATGGAATTTCACGCTTGGTTCTGGACATTCACTGTCGGCAATGCCAAGCACAATCCGATTGTTGGTAAAGAGTCAGATTATCCTGGCCCAGTACTTCCTGCTCATGATTTTTCTTGGGCTCTGGCTTCTCAAACAGGTGCATTCTTGCCACCTAGACAATTTGAGTATTGGCTTGACCCATCTAATCCAGAGTGCCGTGCTTATGTCAAAAGTTTGATTTTTGAAGTGGTCAATCGCTATCCGGTTGATGGCATTCAGCTCGATTACATTCGCTATCCCTTCAACAATAAAGGCTCTGAGATGGGCTTCAATTGGTTAGGGAGGCAGAAGTTTGAGCGTGAGACCGGTCTATCTCTTGATCGCCTTGATGAAGATACAAGAACTATGTGGATTCATTGGAAAGCCAATGTCATCAGCAGTTTCGTCAAAGAGATGTCTGAGTCTTTGCGTGCTGCTAAACCTGGTATTCGTATCTCTGCTGCTGTTTATGGCATGCCTAAACGTATGCGCATGAATGCTGTGCAACAAGAGTGGGAAGTATGGGTGGCTAACGGTTGGATCGATACGATCAATCCAATGACTTATGTTGGTACTGCTAAAGAGCTAAACGATGCTGCTGGGTTTGTTCGTGAATCGACAGCTGATAAGGCTCTTTCTTATCCAGGCTTGTCGATTAGACAGCTTGATACTGCTGGTTTGGTTGAACAACTTGATACTGCCCGTGTGATTGGCACCTTAGGCACGACCATGTTTGCTGTTGCTCACCTTGATGATAAGAAGGTCAACATGCTCAAAGTTGGCCCCTATAGACGGCCGACAACAATGACTCCACAGTCTGACCCAATTAAAGCCAGCCGCCTCTTGTTTGATGATTTCTCCACTATGGTCAATCGTTATTTGCAAGATCCAAAAAAACGCATCATGTCCGATACTGCCAGTACCAATGATGTCGTCAATCAGCTTGATTCGGTGCAGAAATCACTGCATAGTCTTTCTAGCAACCCTAAAGCTGAAGAGATTGATGCGGTGCTTAAAGACGTATCTTCTCTGCATGCAACAGTGCGTGAGTGGTTGCGCTTAGAAGCCTTCATTCAACGGGGCTTCCGCGCTCAGTACATTGCCAATTATTTAAGTCAGGTGGAAGCGATTCTCTCTTACGCCGCTCAGCATGCCAGAACAACTAGCGCTAGTTCTAGCGCCATTGCTACTCAGGCCGCTAATCCTGGGTAATGGATTTAATTCAATTTCGCAGTTGGCGACTGTTTTCTGAAGTCGAACTCACGCGTGAATTCTATACGGCAATACCTCAGGGGGTGCGCAGCTGCATGCGCGTGTGCATTTGCATGTAATGATTGCCGATATTTTGATTGGAGTGGTCTTGGCCCACTTTGCCCCTGCATCTAGAATGAATGCATGGTGGCAAACACTAATGATTTTTCGGATTTATTCTTCGATTGATCTATTATCAATTACCCTCTCGAAACGAAATAGTTGAGTACTCAACTATTTCGGCTATGACGCAATCATGGTCTCGGGCCACAGAAATACTTGAGTACTCAAGTATTTTCGAGAAAAGGTGAATGACCATTGGTGATTATTTTCGCTATGGCCGTTATCGCGAATTTTTGACTGGTGCGCTCATCCACTGTCCTACTTCCACATCGCTGGTGGTGCCTGGGCGCGGATAGCCATAGTGAGTTGAGAGGCGCACTGCAGCTACTTTATTGTCTTTAAATCGCAGGTCTAAAACTGACGAAGTGTCAGTGCCGTGCCAGGTCACTCGCGAGAAATCGGCAGTGTGCTTGAAGTCTGGTGCGGGAAAGCGTTTTAGCAGATCTTTTTTTGTCAGGCCGAAAAGGTCTTCGCCAGTGTATTTGCGACTTAAGAGCGAAAGTTTGTCTACTGCTACCTGATTACTATTTGCTTTCCTTTTTTTGTTTGTCGCTTGTTCGTAGGTTTTTGGCCCATCATTGGCCCACATCACACTAGTCGGCGGTAATGCTTTGGAACTCTCTGGAGTCTTTGCTACCGACGCTGTCTGGAACAGCATGGCGAAAATCGTCAGACAGCTCCAGTATTTCCTTTGAAACCCAATATGCATCAACTACTTAGACCTGGTTGAATCTCTCATGTATTTCATGACGTTGGGGAAAAGCTCTTGCATGCGTCGCGCCGCATATTTGTCGCTGCCTTGACCGGTAGCTGTGGCGAAGGCCTCGGCGAAGAATTCTTCTTTAGCTGGTGAGCCCAGGTAATAGTTCATTGGTCCACCTGGTTGCACTTCTTTCATAAGCTGCTGCATTTGGGCGGGCGAAATATTGTTGACGTCATTCACCATAGCGGCTTGGAACTTCTTGTCTTGCACTGAAAGGAATCCGTGGGCAGCGCTATAGGCGTGGCCTGCTTCATGGCGGGCTAGACCGGCTACATCTGTATTTTTGAGAGACTTGACCGGAGTGCCATCGCCTAATTGCTCGAAAACGGCAATATTTGGTGGTTTGCCTTTACCGTCAAACAAAGATGGAGCGTCAAGCGAGACTTTCTGGCCATTCACCACCATGTTTGCTTTGTTGGTTCCCATGGCCTTGTCGTATTCGTAGATATTTTTGAATACGTTGACCTGAACACCTTTGTCTTTCAATTCTTGGGCTACTTTTTCTGGCAAAGTGGCGATCCCGCTCGCTACTTCTTGGGCAAAGGCCGCACTTGTGCCGCGGTTTTGTACTTCAAGAATAGGCTTGGCGGAAGCTTTATCCCCAGCTATAGGTTTATCCCCAATGGCTGTTCTATCACCATTGGTTCTGACGTCGGCTGATTTGCCATCAGTTGTTTTGCCTTCAGGTGAAGCTACTTGGGCCATTTTTAGGTTTTTGAGATGGTCGTCCATATTAGAAAAATTGGACAGACCCAACTCGCGCGTTCCAGCTGAGGCTATTTTCTGGTCGCTGGTCAGGGGAACTTTGTAGCCTTCAAATTTGAGCCCCGAATTATCGCCAGAGTTTGCTGCGCCTTGATTGGCGTCGGCAATTTTTGGCTGGTCTTTGGGGGGTGAATCTGACATATTTCTAATCTACCCAAGGCGCCATGAAAAAGTCGTGAAACCAAAGCTAAAAAACAAGGCTTAAAACCAAAAATGGAACCTCTCCCGGGGGAGAGATTCCATCGAAAGGAGGACTAATAGCTAGTGCTAGATTAGCTGCCTGAGTTCCAATCGGTCACTGGGGTGATGACTGGTTGAGCGTAAGTTACTTCAACTACTGGTTGTTGTACAGGTTGTACAGGTTGAATTTGCTGTATTTGCTGTATAGCAGGGGGAGCGAAGTTTACTTGAGTTGCAGGTGCTTGTACTGCTTGAGCAACAGCAGGGGCGGCAGCGGCAGCTGCAGCAGCGGCTTGTTGTTGAGCGGCATAAGCTCTGAAGGTCTCTTCGATGAGACCGGCTTTTTCGCGCAGTAAGTACTCTATGTAATCACCACGGCTCATACGTGAAGCTGCGACTTGTTCGTCGAGCAAACGGTGGGCCATAGGGGTTACACAAACGGCAGTTGTGGTTCCACGGTTCTTACCAAAGAAGAACGATTTGGCACCACCTTTAGGGCCGGTTTGTTTAGCTTGAGGGGGTAATCTCAAGGGGGCCAAGCCAGCGCGTTCACGAATAAGCATTTCTACGTAATCGCCATTCGAAACGCTGGCGGAAGCGGCTTGTTCTTTAAGTAACTGACGACCTAGGGCTGTCAGGTTGAACGAAACCGAACCGGACTCTTTGCCAGGAAAGCGCGAGCGCCTGGGCGAAGTGGTCTTGGCAGGTGCTGGTGTTATCTGGACCGTTGTGTTCATCTAGCTTATGGCAGTGATTTTTCTATCAACCTTATGGCCTTTAGTGAATCTCTACCTTTCCTCCTTTTCTGAAAGAACTAACCTTCTGGTACGAATATAAGACTGAGTCTTTTTTGAATTTGATGGCCAATGCCATCTGGGATGCCAACGCTTTGTTTTGTCTCTTGTTTTGCTTTCTGGCCCATGCCTTTAAGCTACCGACGGTTAAGTCGATTAGAAAGCTCTTGCCGTGCCCTCGCACTTGGACTCTTCAAAAAATGTCACTGGGTGGTTTTTCGATTTGTCCTGGCAACCCTTTCCAAGACCTTGATTATAGAGCAAAGTTACGAGAAAGATGCAGTAGTCATGTATTACTATCTTTTCATAACAAGTGGCTCTGGAGGTTCATGACAACCGCTTAAGGTATATGCCAATGTTGATGGATAGCCAAGTTGTTGAATACTATAGCGATGACACAGCCAAGTGCAGCTCCAACAAAAACTTCTACAGGAGTGTGGCCGAGGAACTCTTTTATGCGCTCAGTCGATAGCTTCGGGTGTTCAGAAAAGAGTTCAACCATCATCTGATTGAGCACCTTGGCTTGCAGACCAACAGTTCTTCTGACGCCAGCAGCGTCATACATAACGATAAAAGCAAGACAAAGAGCAATGGCAAATGAGACGGAGTTAAACCCTTCAATCAGGCCAACAGATACTGCCATACCCATTGTGCAGCAAGAATGCGATGAGGGCATGCCCCCAGTGGTGGCAATCATGCGCAAATCGAGTTTGCCTGTGGTGACTAGTTTAGTAATTACTTTCAGTGCCTGGGCAAAAGAGCTGGAGAAAACTGTCACAGCTATCACTTGCCAGCCGCGTCCCTGCATGTTCTGAACGGCGTCTTGAACATTTAGTGCTGCTGTTGTTTGGGCAAAAGTTAGAAGATTTGGGTCTAGTAAAGAGAATTCCATTTATAACTGCTCTATTTCTGTCTGTGGATAGCATACTTTAATAGAGCTTTCAGCACCGGGGCATCAGCGATGTCAAGCGAGCTTTCTTCAATTAAGGTCACACCTTCGCTCTCCATTTCTGTCAGTTTTTGGCGCGCACCGGTAACACCTATAGCACGCACCCATGTGGCTTTTTTGCTTGCTTCGTCTTTTCCTGGGGTCTTGCCTAGGGTCTGAGCGTCGCCCGTTACATCTAATAGATCGTCAGTGATCTGAAAAGCCAATCCCAAAATTTCGCCTAAACGATACAGACTGGCTAGCTGATTTTCGTTGGCTCCCATGAGTTTGCCACCAGACCAGAGGGAGAAGCGAATTAGTGCACCAGTTTTTCCGGCGTGAATCGACTCTACTGTGGCGATATCAAATTTGGTGTCATCGGCTCCAGTGAATTCCATATCTTTCACTTGGCCGCCAACCATGCCTGACGGTCCTGTAGCTTGGCAAAGATGATGAGCAACTGCTAATAGGTCAGTGGGGTTGACGTCTTTACTGGTGTGTTCAATCAGAATTTCGTTGGCCAACATGAGAAGGCCATCACCTGCTAAAAGGGCTAGAGCTTCTCCGTAGACTTTGTGATTGGTTGGTTTGCCGCGGCGAAGGTCGTCATTGTCTAAGCAGGGCAAATCATCGTGCACTAGGCTCATGGCGTGCACCATTTCGATGGCACAGGCACAAGGCAGAGCTGTTTCAATCGGGTCTAAAATTCTCTTTGCACTATTGTTAGCCTGATTATTTTGGCTCGGACCACCGCTTTTCTGCTTTTGGCTGGCGGCTATGGCTTCAGCGGCAGCCAGGGTTAGCATTGCTCTCAGTCGCTTGCCACCAGAAAGCACTGAATATCTCATGGACTGCCAGAGGCGAACCGGTTCTTGATCTACTAAATAGATGGCAAGCCGATCTTCCACAAGCTTACGCCTGGCTACTAGATAGCTTTCAAAATCGAAGTCAGATTTGGTTTGCAGTTGCATACGTATCTAAATTTATTTGTTGAGAACTTTTTTGACGAGCTGGAAAAATTTCAAACCCTCAACACCGAGAGTAAGAATGCTTCTCTCTTTAGCCATCAAGAGTGAGAGCAGCGGTCCGATTTGCTTAGCCATTTCGATATATTCAAGCGGTCCAGCTGCTTGTGCTTCTTTGGGGAATCTCAGTCGTTCAGTCAAATCTTCCAAATTGAAACGAGCGGCCTGCATTTGTATGAGAGTTTGATCACGAATGCTATCAATCAATATTTCGGCAGTCTCCATGCCATCGTTGATGCGCCAGTGATTTAGGAGAATGATCCAGGCGCCAACTCCTAGAGCAAAAGCAACCAGTGAAATCATGATGCGGGCGGCCATCATTAATATAGGCGAATGCTGATCGAGAAAGGCAATTGCCACTGGTGCTAGCAGAATTATTGCCACCACCGAGAGCAATACCACTAGGCCAGTATAGAAATAGCCCACAAGCAGTGTGACGAAGCGCACTTTCTCGATGGCTTCGGCTAGCTCGGCAGTAATAGAAACTGCTTGCATCTGAGAATTAGCTAATTGAGCTTCAGTCAGACTCTCAGGTCTTGTCGGCTCAATGCGGATGTTCTGAATCTCAATCGGCTGATTGACCGAATTTGTTGATGCTTCTAGATCGTCGTTATCTGTCATTTTTCACTACTTGAGGAGGTCACGGGCGATGAGCATGCGTTGAATTTGATTGGTGCCTTCATATATTTGACCGGCTTTGGCGTCTCTAAAAATGCGCTCGATCAACAGCTCGGGCTTCATGCCATCCATTCCGAGAATGCTCATAACTTCGGTTGAAACACGCATAGCTACGTCGCTTGCCATGGTTTTCGCCATGGCGGCAACCGTGACGCTTTGCTCGTTAGCATCAATTAAGCGGGCCGCCTGGAAGGTAAGCACTCGCGCTGCTTCAATTTGTACTGCTAGGTCACCAAGTTTGCCGGCCATGCCGTTGGCATCGGCGGTAATCGCCCCATCACGATAATGTTTTTGCAAAGTCTCAAGGCAAGCATCTAATGCCCCTTGGGCCCAACCGATTGATTGAGCGGCAATCGTCACTCTTCCTTTGGCGAGGCTAGATAGTGCAACCTTGCGGCCTTCGCCGTGTTGCCCGAGCAAATTGGCCTTGGGCACTTTACAGTCGTTGAAAACAATTTCGCATGTTGAATAGCCACGCATGCCGAGCATGTCAAATTTTTGACCAATGGCGAAACCTTCAAAATTGCGTTCAACAACGAAGGCAGTGATTTGTCCTGGTCGTTTGGCTTTGCCAACTTCTTGCGGTTTCTCACTGGCCGGTGGCTTTTCAGTGGATGGGGATGCACTCTGCTCTGCACTATCGAGCAGACGGGCCATAACTATGTAGTAATCGGCCGAGGCACCAGATGTGATGAATGTTTTGGTGCCGTTCAAGAGATAGTCGCCATTACTATCGATTTTCGCAGTAGTTTCAATGGCGGCTGTGTCGGAGCCAGCATTGGGCTCAGTTAGACCAAAAGCAGCTAGCATTTTGCCCGATGAAGACGGCACTAGATATTTTTTCTTCTGTTCATCGTTGCCGAAGCGATATATTGGCTCTTGGCTGAGCACATGCACTCCCAGAGAGCTCATGATTGGCACGCAGCGTCGGCCAAATTCTTCATTGACTAGGCTGAAGCTAACATAGTCACCAGCCGAGCCACCGTAAGTGTTAGGGAAAGGCAAGCCGCCTAAGCCCCATTCTGGTTGGCAGGCCTTTTCGAAAAGATCGCGGCGGAAGACATTTTCTTTGTCTGAGGCAATAACTTCTTGCAAGCTAATTGATTTTGCAAAAGCTTTGGCCTTGTCGAGCCAAGCCAATTGTTCTTTGCTGAACTTGCCCTCTAGTGCGCTAGTGGAGCTTGGTGATATCTGTGTTTGGACCATATCAATCATCTACCTAGAAATACATATACAAATATAGCAAGTAATGATCCCTTTTCCGGCCAGAAGCTCTAACTAATGCCAGTTGCGGAGTGCTCTTCGGCAACTTAGCTTCTCTCTGCCTGCCCTGGCTGGGAAGATGCCCTGGAGCATGAGGCAGAATATAAGCCAGAAGATAAGATGGTATACAATTAATCTCGCTCAGTCGGCGTTTTTGTCAAAAGATTGACTCGCCTCCCTTGGCAACCTGCGCTTCTGGCGCACGAAAGTAGTTGCGGAACCAGAAATTTCTATTTTTATGGCTCAAGCTCAAGAAGTGGCACAAATGCAAAAACCGCGAGTTCTTAAAAAGGGCGATACGGTTGGTATCATCGCGCCTTCTTCGCCGCAGTTTGAACCAGGCAATCTCAAATTTGCTACTGATTGGCTTACTAAAATGGGCCTCCATTTTAAAATTGGTGCCAATTGCACAAAGTCTTACAGCAGTTATGCCGGAAGTGACAGCGCTCGGGCGGAAGATTTGCACACACTCTGGAGCGATGACGACATCAGCGCTGTGCTTCCTATGCGCGGTGGTGCTGGTGCTTCGCGCATTTTGCCTAAGCTCGATTTTTCATTATTTGAGCAAAAGCCAAAAATATTGGTGGGTTTCAGTGATATCACTGCTCTCCTAATTGCTATTAATCAGAAATCTAATCTGGTGACATTTCACGGCCCTACGCTGGGGTTGATGTTTGAGACGGCCTACACCCATAGCTACTATCAAAAAGCAATTATGGGCACTTCAGCCATTGGCCTAGTCACTGACCCACCTAATGAAGTTTGGGGTTCAGAATATCCACCCACGCGCATGGTCATTGCCGAAGGCAAAGGTCGAGGACTACTGACTGGTGGATGCCTTACTTTGATTCGCGGCCTGATGGGCACACCCTATGAAATTGATTGCGATGATCGCATTGTCTTTCTTGAAGATGTTGATGAAGAGCCGCACAATATTGATCGTATTTTGACCCAGATGATTCTAGCTGGAAAGTTCGATCGGGCCCGCGGTATCATCATCGGTGACTGCAGTGGTTGTAAGCCGGGTGGTAGCAAACGCAATATTTTGCCGCTCAATTCTTCCCTTGAAGGGATCTTGCGCGAACATTTTAGCCACTTGGGCATTCCTGTAATTTATGGTCTAAAACTTGGTCACACCCCTGATAAAGTGACTTTGCCCTTGGGCGTTATGGCCAGCCTCAATGTCACGTCTAGTTCTAGTTCTAGTTCTAATTCTAGTTCTAGTTCTAGTTCTAATTCTAGTGTGAGATTTAAGATTGAGGAGGCAGCCTGCGTTGATAAAGCCCAGAGCCCTAAGAAGTAGCGACAGAGTAGCGCTTATCGCTCCCGCTAGCCGCCCAGCCAAACCTTCAGCTTTGAAGAGGGCTGAGAAAATTATTGCCGAGATGGGCTTCATGCCAGTGGTTGGCGCTCATGCTCTAGACACTCATGGAGCTATGGCTGGCGACGATGGTGCCAGGCTAAACGATCTTGTTAGCGCCTTAGAAGATGACTCAATTGCTGCCATTTGGTGCCTCAATGGCGGTTATGGTTCGCTGCGTTTGCTCAAAGATATTCCCTATCATACTTTTGCCAAGAAGCCTAAAATAGTGATTGGCTGCGACGATAACAGCCACCTGCTCTTTGCCTTGAACCAAAAATCTAAGGTAGTTACTTTTCACGGCAGCAATCTTGATCGCATCGATAGCAAAGAAAGTTTTGATCGTTTTAAGAAATTACTAACTAGCCATGACCATTTCCCTGCCATGCAGGTAAAAGATCGCTTTCTCTCTGACTTCTGCTACGCTCCGGTTCACGCTGTTGGAAAGGGGCGCATGGTAGCTGGTAATTTAACGGCTTTGGTTTCATTGTTTGGCACCGAATTTGAGCCAGATTTGAGCGGTTCTGTTTTGCTTTTAGAAGATCGAGCTGAGCGCAATGACATTTTAGACCGCTGGTTTACTACTCTCTATATCTCTAACAAACTATCTACTGTGGCGGCTCTAGGCCTTGGACAATTTGAAGATTGCAGTACCAAAGGCTCGTTCAACATGCTCTCTTTTGAAGAGCTAGTAACAGATCGAGTCACTGATATGAAATTAGCTACTTGCTTTAACTTGCCCTTCGGCCAAGCTTGCGAAAATGCTGTGGTGCCGCTTGGTTTGCAAGTTTCGTTTGATACTGAAAAAGGGCATCTCAGTTATTTGGAGTCGGCTCTAGAGAAGGATTAGCAGCGTGGAATATCCGATTGCAGGCAGCGATTCAAATTGCAGTTCAAAGCCCGATTTAAAGCCCGATTCAACGAGTAATAATGAGGTCTCGATCACATTTTCATTGGTCAGTGATAGCACCAAGAAAGCCATTGTGACAATGAATTGTATTATGACCTTAATGGTACTGCTCACCTATGGATCACTTCTTTTTCGTCATCCGACCCACTACTCACCGTATTCACTTGCCTTCGTGTTTCTGCCAATCTTGATATTGTTTTGCGCTCAATGGTTCATCTGTCGGCACAAAGAAGGGACGGTGCGCTTAACTGCTGAAGGATTAGAATTCATCGGTATTAGCCCTCTAACATTACTAAAGAGAAGCAAGCGCGATTGGTCCGATGTTCATTCTATTCAAATTACCTATCCACAAAGCATGGGTAAAAACTCTTTTCCTCATTTCAAAGGGCAACCACTGAGTTTTTGGCAGTCATTTAGTTTCAATAATTACGGCCCTAATGTTACTTTTGATTTTAAGTCTGGCGGTTCCGCTACCGTGGAACTGCCTTACTTGACCAAGCCTCAGGCAGAGGAGCTTTTGGGTGCAATAGAGAAATTTGGTGAGCCATCGAGATTTTCTAGTGACTTTGTCAAAATGCAAAGGGCAATTGTCTTAGAGCGCCTTGACTCGCAATCATTTACGCAATTATGGTCAGAGAGTCTCAGTCCAAGGTATTGCGCTACTACCTATGTGCCTCTGTCGACTAACCATGAGTTACAGAATGGGCGCTATACAGTATTAATGGAGCTGGCTGCTGGCGGCATGTCGGCTGTCTATCTGGCCAAGGGTGATGGAGTCAAAGTGATTTTAAAAGAATCAGTTTTGCCATCAGATATAAGTGAAAAGCAGCAGGAAAAAGCGCGAGAACTTTTCGAGCGCGAGGCAAAACTCTTGCTTAAGCTTAGCCATCCACAAATAGCAAAAGTATTAGATCGCTTTGTGGAAGCTACTAGAGATTATTTAGTGATTGAGTATGTCCCCGGGCTAACTCTGGGGCAACTTGTCAAAGCTAAAGGACGACAGAAAGAAAAGGACGTTCTTAAATGGTGTCGTCAACTAGCTGAGATACTTGCATATTTGCATGGGCAAGAACCGCCGCTCTTGCATCGAGACCTGACTCCCGACAACATTATTCTTAAGGCCGATGGCTCTGTGTTTCTCATTGACTTTGGCGCTGCTAACGAGTTTGTTGGCCAGGCAACAGGAACGATGATTGGTAAGCAATGCTACATTGCCCCGGAGCAGTTGCGAGGTAAAGCTAGTCAAGCAAGCGATTTTTATGCTCTCGGTGGAACTTTAAACTATCTTTTGACAGGCGACGATCCAGAGCCCTTAAGCGTTTCAAGGCCGAAGGAGAAGCACTCGCAAATTAGCCAGGGTTGCAGCGACTTAGTTTCAAGTTTGACAGCATATGAATATAGCGAGAGGCCCTCTTCGGCGGCAGAAGTCTTGAATCTATTAGTTAGGCTTGATACTGATAGCGGTATCGCCAAATCAGGGAAGAAGTAATGGCTGAACCTTCGCCGACAAAAGCTCTGCCAGCACTGCCGCCTGGTCATGACGAAGTCTACATTCCTTACAGCGCTTGGCGCGCCCAGGGAAGGTTTCGTCACGCACTTCTGCAAGAGAAATATACTGCTAAAAGGATCGCTCAGATTGCAGCCATCGTATTTGCCAGCTATGCCGCCCTGCTTACGGTGATTCGTTGGCTGCCAACCTACATCTTTGGAATTCCCTCTGGCATTTTTCTTAACCTTGTTATCTATGGTGTCTTACTGGTCACTTCCTATCCACTGTTAACTTCACCGACCAATATTCAGATCGGCAAAGAAGGCATAAGAATTCACTGGTTGTCGTTTCTCGGCCTGCTATCCAGCCCCTGGATTAAGCTTGACTATATTGATTTTGTCAACGTATCTTCATTTCGGCGGGGTTTCTACAAGTCTCGTGCTGTTGATATTCACATAAACAAAGACAATGTGCCCTTGAATATAAGGCGGGTACTGCGTTTAATTGCTCCGTCACTATGGTGTGTGAGCTTAGGCTTTAAGCCGACACTAAAGTTGCGTTTTGATATTGCCGCCATTAGCCATGATGCCGATGTGCAAGTACTACTGCGAACTTTCAAGAATTTGCTTCCACCTGAAAAACTTGGTGCCGGATTGCTTGAGCTTGGGGACAATGGAGGAAGTTCATTTACAAAGCTCTGGTTAGATAGTTTAGACGGTGGTGATCGCAGCAATAGTAATTTGAGCCTGCCACAAGGCGCCCTAGAGCCAGGCGAAGTTCTCCAAGATGGCCAGTTTGAGATTGTGCGACGTTTGGCGGCCGGGGGCCAAGCGATTACCTATTTGGCCTTGGCACACCAAGTCGATCAAGAATCTCTCCAAGTGGTTTTAAAAGAGTTCGTGTTGCCTGTGCGTGGTGGCATAGAAATTCGCAAGCGGGCATTGGAGAATGTCGAGCACGAAGCCAAACTTTTGCAAAAGTTGAGCAACGAGCGCATAGTCAAGCTCATCGATTGCTTTGTTGATAATCAAAAAGCCTATTTAGTTCTTGAGTATATAGACGGCAAGTCATTGCGCAATCTTGTCCAAGACAGCGGCCCTGTTAGTGAAGCAGAAGCAGTTCGCCTTGGTATTGAGATGTGCAGCGTGCTTGAGTACCTCCATACCTTAGAGCCAGCCATCATACACCGCGACTTTACCCCTGAAAATCTGCTTTTGCGCTCCAGCGGCGAGCTTGCCTTAATAGATTTCAATGTCGCTGAACAACTTGAATCAAGTGAGACCAAGACCATGGTTGGTAAGCATTGTTATGTGTCGCCCGAGCAGTTTCGCGGCAAGGCTACAACTCAGAGCGATGTTTATGCCTGTGGCTGTACCCTGTATTGGCTCTTAACTGGAAAGGACCCTGAGCCAATTTCGATGTCGCAACCTAGCAATGAACGGCCGGACATGAGCGTCGAGTTAGATGCCGTAGTTGCCCGCGCCACGGCAATCGATGTGAGCAAAAGATTTGCCAGTGCTAAGGCGATGAAAGCGGAACTAGAACTAATTTGAATTGTCTAGGCAGTTCTATATAGAGCAAACAAATCAGCTTTCAGTTCATAGGCATCGCTATAGCGATCACTAGCCTTCTTCGCCAGTGATTTGAGGACGATTCTCTCTATCTCAGAAGCTTGTGGGGAGGGCGTCAGACCCATAGTTGGCGGTGCTTCATGTACATGCTTTGTCATCAAGGCAACTGGATTGCTAGCAGAAAATACCATTCTTCCTGTGAGCATTTCGTACATAACACATCCGAGCGAATAAATATCCGTGCGGTGGTCAACGTCTCCGGCCAGACATTGCTCTGGGCTCATATAGACAGGAGTGCCGACTGCTTCGCCTGCAATAGTGAGAGCCAGTGATGCGTCGCTTTGTACATGTTTGGCGATGCCGAAATCTATGATTTTGACAAAATCACTCTGGCTATCCTGTTCAATTAACATAATGTTTTGCGGCTTGATGTCTCGGTGCATGATGCCTAAATCATGGGCGTGGGCAAGGCCAGCAGCCACTTGAATAAATATCGGCAGAGCCCGCTCTAGGGCCATGGCACCATTTTTTTCAATTATCTCGCCGGCGCAAATTCCTTCGATAAAGTCCATTACCATAAAAGGTCGGCCGTCGTTGAGTAAGCCGAAGTGTTTGACAGCCACTGTATTTGGTGAGGTTAACTTACTGCTTAGGTCAGCTTCTTTTTTGAAGCGATTGACCATTTCAAGATTATCTATTAGTGATTCATGCAAGATTTTTATTGCAACAACCTGGCTGCTGATGTCTTCTATGGCCTTATAGACCTTACCGCTGATGCCGGCGCCAACTTCTCCCTGAATTTGATATCCAGCGACTTTGTCTATTTTGTTTGGACTGGTTTTGATAAACACCAGTTGCGAACCGTCTTCTGGGCAGTTGAGCTGGTCTCTGCCGAATCTTCTGTCGCATATCAGGCACAGTCTGCTGGCATTGTCTGGAGAATCAAGCTGGTTCACTTTGTCACCTAAAATCGATGCCTAAATATTACTGTCCGACAAAGCCTAGAGCTTCAGCTCTATCTTTGTCTTTTTTTGCTTGGGCTGAGAGTGAGAGTTGGTCGTTGGCATAAGAGCGGTAGAAATAGGCTTCGCCATTATCGGGATCAAGCTTTATGGCGTCAGTGCAATCGATTATGGCTCGATGAAACTGAGCCATTTGGTTGTAAAGTTCGGCTCTGCGAAGTAAGGCGCTAGCATCTAGCGGGCTCAATTCAATATTTTTATTGTAGTCTTTCATCGCTTGATCGTAGAGTTTGAGCTCTTCTTCAGCGTCGCCCCTATAGGCATAGGCTGCTTGGCACTGGGGGTCTAAGGCAATGGCTGAGTCACAGTCGGCAATAGCTTTCTTGTATTTGAAAGAGAGGTTATAGGCATAGGCCCGAGCTGTATAGCCATCAGGGTGTTTCGGCGCAGCCTTTATGCCCCTGTTTGCAGCCTCGAAAGCTTCATCTAAGTGGCCGCTGTTGAGGTGAGCGTCTGAAGCAAGTACATAGGCTTCTAGATTTTTGTCATCTATTTTGAGGATGGCATCGCAGCTCTCTAAGCATTCTTTGTAGTTTCCGATTGAACTCTCTGTTTGGGCCTTGAGGGTGAGGGTTGCTACATCATTGCGACCCTGAGCAATTGCTGCAGTTAAGTCATCGGCTGCCTTGAGCTTCTCGTCTAGCTGAAGCCAGTGTTTAGCCCGTTCAAAATAAAGATCGGCTGTTGGCTTAAACTCAATATCTGCGGTCAGTTTGTCAATTATTTTCTTAACTTCTTCTGGTTCGTCTTTCGTCAGATGATTGAAGACCTGATGATCAAACGTAAATTCTATCGGTATCGTACTTGGTGCACCAGAAGGCAGGGGCGGGAAGGGTAGTGCGGCTTTTATAGTAGCAAGCATGGCTTCGTCAAATGGCTTATTGCCAGAGCTTGTCAAAATTTTCAAATCAGCAATGCTTCCGTCTTTTTTTGCCGTAAACGACACCGTTCCACTTTCGCCTGTATCTGTTTTCGGCAACCAGTGCGCTTTTATTCGACGGTGTAGGCGACCCATAAAAGAAACAAAGCTAACAGCAGAAATTTTTCGCGGTTCTTTTGGTCTTTCTTTTCTCTCTTTGCTTTCCGTCGCCTGTTCCGCTTGATTGCACGAAGTAAGACCCGCAGCACAGCTGAGTATAATAAGAGAGAGAGCTAAGCTGCGAATGTAGTTTTGGGTTGCCATTTAACGATTTACTTAAAGATCTAAGATGATAATACTGATTGCGTCAGTTGCTCTTCTAGGTTACTTGTTTCCCCAGCGGCAATATTAAGTAATGCCAGTGGAATAGCTGACCTGATATCGCCAGCAACGATACCAGCCTGACCAAAGTTAGCTGCTACTAGGTCGCCCGCTCGGCCGTGAATGTAGACGCCTGCGCAGGCTGCATCAAATGGGCTTAAGCCTTGGGCCATCAAGCCGCCAATAATTCCAGAGAGCACGTCGCCTGAACCAGCTGTAGACATACCAGAGTTACCAGTGGGGTTGATATAGATTTCACCTTCTGGGTGGGCTACTAGAGTGTAGGCTCCTTTGAAAACTACTATGCAGTCAAATTCTTTGGCCGCTGCCAGGGCTGAACCCACGCGGTCTGATAAAAGTTCCTCGACGGTTTTTCCGGTGAGGCGGCTGAGCTCTTTGGGGTGCGGAGTGATGACAAAATTGCGAGCCGATTTCGGTAGCGATTTGATATTGGCCGAAAGTGCATTGAGGCCGTCTGCATCAATAACACAAGGCTTGTTGATTAAATCGAGTAAGTCGAGCACAAAACTCACTGTGTCTTGATTTTGCGATAGACCTGGGCCAATCACCACGCTTGAGATTTGATCAAGCATTTCGATTACTTCTTTCAATGCTTCTTTGCTGATTGATTGCTCTGTGGTTTCAGGTAGTGGCTTCACTACAATCTCTTCTACCGGCACATGGCTAGCCAGCGATCGCGGTGTGGCCAAGTACGATAGACCAGCTCCAACTCTAAGAGCGCTACTGCTTGCTAGAGCACCAGCGCCGCCCATTCCTAGGCTGCCGCCTATGGTGAGGACGCGGCCAAAAGTACCTTTATTAGAATTAGTAGGGCGAGAGGGTAAGACCGATTGTACTGCACCACAGGTGGTGACAAATATTCTCGGTGTGCTTTCGACGTGGCTCAGACTGGCAGGCAGGTTGCTAAAATCAGGAAGGCCGATGTCGACTAAATGCATGTCGCCCGCGTATTCGGCTCCAGGGTGAGTGAGATGACCTGGTTTCAAAAAGCCAAATGTGACGGTCTTATCGGCGCGAACTGCCGCACCCATGATTTGACCAGTATCAGAATTGATACCTGAAGGCAGATCAATCGCTAGCACTGGTTTTGTGCTTGAGTTAATGGCTTCGATCACATGCTTGGCCACGCCGTCGACTGCTCTAGTTAGGCCTGTGCCGAAAAGAGCATCAACTAATACGGTTGAGTTTGAAGTAATGGCTCCGAGCACTTCTATTAGTTCATCAGTGTCTTCTAAGACAATTAAATCAACCCCAAGCGAAGCCAGTATCTTGCGATTGGCTTCAGCTTCAGGCGAAGACATCTTAACTTCAATTTCTTCTTGATTGTCACTTGGTCTAGGGTTAGCTTTTACAGGTTCTTTACTAGAATCTTTGCTAGATTCCTTACTAGATTCTTTGCTAGCGTTTTTGTCTGTTGGAGCAACCACAAAACAGCTTGCCGGAACACCCCACAGATTGAGGTAGCGTGCCACCACTAGGCCATCGCCACCATTGTTGCCGCAGCCACAAAAAATTGCTATGTGGCCTGGGTTTTCATCCCAAAGTGAAAGGGCGGCAAGAGCTGCTCCTCGACCAGCAACTTCCATTAAGGTTTGGCCCCAATTGAGGCCGCCTGCGATCTCAGCAATCGACTCTATCCAAGCCGCTTCCAGATCTCTAATTTGTTTTGTTGTAGGAACTCTTAAATTGCTCAGCATTTCTTTCTTCTTTGAATTTTACTGTTATCGCTAGACTTCTTTTTCGACTAAAAAACAACGAGCATCATGGCCCGCTGATTTTTCTTCAAGGGGCGGAATTGATGACTCGCAGCTGTCGACACGCAACGAGCAACGGTTGGCAAAGCGGCATCCGCTGGGCAAGTTAACCAGACTTGGTGGCTGACCTTCAATTGGTATCAACCGCTGCGAACCCGGTTTGGGCAGTGAATTCATCAAGCCGATCGTGTAAGGATGCTTGGGATTTTTGAACAGCTCTTCTACTGTGGCATATTCCACTACAGAGCCAGCATACATAACCGCTACGGTGTCGCACATTTCAGCCACCACACCAAGATCGTGAGTGATTAACACAATTGCTGTGCCTTGGTCTTTCTGAATCTCGCGAAGTAAATCTAAAATTTGCGCTTGTACTGTGACGTCGAGAGCTGTAGTCGGCTCGTCAGCAATTAATAATTCTGGCTCGCAAGCAAGAGCCATGGCGATCATCACCCGCTGGCGCATACCGCCCGAAAACTGGTGGGGATAATCATCGACTCTATTGCGTGCTTCAGGAATTCGCACCCGATCTAAAACATCAATGGCTTTCTTGCGAGCTTCGGCCTTAGAAACTTTTTGGTGCAGTTCAACGGCTTCCATGATTTGGGCGCCAACTGTATAAACAGGATTCAGCGAAGTCATTGGATCTTGCGGAATGAGAGCTATGCGATTGCCCCTGACGCCGCGCATTTGCGCTTCTGTAAATTCAAGGAGGTTTTTGCCGTCTAGGCGAATCTGACCGCCGACAATTTTTCCTGGCGGTGGAATTAGACGCAAAATCGACAATGAAGTAATCGATTTGCCACATCCCGATTCACCGACGATGCCAAGCACTTTGCCTTTGTCAACAGAAAGTGTGACATCGTCAACGGCACGGGCCATACCAGCCTCGGTAGGGAAGGCAGTAGCTAAATTTTGGATTTCAAGAAGGGCCATGGCACCGCTGACAGAAAGAAAGTTGTAGAAACTGTTGTGATTTTAGACTATCTACGCGATCAGTCTGACTAATCTGGCTATGGAATGCTTAAATAGACATCTAAGTCCAGAGGGTTCTATGTCTACTGATTCAACTAACAACACGCGAGATATCTCTGTTTTGCAGTTGCTCACCAAGTTGGTGAAAGAGACCGACAGGCTGGTTCGTCTAGCTGATGACATCGATACCCACGCTTCCACTCCTCAAGCCAAGGCTGCCTTCAATCTGATCGGCTCAGAAGTGAGTAGCATCCTTTCTATTATGAAATCTTCTCTTGACCCGCTTTATCGTCTTTATGATTTAGATCCGGGCATGAAAAATCTTGACCGCAACCGTCGCAACGCCACAATCAAAGAGTTTACGATCGCTAACGACCCTGACGATAGCTACGACGAGCAAGCGCTCTGGAACGATATCAAGGCGAAAGAGTAAGTCTTTTAAAGATTAGTAGAAGCCAGGTTCTTGTTTGCCAAGCTTTTCAGTTCTTGCTGCACTTCGGTGTTGCCGCCAACTCTGGCAACCATACGCTTCAAACTAGCAAGCCAGGGCTTGAAGTGATGACTGCGCATTTCGCTGTAGGCCTGATTGAAGCTCCAGTGATCGTGAATGACGCGAAACACTGCAACCAGTGCCCCCGTGCGGTCAGCGCCATAACGGCAGTGAACAAATACTGGTTGATTGGCCGGATCATTAACAATATTCAAGAATTGAGCGACCTTGAAGAGCGACGGCCCCATGAAGCCAAGCGGAATGTGGATGTATTTAATGCCAAGTTTCTTTGCATTGTTTGCTTCTTCCACTGCACCAGGGCCAGCCATACGTAGGTCAACGATAGTTTTGACACCGCTTTCTTGTAGCTTTTTCAGAGCTTGATTTGAAGGCGCTGCCCCGCGCCACAACCCTTCACTGACAATATCGAAGTTAGAGATGCTAGTTGCTGCAATTGACGCTGCTGGTAAGTGCTCTTTGCTGTCACCGTTTTTGTGGCTGACATTTTCGTGCACCAAAATATGGCTTACGCCTTTGTCTGGAGCTGTCAAAGCCAAGTCTAATAGGAATTGGTTTCTCTCTTGCTCAGACTCGAAGACGTTTTGCTGCACTTCACAGCTTAAGCTGCTTGACGGTTCAGCGGCTGCGGCCGTTGGTAAATAGAGACTTGAGCTTAGAGCTAAGACAATCAGGCTTAATGCTAAGCGACTGTACCGGTCTCTTGTGAAAGCAATGAATCTCTTTGCACGGCTGGCGCTTATCAGACCACTAGCAGATATTGCACCGCTAGCAGATATCACACCGCGTTTGGTGCTCTGAAATTTGGTATCAAAGGTGGTGTCAGCTTGGCTGCCTACCATTTCTAAATAACCTGAAATTTTCCACTTTCGCTGATATTAACATGGTGCCTTCTTTACAATCAAGATATAGTGGTCAATTATTGCCATTGCTTTCTTGGCTTGAGGGCTTGGTCGCTGTCGATGCGGTTATACTCTTCTGGTGGAAAATAAGTTAAATTCGACTAGGGCTGGCAAGCGAGGGCGCAAGATTTATCTGCTTGTCCGTGTTTTGCTGACTGAGTTTCGTGGCTTTCTACTCTGTCTTTCCACTGCCTTTACCTTGTCGGTAGCGCTTTTCTACTTCTATTATCCACATAGTTTGTTGCCCAGCGGCGCTGCTATGACATTTTTTCAAGCCGCCTATTACACCCTGCTGATGATCTTTTTCGAAAGCCCATTGCAGTACGTGGAAGATATTCGCCTTTCTCCATTATTTTTCTTGTTGCCTATTTTGGGCTTGGTGACAATCGCTGAAGGGGTTGTGCACCTCGGCAATCTTCTTTTTCAGCACAAACGTTATTCTAAGGAGTGGCAGAAAATGATCGCCGAGACAATGGAAGGTCATGTCGTAGTTTGCGGACTCGGCAACGTTGGCGTAAGGGTAGTGCAACATCTCAAGCGTTTTTCTGAAGATGTTGTTGCTATTGAGTCAAACCCTGATGCTCGCTTCGTTGGCGAGGTTGCTGGCTATGAAGTACCTGTTTTGTTTGGCGATGTTCGCGACACTAAAATTTTAGAGCAAGCTTCGGTAGCCAAAGCAAAGGCGATCATTGCAGTTACTGATAACGATTTGGCCAATCTTGAAGCGGCCATGACTGCTCGGGAGATCAATCCGACCATCCGGGTGGTGATTCGTATGTTTGATCAAAAGCTGGCCAAAAAAGTTGAGAAATTTATGGGTATCGAAGGTGCCTATAGCTCGTCAGCCCGTTCAGCGCGGCTTTTTGCCCAAGCAGCTATTTCTGGCAACATTATTGACTCGTTTGAATTTGGTGGCACCATCATCAATGCTCTGCAGCTCATTGTTGAGTCTAATACCATCATCGTTGGCCAGACAGTTGATGATTTGCGCAATAACTACGAAGTAACGGTGCTTTGTCACGAGTCGAAAGAGGGTGTAGCCGACTGGAACCCCGCACCAGCGACAACGCTATCAGTGGGTGACAAGCTGCTGATAATGACCGATCGTGACGGCTTAAACAGACTGGCACCGGTTTCTCATAAATTGTCTCTACCTCGCGAATAGTTGTCAGTATGTTGCGCTCTTGCAACTACTCGTTACAACCGTATAAATGTCAACTAGTAGTAGTCATTTATGGGTAATCTACCCTAGGTTGATGTCTTCCATGGCGATACTTAATGTTCGGTGTCATTCCGCCTTCGCAAGATGACTATCTTGATGAGAAAACGCTTGAGCGCCTTCTGCGCAAGATAGCGGCCACAATGACGCGTCCATGGACCATTATGGAAGTTTGTGGAGACCAAACCCAGGTTTTGCTTGAGAATAATTTGACTGAGCTTTTGCCCAGTGAATTGAACATTGTTCACGGCCCCGGCTGCCCTGTGGCATCTGTGCCAGTGCGAATTTTTGACCGCGCCATAGCCATTGCTCAAGAGCCCGATGTAATACTTTGCGCTCCTGCTGAACTGTTGCGTATACCAGGCTCAACTTGTGATTTGCTTGAAGTAAAAGCTAGCGGCTTTGATGTGCGTGTCGTCTATTCTTCTATGGATTGCATTGCTCTGGCTCGGGCCAATGCCGATAAGAAAGTAGTATTTTTCAACGTCGGCTTAGAAACTGCTGCTCAGATGGACGCACTTGCTGTTTGGCAGGCTCGCAGGCTTGGTATCACTAATTTTCTTTTGCTCTCATATCATGCTCAGATACCGCCGGTTTGCAATAGCATATTTAGTCGTGCTGACAATGTCGTGCATGGTTTATTGGGACCTGGCCAGGTTTGTAGCCTGACTGGTTTTGAGCCTTATGAGGCATTGAGCAAACAGTTCCAGATACCAGTAGTGGTGACAGGCTTTGAACCAGTCGATGTACTCGAAGGAATTTTGAAATGCCTCTCTATGCTTGAGGCGGGCAAGTATGGCGTGGAGAACCAGTATCGCCGTGCTGCAAACAAAGCGGGCAACCCAGAAGCTCGCGCTCTAATTTACGAAGTATTTGAGTCAGCTGAGCGTGATTGGCGTGGGCTTGGTACCATTGCCCTCAGTGGTCTGCGTCTTAAGCCAGAGTTTGTCACTTACGATGCCTTCAGCGCCTTTTCGCCTGAGGCAGAAGTGGTGCAAGAATTTGCTGGTTGTATTTCTCAAGATATTTGGCGCGGCTTGCGAAAACCGACAGACTGTCCATCGTTTGGCCGTGGCTGTAAGCCTGATAGCCCTCTTGGTGCCACCATGGTGTCTTCTGACGGCACTTGCGCTGCCTATTATAAATATCGCAAACAAGAAGCTAGTTAATCGTCTGTCAGAGCCTGGCAATAAGTCTAAATTCCTGGGCAGGTTATGCGGAATAGCATGCTCAACGCACTTAACACCGCGACGATAATTAGAGTACTTTTGGGCGACAAGCCTTGCACGCGCATCAAGCCGATGTAACACATGTAGCCGGTTCCCATTGTCGCTAACATCGCGCCCAAGGATATCTGCCCAAGGGCAATCCAGGCAAAGACAAAGGTTGCTTTGCTGAAGGCCAGAACTCGGAATGTTCCTTCAAGATCGCCTTTGCCACCGAGGCGCTTGAAGGCTAAATCAGTAATTACCGCTCCCACGCTTACCGACAGGAAGCCGATTATCATTCCCCAGAAAAATAGCAGGGGGTTCAACTTCGACACGGCAAACATTAGCGAACTCAAAATCAACGTGAAAACCAGGTAAAGAAGCGGTTCTCCGTAGCCACCAGTGAGTGGTAAGTTTTGAAAATAAGCTTTGGGATTAGAGAGAATGTCTTTGGTGACATTGAGGTTGTAGGTGGCAATACCAATAATGTCATTCTTACTGAAGCTTAGACCAATACTAGGTGGCGGCACTTCTTTGAGTTGGTCCGTAGCCGGACCAAATAGCTTGCTGCGCACTCTTGCTGGCTGCTGTTGCTGATCATATTGGTCATATTGTTGATTCTGATTTCTGCCGTTTGGATTGGCGTTGGGCCAGGCGGGCTGCTGATTTTGCTGTGCCTGAGGATTTACTTGTTGATTCGGCAATTGCTGATTAGGCAGTTGTTGATTCTGTTGAAACTGAGCGCCCTGCTGCACTCCAGCTTGTGTATAACCGGGTTGCCCGTTCGCAGGTGGCCCTTGCTGGCCTGGCATCCCAGCTTGTTGCTGCCCTGGCCAAGCGGGTTCGCTGGGAATCTCTGGGGCGTAACTTGGGCCAGTGACGATGGGCAAAGAGTTAAAAGGTAAGGCGTTTGCTTGACTGCCACCCGCTGGTAGAGTCTTTCTCTCAAGCTGCTGTGGCTGGGGTGGTCGCTGCCTTGGTTGTTCCTCGGCAAACAAATCCCATTTTGGCTCTGGTACTGGAATCCATGGGCTGGAAGGGTCAGGAGCTGGGGCGTTGAGTACAGGAGTTTTCGGTATGTATTCGGATGAGTTAGGGTCGTCTTGCGGCCGTAATTTAGGCAATTCGATACCAGTCGGGCCAATGGGCTCGGCTGGGCCAACATAGCCAGCACTGACGGGATAGGCGGGAGGCGGTTGGCTGGTTGCCTCTTGGTGGGGAAACCAGGGGTTATTTGTTGGCGGCGGGCCCGCACTCTGCTGTTGCCCCTGCTGATGCCCCTGCTGATGCCAAGGATGAGAAGGTGGTGAAGCCGGCGGCTGTGGAGACTGCTGGTATGGGGCTGATGGCTGGTTTGAGTTTTGCGGCTGCGGCTGTTGGTTAGGTGCCGAGGGCTGCTGCGCCTGTTGCTGCGCGTTAAATGGAGTATATCCAGGCAAATGCGAGAGAAGGTCGTCTTCCCCGTCTTTTTTCTTGTTGTCGTCGCCGGATACCATATTTAGATCTTACCCATTCCTCTGCTAAAGCTAAGGATAATGCTAGATCTCTATTTATAGTTGACGGCTAGCAGATCTTCTTTATGGCGCAGTAAAACTGAACAGAAGCAATGCGCTTGCCAAGTGGTGCTGCGGCTGGTGGCTAATTCGTATATCTATTAAGAGGCTCAAAATTAATTCTTGACGTCACTTACTTACTGGCAACTGTTGTGGAAACATTGTCGCTGTCCGGGCGTCCAAGAGTTCATGTAGTAATCGTCCTTCATCTTGAATACTGCCATTATGGCCAAGTGTATTGTGCAATCACTACTTGTCAGGGATAATACCATCGAGTCGAAAAGTGGCTTTGAAAGGGCGTCTCTGACCTGCATAACTTATATCTATGCATGAGGTATAGCAATGGCATCTCCAACTATCTTGCGAGCATCCGACCCGGTTGTCGGGACAAACTCTGGCAAGAGTTCACTGATTTCGATAAAGTTGACAAGTCAGACTCGTACAACTGTTGAAATGCCTGAGAGAGTTTCAACTTCTGCTGGCTACCGCTCATTGATGCTCAATGATAGCCTGGCTGGTCGCAACGCCTCTCGTGTTTTTAGAAATGAAGAGCGCGAAGAAGGATGTTCACGCATGCGAATGGTGAACCGGTTGCGTCAGAAAGAGAAATGGCTAATCTGGAAAGAATTTTTCAAAGACTTTGATCACACCATCGGTGCCTTTTTTCAAAAGTGCGCACCGTCTGGCTGGAACAATCCCTAAGTTAGATTGAATCCCTAGGCTAAATTGAATCCTAAAGCTAGATCAATCTCTTAGTTCAGTTCCATCACTAACATTGGCCTTAGAGCTGCGGTGCGTCTGCATCCGGTTTGAAGCCAAGTTGATTGTCGAAAATGAGCTTATCAACCCTGAAGGAATCAGGGCTTACTTGTAGGTCGCCAGAAAAAGGCGAGCCAAATAAAATCACCAAATACATATTCAGTGATATCAATAGCGATACCATGCCGGTCATGGCCATCTGCGCTTTGGCATCGGTCAGTCCGAAGAAATAAGTGAAGACGATTGTCACAACTGCACCGATTATCAAGACAATCCACTCAACAGCCGGTATGCCGTGTTGTGCCATATTTGTTCGAGCGCGGCGATAATCCCATACCTGACATGCTTCTTGAACAGCAATTGGATAAATTGCCTTTTGATTTTCAGTAACAGGCTCAAAGCTCATAACTTCTTTCATTAGTTCGACGATAGCCTTTCTGGCTGTCTTACTAATCTTGCCATCAGCCATTGCCGGCCACTCTTCAGTGAGAATTTCTTTGACGTAGTCGTTGCATACCACTCGTATTTTTCGGCACTTTTCTGGCGGCAAACTCTCTGCTAATAGAAAAACATCAGCCAGCGAATTTGCTTCTTGCTCAACAACTTCACGGGCTGTCTGAAACTTAGTCATGGCATCGACCACAATTAAGCCCAGTAAAACTGCATACATAGTGCCCACAACTGAGAGCAAGTAGCCGCCGACTTCATGGCAGCTTCTTAGCTTATCTAAGTCAAAGTACTTGCGCACGACCAATAAGCCGAGCACAGAGAGCAGCGAGACACTAAGAATCAATAATGTGCCGACGATATAAGAATCAACTTTCATATGCCTAGTTTCCTAGGAAAGTCGATTTTGTTCAACTAGTTTTGGTTGGAATCGCCGAGTCGATCAAACGAGTGCAAAGCTTTGGTTGCCAAATCAAGCACACCGTGTGCGAGGCCGATCATTTCATCGTGAGCCACAGTAAGGAGGAAGACCGCCCCCAGAGTAAGCACTACTAGATAGAAAAACACTACAGCCATTGGGTCTCCGTTCAAAATTATTTGAATCAGCACATTGGAAGCTAAAGCCATAGCATTCCTTATTGCCCTGCCAGTATCTTTTCAAGTGGTTAAAGGTAAGGTTAAGAGATTGCCTTGCTGCAGCTCCTGTAACCCTAAGTCTGTCTAATGTATGGCTCTACTCTGGAGTTTGTTTTCTAGAGCTTACTTTCTTCTAGTGCTCGTTTGGTACTAGTGCGCGTTTTGGACTAGTGCCTGTTTCTTAGTAGTGCCTGTCTTTTCACTTAGTGCTTACAGCTGGGGCCGTGGCTGTGACCTTTGTGTGCGTCTTTAGTGTCAGCAGCGCTCGAAGGGCCATGGGAATGAGCTAGAAAACTGCCATGGGTAAATTTCCGATTCAACAAGTGCGTTCCCACTAGCAGCAAATTGCCTGCTGATATTAAAGGAAGTTCAAAATTGGCAGGAAACTGTCCTCGTAAAACGGCTACTGCGGCCACAAGCGCTAGACCTATAACTAGGCCGGCCAGGGCAATTGGTTTTTTGTGCTCTCTGTAGCCCGGGATGATAGCAAAGACAGCGAAGCCCACAATAAAGGCTATGAGAACATTTTCGGTGGTTTCACTTTGTAGCCATTGCCACTTCATACCTATAAAAGGAATAGCAGCAACGACAAAAGGCATGGCCAAGCAATGAATGAGACAAAGCACTGAGGCGAAAATACCCAGATTATCTAAAGAGAGAATGGTCTTCTCTGCTGCTTCTTCTGCTTTTATAGAGTCTAGCTCGGTCATAAGTGTTTCCGTCCGCCGCTGCAATCACTGCAAAGGCCGAAGATTTCGAGTACGTGACCTTTTACCTGAAAACCATAATTTGAGCGAATACTGTCTTCAAATTGTTCAATCAAGCATTCATCAAGATGCAGGCTCTTGCGGCAAGACTCGCAGACCAAATGATGATGATGCTCACCAGGCCGAACAAGCTCGTAGCGCCTCTCGCCATCGCCCAGTTGCACAGCCTGTACAAGACCTTGGCCAACCAGAGATTCCAGCGAACGATAAACCGTGGTTAGCCCAGGGGCCTTGGGGTCTTCAGTACGCATCAGGCCGTGTATATCCTGGGCGCTGGTCATATCGTGAGCGCGCTCAAGATACTCAAGAACTTTGCGGGCACCCTTGGTCAGTTTTTGAGGGTTAATAGTTAAACCGTGTTTATGCTCTGCCATTATTAAAGGATAGCAGAAACGTCTTAGATCAACTTATTGCCCAGTTTATCTTAGTATCGATAAGTCAGCTAACGCTAACTTTGCGCAGGCTATAACCTACTTTAGGAATGGTTGTGATGATTGACAGCGATTGATCTTGGCTGTCGTCGAGCTTCTTGCGTAAAGCCGTGATTGTTTCTAACAGTGATTCTGCCGTTGCTTCAGACCCTGGTTTTGAAATGCGCTTTATCAGCACATCTGTACTAAGATCTTCATCTGGTCGCAGCATGAAATATTCTAGTAAGTCAAACTCTCTTGCTTGCATTTGAATTTTGGCACCACTTTTGGTGACGATGCGTTTGACTAGGTTAATTTCAATATCGCCATTAGCTATTATGTTTGAAAGTTTGTTTGGCGGCCGTCTTAGCAAAGCGCGCAAGCGTGCTGATAGCTCTTTGAGATTGAAAGGCTTGGTCAAATAATCATCGACCCCAGCATCAAAACCTTGCTCTTTCTCTGTAATTTCAGTTCGACCAGTGAGCATAATTACTGGTGCTTTGCCGTCAGTGTCTCTGTATTTGCGACAAATCTCAGGCCCAGAAAGGCCACCAGGTAAGTGCCAATCGAGAATGATTAAATCGAACTGGCCATTGCGCAGAACTTCCCAACCCTCTGTGCCGTCGTTAACAATTTCCACAGAGTAGCCATCAGCCGAAAGCCAGTCGTTGACCATTTCGGTCAAGTCTTTATCATCTTCCACAAAGAGGATCTTAGCCATTTCGCTCCGACAACTTAAGGTATATATCAAATTCGCTGTCTAAGAATATACGACGGTCTCAATCGTTTCAAGTAAACTTGTCAGGTTACTTATCTGAATAAGGCGCGCGGTTCGCAATGCGGCTATCTCTGGCAGCTAAAGGTTTAATACTCGTAGCAATTCCTCTTTGCTTCGAGCTTGCTTTTGTTGTAGTTTTGGTCGATTTGCAAAGACAAGCTGAGGCTGAGTCTGCCATAGCCTTGCGCTCGAAGAAAGTGGCACAGGGAATAGCTGCTCAGACACACGATCTCTTTGCATTGTGGCAGACTATTTATAATACGACCAGAACTCAATGGCGTTCCACTGGCCGCTTCGACCAGAGTTACAAACCTGGTGTGGCGAAGCTGCTAGCTTGCTACTCTGAACTGATTGCGTTGACACCTGATGACCCTGAAATTAACCGACGTGTGCGAATTTCTCGCGCTACGCTGCTTAATGCTGAAGTAATTCTTGATTCAATGATGACCCGCCTCAACGACCATGACGGCAGTCAGTTTCTCACCGATGAAGTTCTAGCAATTAAGCAGATACAATCGACCTTTCATGCTCTGGTAGAGCAGAATCATGAGCTAGAGGCCGTCTTTAGAAAGAAAAATAGTGAGAAAGACAGCAATCGCCAGATTGAACTAAGGCAGAGAATATTGACTGTGGCAACTTTTGCCGCCATCGTCAATGTTTTGTTGAGCATCGCTGTAGCCGTATTCTTACTGAAAGACGTCGTTGGTCGCTTACGCCTCTTGCAAGACAATGCCACCAGGTTGGCTTCAGGTAAGCAACTTCGTGCCCCCCTGCAGGGTAGCGATGAGATAGCTGAAGTGGATAGAGTTTTCCGTAGAATGGCACGAGCTTTGACTGAGTCGAACCATAAAGAACACGCAGTAGTTGAAAATGCTCTTGATACTATCTGCGCAATTGATAAAGACGGTCGCTTCAGCACAGCTAATCCTGCAAGCTTTAAGCTTTTTGGCTTAGAACCAGAAGATCTCATAGGCACTCGGTTGGTCGATGCTATAGCCGAAGAGGATAAGGCGAGAATACTCTTGTGGGTCACTGAGTTGCGCGAGAAGAAAGAGCGCGTTGCCAGTCTGTCTGAGCGGGAAAAAGAGTTTCGCGTGCGCCGCCGAAACGGTAGCGTAGTAGATACTCTTTGGTCTGGTCATTGGTCAGAAGAGGAACTTTCGCTATTTGTAGTGGTTCATGATATGACCGATCGCAAAGAGCTAGAGCGAGCCAAGCAAGAACTTGTGGCCATGCTCACCCATGATTTGCGCTCACCGCTTACAACCATCCAAGGCATGATTGAAATGGCTCAATCGGGCATGCTTGGTCAGCTGAACGAAAGAGGAGTACGCCTGACTAATGCCGCTGAGCGCAATAGCTCGCGCATGCTCAGCCTTATCAATGACTTGCTTGATATTGAGAAAATCAAATCAGGTACCATGACTCTGGAAAAAGAGAAAGTCAGTCTGACTGAACTATTCGATGAAGTTAAGGCTAATGTCTCTGACTGGACCGCCGTCAACGGCATCATCATTGACTGCCAAGCGACGAATTTAAGTGTGTCTGGCGATAGAGAAAAAATTAGCAGGGTGATCTTTAACTTGCTTTCGAACGCTATCAAATTTTCACCACCGGGCGGACACATAGAACTGTCTGCCAGAGCTAAAGACAAATTCGTTGAAATCACTGTTTCAGATCAAGGTCCAGGTATGCCACCAGAAATGGTATCGTCAATTTTTGAACGTTTTCAACAGGGCACTGGCGCTGCACATAAGGGTAAGGGAGGCTCTGGTCTGGGGCTAGCTATCTGCAAAGAAATAGTCAACTTACATGGTGGCAAAATTTGGGTAACCACTGAAGAAGGCAAAGGCAGCCAATTTCACTTTACTATTGAAGGCTGAAATTGGTACACCAGAGATTCTAAGTTAGAAAGCTACTTGCTCTTCTCCGCAAGCGACAGCTCATGTCTCAACTCGCGCATACTGGCATCAGCTTCTTTGTAGGCTTGCCCTGGTCGGCCAGCTCTCAGGCGCTCGTAAGCAGCAATTGTTTTTCGGACATCGGCGCTATCTACTTTTGTACCAAGCTGTAAGTCGCCGACCCAGCTTGACGCCAGGGCATTTGCTAAATTGCCCATTTGAGCATCAAATTCCTGTGGTGTTGCTGTTTTCTTCAGGGCCTCAGCTCGCGCCATCCAGGTTTCTCCTGTGGGCGGCATAGTGGCAGCATAGGCTTGTTCGATTGTCATTGGCTTATTGATGAAGTCGCGAGAATTGCCCCACTGACCATCGATTTTTACAAGTCTGGTTTTGGGATCATAGTCTACGATATTCACAACATGGTGATCGGCTAGGATTTTTTCAGTAGAAAGCGGCCCGGTGAGCGGGTTATGTCTCATCGTGCTAACTAGCGGTTCGCTGTTGACTCTGACAAAGAGCGTGGCAAACAGTGGTCCTTTTTCGGTTTCGCGTAGGTGTTTAAGTTTCTCGGCGAAATCTTCTACCGATGTTACACCGGTGGCAAGATTGTGCTCACTGTCTCGCTCTTGCTCTGCGTGATTGATGACAAACATCTCTGGCTGCCACTTCTTGGTCAACTGTTCGTTGATGCGCATCATATTGTTCATATAGCCAGCCATTCCTGGCCCTTTGTCTAGCTCTTGTGGTCGGCCATGAGAGTAATCTACTAGCGACTCGCCACTATCATAGGGACCCGAGGCCTGCTTCTGATAATAGTGAACATCGCCTGGTGGCATTTTGCGCAAATTTTCTTGGCTATAATAACCGGAAATGGCAGCGGTTTGAAATACTTGGCTGGTGTAAGAACGTATCCATGAGCCGTTCTTGGCATTGAGCGCGGCGTCTCCATGGGCTCTGAGATTGGTCTCTTCCATGGTCACACTAGTGCCGTCTTTAGTTGTAAATCTACCTTCGCGAGCAACTTGCGAAAGTATATCTGTCACCGTAGATGGTTCTTTGGCGTAGAGTCTATTTTCAATGGTTGTAATTTGGCAGGTGCTGTATTTGCCTTGGTCGTTAGACGTAGGCTCAGCGGCATTGGCCATGGCGCCATTGACGAGCCTTACTCTTTCTCTTTGTGATAGTGGCACATTGCCTTTTAGTTCTAAAATTTGAGCCAAGTCGCGGTAAGTGCGGGCGACTTCTTCGCTACTGATGCCGTCTTGTTTTGCTCGTGCTTCAAAAGTCTGCATGTCTCGCTTAAGTTTTTCGCTTTCTGCCGGCAATACCACTTTTTCTTTGATTAAGCGCTCTAAGCCTGCTTTTTCTTCTGCCAAACTTTTAGGCGTCGGTGGCTCGGGTCTGTCACTGCTAATTAAGCGGCCATCGGCACTGCGTACAACCGTGAATTTATCTGTTGCCTTAGGGCCAAAGTGTTCTTCTTTGTAGCTGTCGTCGCTCTTACCAGTGAAGCTGCGTTCGAAGCCACTGCCATCAGGTCGTGTTACTTTTACTTTGCCGTCTTCTGTTATTGTGTAAAGTGACTTCCCTGTATCTGTGAGCACAACAGCACCATCGGCGGTGTGACCCTGCATGCGCACTGTTTCACCAGCTTTGAAAGTTGCTGTTTGCGGTGAGTCGCTTTTCGCTAACTTTATGAAATTGAGTTCGTAGATTTCTTTTGCGTGTTGTTTTATTTGTTCAGGGGTGGCAGCTGAACCCAAATGCTGGGCAGCAATGCTCATCACCGATTGCTCAGCGGTTGTCTTGACCTCGCCTGGCTTGACGTTGAATTTGATAAATTCGCCGACTGCGGCTTCTTCGGTCTTGATTCCGGCAATTTTTATGAATACCGGGCCATCTTGCTCAAAGTTTTTGGCACCTGTGGCCTTTTCTGGTCTTTCTTCTAGTTTCGCATCAGGAAAGCCCATGGCCTTAACCGCGCCAGAGTCATTGCCCTGGGCTAATGCGCCATTCCATTCTGCGGCATTGCGCCTCAGGTCTTGAGCTTGGTTGGCAAGTGGCTGGGGCTTCTCGGTCGCGTCAGTACCGGCGCCGTCTTTGGGCGCTTCTGCTGTTTTGTGTTTGCCGTCGCTCGTGTCTGCCTGTCCCACGGAATGAGCCTTTTGGTACTTTTGTTCTTTGTAAGAAGGCCGTTTGCTGGCCATCATTGGTCGCTACTATTTATATACCCTCCTGTCCTGATTTCTTGACTGCTGTTTGTTCTTCACCTGCCGTGCCTGGATAGCAGGCGAAATGGCTGTCGACTAGAGACCATTTTTAGGCACCGGTGCGTGCTTGACATTGATGGTGTTGCAAATTTGAAGCAAAGCTAAGCTGATTACGGCTTTGCTCTTCTTAGTCGATTGCCTGGCATGTTAGACTGATTATCTTGTCGGGCGATTAGCTCAATGGTGGAGCACCTCGTTTACACCGAGGGGGTTGGGAGTTCGAGTCTCTCATCGCCCAAGAC
>CALROJ020000064.1:0-38483 GCA_943369735.1 bacterium Ga0077546
TTACAATTACACTTACAGTTACACCTGCAACTACGCTTAGTAGTAGCAAAAATCAAAAAGCAAAGTGAGAGAGTTCCGAAGAACCACCCCACCTTGCTCAAAACTAGCGGCACTTTATTGGCACCACTGGTTTTTCTGACGGTTACGGCTTGAGCGAAGAACCAGGTTTGACCGATGAGCCAGGCTTGGCCGCAGTCGTCGGGTCTTTCTCCTCAGGCGGCGGATACATTTCTGCATAGGCCTCATCGATGAAAGTCTTCAACTCAGCTTCGCTCTTGGCACCAGATGCAGTGTCGTAGACCTGCAGAGGCGGCATCACCATGTAATAAACAGGATAAGAAAGTCCGCTCTGGAACTCCTCTTCACTGGTTGTTACGCGAAAGAAGTTCACCTTGCCTTTGTAGGCTTCGGCCAAATTGTTGACCAGCTGATGCTGAGCAGTGCAGGCACTGTCGCAGTGCTTGGGGTCGTACTCTTCGATAAAGACTGGCAGTGCCGACTTGGCCACCACAGTCAACATCGATTCGTAGCCGATTTCTTGCACAGACAGAAACGACGGCGGCTTGACACTTTCATCGTTGCGACCAGCGGTAACCACAGTGCAGGCAGTCAGAGTGACGAGGGGAATGCTCAATGCCGCAAGCGCAAACAGCAACTTGGGCAACATGCGTAGAATTCTCATGGCTGCTACTCGGAAGACCGGTCCAGAAGACGGGTGGGAATGTTGGCGAGCATCATGCCCACAGTCACAATCAGTCCAGCGAAAATAGCGGAGAGCACTCCGTGCACGGCGTAGACGGTAGGTATTACCAGACCCAAAGCGGCGATGAAGAGCACGATACCAGTGATAGTACTGAGCACCAGCCACTTCATGACGCCGGGCATCGGACAAGTTCCCTTCGCTACCCCAAACAGCGGGTTAACGAGCTTCGTCCACAGGCTCTGATAGCCGTGAAAGACAGAGCCAAGAACCACAGCCAGAATCACGCCTCCGTTGTAGTCGACACCAGGCAGAAGCGCTGGCGCCAAATACATCAACGAAGCGATGCTAAAGACTGCACGAATCAGTTCGAGAAAATATTTGTTGTTCATGATTGTTATCCCCAAAAGGGGCACGCCCTACCAAGATTTTCATCTCGATAAGACGTGCCCCAGCGAACACCAGGCCGGATTTGACCTGGTGGAGAACTAGACCGAAGTGGCCGCTTAAGACCTTACTTCTTGCCGCCGGCTACTTCTTGCCGCCGACTACTTCTTGCCGAACATGGCCGAGATGCTCTGCCAAACGGAAGCCACAGCCCGAGAGATGGGGCCGAGCAGCGCGATGATCGGAGCCACGAGCTTGGCGAGGAAGCTGAAGATCGGCTTGGCGATGGCCAGAACCAGGCGATAGACGACAGAGAACTGACGCCAGAAGCCTTCGTACACCTTCCACATGAAGTCGAAGGTGTTGCTCAGCAACGGAGCCAACCAGCCGGTGAGCACCAGGTTAGCGATCGGGCGGATGGCCAGATAGACCGCCGGCGCGACGAAACCAGCAACGATGCTAGCAGCCGTGCAAGCCACGACGATGGTAGCGACCACATTGCCACCAGAGACGCCGTAGGCCCAATGCGCGCTCGAGAGCAGAGCGACGAAACCACCACCTGCTGCCAGAGCTTCAGCACCCCACTTGTAGAAGAGCTTGCCCAGCAACATGAACAGGTTGACGCCAACGAATACAGCCAAGGCGGTGTTGAGCCAGAAGCCGAAGCTGAGGTAGCCCATCGCCAGAGGCAGAGCCTGCCAAATGGCAACGCCAATTACGGCGAGGTTGAGCAGATGACCGAACATGCCCGAGTAGGGCGTGGTGTCATCGAAAGCCTTGCGCTGGATGTCGCGAATGGCCTTGCGCAGTTTGAGGAATGCCTCCACAGCCGAGTTGTGCAGCGAGTCGAGCAGAGCGCCCACCGGAACCGAAGCCCAGGAGGTCAGGGCACGCACGATCAGGTAGAAGAAGGGGTAGGCGATGAAGCCGACAGCGAAGGTGATACCAACGCAAGCCGCAGCCAACCAACCACCGACGATACCAACCAGACCAGGCAGCACGAACCACGAAGCCACACCAGCGGTGACCGAAAGCGTGACACCGATCAGCGGGTTGCCCGCCGACTTGTTGACCACTTCACGCAGCGCTTCGACGTAGCTGTAGAGCACAGTGGCGACCACAGCGACCCAAACAAGCACCGGCGGCAGATGGACCAGGCCAGCGACGTAGTAAGCCACGCCGCCGAAGATCAGCGCCACGACGATGTTCATCAGGTTGTGATAGAACTTGCGGAAATCTTTGTTCTCTTCGTCGTCGTAGACGGCTTCGAGCAGGTTCTTCCAGCCGCGCAGAACAGCTTCGGCCAGACCGCCAGAGAGCAGGGCAATGACGCCAGGGACGACGTAGATGAAGCCGACCACAGCAACGGCAGCAGCCGCAGCGTAGAGGCCGACGCCAACGAAACCGGCAAGCAGTGCAGTCTTGGTAACGATGGCCCAGGTGGCAGCGCCACTGAGAACCGTAACCAGATGACCTTCCTTGCCTTCATCCTGCAACTGGTAGAGCGGCACGACAACCAGAGTAGTAGCCGTCAGCGCCAGCAAACCAGCGAGGGCCTGGTTGACGTGGTAGTCAAACAGCACCGTCGGCACCAGGGCGATCAAGAAGTTGTAGCTCGTGTAGGCGACGAAGGCGCCCAGAGCGAGAGTGGCAACGCCAACGACGAAGGAAAGGCCATTGAAGGCCCAACGCTTACGGCGGGGCGCGCCTTCAGCAGGCGGAGTGTCGAGAACGGTGTTCCACAGTGCAGTCGCACCAGGAAACTTGCAAGCCACCGAAACAAGACCCTTGAACATCGGCGCAGCCGCGTTCTTGGCAATCTTGCGGGTGAGGTCGAGGAACTTCTCGCCCAGATTCCACAGAGGCTTGAAGACACCCAGGTAGGCCAACGGCCAGACAATTCCGCCAGTGAGCCAGAAACCGAGGATGGAGCCAAGGCCCCACCAGATAAACGAGACGCCGTTGGCGAGGCCGAAGCTTGCCGCCGAAAGTGCCGCGAGGCAGGAGAGGCCGAAGCCGACGAGACAACTGACGATGATGCTCTGCCACTTGCCGCCGTATGCCTTCTTGGACAGGAACTTGGAAGGTTCCCAGACCAGCATGAAGAGGGCGACGAAGGGATAGAGAACGAACTTGAGGGCCTTCATGAGGCCACTTTCACTTGTGGTATTCATAGTTTCTCCAAAGGTTCCACGAGAACAGAGTTGTTCTGTCCGCGCAGCGGTAGAGAGAAGCTTCGAACCAGGCACGTAAACTCAACGCACTCGCCGTCCGCAACAAAGCTGTGACTACCCACATGCTTGGTGCAGTAGTTACGGAGGCTGTATAGCGAGTATGTGGCGTTGAATCGTTGGTGGCGGTTTAAAGTTTCTCGGGAAAATGGTTGATGGGTAGTTCCCAAGAGACTAGATAAAACTACGGGCGGAAAGCTAGTAAATAGCTAGAAGTGAGCCATATCTAAGATCATGAGCTCTCGCTAGCATTAAGTAATATATGCACACGATCTGCGTGCGCATATCGACCAAGCGCCGTTGTCGACACTGGTGGTTCGCAGGCACGGCGCCAGTCCAACCTAGCGCGGCTAGGTTAAGCAGCAGAAGGAAATGGCCAGCACGGCCATTTAAATTGTGAGAATCAGCTCAGCAATAGGCTGAGAGATTGCACTAAAACTTGAGAATAGTACTAGTCTGAATGTGATCCAGCGTTTATCTTTGACTGCTCAGCCTGTGATGTGATGCTGGCTTGCGATGTGATGCTAGCTTGCGATGGCTTCCATGCCACCTCACATACGCCCTTGTGGCAACGGGAGTTCGATTGGACTTGATGATTGTTTGCGGCAACGATATCGTTTGATCTTTCGGTCTTAGGTTGTCCGAAATAATACTGTCCAAGGGATTCCGAGTTCATCTTAGATTCCTTCCTACTAGCCTCGAGAACGAGGATTTGGTTAACTTCATTGCCATGAACGCCATGGCCCTGATCGATAACTTCTGGCATCTTACCAAGAGCCAATACGTATCGCATAGAATATTCACTTTTTATCAGACTTTTATGCAATAAATATCTTTTGGCACTACTGCGATTGGCCGCAAATGAAGCAAAATAGGTCATAAACTGATAAAATCAGAAAGTATCAAGATCTAGGCTACTACTGCCTTTCACTCAATCCAAACGGTTTCCTCTTGAAAAGCTGCCCGCAGTGCGCAAAATCTCTTAAACTTATTGACATTGGCGGCAAAGATCGACTGGCTTGCCTTGAGCCCTCTTGCGACTTTGTCCACTGGGACAATCCCAAACCGGTAACCGCCACGTTAGTAACCACTGATGCTGGCTTGGTGTTGGTTAAGCGCAAATTTGAACCATTCGTTGATGACTGGTGCCTACCGGGTGGCTTCATTGAAGCAACAGAGCATCCAGCCGAGTCAGCCGCTCGCGAAGTACTTGAAGAAACTGGGCTGCACGTCGAAGTGCAGAAACTAGTGGGCGCCTCTGCCCCCGGCCGTGGTATCAATGTTGTTATACTCTTCTACCTGGCAAAAGCCATCAAAGGCGACTTAATTGCTGGAGATGACGCCAGTGATGTCGGGGCTTTCCAGCTAGATCAACTGCCAAAAAATATTTGCTTTGAACTACACCGCCAAATGATTGCTCGATACTTCAGTGAGAATGGCAGTTTCTAAAGGCCAGCTTTCGCTTAAGACTCACTGCAAATACGCGACTTCAAACTAGTTTCCAACTCGTCGGCTGAATCCATACCATTGCCTACAAGATAGCTACCCGCAGTGGTTTTAATCAACATGCCTTCGGGGAGAAGCGGGTAAGGCTCGCTCACCGCCTTAAGATCGACCCACAAAATTTTCTTCTCAAAGAACCAAGTACGCAAAACAAAGTGTTCTGGCTTGATTTCTAAACTACAGGGCATCAAGGCAATGACATACGAACGCCAAAGCAGTACAGCAGAAATTACAAAGGCAAACACCATCAAAAGACCAATGTCGGCCGCTGAGTGCTGGCCAGACTGCTGCAGAGCCATGGTAAAGCACCAGACAACGCCAATAAAAATTAGACTCAAAACTGCTTGACCAATTTGGAATATTAGCGAAACTGGATCTTGCTTGAAACTGCGAAACGGATTAAGGCTGCTAGAACCTTTTGGCAAATGCTCACGAATAATTGCCACTAATTTTTCGCAACGCTCAAGCCAAATTGGAAAGGAAATTTCGCCTCCCTCATATTCAGCGGTATAGCGCACCACATTCCAGTTAGAGCGCCGGGTTAGGCTCTTTAGCAGGGCGAAGCGACAGACACGCCGCTTGAAGGCCGAGTAAGTTGTAACCGACTCTTTTTCGACTTTCACCTTGTAAGTAATCAGACCATATACAGGCAGAACGCAAGCCGCCAGGAGAGCCAATGTTGAAAGAACTATCTTGCCAGTAACTGAAATGGCAGCAAATTTACCAAAAGCGAGAAGCACCAGAGGCAGCAACAATAAGAGAATCAGCACTGTGCATTCCGCTAAGACTCGCACGGCAACCATTGTCTTTAAACGAAAGTAGAGAGGGAATTTCTCTTCTACCGACTTGGCTGCAAGCTTTTCTCCAGCGATGGCAGAATAACTGCGAGCGTGAAGAAAATTGCTAAAGGCACCTGACAACAGGTTCTTTATTTTGCTCTTGAAATCATCAGGTACGCTCATATCTGTGATTTTGCCAGAAGTTAGCGCACTTAGCGAGCATATTTATTACAAGCGATTATTACAAGTAATCTTTCTCGCAATATTAGTAAGTCACTAGCTTTACTTTTAATAACCTCCAAACAGGCCGCTGTGCTTGAACCAACTAGGTCGATGACACTAGGGTCTAAAGGTCCTTTTTCTTCTACTTACATTTTCTCGAGCCCAACACGCAAAACCTATCTAAGGGTCATATATGTCTAATAACACGAGCTCTCCGCAGCAAACGCTGCGCGTTGAACGAGACTCGATGGGAGAAATGTCGGTGCCTACCAATGCCTATTGGGGTGCCAGCACTCAGCGAGCCGTTCTCAACTTTCCTATCAGCAACCTACGCTTTAGCCGCTCTATGATCAAAGCCTTGGCTCTAATCAAGCTGGCTGCAGCTAAGACCAATGCTGAAAATGGAGATTTACCCAAAGCTATTGCCTCTGCCATTGTCACTGCTGCTCAAGAAGTGGCTGACGGTGTCTTGGACGATCACTTTGTCGTCGATATCTTTCAAACTGGTTCGGGTACCTCGACCAATATGAACGCCAATGAGGTGATTGCCCGACGTGCCGGTCAACATCTTGAGGGCAGCAACACCAAGATTCATCCCAACGACCACGTCAACATGGGTCAATCGTCCAACGACGTCATTCCCACAGCCATACATCTGGCCGCCCTCCTCGACATCAAAGAGCGGCTGCTTCCGGCCCTGAAAGAACTGTCACGCTGTCTTGGCCGCAAGGCAAAGCAGTTCGACAAAGTGATCAAGACTGGTCGCACTCACTTGCAAGATGCTACTCCCATCACTCTCGGGCAAGAATTTCTCGGCTACAAAGGCCAAGTCGACAATGCCATAAAGCGACTACGCTACGCCCAGGGTAGATTGTCGCAAGTCGCTCTTGGTGGCACCGCTGTTGGTACCGGCATCAACACCAAAGCAGGGTTTGCCAAAGCTACTTTAACTGAGCTTTCTCTCTTGGCTGCCGTCAAGGTAAAAGAGACCAGCAATCACTTTCAGGCGCAGTCTAGCATTGATGAAATTGTCGATTGCAGTGGTGTTCTCAAAACGATTGCCACTAGCATCTACAAGATTGCCAATGACGTTCGCTGGATGGGCAGTGGTCCACGAGCTGGCCTAGCCGAACTGGTTTTGCCAGCAGTGCAGCCCGGTAGCTCAATCATGCCCGGCAAAGTCAACCCAGTTATTTGCGAGTCGACCATGCAGGTCTGCTTCAAAGTAATTGGCAACGACGCCACGGTAACACTCGCCAGTCAGGCCAGCTCTTTCGAGCTCAATGTTGCTCTGCCGGTGGCAGCCCATTGCTTGCTTGAATCGATTACTCTGCTTGCAGCCGCCAGTAGCAATTTCAGCAGCAATTGTTTGAAAGGCCTCAAGGCCACGACCAACGGACCGGCTCTGGTGGAACGCGGCCTTGCTCTCTGCACGGCTCTGGCACCAGTTGTCGGCTATGATCTTGCCGCTGAGATTGCCAAAGAAGCCGCGAAGACAGGTGAAACCATTCTGCTCGTGGCCCAGCGCAAGACCAGTCTTTCGCTGGAAGAATTGAGCAAGTTGCTTGATCCTTTTGCTATGACCAAGCCCGGAGCGAAGGGGTCGGAGTAACAACCGGCTCACGAGCCGCGTCGCACAAGAAATATCTAGAGAGGGAAGTGGCATGGGCTGCTTCCCTCTCTATTTTTCACTACATTTCACTACATGTCACTACATGTCACTACAAAGGCCGCAAAGCCATTGCCTTCGTAGACAATAATCAACAGCGGGCAATCAATAACTTAAATTTTTCATTTTTTCTACTACACTTTTTAGTACAGCTTCATACTTGTCTTTATGGCCTGTGCGATGATCTTGCAAGAAGAAGTGTGGTGGAGCTGCTATGCAGAATAAAGGTAAAGAGCAATGCAACGAAGCAAGAGAGCGACTCTTTGCCGACGCTAAAGCTGCGTATTTTTCAGGTGACGGCAATCACGCCATGGCAATGCTGCGTAGGTGGTGGAATTTCGAAGCTCTAATAGCTGAAACTCAGAGATTACCGAAACCAGAAGCCTTGAGAAAACCGTCTTACTACTTTGGACCTGGTGGAAGCGATGGGCGGGCCGAGGGATGTGATCCGAACAACCCATATCCAGCTGGCGTGCCTCGCAAGCCCTTCCCTCATGCCGGTTCCGGGCAAGCGGTTGTTAAACCAAGAGAGCCTCTATGAAATTTGAACTGCACGAAGGAAGTAGGCATCGGCCTTTCTGCAATAGTTCTTCTCGCTGTAAATCAAAGCCATGCGCTTGAATAGCGGCACTAAATGCGGTGCAGCCAACCCTGCTCTTCTCGAAACCACTTTAACGGCTTGTTTTAAAAGAGGCAAGGCACGTTCAGGAAAACTTTCGCAGCAATAGCTATCGGCCAAACTAGTGACGCAACTAACATAGACCTCGCAATCGAGGTCATTGACGGTGGTGTATATCCTGATGGCCTTGCGCAAAAGCTGCTGAGCCTCTGCTCGTTGAGAGCGCTGCCGTAGCAGAGATAGAGCCAAACCAAGAGCACTATCCGCCTCGTGAACTGGCTCAAGGGCTTGAGTCGAAGCACACGTCAGGGCCTCGCGAAACATTGTTTCGGCAATTGCTGAGTCTCCTGTGTTCAAAGCGGCTTTTCCCACTTGAAAATAATTGGACCAGACAGCGTCGGCAATCATTTTGACTTCTCCCTATGCGTTGGCAAATTTCATATAGGGAGTGTAAAAGGCACACCAGTAAAAAGCTCTGTGCAATTGCACAGAGCTTAACTAGCCATCACTGGGAAGAGCGAAAGAAACAGATTGGAAAAACCGAGGACGAAATTTAGTAGTGCAGATTACCCCAAACAGCCTCTAGTGATGCCATTTGCCTGGTGAGATACTGCTTCTCTCTAGAACTGGGAGAACAATATGACTGCCAGTAAAGGCGCCAATAATTGCCATAAGCCTTCTGCCTGCCTGTGTTCGCTTCGCTGCTCAGTACTTCTTCGCCCACAATAAAAGTGTAGGGCTTCATGGTGCAGACTCCACCATCACACTCAGAAGCACTAGAAAAGTCCTCTCTACGAGTTCCAGGTCCACGCTCTAACCATACTTTGTCGAGTCTTGACCTAGTGAGGGGATGCAATTCATCAATGGCAATTGAGAAAACATCATCATCACGCCGCAAACCTTCTGGATGCAACTCTAAAGTGCAATCGTCAGGCAAAGGCTCGCGATGACCGAGCACTTGTCCATCAGAACCGGTAGCGACAACGTGAGCAGCAAAGGAAGTAAGCAATCTGTCGAACAAAGCCTGCCGAATTTTCTTCCAGAGTCGAAGGGTCAAATCTAGCTCACCTGATTCAGCCGCATCTAGAGCATGACATACCGTTTTCAAAGAATTTGCAACTTGGTGAAGGTCATTTGTACCTTCGGTCAGAGTTTGTCTATAAAACTCATAGGCTTTGTCTAGAGCAACCCGATCTCTTCTATCAGCCTTTTCCATTGCCACCCCCGGTTTCCTGCTGTCTCCATTTGCATATATACCCGCCTTGGCCTATTTTTCATCCCCAAAATGTAACCACTTTTAGACTTTCCACCTGTCAGGCTTTCATACTTGTCTATATTTCTATTTTTCTATATTTCGATTTTTCTACTTTTCTACTTTCCGCGCACATCAAGCATTTCAGACATATCATCGGCCAATCCGCTAATGCCGCGGCTAATATACTGACTGTTAATTGGCCCTGCATCTTTGAGCTTGGCGGGAGGCCGAAAGTAACTACTATCTGCAATTATTTCTGACCGATTAGAAATAGTTCTGATGGTCCAAGATTTCTCTTCACGCTTTCCTACCCTGAGAACACTGATTAAAGAAATAGGCATGCCCTTAAGTACAGGCAAATTCATATAGCGTGAAACTATGGCTCCGACAGGGGCGGTCTCAAAGTAGTCTCTTGAAGTAATAATGTACCGCAACACATCATTCTTCTCAGTCCAGCCACTCCAACCGCTTGAAGTGACTCCAGAGCCTGGATACAAATACTCATACTTCTTACCCTGAGCATCGACTGTAACAATAGTCTTTTCCGGAGCCTTAAAATTGGCAGTAACACCAGCCATACGAAAAGAAGGCATAAAAAACTTCTTCCATTCAGCTAGGCTTAAGTGAGCAACTTCTTTGGCGTCAGCACGCACAGCATAGACTTGCCAATCTGGTGCAGCGCTAAATAGTTCATAACCACCCTTGAAGCTCTTTAATCGCACACCCACGGCCGAGGCGACCACCTCAAACTTGCCATCCACAGCTGACTCTTGCAAAAGTCTCACAGCTGCAATGTTCTTCACCGGGGCTTTCGCCAAATTTGCATCACTGGCCAAAACAACATTCGACATGGCCAGCTGACAAATAATTGTCAGAGCTGACGGCAAAAAGGCCACCCTTAAAATAGGTTTCGACAGAAGCTGGTGAAGCAAACTAGTCATCTAATTCAAATCTCCGAATGCAGACAACATACCTCACACTAGCCGTTTTTACTCAAACACTATATGTCATAATAAAAAAAACAAAAAGAAAGAAACCAGGAGAATCAGCCTAAGGGCTAACTCTCCTGGGTCAAGTAACTAGTAAAACTTAGTCAGACTCAGTCAGGATCTTACCTTCTCAGTCACTCACTAGCAGCTCCGGCTTAGTCGATCAGACCAAGAAGCTGAGGCAGCCGCACTCCATCAACTTCGCCAAAGATAGCAAAGCCAACAGTGAGAGCGATTGCTCCACCCCAGAAGACAGCCTTGAGCAGCGGATGCATCTTGTTGTTCTGCCGATATTCCCGCTCGCGACGCTTAACCGACTCGAAGAAGAGCTGCTGCTCGGTCTTGCCGAAATTGCGAGCATCCTCTTCGGCTTTAATGGCATCCTCAGCACGCTTGATCGCTGCGCGCTCTTCTGCCTGGCGATGCAATTCAGCGATAAAGGCGTCGCAGCGGACGGCTGCCTGAGCACTGATTTCATCCATGCGAGCGTTGAACTCAGCCTGCGAAGCTTCGTTGAACACCGCCATTTCGGAACGCAGCTGCTCACGAGCGGCGGCACCGGCCTCGCGAATCATGGCACAAGCAGCCTGGAAACGCGGATTGTCTTCAATGAGACGGTGGCACAAATGGTGCATAGCGTGTGCGCTGAGGTTCTCCGGCGTCATCTCGAACAGACTGCGCTGCTTGAGGAAGTCGAAGAGAGCCTCGTCAGTCAAGCTGGCAATGATTGCCACCTGATCCTGGCGAGCTTCGACCAAGCGCTCACAGGTCGCCCGCACGATGAAGTCGGTCAGGGCTTCAAAGTAAGGCTGCATCGCAAGGCGCTCGGCGTCGACCGGAAGAGTGTGGTAAACGTAGGCAGCCGGACGCGGAGCCTTGAGCTCACGAATGAGCCGCCGGCGGTAGCGAACATCACCCAGCTGGGCAGCATCAAAAGTGATCTCTTTGGGCTTGAAAATCGACTTCTCACGCACAGTGAGAAGATTGAACTTCTTCAGGTACTCACGCAGTTTGGCCAGATAGCTGTCATCCGCACGAGCTTTGTTGAGCAGGCCGCTGTAGAGGCGTTGGAAGACCGGCGCAAGGGTCTTCTCGATGGCAGCGATAGCGCTGATGTCGGCAGAATTGTTGTTGTTGGCATTGTTGTTGTTGGTGATGGTCGCGGTCATGGGAATCCTCATGGAGTTCGCTGTTTCATTAGCTCTAACCGCTCCTATTAACGGCTAGAGGAGATGGCTGCAGTAAAGCAGTTAGTGGTTAGGAGATCCCGCAGGGTTCTGCGAGATCCTTGTTTTTGGCAAAGTCGACTCAGTCGATTTTTCAGTTCACCGAGGCGGTTCAGTGGTCTTTGCTGCCCTGCTGAAAGGCATAACGGTTGACCCAGGCAACGGCTACTGTCGAAACCACAATCACCAAGTGAACTGCAATCAACTTAGTGAGGTGGTCAAAACTGGCATTGTCGGCCCGAACAAAAGCCTCAAGCAAGTGAATGCTAGAGACACCTAGCATCGACATACTCATTTTCACTTTCAGCGCACCGGGGTCGATGTGCCCAAGCCATGCCAGCTGTGGCAAGCGACTAGGCTCGGGGTGATCAACATCGCTGGCAGGCTTGCTGAAATCACCGATGAACAAGACATAACCACCAATCATGATCATGACGATCAAATGACTGACCATTACTATGTCGAGGAGATGCAGAACGGAGATCAGTACTTCGGTGTTGCTGTAAGAAACAGAGTGCCAAGCCAGCTCTGCTGTCTGCACGATGAAACGCACCGCATATACAAGCAGAGCTATGCTCAGCCCCAGGTACATCGGCAGCAGCAAAAACCTGCCGCCAAAGACGATTTGTTCGAGAATTCGGCTTGCTCTCATCCATTGCCCCTTTAGTGACGGCCGATTGAGTCGATGGCTTTCTCGATCTTCAACCAGGAGTCACGGTTACCTTCTTTAATCGCCTCGTGCAAGACGAAATCAACGACTGCCGGAGCAGTCAGTTCGTTGACCCAGAGCGTGCTGATGCACCAGAAGAGATGATCAGTAGTAAGCGTGTTCAAGACAACTTCGTGGCTGTCCTTGAGGTCGCGACGCATCAGACAATAAAGATTGTCAGCCACCACCGTCACCACCTGCTGGCGCAGAGCAGCGTCAGCAAGAAGGGCTTCGCGGTCCAGAGACATGGCCGTGCGCACATAAGGAAACTTGCTCCAGAGCACGGGAGTCACCAGGGTGGCAAGGTCGAGACGTCTGAGGTGCTTACTGAGACTTTCAAAAGCTGCTGGGTGAGAAAGTCTCAAATCAAACAATTGAGTGACCAGTCGATTGATGGCAGCTGGAAATTTATGAGTTGCAAATTCGTTCATTATTTAGTCCTCGAAAAATGAGGTTAGCGAAGATGACGCTTAGCGTGAATACGCTTGATGCGCTGCTCCAGATGAAAAGCTACAGTAGCGTCAGCTCCAGTAGCTCGTTCTTTGAGCCAATCGGCGACATATGCCAAATCGTGCTCGATTCCGGGATAGTCAGGACCGCCGAAGCGACCAAGAAGTTCAAGAGCCCGGGCGCGCTTGCGCAACTCATAGGCAAATTCGGGTCGGCCGAACTTGCCGTAAAAGTCGGCCAAAGCACGAAGGTCTCGCGACAAGTAAGGGCTATCCGCACCCAAACCTTCCTTGCCGATCACTACTGCCAGAACAAGCTCCGCGTGCCTCTGATGACGCTCAACAGCAACTTGATTTTTTGCAAGCCTGGCGACAGCAACAAGCTTACTGAGTTCGGTATAAAGCTCATCACTGGCACTGGCACTAGAACTTGAACTAGAACTTGAACTAGAACTAGAACTTGCGCTTACATTCGAACTAGCAGCCGGGCAAGTATCGAGCAGAAGTGTCAAGCGTTTCTCCAAACTTGCAAGACTCTCGTCGTAGCGATGGACAGACTCAAGGATGGCAGCCTGGCGAGCAAGATAAACAAGTCTGAGCTCGCGCGTGTCGGCCGAATTCTCAAGAATCTCAATCACCTTACTTAAGCCATCCAAGGCTTCGGTCGACTTGCCGTTCTTATAATGAAGGTCGACAAGTCCAGCAAGCACTTCTGCGTAGCGCCGATCTTGCTCAGAGTAGTTGTGCTTGACCAACCGCAGTGCGTAGCGATACCACTGCTCGGCCTCGGGGTAGCGCATTTGCTTGGTCAGGAGTTCAGCCAAGCCGACGACGTTGTGCACACGATAAAAAGAATCTGCACCATAGAGGTCGCGATCTTTCTTTATAAATGAACGGAAGAAAAACTCACGCCTCTCTTCGTCACCCATCGATTTTGGATCTTTGTAAGAAAACGCCGATTTGAACACCGTGAAAACAACCGAGCTAGTCGGCTCATACCACGGATCGCGCCACTTTTTATATAGTTCGATAACCACAAGAATTGCAATGCCATAAGAAGACATACAATTGGCTCCTGAAAAACGTTTTTGCAAACGTAAGGTTGATGAAAGACTTCCGCTAGTCACACAGGCAAGCAGTTAAGTTCGAATTGAAAGACTAACGAAAGATTGAGGTACGGCAACAGTCTCCAAGCGGAACGCTAGGAAATCAGAACTAGAAATGCAAACCGTATTTGGTACTAAAAGAAGTTTTGCCTCCGGGGCGATGCGAGAAAGAAAAGAATATGTTTTCAGTTCTACGCCGATCGACCGAGCACAGTCAAATGGACAAAAAAGAAGCAGATACCCCAATTATCGCTTCAATTAAAGTCACAAGCAAAAGCCCCAACCAGTGACAGATACAGCAACACGCACGACAGGAAGAAAACGATCTCGCCCCCAAATGCGGTGGCGTACTGTGCGCCCCAATTTCCAAGTGCATTAATCGCCTTAAAATTCAGCTGGCGCACCCTGCGCTCACACTTTCATCAAACCGTCAAAAGCTCGAGCAGCAACACTTTACAGCCTCAAACATATGCATAACTGCGCCACATCGAAAGCGTAGCGAAAGAATTAGCGCTACCGCATACGCCACCACATTAGCTATCACATACGACACCAAAACAACTTGCAAAGACCTAACACAAAAGGCACTCGCGCCTCAGCAAAACGGCCAAAAGTCGCATGAATGGGCCACCTCGGGTAGCGAGACGCGCACTCGGCCGTTTCTTCATACGAAAAAGAACAAATAGGGATAGCCGCGTTTATAGAAAAACGCGGCAAAGCAAATGCCACCACCAACAGTACCAGACAAAGAAGTACTAAAGGAAGTCATCAATCCGAGAGCGATCAAGACACCACTAATGGTATCAAGCCCAGCTAGGCGGATAGATGCAGCACGAGGTTACAACAACAGTGCTATATAACCCTTGAAGCTGTAATCATGCTTTGGCCAGTGATAACATCACTGCTTTAATTCATTTTTTTTGTAGAACTAGAAACTGGAGCATTCGACTTTCTAGTTCGTGTGTTGCGACAGGCAGGCCCTTTGTATGGGATTCCGGACTAAAGGGTAGATTGCCTAATGTCGTCACGCAAGAAGCAGATTAGACCCATTTTCCTTCAGTCACCTTGCTAGGCATAAAATTCCAACCAAAGCATGCCAGTGTTGCATCCCAGGCCGACGCTCAGGCTAGCTCGCGCGACCACTCGACAAGCCTGCGGTGGCCAGAGAAGGCCTCTCCGCGGGCGATTCCACCGACATACCAAAAACATATACCAGCAAAAAGCTTTGTAACAAGCGTAACATTAACCACTGTTCAAGACCTTTAACGAGTTATTCAACGGGAAATCTTGAATTCTAGTCTTCAGTTTAATAGGGTCAAATATTCTTTCAGCACCCTTTCATCAAAGCAGTTTTCCAACCAAACGCCCACGCCACTAACCAGCAACAGCTATCACATTCCACACTGGGGGAGTTGATATTGCTGTAGCCAGAGTTGTTAGCCTGGAGAACACCTGGAACGCAGCTCTGATAACTCCTTACCTCCCCCGAAAAACAAAGGATCCAATATGTTTTGGCTTCTCGCCCTCGCCGTTGTGCTCGCCATTTTTGTCGCACCGGTACTACTCAACCCCAATCAAAAGCAGCATCGCAACGCCAACAGGGCCGACGATTTGATCTCCCAAGCCGGCTCCGAATATCTTCGCGGACTCAACGACGAAGCTCTCATGCACTACATGCAAGCCCGCGATATAGCCCGCGACAATGGCGCTTATCTCCTCGAAGCTGAGGGCAACTACGGTATGGCTCAGGTCTACGAACGCCGTCGCGACTACAACTCTGCTGCGGCCTGTCTGCGCGCCTGCTTGGCCAACCGTGCGCACTGGCAGGACTACAAGCCCAACTATGTTTCGCTAATCGAGAGACATCTCGCAGAAGTCGAAGCAAAACTCAAACCCTAAATCGAATTCAAACTTCAATTTAGACCCAATCTTGAAAGGTACCTAACATGGAAGCACTATTTGCAGCCGGCGCATTCGCAGCGCTGCTCTATATCATGCTGACGGTGGTCGTTCTGGCCGCCTGGATTCACGGACTGATTCTGGCCTTCCGCGCCAACATCTTCCTCGGCATCCTCTGCCTGCTTGTGCAGGTGCCGCTTGTGCTGATCGGCGTCATCTACTGGATTTTCGGCTTCGATATCCCCGCTGCCCTGGTACGCGCCCTGCGTAGCTGACAATCACAGCATCTGCAGAAGCTCTGGCCTTCTCATTTCTCTCACTTACTCACAGCACGGAGGTAACATGGCCGGCCAAACAGCTTCTCCTGCCGAAAGCAAATACTTCTACCACGTCATCGAATTTGCTGCCGTTAGCCGCTCTGTCTTGCAGCCGCAGTTAGAGTTTTCTGATAGCGACTGGATTCCCGCCTACCAATGGCTAGAGAAAGAAATTGGATTTTATCCGCTCTTTCTTGCAGTCGGTGACGGCGATGCGGCCTATGTGACTGGTTACCAAAATCAGTGGCGCGTGCACATCGGCGGCAACATGGTCGATGGCAAATATGTGCCGAAGAAGCGCAAAGCGGGAGAATTTCCTAACTTTGTTCTTTTGGCTTTCCCTCAATCGGCACTGCAAGGGTGCTTCACCGATTATCCTTGGTGGAACATCGTACTCACCGATGTCCTCTGCCAACGAGCTATCGGACCAGGCCTGCACCGCTATCTCTTCAAGAAGTCTTGGTCACGCAGCAAATGGTTGCGCACCGCCAATCGTGACGGCAGCGCAGTGCAATTGCTCGTACCAGAACTTGATTTGAGCAAAGCCGCTTTCGTCTGGGCTCGTAATAAGAAGAGCGCTCAAGCGCTGCGAGATATGGGCTTTGAGAACGTCTCAGTAAAACGTCTCAAGCTAGAACACTAACTGCAGCGCTGCAACATGCACTGACAAACTGCCACAAGCCCTCCTGCAAGATCTTTCGATCCCTTGCAGGAGGGCTTTCTTTCGGTCATTTTAAAATCGGCCTTTTACTGCTTTATATAGTATACACCTAGCCTTAGTTATGCCTGCACAAAGAAAGAGCACCAAAAGCGGTGCTAGAACTTCAGGAGAAAAGAAGATTAGTAGGGCCTTGCTAAGTCCAGGTATCGCGATTATCGAAATAGGTTGCCTGTCGCTTAGGATATTGTTCTCTAAATTCGGCATAGCGCTTGCGTAGCTGCTCGTAGCGCCGATCCGACGACTTTATCGATTTGTGTGGATGGTAAACGAGGAAGTTTTCTACCTTCGATAGCTTAGTTTTGGCAAACCGCCAATCATAGTTGCCTAGCTCACTTAAGTCAGCCACAGCAAATCCGGTTATGCGGCCGGTATAGTCTATGTAGGGTTCGACATAACTTAGGGCGAGATCGCGCGCGCTGCGAAAAATCGGCTTACGTCCATGTAAACCAGCATCGCGTGAGCGCCCAACTGAACCCCAGCCGCTTTTGTCTTTGTACACACAAATAACATGGTCAAGATTATCCACCGATTCAAAACTCATTAACAACGGGGGATAGCCGTGTTGTTCAAGCATAACCGCCGCAACCATGGCCGTCTCTAGACAATGCCCTTTCTTACGCCGCACCACCTGGCGGAAGGAGAGAACAGTCTCGCCCTCTTCTTCGAAATTGTAGGAGATAGTGCGCAGGTATTTTTGCACCTGGCGCGGTGTTCGATGTTTCTGAATAATGTCCCATTCGGTCTTAGTAAATTGCGTGCGATCTGGCTTCATTTCGTGGTTCCAAAGACGTGGATGTCAGAGCTAGCTGCTAGCACAGAGTTGTTAGTGACAACTTTATACCAGCTAAAAACGAAAAACTAACTTACCTTAAACCAAAGCACTGACTAGATTGGCAAGTGGCTGGAAAGCTCACTAGCGACATTAAGAGTCCGATTTTCTTAAGAAAATCGGACTCTTAAAATTCTGCATTGACACCAAAACCAGATCTAGCCCATAAGACCTTGTAGCTTACGCTCGCGTTCTCGTTCTCTGTCATTTCTGCGCTTACGCGAACGCTTCAGTTCTTCGATGGGCAAGCCCATTTGAATCGACATCGCTTCTAAAATGATGTTCTGAGAGCGGGCTGGTGAGCCAGCTCCGGCCAAGGCATCAGCCCAAGCGTAGCGCACCTTAACACGCTGAGTTGAACAATGGTTGAGCGACTGCTCTAAATCATCAATTTGAAGGAGCACTGGTTCAGCCGCTTGCTGGGCCATCCTATGCTCCTTTAGGGCAGCAATAAGTTGAGGGTAGGCCAGTACTTGTTTTTCTAAAAACAACAATTCATCGCCGCCCACGGTAGGCTCGACGTAACGTTTGCTCAGGGCTAGCAGGTTCACAGATTCAGCGCCACTACCAACCGCCACTGTCTCCAATTCTTCTAATATTGTCTCAACAACACGCTCTGCTCTTCTGGCTTCAATTAATCGCTTAGACAAGAGATTTTGCAGGCTCGTCATCTGTTCTTTCACTATAAGAGAAACTTGCTCATATTCTGCGTCTACAGCGGCAATCAGTTTTTCATAGGCCGGTTTAAGCTCACACAAAACCCCCTTCTTGTTATGAGCTGCCGCAAAGCGCTCAACTAAGTCTTGCAACCGTCCAATAGCAGCCACAGAAGTGGCTTGCAAGTTCTCCGGCAAGAGCACATCAGAATGCCCTGTGTCTGATACCAGATTTGTAGAACTGAAATTAGTCAGGCCCTGATTTGTTGTGTACAAGTTGATCATCGTTCGCCATCCCCTGCTGTATGAGCATTGCTCGCCATAGCAACAAGCATCGCGGCGATCATGTGAAAAACCCGTGATAAAACAGGCTTGACAACTACGTAGGGCTACTAAGAAAGGCGTAATAAACCAAAGCGATCATGGGGTTCTTCCCACTGCACGCACGAAACAACCCATTTGGTTGGTGCTAGCAGATACGCTGCGCAATAACTACCGCAAACGCTTCACTAGTAACATCTCTAAACGGTTGTCACAGCTTAGTTAGCAGTAACACAGAAGATTAGACACTCTCTAATTCATACGGCTTCATGAAAGCAGAACCAGAGACTCTAGCTTCATAGTGTTACTACGTCTTTCTTTCATCCTCCCTCCTTCGCTCGCACACTCGCAAAATACCTCCCAAACAAAAGCCCTTGAACTTCCACCCCGAATTTTTTTTCACAGATTGTGATCGGGATGTTTACGGCTTTGTCACGCAGGTAAAGGAATACGCGAAGGGTTCATCGACGTCTATACACGGAGCATGCCATGCATCAGCCCCCCAACAAAGCAGCCCCCGCCACCACTTCTTCAGCTGCCACCAAATTCAACCCCGAAGGCTCTGTCTTTCTCTTCCCTGAAGCCTATCAAAGCTTTGCCGGTCAACGCGAAACCATGCGCGCCCTTCTCGGCGGCAAAGGTGCAGGCTTGGCCGAGATGACCGCCAGCGGTGTCAGCGTTCCTCCCGGTCTCACCATCACCACCGAAACATGTCTGGCGTACTACAACCAGAACGGTGGTTCCAAGCTACCTGACGGTCTCTTCGAGCAAGTCTTGGTCAAACTGGCAGATGTGGAAGCAGCCCTTGACCGTCGCCTTGGCGATGCCAAAAAGCCATTGCTTCTGTCCGTTCGCTCCGGCGCCAAATTCTCCATGCCCGGCATGATGGACACCATCCTCAACCTCGGCCTCAACGACACCACAGTCAAGGCCCTGGCCAAAGCCACCGACAATCCGCGTTTCGCCTACGACAGCTACCGCCGCTTCATCCAGATGTACGGCAACGTCGTGCTCGATATCGCCAAAGAAAGCTTCGAACACCTGCTGCAAGAACTCAAGGCCAGCAGCGGCGTCACCCAAGACAACGAGCTCACCGCAATCAACCTGAAAGAACTGGTGCGGCGCTACAAAGAACTGGTGCTGAAGGAGACTGGCAAGCCCTTCCCCTCAGACACCAGCAAACAGCTCTACGGTGCCGTTGAAGCGGTGTTCCGCTCTTGGAACAACCCACGCGCCATCTACTACCGCAACCTCAACAAGATTGACCACAATCTGGGCACTGCGGTAACTGTGCAATCAATGGTCTTCGGCAACCTCGACGACCAGTCAGCCACCGGTGTTTGCTTCACCCGCAACCCCAGCACCGGCGAGAAGACCCTCTACGGCGAGTACCTGGTGCGTGCCCAAGGCGAAGACGTCGTCGCTGGCATCCGCACCCCCAAGAAGATTGCCGAGATGGCCAGCGAGCTTCCGGCAGTCTATGCCGAGCTGGTGGATACGGTAGCTCGCCTGGAAGACCATTACAGCGACATGCAAGACATCGAGTTCACCGTCGAAAGCGGCAAGCTCTACATTTTGCAGACCCGCACCGGCAAGCGCACCGCTGAAGCCGCTGTTCGTGTCGCCGTCGAGCTGGCCGAAGAAGGCATCTTGAGCCGCAGCGCTGCCCTCATGCGCGTCGACCCGATTCAGCTCAACCAGCTGCTGCTGCCAAGTTTTCACGCTGAAGAGAAAGATGCAGCAGCGAAAGCCGGTCGTTTGCTCGCCACTGGTCTCAACGCCTCTCCCGGCGCGGCCATCGGCGAAATCGTCTTCGACCCCAATGAAGCCGAAAAGCGTGGCAATGCTGGAGAGAAGGTCATTCTCGTGCGGGTCGAGACCTGCCCCGATGATATCCACGGCATCGTTCCCGCTCAAGGCATCATCACCAGCCGCGGCGGCATGACCAGTCACGCAGCTGTGGTGGCACGCGGCATGGGCAAGCCCTGTGTTGCAGGCTGCGAGTCGTTCCGCATCGACCTCGACAAAGAGTTGGTGCAGGTGGCCGGACAGACCCTGAAGAAGGGCGATGTCATTTCTATCGACGGCTCCACCGGTGAAATCTTCGCCGGCGCCATCGCCACTCGCCAGGTTGGCCTATCTGAGCAGTTCCAAAAACTGCTTGCATGGGCCGATCTGGAGCGCAAACTCGATGTGCGCGCCAACGCCGATACCCCGCAAGACGCACGTGTTGCCCGGCAATTCGGCGCCCAGGGCATCGGCCTCTGCCGCACCGAGCACATGTTCATGAGCCAAGATCGGCTGCCGGTTGTGCAGGAGATGATCTTGGCCACAACCCTGGCCGACCGCCAAGCAGCGCTCAACAAGCTGTTGCCCATGCAGCGCGAAGACTTCGCTGGTCTGTTCACTGCCATGAACGGCCTGCCGGTTACCATCCGCCTGCTCGACCCGCCGCTCCATGAGTTTCTGCCCAAACTGGAAGAACTGGTGGCGGAAGTGGCAACTCTCAAGGCCAACGCCAAGAATCGCGCTCATGCGGCCCGCTTCAAGGTGACCAAGGCACGCGAAGCCAAGGCACTGGCGGCCCAAGAGAACCTCTTGGCCAAAGTGCACGAACTGCACGAGACCAACCCCATGATGGGTCTGCGCGGCTGCCGCCTCGGCCTGGTCTACCCTGAAATCAACGTCATGCAGGTGCGGGCCATTTTCGAAGCAGCGATTGCTGTCAAGGCGCAAGGGGTGGTCGTCGAACCGGAGATCATGATTCCCCTGATTGGTCATGTGGAAGAGCTGAAAGCCGCTCGCGAAGTGCTGGAACAAGTCGCTCGCGAAGTGATGGACGCTGCTGGCGTTACCATCGACTACAAGTTCGGCACCATGATCGAGATTCCTCGTGCCGCCCTCACCGCTGACGAGATCGCTCAGTACGCTGAGTTCTTCAGCTTCGGCACCAACGACCTGACGCAGATGACCTTCGGCTACAGCCGCGACGACGCTGAAGGCAAGTTCCTGCAGCACTATCTCGGTGGCGTCGAAGTCAACGGCGAGAAGCGCAAGATTCTCGAAGACAATCCGTTTGCCATTCTCGACCGCAAGGGCGTGGGCAAGCTGATGCGCATGGCTGTCGAAGACGGTCGCACCCAGCGCCCCAACATCAAGTTGGGCATTTGTGGCGAACACGGTGGTGACCCGAGCTCGATTGCTTTTGCCCACTCGCTCGGCCTCACCTATGTCAGCTGCTCGCCTTATCGCGTTCCTGTTGCTCGTCTGGCGGCAGCACAAGCGACCATCGTCGAACGGGCCGAGAAAGCGGGCGCAGCCACTGCTCAGCGGGACAAATAAGCGGGATAGCTAAACCTTAGCTAGACCTTAGTTAGACCTCGGTGGCCTGAAATCACGTGAATCTTCACAAAGATTTCAGGCCATCACTTTTTCATTCTGATACCACCAGCAATATCTTAATTTCACCCCGACCAAGACGATAAAGCCTTGGCCAGTATGCTTTTGAGCGTGCCCTCTTTTTTTTTCAAAAAAGCTTTCTATACTACCTTAAATAGTATCAATTCTTTGCTCAAATCAATTGAGCAAAGAATTGAATAACTCCTTAGCATTCTCATTCTGCGCCTTAGAAACAAAGAAACTTTCGCTAAAAGAAACTTTTCTATAACCTTGTGGAATCTCAAAAATGGCAGTAGGAATGGGCCTGCCGTGTAACTGCTCTGCTCTTAAAGTGCCCTCACTCTTGCCGCTAGCCCTAATGCGTTTAACTAGCAGGGGCACACCTGGCACCGCCGGCATTCCGAAGAAACGAGCGAAGACCGAGCCGCTACTCTTGCCTGATGGACAGTCAAGACAAACAACAATGGCCCGGTTCAGATCATCAACATTGTCTTTGTAGTGCCGCTTTCCGATATTAGATTGCATATAAAGGCCAACCACTTCTGTTGATGGAAAAACGCAGTGCAGAGCTGGAACACCCATATACCAATCTTCCTTAACCGATAGAGGCTTAGTCAATTCAGCAGCCCAGTGCATCTTATTCATGTGATATTTATGGCACCAATCGGCATTGCTAACATTCATGATGGTGCGATCTTTGCTATTCCAAGCCACCACATTCCAGTCAGGAGCCCGACTAACCAGGGAACATTTGGCATTATTCAAATCAACACGCATAGCAGTTTTCGTCACCTGTACTCTAAACTTCTCGGGACGGTTAGAGACCAAATCAAGTATGTATCCTTGTTCTGACTGAATATTTTTTGCAGACACGGGTGCAAGAGACGACAACGCCATGCAGGCCAGAATATTGGCGGCAACAAAAGCAGCAGAAGTGGAAAATGAGGCAAAAACTGCAAATGAGGCAAATGAAACGCGTCTATTCACGACTCTCGATGCTTCAACAAATATCTCGAAGTAAGCCAATAGAATACGACTCCAGCAACAACGATCACAGCAACTTCGTACCACGGATGGCCACCAACGCAAACAAAAATTGACTCGGTGGTGAGCACAGAGCGCACGTCATTGATGATCAAGGCGTCGAAAAGATTATTAGCAATATGCACGCCAATAGCCACTTCTAGACCATTGGTACGGAGTGTTGCCAGAGCCAAAATGAAACCGATGCCGAAATAGCAAATGGCCATGGGCAGCATTCCATAAGAGACTTCAGGATTGAGCAGATGTGGCAACATAAAAATCAAGCCATTGAGGATAGAAGCAAACCATATATTGCGCACCCACTTCCCCAGGGACTGCAACAAATAACCTCTAAAGAAAAGTTCCTCAGCCAGACACTGCAAAGGTGTAAATAACAAAACTACCGGCAGGTAGAGAAAGAAAGCAGCACCCGGCGGCACAAATTTGTACGAGTGAGGAAAGAAAATCCAGCCGACGATGCCAGCCAGCGCCGCTAGACCAAACCAAGCGATAGCACCAAAGGCAAGACGCCGCCAATTAAATTTATCAGTTGTCGTAATCAGCGAAAGCACTGGCCTAGAGTGCAAAAAGCGCACTACTAGGAGAGTAAAGAGGCAAAGAAACCAGCTGGGAATATTGACAGCCATATAGTTGGCCATCGGATGCACTCCGATGATTTGGCCCGTGGCTTCGTCAACTTTTGGCATGGCTCCGTGGGTAGAAACCAGCACGATGATAAGGTACCAAAAGAAGCTGCTGAAAATGAACACTGTACAGATCGTGACAACGCCAACGAAATAACGCCACCAAGCGCTTTCACCTAGGCCACCGAGATCGAGATAGCTTAGATTGACCGCCCTGCCATTGAGAGAATCACTAGATGCAGTATCTTCAGGCAAAATTATTTCTCACTATTTTAGTATTGCTCCCAAGTGATTTTCGCCTGGTCCTAGATGCCAGAAATACGGATCAAACACCGGCTCAAACTCATAACCAGGAATGGCTGCTACAAATTCCTGTTTCTTTGCTTCCGGCCAGCTGCGATCAAGCTTTAAATGCTGCAATGATGGCATACGCTTAAAATACGCCAGCGAATCGGGTGATAAATGACTACGTGTGATGCGCAGCGACTTGAGATTTTTCATTTTGGTTAACGGCTCAAGATCCTGATCTTCCAGTTTTAGTGACATCAACCAAAGCTCTTCAATGTTATCAAACTGCGGCAACACAGCGATAAGCGAGTTGGCATCTCTAATACCTTTGATCTTTAGGGTTTTCAACCGTTTTAAAAGAGTCATTTTGGCGATGGCGCTGCCTGTTAAATCTTTTCCACCGAGGCCAAGCGACCTCAAATTTCGAAATTTGTCCACATGAGGCAGCATATCTTCGTGCAACATAGTGTTTTCAATCTTGTCTTCAAAAGTAGGCAACGATTTGGTCATACCGTTAAAGAATGACAGATCTTTGAGTCTGTGCCACTTCTCAAGCCGTCTAATTGCTTCTAAAGGGTTATTGACTTTCATGTCGATTCCGGTGAGGTCATCGGGTCCAAATCGGTCTAGCAGCTCAGGATAGCCCTCGGTCAAGGCACCGAAATAATAATGAACTTCTCTCTCTTCTCCACTGGGGCGGCGAGGAACAGGCATTGCACCAATAGTATGCTGTATTGGTGCATTATCAAACTGAATACCACCAAGATAAACGTCCGTAGGGAAGTAAAAGATCCCACCAGCTTTAAACATATTCTCTGCTTTGCCTCGACCGGCAGTACTATGCATAAAAGCCTTGGCCAAATCTTTAAAGTGTTCTTCGCACTTAAGCTCGGTCGCCCAATCAAATTCGCGAAAATATTTTTTCTCAGCGTCGCTGGCGCCAACTTCTTCAAGCAAGGAAGGTGGGGACAAATTATCACTGAGGATAGAAAACAAACCCTCTGCCTCACCGCTTGCTTTCACCGTTTCTTGTGGCCGAAACAAGACCGTACTAAGCGTGCCTATCAATACTGCTGTCAGTAAAGCAGCCAAACCAGCCCAAACTAGCGGTCGAGCGAAGAAACTCTTCTGCTCAAACGAATCACTATCATCCTCAGCGCCGTCAACTTCAGAGCTCTCATTGTCCGCACTCTCAAAGCGTCCACTACGCTTATCGCTACCAGAGAAATCAAGCCGACCCGAATGGAAAAGTTCCTGACCTGGCGCAATAGGCGAAATAGTACTGCGCAAGCCCCTAGTTGAAACGTCCTTACCCTGCTGCACCCGCTCTAAATCATGCTTCAACTGTTGCATCGATTGATAGCGCTCAGCAGGATTTTTCTGCAAGGTTTTAGCCACCACGGCTTCTAAGCTATCCGGAAATTCTTCAGCAGCGGCCCCTTCAGCCCTGCGACTTTCAAGACTAGGAGCGTCATCACCTTGGTGCATCATGAAAGTCTGAAAAGCATTGTTACCCTTAAAAGGAGGTTCACCAGTAAGAGCTTCGAATAGTGTGCAGCCCAAAGAATAGATATCAGCTCGGTGATCAACGCGCTCACCGCGGCACTGTTCTGGGCTCATGTAGTACGGTGTACCAAAGACCAAGCCGGTTGCTGTCTGACTCTGAGCACCATGCCCGCTGCGATTGACTCGAGCAATACCGAAATCAACTATTTTGATCTGAGTAACGAGTCCTTTTTGATCGCGCAGAAGCATCAGGTTAGAGGGCTTAATATCCCGGTGCACGACTCCCTGGGTGTGGGCGGAATGCAGAGCATCAGCAACTTGTATAAAATAATCTAGGGCTCGGTCAACTGTAAGCGGCCCAGACTTTTTCAGGAGGTCATCCAGGTTTTCACCAGACAGCAAGTCCATAACATAGTAGGGAGTATCAATAGATATTCCTGTGCCATAGGCACTGCCATGATGAACACCCATATTGTGAATGCCAACAATGCCGCGATGATTGAGCTTTGCCAGAGCCTTTGCCTCTACCTGAAAGCGATTCCAGGCTTCACTAGTAAGCTCATCGGTCAACAAAAACTTAAGTGCATAGTTCTTCTGTAAGACTAAGTGGGTACAAGAAAAAACCACCCCCATAGCACCCTGGCCAATCGCTTCGACTAAGCGATAACTCTGGTCAATAGTCATTCCTGGCCGAAAGGCTGTGGCTATTTCGCTTTTGGCCGCACCAGAAAAAACTGTACTGTCAGCGTCGCGAAACTTATCAAATGGACCATCGGTTGGAGCGGTCACTAAGCTACCTTGAGCTAAACTAGAATATACACTAGAGCCTAATTCTAGCAGGCAGACGTGGCAATTGCGTGGCACGCTCTGAGGCCTCTCGGACCACCGTGTAGACAGGACCGAGGCGGGAACATGCCAAAGTCACGACTCCGAAGCGGCCTGCTCTGACGGTGCCTTTCCTGGGGCGAGTTTCCAGAAGTGGAAATCAAAGACCGTTTCAAATTCGTACCCAGGGAAGGCTTGCTTAAAGCGCTCAGTATCTTCTTTTGACCAGCTACGATCGAGCTTGAGCTTCTTCAACGCCGGCATACGCTTAAAATATTCAAGTGACGCTGGGGTCAACTGACTGCGAGTAATGCGCAGACTCTGAAGATTCTTCATGTGCGTCAAAGGCTCTAAATCACTATCTTTCAAATAGAGAGACATCAGCCACAGCTCTTCAATATTATCAAAGCTCGGCAGCGCAGACAGCAAAGGCTCGACTTTTTTAATGCGCTTAATTTTTAGCGTTTTGAGTTTTTTCAACAGCGGCATCTTCGCCACAGCAGGGCCTGTGATGCCATCCCCAGCCACACCAAGCGACCGCAAATTACTAAACGAATTGAGTGATGGCAACATGGCATCGGTTAGGGGCGAGTCTTCAATGTTATCCTCACAATCTGGCAAGCACTTGGTGATGCTGTTGAAGAAAGATAGGTCTTTCAGCCGCCGCCACCGGCGCATACTAGGAATAGTTTTTGCTGGATCATCGATCTTCAAGTCAATTCCGGTGAGATCGTCAGGGCCAAAGCGCTCTAGCAATTGCGGATAATCTTGAGATAAAACACTTGAGTAATAGTGCACCTCATGGTCATTCTCAAGGGCCACAGGATAGCTCAAGGGCATGAAGCCGGTAGCATGTTGGATGGCACCATTGTCAAATTGAATCGCTCCCAAATGAAACTCAGCAGGAAATTGAAAAGCACCACTAGCTTTGTATTTAATCGTTGCCGCTCGAGGCGATGATGTTTCCTCCATGTATGACTCTACTTTCTTTCGATAAATTGACTCATACTCCCCTTCGGCTGGCCAGTTGAACTTGCGAAAAATAGCCTTTTCGGCTTCGCTGGCACCGATCTTATTCATAAGTGCTGGCGGTGTTAGCTTGTTTTGCTCAAATTCAGCAAACATATTGCTTTGCTCGTTAACCACCTTATGCTCAAGCACAGGTTCTTTCCACCAGGTTGTCGCCAAAACAGCTATCACTGCTGCTGAAATTAACAGCGAACCAGCCAGTAGCAAGCGCGGATGAGCTAAAATGCCCTTCTCACCAGGAAGATCATCGTCATCATAGACTTCTTCATCATAGCCCTGATCATCACTGCTATTGCCGTGATACTTCGCTCCAGCTCTATCACGCGACTCAAGTCGACTGGTATCAAAAAGCGCAATGTCAGGAACAGTAGTTCGCCTTATGCCTTTGCTCGTTACCTCTTTACCCTGCATCACGCGCTCTAAGTCATGCTTAAGCTGAGCCATAGACTGATAACGGTCGGAAACATTTTTCTGCAATGTTTTCTCAAGCACTGCTTCTAAACTTTGAGAAAATTCCGCGCTTCCCTCTTTACTTTTACTGGCCAAACTAGGAGCAATGTTGTTTTGGTGCATCATGAAAGTTTGAAAGGCATTGGCACCTTTGAGCGGCGGCTCACCGGTGAGAGCTTCAAAAAGAGTGCAACCAAACGAATAAATATCTGAGCGCTCATCTACACGCTCACCGCGACACTGTTCAGGGCTCATATAAAAAGGCGTACCAATAATTACGCCAGTGGCAGTCTGACTCTGAGTACTATGGCCACTTTGATTAACTCTGGCTATGCCAAAATCAACGATCTTGATTTGAGCCACCCGTTCAGACTGATCGCGCACGAGCATCAAATTAGATGGCTTAATATCGCGGTGCACAACACCCTGAGCGTGGGCCGATTGCAGGGCATCAGCCACTTGCGTGAAATATTCTAAGGCCTGATTGATTGCTAGTGGTCCAGATTTTTTTATCAAATCATCAAGGTTCTCACCCGAGAGCAAGTCCATAACATAGTAAGGAGTATTGTCATCTAGACCATGATGCACACCCATATTGTGAATGCCAACAATGCCTGGATGATTGAGCTTTGCCAAGGCCTTGGCTTCTACTTGAAAGCGATTCCAGGCCTCACGACTAAGTTCACTGGCCATCAAGAGCTTGAGAGCATAGTCTTTTTGCAAGACCAAATGAGTACAGGAAAAGACCACACCCATAGCTCCCTGACCAATCTCGGCAATCAACTGGTAGGTTTGATCTACGATTAGACCAGGCTGAAAGACCGTGACAGTTTTTCCTTTGGAGCCAATCGAAAAAATCGTCTTATCGGCGTCGCGAGCGGTGTCAAATTGTTCACTAGGTGGGAACACAAAGTACCTGATTTGATGTGCGTCTCAATTCTATCAGCCATCTGTGGAATATTCAGGGCATTGCCAGGGGAGCGGGTATAAAACCATAACCGTCTGAAGGTGAATCAATGAAGTGCCATTCTTGCCTTAAACGCCTTGAGCCAGATTGGAAATTCTGCCCTGAGTGCGGCGTCGAAGCGATCATAGATGAAACGCAGCGCTTGCAGTCACCAGGAGTAAATTTTCTCCCTAAGGCATTCACTGAAAACACTTATCGATTTGCCTCAGCTTTAGCGGAAGACCCTACTTTTTACAGCAGTTTTGTTCGCTACATCTTGACCACAAGAGAAGATGTAATGCAAACGGGGCGTTTCCGAGCGGAGCTTGAGCAAGAAACCCGTGACTACGCAAAACTCCATAAAGCTAATTTTGAGCACCTCTTGTGGTGCGCTTTAAGTTTAGCAACAGATAAGTATTTTGAAGAGAAGGGCAAAGCATATGACTGGAACGCAGCTGACGAAGAAGATGTGCGCAGCAACTGGTACAAATTAATTGCCAAAGTCTTTCTCTCACAAACTAATGAAAATGGCCAGCAGCAAGACGTATACAAACCATGGCAAGAGAAGTTTATCGCTCTGCACAAACTTGAGGCTGGACCGATGAAAACGTGCCAGCTCTGCACTTCAAAATGCTTCTATCAATACGATGTACAAACACTTACCGACGACCAAAATACAATCCAAGATTTTGAATTTAACGTCAATAGCAAGATGGCTCCCGCTAGTGAATCTGCAGCAATTTTCACCAACCTGCTGGCATATAGAACTATTGGCATTGGCAATGTCGATCTTGCTTATTGCTTCTCCGTGCACTTGCTCAACTCCCTTGAGTTAAAAGCTCTTGATGCAAAAAAGTTCTCCATGAATGCCCAAGTGGTATTGGCACAAAAAATACGCTCCCGTCTTGAGGAACAAGCAAAAAAAGCAGTGGATGACCTAAACGAGGTTGACCCTGAAGCTTTGAGCATGAGACAGCAAGTCTTTGAAGTGATCGTAAGACAAGCCATGGCGGGTTCGCCCTGGCGAGACATATGCGCAGGCCCCATGCAAGTACAAAGAATAACCGTTGAAGAAGTAGAAGCCGAGATCGAGCGGCGCAGCAAAAATCGATAACGTTGCCACAGGGCTTGGGCTATTGAACCATCAGTAAAGAATTCATCAATAGACCAGTCGACTACAAAACTTAAGACAAAAAACGAAATGGTTAGAGCCGCAGAGTTTAAGCGACACTTCTGTCTAACATTCGAAGCGGAGTGGCACCTAGTAAATAACTAGTTTACTCTTATCTTTGAACGGGACCAAATTTTCTAGAAACCAACTAGCAATTAACGACCCAAGCTTGCGGAGGCATCAGTTTGCAGTTGTCCAGACAGTCTTCTAAAAAATCGATCTTAGCCCCACTGGCTCTGTCCTTGCTGCTTGGATATACAGTGTTTGCTCAAGCGCCGGTTGCAGCGGCCGAGACCTACATGATGGCCGGCAAGGCCATCAGCAAAGACGAATATACTGCCGCCACCCTAGTGAAAGAGTGTCTCACCGCCCTTGATGCAGGTAAGCTCGATATCGCCTTGAGCAAAGCAGAAGCAGCTAAAGCTTCAGCACCGAATTTTTACTATGTTCTAGGAGCCCTCGGCATTTGCTATGCGCGACTTGGTCGCTCGGATGAAGCAATCGCTAATCTGCGCCAAGCAATAGCCCTGCAGCCAAACCAGCCAGACATGCTCTGGAGTCTTGGTGCCACGCTGCAATCGGCCGGTAAGACCCAAGAAGCTCTGGTTGTCTTGAAACAGTTTCTAGTCAAATATCCCCAAAATCCTAGAGCACCGCAAGGAAAAGCCCTGGTAAGTTTGCTCGAAAACCAGATGCGCATGAACAACAAAATTACTGTTCACAGTGATGAAGATTACTTTGCTGAAGCAATTGGCATCAAGACAATGCGTTGGGCCGACAAAGATATTCCTATCAAAATCTATATCGCCAGCGGCGACAAAGTGCCAGGCTATCAGCAAGCTTTTGGCAAGGCCCTACAAGAAGCACTAGCAGCCTGGGAAGAGGCCAGCGAAGGCAAAATCAAGTTTGAACAGGTGCCAACAGCGAGCCAAGCATCGATTACTTTTACTTGGTCTGACAACCCCAAAGATGTCTCCAACCCAGCAGAAGGGGGCGAGGCGAAATTGATACCCTATGGCAATGCCTTGCGCTCAGTACGCCTCGTAGTACTCACAACTAAACGACTATCAGGCATGGTTCTAAATGACCAAGTGATCAAGTTTATTTGCATACACGAACTTGGCCACGCCTTAGGTATAGCTGGTCACAGCCAATCGCCGTCCGACATTATGTTCAGCAGTTTACCTCTCAATTTTGAGCAACTCAAACTCAGTGCCCGAGATGGCAAAACCCTACGCAAATTGTATTCAACTGAAATTGCCGCAGCACCAGAAAACAGCCCGACAGCCAAAGAATTGGTTTCGATGGCCGATGTAGCAACGGCCAATGATGTCGTTTCGATCAACAACAAAGCCACAGCTGCAATGACTGCTAAAGACTATAGTAAAGCAGTGGAAATTTTAAAGGCTGGCTATGCCAAACATCCCGAATCAGGCGCACTAAAACGCAATCTAGCAGCAGCTTTAAACAATACCGGACTAACAGCACTAAATGCCCAGCAGTACGACAAAGCACTAGATATCTTCCAACAAGCCCTAGCGCTCAATCCAGACAACAAGCCAGCCCGCGGCAACATTGCTATTGTGCACTACAACTCTGGCCTAGGCTCCCTTAAAGTAGCAAAATTGGCTGAAGCAGAAAGCTCACTGAAGCTTGCTCTGGACGAATTTGAAGCGAGCGGCAATCAAGCTCTTTTGACTAAAGCTGCCAACAATTATGCTGTCGTCTTGAAGAGACTGGGTAAAGCTGATGAGGCTAAAGCAATCCAAGACAAATACAGTGTCGCTGGAATTTGAGTACAGGCTGAAGCAAATAGCATTGGTGCCAACGCGAACTAGCCGCGGTGGCGTTTTTTATGGAGCTAATTAAGCTCAAGAGCATAGTGCTCGGCTGCCCTTAGATGAGCATTCGCCCGCCACCCCTATAGGGTCGGTCGCGTTTCTCAACTGGCCAAAGGTTGTAGCTGCTGCCGTCACGATGAGTCACAGACCAGCCCCGGGGAGCTAGAATGTTCTCCACCTCGGCGAAGACATTGTAGTCGATCTGTTTGGCCAGTGTCACAGTAATGCCAGGGCTAGTTGGCTTGTCAGCCTCCAATTTACTGCGATAGCCATCCACCAGCTCTTTGGCGAGAGAGAGCGCCAGAGCCTTACGTGGAGCGATGACATTGCTCTCAATCAGCTCGGCAAATGAATCGCTCTCAGCAATGGGGTGGAGGTCGATAGGCGTAAACGAGCATTTGTGACTGCTGTTGCGCGGGCCGAAAAACGCAGTGCCATTGCCATGATTACTGGCGGTCCAGCCGCGATACTTCAAGATCTCCTCAGCAAGGTTCATGACCGTGTAATCAGCAACCAACGGATTGGCAATCACACAGTAGACATCCTTGGCCTCACCACTCTCAACAAGACGGCGATACTCAGTGACCAGTTCGCGCGAGAGCCGCAAAGCGTCGCGCTTCTGCCGGTCGAAAATGCGCTCTTTGATTTCGCCCTTGAGTTCATCTGAGGTCGGCACATAATAGTCCGAGCCGACAGTGGCTGCAGGCGAGATTTCCGCATGTTGAGGCGATATTGACCCCGAAGAAGAAGAAGATCCATCGTCCAGAGGTAAAGGCCGCGGGTGCTTACGACCATGAGGTTTCGTTGCGCCTCTGCGCAGCGCAATGGCGGTGACGATGGCGATAGCGAGGGCGAAGAAGATGATCTCTCCCCAACCCACAAGAGCAATGCTCCCTTCGATGGCAGTTCTAGAAACTTGATCCATCTCACGAATTCCCTAGCAGGCTCGGGCCTCCTAGCCTATGCAGAAGCATAGCTGGAGGCCAGAGCGGACAAGTTTAACCGCGCAATTTCTCGCGCAGCGGTGACTTTTGGTCTTAGTTTGTTATTTTTAGTCAGTTGCTCTGGTTGAGAGCAACCACGACCTCAAGCCTGAGAGCAACGACCGACTGCCAGAGCGCTTTGTTCTGGGCGAGGGCGTTGCTCTCCGACGATTTGCGACCAGCTGAGCGCGATAGTGTCAGGTGGAAGATGCTGCCATCAGGCCGCGCCGTCGCACCATTAACCGACACTATCAAAGCCTCAAGGCTGCTATCGCAAACATAGGCGACCACTTCAACCGGCCCGAGGGCAGGCAGAATGGCATCAGCAGGCACCCCGAATTCGAAGGTAATGTGGTCAGCCCTGACCTCCTCGAACTTGGGTGGAAAGCAGTTCAGAACCGTTTCTTTGCTTGCTGCAGTGAGATTGAATGCAATATAGCCTTGAGACATTTTGCTTTTCCCTAAAGTGCCGTGAGTCTTAGTGGCACATCACCAGGCAGTTATTCCCCGCGCTTGCGACGCTTAACGAGGTTGTTGGTCACGGCGTTGACGGAATAGCCTTCGTGGACCGCCTGCATGCGCATCATGTCCACCTTGGTGGTGACGCGCATGCCGTGATACTCCTTAGGAAGCGGATGAGCATCCTGTTCGTCGAAATGCGGGTCGACATTGACCTCGATGTAGATAGGCTTGCCCGGCTTATCACGCAGACGTGCGCCGAGAATACCGGCTTCCATGTCGATATGCTCGACCACGAAGTCTTTGAGAACTTGCTCGAGGTGAGCATTGTTGCTGGCGCCAGCTTCAGCAGCGGTAGTGCTTTTGGAATTATTTTCAGTCATGTAGTTCCCTTTCGGAGGATTCGAGGTGTGGCTCTTGGTGTTCTGTAGTGACGGCCGTCTCTTCTGTTAGCGGCGCCGTTCAGTGGTTGTCGTCCTTGAGCAGCTTGGCCTCATAGGCGCGGCGCATGGCAAGCAATTCGCCGTCGGTGGCAACGAAAGACTCACCCGAGATGGCGCAAAAGCGAGAGCCATCTTCGAAAACCACAGCCGGGTGATCCTTGCAAGAAGGGCACGGGTCCTGGCGATCGACGCTTTTGGCTTGGCCGTAGATTTTGTCTGCGGGCTGAAGTTTCATAGGCATAGTTCCTTCTGTTCAATCTCCAAAACTATTTTCGAAGATTAGCGTTTCTCTTCAGCTCTTCAAGTCTCCAGCAGTCTTAAAAGCCCGTTCTCCGAAGCCAAAACGCCCTACCAGTCAGATCACGCAACCGAAGTTGTGGAAAAGGAAAGGAGAATGCTATTGGCTGCTAGTAGAGTGAGGTTTAGTTCCAGAGAAGTTGAAAGAGAGAAAAGAGATCTGTAACTTAGCCAAAGTTAGTATTAACAGACAATAGTACTTATTGATTCTTAGAGATCTACACAAAACGCAATACCGTTAAAACCTTACCTGCGCTAACTTCACTTGGTCTGCCGTCTACAAAAACACAGGCATACCAATCTAGACTCTTGCCCCTGCAAAAAAAACCTAAACACAAGGCGAGACAGAAGCCCCAGCAAGGAGTTTCGGTAAAATCAATCTGTAGCAAAGCTGAAATCGATCTCAACAGATCGGCAATCAATCTGTAATCAGACTGTAATTCAGCCTCTTCTACTTTCCAGCTGTCATTGCAAGCTCTAGCGCATCGGTAGAAACCTTAGAGACTTCTACTTTTGGCTTCACTTGAGCCACTTGCACACCGAGCATGACCAAAACAAAGCCCAAAACTTGTGGCCACGCCAATGATTCTTTCAGCACAAAAGCAGCAATGATAATAATCATTGGTCGTTGAATCAAATTGATCACTGACATCCGGGTAGCACCTAATTCTTTGATGGCGGCAATGAAAGCTAAGTTGGCTAAAGCTGCAGCCACACCCATCCAAGCAGCAAATGGCAATATTGCTTGATTGATCTGACTAATCGAACCCATCCATGGAATAAGACAAAGTGATGCTAGAGCGTTAATAACAAAAATATTGAGTGAGACCAAGCGCGGATCAGCGTGACGCAGCACTGATTCTATCTTGATGCGATAAGTTGTCGAACTAATGACGGCAGCCAGGGCAAAGACTACTCCCATCACGCTGAGCGAACTAGCCGCCGACGAACTAGCTGCGGCAGCTTTCTGCAGTGACAGCAACACGCCAACAAGGGCGGCAGCAAGACCGAACCAAAAAAGCTTTCCTCTGCTATCGTGGCGACGAAAACAATTGACCAACGCCACCACCACTGGTGTAGAAGTTATGATTGTGATTAGCTCTACTGCAGTAAGTTTAGTCAGAGCAAAAATACAAAAGGAGTTGGTGGCGAAGAGCAAGAGACTGACAGTAAGTAGCGAAGCAAAACTGACTGCAGATGGACGCTTCCAGCCACGCACTAACAACAGCATTACTGCCGCTGCCACTAAATTTTTCAATACTAAAAGCTGAACAGGGGTGGCTTGAGCTTGAAAGCCGAGCTTAATCAAAATGGGCTCAATCGAAGCTGCCGTTAGGGCCAAAATCACCCATGCGCTCGTCGAATGTGAACTCACACCAGAATTAGAATTAGCGCTAGAACTAGCACTTGACCTAAGCATTAATTGCCTCACGCACTTGTTCATAGCTCATGCCGTCCAAACCAAACTGTTTGAGCGAGCGACCAGTGCCTTGAAAATCAATAGCCGTTAAAACCCCGGCCAGTGTCACCACAGAATCAACTACTGGTATAGCCACGTTAGCCAAACGAGCAAACTGCTGCAAGGGTATTAGAGTGGCGGTGACATCTTCCACCAAGAAACGGTGATCAAGACTGAGGGGCGACTGGCTATAGCGATAATTGGGCACAGTTTGCATGGCTTGATGAAGCGAACTAGTGTCACAACCATAGTAGCGATTGAGCAGCTCCTTCATCGGAATTAAACTGGCTCCATAGGCGGCAGCAACCAAGTTGAACTCTTCTTCGATGCGCTCAAGAATGGCAACAGTGCGCGAGGTTAACCCTTTGTAGTAGAAGAGGAATGATTCTTGCCTATCAATGGCATTCATGTTTGCCAAAACAACCGGCGCATGGGCCAAAGCACCAAAATCAGTGAGGCCCCTTTGAATGATATTGCTAGCCGCTTGTAGGTCAGGAAAGAAGCGAGTAATGCTGTCCCCTTCCCTCTCAGTAACACTGCGACTGGTGCCAGAAAATAGAGTCCAGCGCTTAAAGCCACGAATCCAAATACTTTCATCGTCTTGTACACGACAAGCGAAAAGCGAATCGGTTTCCAAAACCGGAATATTTGGACCGCCCGCTAGTGTCAGAGCGCGTGAGAAGAGCAAAGCGCCCCCGAGCTTTCCGGAAAAGAGCACAACTTTATGATGACTTTCAAGATAAGGTGCAAGTTTTTGCGCCACCTCAGCGTAAGCGGTGGTGACAGTGGCGATGAAAACCACATCGACTTGAGACAACAGCACTGCTGGTTCGGTTGCTACCTGCTGCAGATTAAAGCGACCTTCAATTTTGCCTGAAGCCCTGACATTTAGCGATTGAGATATACCAGGAAGTTTGGTCAGATCTCTCACTAGCATTGAGACTTTATGCCCCTGGCTAGAAAGATAAGCAGCTAAGGCTCGAGCCGAATTACCGCTACCAACAATGCCCACTCGAGCCACAAAGTTACACTTGCTCAACTGGCTCGTATCCATCGGTAGCACAGGCTGAGCAAAGGCAAAACTTGTTTGAAGCATGAGCAGCCTCCTTAAGTGAGGCTCATGAGTGTATATGATCGACCGCCAACGCGCATTAAATGGCAATTTTGACAATAATTGTGTCCCACATTCCCAATAAAGTATCGCCTGCTCAAAAGTGCTGAGCTGAAAGTAGAACTTGGAGCCGCGCGTCTTAACCTTTTGCGCGAGCTAACTGAGCACCTGCCGATGTCGATGTGCCAATCGTGGTAGCACCACTGAAGCACTCAAAACCATGCGCGGACACGGGTTTAGTACAGTTTCACCCTAGTTAATAGGCAGGCAGACATCTATAACTAGGTATCACTTTCAATTCAAATTCCAACACATCGAGCCACAGAAACAAACGAAAACAAACCGCTAAACCACCACCACTATTATGAACCGCAGAATCAATCCACATATTGTGCCTGTCGATGAAAACTCGGACTCCAGCGAGTTTCGCCTCAAGCTCAGCACCCACGCCTATCGCTTCCTTTCAATCGCTGTCAAAGACCACCAAGTGATTGCTTCTTTCGAAGAAGAAGAGGTAGGCAACGGCGGCAATCAATCATTTTTCTTATACCGAGATGGCCAGGTAATTCGTTGCAAGGGAAGCTTCATCGCAAGCTTCACTCTGCGCGATCACACCTATCATCTCTACGGCACGGCTAGCCGTTAACTGTTCAATCACCAAAGAAAGAGCAGAAGCCAAGACAGACAGTTAAGTAGACAAACAACAAAAACAAGACCGTCGCATAGCGACAAACCAACTACCTATATGAAACATTCGAATAATTCCGCCGCCTTCAGCCACAGCCCCTTCCAAGCCCTCACTCTCAGCAATGACGGAGCCATCGGCCTCAACCAGCCCGAAAGCCCAGTCAAAGCGGAAGCGAAAGCTACTACCGCACCGGCGCCCTCCCTCAAAGTGCGCACTGTTCGTCGCCCCCAGCCGCTGATCAAAAACCAGCCGGCGCGCCTGGGCTCGACGGTGAAGATCACTATCGCGTCAGACACCACTGGCCATGAAAGCATCACGGCCAAAGCCACTAATGCTGGAACGGCGGCAAAGATTGCCACGACGCCTGCAACCAACTCCACCGCGATCCCAGTCCAAGCCACAGTGGTTCCTGGCAAAGCGGCTCCGGCTGCCCCTGCCGTGCCCGCCATCTTTGGCCAGATGAAGGCAGCACAGCAGAGTCGCACCAGCGTCTCCGGTGTGGTCACCCAAGTGGTCGACGACGGCAAAGGCCGCATCTTCGGTGTCCGGGTCAAGCTGGAAAATACCGACGTGCTCGCCTTCGCCCCCTTCTCCCGCCTCGGCCTGGCCATCACTGAAGTGCACGGGCTGCTCAACACCACCCAGGCCTTCAAGGTGATTGAGGTGGACGCCAGCAAAGGTGCCATCGTCTTCAACCGCCAGTTGGCCTGCAACGAACAGCGCCTCGATCGCTTGATCGAGCTGGTCAAAATCGGCCAAGTGCTCAAAGGCAAAGTGCGCAACATTGCCGACTGCGGCGCCTTCGTCGAGATCATCGGCACCGGTGCCTCGGGGCTGATTCACATCAGCAAGCTGCCGGGTCAGAGTCTGGATTCGGTGAAAAAGGGTGAAGAAGTGAAAGTGACCGTGGTCAAGGTCAACAAGGCCAAGCATCAGCTCGGCCTCGCCCTGGCTGAAGCGGAGTAAGCTTAAGCTGCTGTCTAACCTGCAGCATAAGCTGAAAACAGCAGCAACAAGATAGAAACAAGATGAGGCCTAAGGGCCAACCCGAGGAGTCGAGCATCTCAATGCTTGCGACTCCTCGGGCGCGGCCTGAAGGAAAAATAGTTGAGCACTCAAGTATTTTGTTTTCGAAAGCGCTCAATTTTTTTGCCGCTACTATTAATACATATAGTATTAAAATGCAACCTGGAATATGCATAAATTGCAAAATGTGGCCGTTAATTTGTTGCTAGAAGTGGCTCAAATAAATGCTCTTGCGGCCTGGTCGCTTTAGTCTACTAATTTAAAATTCGCCAGCAACTAAAGCTCGAAACCAAGAGTATCTCTTGCAT
>CALROJ020000065.1:0-36540 GCA_943369735.1 bacterium Ga0077546
GCAAAATTAGAATAGAAGACAATTTAATCTCACATGGCTTTCGCGTTCGAGAATTGAGCAAGCTTCTATCTATTGGTACAGACTACAAAGGCAATGAAGTCTTGCCGAGAAAAATAACTTTGACCTTTGCCCAGGGCAAAAGCATGAGCTTCAATCTTAGTCGTGTCAATGCTCCCGAGTATCAACGGCTGTTGAAACATATTGAAAGCAATTACCCCCAGTGTCAAATTGACCCAGTCCTCAACAGCTTGTTAAGCTGCAAGAAAATTGCCCGTAAGGTACTAGTTGATGACAGCAACAAGTTCATAATCGAGTATCGCTCTGGTCAGGTCTGGCGCAACATGCGCCAAGCTTTCTTTGATACGGCTTCACCCTGGCTGCGCTTCGGCCCCATTATCGTGGCCTTTTTCATGGCTCCCACCTGGCTTGCTGGCATCTATAACTTTCTATACATGCCGGCGACCAAACTGCATTCATCAGAAAATGTGCAAACAATGCTAAGTAAGCTCATTACTGATACTACTTCGCCGATTTTTACTTATACATATAGAGCTGGCGAGGTCTTCTATCATCTCTCCGCCCACCCCATCGCTCTCACTATTTCGGCACTGATTCTAGCTTACACATCGGCCTTCGCCCTAAAAGCGCTGCTTAGGCCGAACTCACTAAGTATTGATGCCAGTGGGCTAAATCTAGCCATAACCATGGCCGGAAATAGCCTGCCCTTAGCACAAATCAAATGGCCAGAGGTAAACTCTGTTTCTCTAAACAGAAGTGCTGATGGCGCAGCAAAAATCAAATTTAATTTGAAAGACAATAAGTCGTTTTATCTAGACTTAGCTGCTATTCAAGAAAACGATCGACCAAGGTTATCTAAAGCGCTAGAGCGTTTCGCACCCGGCTGCACTATTGAAAGCGAGCTAAGTGAAGCGATGTTGCCCCACCGCGAACGCAGCTACACAGAACTCTGGCTACAGTCACTCTCATCTGCTCCAGAACGCAATAGCAGCCAGTCACTGGCCCCCGGACAAAGACTAAAAGACGATCAATACAAAGTAATAAAGCGCCTCGGCGTCGGCGGGCAAGGCACAGCCTATCTCTGCCGGGATGAATTGAACAACTGCAATATCGTACTGAAAGAAACAATAGTGCCGGCCTATGCCGATCGCAATTTGAAAGAACAAGCCCTAAAGAGCTTTGAAAAAGAAGCAAAAATCTTAGAATCGCTAGATAGTGATGGCATAGTCAAACTGAAAGACTACTTCTTCGAAGACCACCGCGGCTACATTGGTCTAGAGCACATCGATGGTCAGAACTTGCGCCAGCTCATTGCCGAGAAAGGCGCCCTCAGTGAAGAAACCGCTCGCCAGTTAGCGGGGCAAATGTGCCAAATTCTTTCTTACTTACACAAACGCTCAATTATTCATCGCGACTTCACGCCCGATAACTTGATGTTGACCAGCGACAATAAACTCAAGCTGATTGATTTTAACGTCGCTCAAATTCAACAAGTTGGCACCACTGGTACCATCGCTGGCAAACACTCATATTTGCCACCCGAACAGTTTAGAGGAAAAGCCTCACTACAGAGCGACCTCTATGCCATGGGGGCCACTCTGCAATTTCTAGTGACCGGAAAAGAACCAGAAGCTATTTCGCAATCAAGCCCAATTGAAGCTGGCGTCAAGACGAGCGAAGAGTTTGACCACATAGTGCGCTCCTGCACAGCCATTGACCTCAACAAACGATTCAAATCAGTAGCAGAAATAGCCACTAGCCTGGGCCAAGCAATCGATGAAAATGAACTCGCTGATTTAGCGGATCTAACTACTTCAACAGATTTAGCCATAAGCAGCGCAGCTATTGAAGACGATAGCGCCGCAGTGACAATCAAACTCAAAGAAACAGAAAAGGAAACCATAGAAGCCTGATGAGACGTTGTATTTAAATTTAGTGAATTAGGATCTGGTAAATTGGTGAATCAATTGGTGAGTCAATGGCGGAACTAGCGGTAAGAGTAAAATATCTCGACCATCAGCGCGACACCGCTTTATCGTTCTTGCGTCTAACTTTCCCGACCTGGGGGGTGGCAGCTCCGATTACAGCAGTAATTGTTATCGTAGTTCAATATTTTAGCTTTGTCGCGGCTCAACGCGTAGACGCTGGGGCATGTGCCATTGGCTTAGCTACACTGACAATCTTTGCTGTCGGCATGCTGCTGCTCAATTGGCTCAGCCATGAAGCCATTCAAATAGACAAAGACGGAGTCAAACTACCATTTTCAATATTTAGACACAATCAGCTGTTACGCTGGCAGGACATCAATAAAATCACTATAGGTGGTGCAGAGCAAAAAGACTGGCAGAAAAAACAAGTCACTTTCATGACCACTAAAGGTGCCATACCGCTCGCCCTGACTCACATAGATTCGACTGATATGGAAAAGTTGTTACTAGCAATGGAAATGTGGGGTGGCAGCGTCGAGATTGATCAAAGTGTGCACCAACTCAAAAGCCAAGTAACCGGCAGCGAAACGCCCCAATTGAGCTTCACTGGTATGTGGGAGGAAGAGCTGAGCAGAAGATTCTGCCCTACTTCTTTCGTGCCCCTTGATCCTGGTCGCATGATGCGCAATGGCACTCTCAAAGTAATGCGCCATTTAGCACTTGGTGGCCTTTCAGCAGTATATCTCTGCCAACTCGAAGAGCGCAAATTAGTGGTCTTGAAAGAAGCAGTGGTGTCTGATGACGCCATTGCCAGTGCCCAAGCGAAAGCCCGCGAAATGCTCGACCGCGAAGCAGCTCTACTGCTGAAGATCAATCACCCCAACATAGTGAAAGTATTAGACTATTTCGTTGAGCAAGAGCGCAATTATCTCATGCTCGACTATGTCAACGGCCAAGACTTGAGGCAGCTGGTGAAGCAAAACGGGCCACAGCGAGAAAGCACAGTGATTAGCTGGGCACTACAGATGGTGAACATACTCAAGTATTTACACGAACAAGACCCACCTCTAATTCATCGCGATTTCACACCAGACAATATTGTTCTCTGCGAAGATGGCTCGATTGTAGTAATTGATTTCGGCGCCGCCAATGAGTTTATTGGCAATGCTACAGGCACATTCGTCGGCAAGCATGCCTTCATTGCTCCCGAGCAATTTCGCGGTAAAGCTAGTGTGCAAAGTGACATTTATGCTTTCGGCTGCACATTGTATTTCCTTTTAACAGGAGAAGAGCCTGAAGCCCTGAGTACCTCTAACCCCAACGATCAAAATGACCGCATCTCGCCTGAGCTGAGCGAAATTGTTGTCAGCTGCACCCAGATGGAAAGCCGCGACCGTTACCAAACAGCAGCCCAGCTGGTACCAGTGCTACGACAAATGATGGCATCATTACCAAGTAGTTAGTGAGCAATTGACCTTCAACTTATCTTCGCATCAATCTCTAACTGAGCCGCTCGACCGGTTGCAACAGGCAACCAGAAGATAAAAGCAGCGACGAGAAAGGGAATGAGGATACCGAAAACACTGCCGAATCCGATTCCAAGAAAATGCAACAGCATTGGCACTCCGGAAAAATCAAGGGCCAGAGCAGCAACTATTAGAACTGGCTGCCAAAGCATGTTAATGTCCAAAGATTCATTCTCACATGAATCTGAACAATCTTTGGTCAAAATTTTAATAGATAGAGAGAAGAATCCTGGAAGCTGCAGAAGCAATATCACTAGTACTAGAGCTAAAGCGACTTGCAAGACTTGAGAAGATGCGACCATAGACGAGATTCTGGCACAGCTTGCCAGAATGCCAATTCCAAGGCATATTTGAGCGCCCAAAATACAGCTAGACACGGCATGCACCGTCTGGTAGTGGTGGATGCGAAATAGAATTGTGTCTTCTTCAATCTCGATTGGCACTTGTTCATACCTCAATACAAATGGCCACAGTGGCTTTGACCACCAGTCTACTCAATTACTATCGTATCAGTTTGGCTTCGGCCGAAAGTCTCGCTCATGTACATCTCTTCAACCTTTACAGGCGGCACTGTGTATCGACCAGGGGTACTGGCTTGAATGGTATAGGTAAAGTCGTAAGCTCCGGCAGGTAAAAGCGAACTAAAAGCTTCTGCCTGATGATCCCGCAAATTGTGATGCTCATACCATGGGCGATACCAATATTGAGAGTCACTAACATCTTGAATTGGAATATCTGCACGACCTCCAAGGAGGGCAGTGTTGATAGGTTCAGCTCCAGCCGCTATTGGATCGGCCATAGCGACATGGTATCTAACTCCTAGAGATTCAAGATGAACTTTCACTCTCACAGTTGAGCCCGATTTGAAATGCCAAATGCCGTCGCTGTCCTTTTGCACGTCACTCTTAGCGTCAACAGGGGAATAGTCGCGAGTAACAGCGAAGCCTTGATCTATAGGTTTTAGGCTCAAATTCTGAGGAACATAATCAAGTGCCAGGCGATAGTATAGTCGGCCCGGTCCTTGCTTATTGACTAGAACTTCACTGGCCTTTTTGTCTAACAAATATGACATAGGTATCTTGGTCAATCGACTATCGGTGGTGCGACCAACAAACTTGTGATTTGCTACTAGTGTATTGTCTAGCCAGGTCTGCGCCACTATATCGGGTGTCTGCTTTTCATATGTTCTGAAATAGCGATCAAGGGCCTGCAATACCGAGCTGTTTTCCTGGGTTCCTTCCCAGGCACCATTTTTTCGATGGGCCAATAAACCTTTTACGAGTTTCGGAATTAATTCGCTCTTTGGTTGATCGACCATCAGGGCTTCTAGAATTGTGGCATCTGTGCGGCGCGGGCTGGCAAAAATACAATAATCCCAGAGACCATCATAGCCAATCTCGTTGGCCGATGCAGTCGATGCAGTCTCTTTTATTTGACCATCAATATAGTTGCGTAGTAGTTTAACGTCGGCACTGTAAGCGGGCTGCTTATCTAAAATGACTAGAAGCCAGGCGGCCACCTCTAGCGAAAGCGACTTACTCTTTTGCTTCGGGTTAAGGGCCCTCTGAAGTAAGCGCTTAGCAGCCGCTGGATCGCTATCATTGAGCAATTGTCTAACATTTAGGGCCTGGGCAATAACTGCAATCTTGACTGATTCAGAGTAATCAGCTGGTATGAAAGTCTCAATTCGACGCAGATGATTCAGGGAATTTGCCAAAATCTCTTTCTTCACTTTGTAATGCCTTTCTTGTGCCAGACCAAGCGCTTTGGTCACTTGTACTGACACGTAGGGCCAGCGTACATCCTCATTGGCTTTCCACAGGCCAAAGCCGCCATTCTGAGACTGTCTCAGTTGCAAAATATCAATGTCGTTCTGAATTCGGCTACGATAGGCCACTTGTTCTTCTGGCTTCAAAATGCCAAAAGCATTGAGGGTATCTTGAAGAGCAAGCATTGCCATCAAGCGCGACGACATTTGTTCTGAACACTGATAGGGATAGTCACGCAAATAAATGTAGGCATCAGTGAGCGACTGCACAGCAGTGCTACTAGTTTCAACTGAAAGCCCACCAAGCTTGTCCAAAATGTCTCTAGGTACATCGAGTTTTTGCAAAGCAATACCCCTATCGACAACGCCATAGGTAGCAAAACTCTCTGAACTAGCCGGTATTAAGACCGGGAAATTAAACTCAGCAGCATCGGTGGTATTACCAGAAACCGCAGCACATTGAAACTGGGCGTCTCCTACATTGGTGGCTTTAGTGGCAAACCTTACTTCTACTCTATCGTGGGCTGGCACAGCAACAAACTTGCCGGATTCTAGAACCTCAACGTTTTGTCCGCGCAGAGCCACTTCGGTCAGCAATTCGTTATCTGTCTGGTTCTGAATAACAACAGGAAGCTCGCACCTGTCAGTAAGCTGCATAAATCTTGGAGGCGACGGCTTTACCATCAGCGGCATCTGGGCCGTGAATAAAGACTCTGTTGCGCCAAATTGATTGCTACCACTGACAGCCACAGCCATGATTCGATAGCGGGTGACGTTATCGGGTAGCCTGAAAACAACTTCGGCACGACCGTCAATATCAGTAGTTGTGATTGGTTTAAAAATAGCCAGTGCAGCAAAGTTTTTCCGCAAAACTATTTGTGGGATGAAAGAACCGGCACTTCCGTAGTCCGCTAGCTGGCCTACTTCATTAGACTGTCCAAATCTCGGATCGACTGGAGCACCAGCCAAGCCGTTGCGCTGACGCTGAATCAACTCCCATCCACCGGGCCCGCCCCCGGGCATAGGAGCAGGCACTGAACTAGGTGGAGGAAGGGATGACAAATCTGATTTAGCCTGCTGTTTAATCAAAGCAGGAATTACTGCAGCCGCCCGAGAGTGGCTCTCAGAAACTCCGGGCAAATCGGCTGGATAGAAAAAATCCATTGGATCAGGCCAGCGATAACCGGTCAGCGCCAAGACAGACTCATCCACCACAGCCAGCGCCACTTGCCCGTCTTTAACTGGTTTTCCCAGCCAATCTTTAAGTTCAATATCTATAGTTGTTTCTTGACCCGGCGCCACAAATTCTTGCTCACTCTTTGCTGTCAAGTTCAACTTACGTGCCTTTGGTGGCACAGCTAAATCAATGGTGGCAGAAGCAAATTCGACAGCACTTCCGGCCAAAAATACCTGCGCCCGCACTATCGGGTAATAGTCATCAACGATAGGAATGCTAATAGTCTTTTTAGCTGAGTCCATAACAATCGGAGTGCTTGAAATATTTTTGTTTCTGGTGATTATCAGCAAACCTTTGGCTGGTTTAAAAGGGCTAGTTATTGTCAGTTCGGCAACATCACCAGGCTGATATTCAGACTTGTCGGCTGTCAACTGAATTGTTTGTAGTTGGGCTATATCAACAACTTTTTTCTCAGGAGCACTTATACTGGCCTGCTCCACAGCAGTTGCCACTCTGCTGCCGGCGTCTCGGGCAGTAGCGCTGCAAGAAAAAGAAGTAGTTGATTTGGCCAAGCGAAACTGCAACTTCGCTGGCTCACTAGCAATCGTCAAACTGCTTTTACTTGTGGTCGCTTTTTGCTCTGAGTCCAACTGTTTTAACTCAACATCAATTGGAGTACCTGACTTTAACTTGCCGTTCAAATCACAGGCAACAAACTCTAGGTTGACTAAATCACCTTCTACATAATATGGCTTGTCTTTCTTGATACCAACACAGAGATCAGAAGGACTAACAACAATACTAGTAGTATCTGTCCAAGTTTGGCGGTTAACGTCCGCAACCGTCGCTTGGCACTGATAACTCATGGGCACTGGATATGGCGTGGAAATAAATTTCACCGCAAGAGTACTACTGCCATCGCTACCAGTGGTGCCTGTAAGCGTCTTTTGACCCTCTTTGAAATCGACCTGATTGAGACGGCGCTCTTCCATCCATTGATAAAAATCAAAGTTATTATCGAAGCCAAAACCAGGCCAGCCAGGAGGGGCATAGCTGGCTCTCGATGGTGTCACTACCCAATGCACAGCAGAGTCAGCCAAGCCACCGCCAACCAGATACTTAGCAGAGGCAGTGATGTTAACTGTGTCGCCCAGAACAAATGGTCCGCTTTGTTCAGTACTAACCTTCATCTCAAACTCAGGCTGACGAAACTCGGCAATGGTAATGGGCAAACTAGTCTGTGCATCTGACTGAACTGTGTTGTCGACTTTCTTAAAGCTCTCACCAGTCTTTATGCGAATCTCGGCCTGCCCCAGCGAAACTTTCGCGGGGAGCTTTAGCTCAAAGCTAAAGCTCCCCAATTTATCAAGGTTGCCGCTACCGACACCAATCTCGGTGCCCATATTATCGACTACGCTATAGCTCACCTTACCGATTGGTGGAACCAACAGGCTTATGCCACCACCAGCAGTATAAGATAGTTTGCGCAGCAAGCCCTTTACTGATACCGCCTCACTAGGCTTATAGAGATTTCTATCAGAAACTGTATACCAGCGCAGCGACTCCTGCACTTGGTTAAGCTGCCAAAGACCGCCATATTCATCCGGCGTTAAAATTGAAGTATCGTCACCTTTTTTTCCGACTAAAACATCTATAACAGAATTGCTAGACTGCCGAGTCACAACGGCCTGACCTTTGGCATTAGTAATTACTTTGGCTGACTTGCCTAATAATTGAAGCTCAACACCTGACAGTGGAGAAGCGTCCTTCAAACCAGTAGCTAATATCTCAAGGTCTTTACTATTGAAGACATCAAGGCCAATATCGCTAACTTGAATCCATGACTTTGCCCAAACAGGGTTTTGCTTGAGCGCTGGCTCGAAATCAGCCCGGACAAGAAGGTGGCCAGACTTGGGCAGGTAAGGCTTCAAATCAACATTAACCTGCCTGCCGTTAAAACCGATTGGATAAACCTCAGTATGCACAGGTTTTCCAATGGTCTCGGCATCTGGCCTATCAAGCTTTTGCTTAAAGCTGACAAAATCTTTTGCTTCTACTTTGCGAATCTCAACCTTCAGACGACTTCCACCTTGGGCCCAGGCCGAGAATCGCGGCGCACCACCAGTAGTGTAGGTCTTGAACGATCTATCTATAACAATCTGTCTATCAAGCAGACCCGTTTGCACTTTGATTAAGCAGTCGTGCTCAAGGTTCTGACCAAAATCATCCACAAGATTTTTGCCGATCTTAACCTGGTAGACGGTCTTAGCTTTAAAATCTCCTTGCAATGTCAACCGGCTTCCCATCACCGATCTAGTTAAGCGTTTAACTTCAGGGGCAATCGTAACCAGCGATTTAAGATCACAATTTTGACTAATGCCATTTGAGAACGTCAGCTCAAGATAGCCCTGTTCACCAGCAGTTGGTGCTATCGGTTTAGCGCTCAGGCAGAACTTACCGTGTATTTTAACTGCGCGGGTATCTGGTAAATTGCTCAGAAGCGGCCCCTCTGCCGATGGTAAAGACTTATCGAAAACCACCTTAACTAGAGCGTCTTTGCTGAAGGCGCTAGTGGCTGCGAATGCGACCCAACAACCTGCTTCAGGTGGAATTAGGGGCTTAAAACTTGGATCTTTGCTGAGGAGCTCGGCCTGCGAAAGTTGGCGTACTGAATAAAGTTGCTTACCGGCGCGCACAATCGTCTTTGCCAATATCTTTTTAGCATCAACAGATTGATTGAAAATAGCTAAAAATACTGGTGTGGTCGATAGCTGGTCCGATCCACTGAGCCCAATACGGTCAGAGGGGTAGAAGTTTTCGAGCTTGACCGCTGGTGTGGTAATTATCCACCTCATGGCCTTTTCAACTTTGCCGCCGCCAACTGAAGAAGCAGAAGACGGTACATCAACAACATATTTAGTCGCCTTAGGAAAGCGGCCACCCGTTGGACAAAAGAGAAGAGTCTGAGTGCCAGCCCATTTCCATTCACCTTTGGGTTGTGGCGTGATAGTAACAAACTTGTTCGGCGCCGCTCCGACCTGCGAAAGTGCAATCAACGGCTGTGAAAAAGTTATGGCCAGCTGATCGATTTTGTCGACACTGCCACTATGGCTGATTCGCGAAACCCTCAATGGCAGAGGCTTAGCAAGACCGTCACGCACAGATGCCAAATTACGACTGGCACCAGCTTTATTCTTGACTGGAAAAATCTCTGCTATTTGATTGCCCGGAATAACGGGTCTCACCAGTGAATCTTCCGGCAAAACCAGTTTCTGCTCTACTTGCTCAGACGATAGAGCGAGAGCTGTTAACCTGCTCAATATTGCCTCTGCTCGACCTTCTGGTAGTGGCCTGGCAGCCACAGGTCTAGCGCTTTCTCTTTTTTTGCCGGGATTATCGACCTCAGACAAGACAAACTCAAGAGGCGGACGCTCAGCAGAGAGAGACGTGAAAGAAGATGCAAATGTAGGTAAAACCAAAACCGGAGTGCCAGTCAGAACCATCAACATTGATAGGGCCAATGCCAAAAACCTGGAAACCCTAGCCAAGCAGACTTTTCTTGGGTGCATAAATCTCCAGCAAACTAACTCAATTTCTGCATATTAAGGCAATACCCAGATTGCTGCTCAACCAACGAGAAAGAGGAAAAGCCTTGCTAGATCAGCGTAATTACCCCATTTAAATAGAAAGAATAGCCATTTATATTCTCTCTATTGAAAGGGAATTCAGATGGCTAATTGGGCTCCGATTATTGAGAATCTTGCTGTTGCCGCCAAACCGGCCTATCGAGAGATGGCCGAAGCAGCAGTCAAACTTAGTACAGAAGCCATGGCTGAAGCCACGATTACAGCCAAGACGCTCACACCCGGCCTAACGAGAACAACAAGCACGATGGGTCGAGGTGGACCAGTAGGCTTGGGTGGGCCAGTAGACACAGGTGTCATCAACCGCTTTGGCGGTGGTCCCGTTGAATTCAGTCAACGCGCTCAAATTTCCAACATCGGCAATATTGGTAAAAAGCCAGCACTAGACATGGTACTGCCAGGCAAAGATGGCATTCCAAACTTTATGGCCAACGGCTTCTTACCGCCAGGTATCTACAGAACACCCTACGAAGATTTCGCCCGCCACTTTGGCTCTAACGAGCACCGCATACAGATGCTCAATAAAGTCGAGCCAATGTTGCGACGACTAGCCGATCAAGGGCAAGAGAGAGCCTACCTAGCGGGCAGTTTTGTCACCCACAAACCATTTCCTAAAGATATCGACATGCTCGTTCATACAAGCAGCACAGCCAGTTCGTCGCTACAGCACACACTGAACGACCTTAGGGGCATCAAGTTCGGCGAAACCCTGACTGCAGCAAAGCGGCAGTTTAACGTCGATCTGATGCAAGGCAAAGCAACAGACGGAATTGACTGCAAGCATCTCAAACTATTTAGAGCCAATAGAACCGGTGAAGAAATCGGCATAATCGACCTGAAGCTGCGCTAATTTTGCAGCGTATCTTGGCATTATCTAATTCGTATTCTCAACATTGACGGTCTAGCGCAAGCCCACTAGAGTACTTTCAGGTTAGGAGAATAGTGCCTGATGGGCGATCAAGCAGATAAAAGCCAAGAACAACAGCCAGGAAGCAAGCCTGCTGTAGATTTTGGCGCAATTTTTGGCAAAAAGAACAACCCTGGTGACGCTCAATTGTCGCCGCCCACAGCCGGAACTAGCGACAAGCTGCACGTTCCCGGTCGAGAAGTGACCGCCCAACCAGGCGACAAAGTCGTGGCTCAAGTGAAAGACGCCACAACGCAGCCCCTAGATGTAAGAATCGAAAACCGCGCCATAATTCTCTCAATCAACGACAAAGATTTCGATGCCAAACTAATTGGCGCAGCCAAAACATGGCCCAAAGACTTTGACAAACTCAAACTGACCGACATTCCACCTGGGGTAAAAGTCAATTACTGGCAAGACCCCAAGGGCTTATTCGTCTGGTTTGAAGGCGGTCAAGACCACAGCAAGAAGCACTACCTGCCAAGCAATCTAACTACCATAGATCTTCCAACCCAGTCGAAGACTGTGGAAGCAATACGCATCGACGTCAACCGCAATTACGCCCAAGCGACTTTCGCCAATCTGCAAAACTTCGACGGCAAATTCAATCCGGCCAGAGATGGCGGCGTTAACTCAATCAATTATTTCAACCGCATAGCCGGAATCGCTGATGACGCGCTTCTGAAGCAAGAGCAAGTATTGCGAGATGCTGCTAGAACATCAGACAATCCGTATTACAAACTCTATCTAGCCGATGTCCTCACTGCTGCTGCCGTTAAACAAGTTAGGAACGATTTTGTGAGAACCGGCACAGCTGATCTCAATAATCCAACAACGCTGCGGAAGCTCGACGAAGCTATCTCACTACTCGATGCGGCTTATCGTGATTCAGATGGCAAACTAAGAGAAGTCAATCACTATCCTAGAGCCAATGTTTATTCGCCCTTGATGCCTGGTGTGCCATATTGGAGCGCCAATCGCTACCCCAACGACTACTTTGGCTTCTATGCCGGGGTTTACGATCAGTCGATGGCCAGACAAGCATCGCTTAAGATGATTCGCGATCATATTAAGCTAGGTAGTTTCCCTAAATTCGAATTACCGCCAAATCTGCCGCCCAGGTTCTAGAATAGAGCCTTCTAAAATAAACATTGGGCAAGCGGAAGTAAAAAGTGAAGTTTCTCAGCATAATTGGGTCAACTGGCTCTATCGGCAAGCAGACTCTAGACATCGTCCGTGCCCATCCGGACCAACTGAAAGTGTCTGCGCTGGCAGCTGGCGCAAAGAATCTGCAAGATTTCAAGGAGCAGATTTTAGAGTTTCGCCCTGACTTGATATCGCTGCCGAACCCAGAGGCGGTGCTGCAATTAAAAGAAATGCTTAGCGCTGCAGAGCTAAAAGGCATTACCTGCATGTCAGGAGAAGAAGGCCTGGTGGCCGTGGCAGAGCATCCGCAATCGACCGTTCTAGTTACTGCAGTAGTGGGATTTCTCGGAGTAAAGCCTACTCTGGCAGCCATAGCCAAAGGCAAGATAATTGCTCTGGCCAATAAAGAAACAATGGTAGCGGCCGGTCATTTAGTGATCAGCTCAGCGAAAGAGCACAATGCTCAAATTGTGCCAGTAGACAGCGAACATTCAGCCATCTTCCAATCGCTCTGGGCCTCAATTTTAAGAGATCGAGTTGAAGAAGAAGTTGAAAAATTATTACTCACCGGCTCTGGTGGACCATTTAGAACTTGGTCCACGGAAGCATTGAAGAATGCCACCATATCTGATGCACTGAAACATCCCAACTGGTCGATGGGCGCAAAAATTACAATCGACTCAGCGACTTTAATGAACAAAGGCTTAGAAATCATTGAGGCGCGCTGGCTCTTTGACCTTCCCGCCAGCAAAATTGAAGTAATAATTCACCCTCAATCAATTTTGCACTCTGCTGTTGAATTTGTAGACGGTTCAATCGTTGGCCAGATGGGCCTTCCCGACATGCGCCTGCCAATTCACTATGCCCTCTTCTACCCTGAGCGCATCGCCTCAAGCCGGGTACCTAAACTAAGTCTTAGCGAATTAAAAGACCTGACATTTGAGAAACCCGACCCTGTGCGCTTCCGCTGCCTAGGCTTGGCACAAGAGGCCGCCACTGGCGACGATACCCGGGCTTGCGTACTAAACGCCGCCAACGAAATCGCCGTAGAATCCTTCCTCAAGGGTGATATTAAGTTTCTCCAAATCGCTGAAACCCTGGAAAGAGTGCTCGATGAACATAAGCCAATAAAATCGCCGCCTCTGGAGGATATACTAGAGTGCGATAAATGGGCCCGTGCACAAGCCCGCTCAATTATGGCTACGGTCATAAAATGATGCTTCAAAGTGAAATTAAAAGTAAGAGAGTAAGAAAATAAGATTTGACTGTGCAGTCAATCGCCACTGGAGGAAAATTTGATGATCGCTTTGGGCAACAAAGTACAGGTAGTAGACCATCCGGTAGTGCAGCATTTGCTCACCAAGCTGCGCGACTATCAGACTCAATCTCCAGATTTTCGCCGCTACTCAATTACTCTAAGTCAGTACTTAATCTACGAAGCTTCAAGACAAATGATTGTTAGAGAGCTTGCCGTTGAAACCCCGGTTGGCCAAGCTAAAGGCTCTGCTCTGACCGACTATGTCATTCTGGCACCAGTGCTGAGAGCTGGCTTAGTTATGGCCGAAGCAGCGCAAAAGATGTTGCCAGCTGCACGTATCTATCACGTCGGTTTGAAGCGTGATGAAACAACTCTTGAAGCAATTTCGTATTACGCTAAATTGCCAGATTCACTACCACCAGACAGCCGCGTTATTGTCCTCGACCCAATGCTTGCTACTGGCGGCTCTGCAGCTTCTGCCATCGAACTATTTGCCAAACTAAATGTTGGCGAAATTCAATTAGTTTCGTTCGTGGCTGCCCCTGAAGGAATTAAACGAGTACACTCGCAATTCCCTAATGTGCATATCACAACGGCCTCTGTTGATAGTAATTTGAATGAGCGTGGCTACATTGTTCCAGGCCTAGGTGATGCTGGCGACAGAATCTTCGGAACATAGTTGCTGGAAGATAATTGCCGAAACAAATGGTAATCACACCATTTATTTCACGTAAAAAGCCCCCTATAGTATTGGCTACGGCAAATGTCAGCCTATGTGGGGCTTTTGCATAGGAGCCTTCTTCGGAACCTTCTTCGAAGCCATTCCTCGCCAGAAAATCGAGTCTATGAGCGAAACAAATACTGTTAGCGCCGCTGCTATTATCGAAAGCAAAAGCACGACTGCACCAACAGCGGCACAGCTCAACGCGAGCATGAAAGAGGCAATTGCCAGCAAGAACGCTAGCACTAACCACACTGTCGCCTTAGAGAACAGGCGCCATCCACTGGCCATGGGGCTTTTGTGGATCACAATGGTGACCTCCTTTCCTACTGTTTTAATTGGAGTGGAGTGGTACAAAAACGGCTTCAGCCTGGCGCAAGTATTGGCTTGCACTATTTTTTCAGCCGTTGTCGTGTTGCTCTTCTGCCTACCCTCAGCGCAGCTAGGAACGGTGACAGGCCGCACTTATGCTCATCTCAATCGCTCAGTGTTCGGCCGCTGGGGCGCACGCCTTACGACCTTCAATTTGATTGCCATATTTCTTGCATGCTATGCCTTTGGTGCTCTGTGCATGGCCGATGCTGTCAGTGGTCTCTTTTCAGTACCTCTATCAATCGGCGTAATGGCAGCCTGCTTCTCATTTTTGATGTGCCTCAACAATCTCTGGGGCTTTTCTGGAGTGGTCAATTTCGCCAAATATTTTGCCGCACCATGCCTGATTGCCTGGGTAGGCTTCACATTCTTCCGGGCAGTGGTCGCCTACAACACAGCTGCGACAATTATGCCGCTACAGCAGACAAGCGTCAGCTGGACAGTGGCTCTGGGAGCCATAGCATCGTTTGTAATAGGCTTTTCCGTCTGGGGTAACGAAGCCGATTACTGGCGCCATGCCAAACCAGGAGTAAAACGAACAGCGATACCACTGACGGTAGCACTCTGTATCGGTCAAATTATCTTCCCTACCACTGGCTGGATGGTCGCTCAAATTAGCCAAGTAACCGATACCGCACGGGCTACGGCTTTCATGAATGAATTTTCTTTCGGCGGAGTTGCCTTACTAGCACTGATTGTCATTGGTGCACAATATTTTGCTGCAGCTGATTCTAATTTGTACGCGGTAGTAGAGGCCTTCGAAAACTTGTTCAAAGTGCAAAAGAGACACGTTGTCTTCGGCTACGCTTTCATTTGTGCCCTAGTTGCTTACTGGCTTTCATTCAGCGGCATGGCCAAAAGCATCGAAGTAATTTCAACACTAAACGGCATTCTCATCCCCACCGGAACGACTATTTTGCTTTGCGAATGGTCCATAGCAAAACTAATCAGCCACAAGCACAGCCGGATCTTTGACCACATCCAAGAGATGCACCAGCTACCAGCCCTAAGACTTCCAGCCATGCTGGCCTTTGCCATCGGTTGCAGTGTCGGCATTGCCACAGCCGGGCTAATACCGGCCTTTGAACACTTACACCTCGGCATTGGCTGTCTCAATGCCTGGGCCACCGCAGCAATAATTTATCTGCCAGCTAGATTACTGGAAGAACATCGAAAGAGACTTAGATAATCGGTCACATAGATGTAATAATGATCTAAGTTCTGGCGAGATATGGCGTGAGCGCAGACAAAGAACAGCGAATAATACTAAGAGAAGTCTGCGAAACCTGTAGCAGGCCAATTTTCCCGAGCCAAGCTACGATTTCATCGCTTACCGCTGGTCGCCCAGGTTTTTGTCACTGTTCTAGTTTGCAAGCCCGCCCTCAATCTGCTGAGGCGAATTCTAGTACTGCTATCGGCGCAGCCCCGGGCGTAGCCAGTGATGCCGCTGCCGAAAGACGGTTTGACCCCAATATTAGATTGCTTGATTTGACCGAAGGCGGCTATCAATTCTTGGACCGCATAGGCAAAGGCACACTTAGTTATGTCTATCAAGCGCGCTCGGGTAAAGTTGACGCCTTGCTAGCCATGAAAATATTCAGGCGCTCACCTTTTGAAAACAAAAGGACTCTGAAACGCTTAGAGCAGGAGGCAAACAAAGCAAAGCAACTAAACCATCCAAACCTTTGTTCGGTCTATGAATTCGGCCTGTCCGAAAAGCAATACCCATACTTAGTAATGGATTTTTTGGCTGGCCCAACACTAGAAGAAGTAATTAGCACAGAAGGTTTTCTCGAAGTCGATCGACTAATCGATATTGCCATTCAAATATGTGACGCCCTCACCCATGCCCATCAACATAATCTCATTCACCGCGATCTTAAGCCGGCCAATATCTATCTTCTCAAAGCCAAAGGCGGTGGCGATTTCGTCAAGGTATCTGATTTTGGCATTGCCAAAGTGCTACCCAATCCTGGCCGCGAAACCCGCTATATGACAGCCGATGGAGAAGAATTCGGCAACCCGTCATATATGAGTCCAGAACAATGCCTCGGCGAAAGACTTGATGCTCGCTCAGATATTTATTCTCTTGGTTGCTTGATGTACGAAGCTCTTTCGGGAAAACTTCCGTTTAGTTCGTCAAACCCAGTCAGATTAGGCTTCAAGCAAGTAAGCCAAAAGCCCCAAAGCCTAAGAGAACGCTTCAACGACATTGACATTCCAGACGCACTCGATGCCGTAGTTCTTTGCGCCCTAGAGAAAAAGCCTGAAAATCGCTTCCTTACAGCTGAGAAAATGAAAGAGGCTTTAATAGCAACCCAAGAAGGCAAAAAACCTAAACTACCAAGCAAAGCAGTCAATACAAGTAAGGCCGACAAAGCTGAGAGCTCTGCCCTGTCTAAAGACAAAAACTGGTTGAACCTCTTTGGTCTAGGCCAAAAGAACAAGAACGAATAACAAGAAAGAATAGCAGCAGAGAAAAATCTGAATAGCACAGGCTGGTATATTTTGACAATCGACGATTCGAACAATCTGCTAGGCACCATATTTGATGGCCGATACATCATCGAATCAGTAATTAGTCAGGCTTACTGTAGTAACAAAGCCCAATTGAGTAGCACCACAACCGTTTATAGAGCACACGACACAACCGACAAATGCCCTGTTGTGATCAAGCACTTCGTCCCCCAAAATGCTGACCAAAATCTAGCATTAGAACGCTTTATTCGCGAGGCTAGAGCACTCTTAGTGATAAAGCATCCAGCCATAGTCGAAATCAGAGACGTTGTACTGCAAAACGAAGGTTCGGCTTTTATCGTTATGGAGAGACTAGAGGGCCTCACCCTGCGCAAGCATTTAGCAAAAAGTGGAGCCTTATCATTTCACGCCTTCGTTGCCGTATGCTCGCAGATACTAGAAGCGCTTGAACTGGCACACAGCAAGGGAATAATTCATCGTGATCTTAAACCAGACAACATAATTGTTATGCAAGCGCCAGCAATAGAGCGAATCAAGCTCATCGACTTCGGCATAGCCCAATTGCCAGGCAACCGCGGTAATTTGCAACTGACCAAAACTGGCGACATGCTTGGCACGCCTCTGTACATGAGCCCAGAACAATGTCTTGGTGAAGCCATAGACGAGCGCTCCGATATTTATTCTCTGGGCTGCATCATGTACGAAATGTTGACAGGTCAAGCGCCATTCAGCGGCGATTCGATCTTGGCAGTAATGACAAAAAAGGTAACCGAGCAGCCAGCCTCCATAGGCCCTTCAGAGAAGATCAATCAGCAACAGATTGTTCAGTTCGAGCGCATCATCAACAAAGCCATGGCCAAAGCGCCTCAAGACCGCTACCAAAATGCTCACGAACTACATTTAGACCTGCTGAACAGCAGCAATCTGGGCAATGCCCGCCGCAAGAGATTGCCAGCGGGCCAAGTAAAGCAGTCGAAAGTGAGTATTGTCTTGAACAAACTCTTCTCGAGTGGCGACTAGAATTATTGGTTAAGCATGGTCAGTAAGCGATCGAGCAAAAGCTCGCCATCTTGCCGCAAGCCATCGTGCTCATACTCGTTAGTGATCCAAGTTTTCATGCCTTGAATGGCAGCAGCAGTTTGCTCAGCAAGCTTACGAGCAACATACATGTCATTGCAATAGATAGTACCAACGCAGGGCACATCGTTGTTCTTCAATCTCTCAACATCATAAAGTGGTGGCCACTGAGTGTAAGCAGCGATAAGTTCAGCCACCTCTTTAAATGGCTTGAGACAAGTGTACTCATCAAACATCCAGGGGTAGATCATCTCACCACTAAAGAATATTGGTGTCGAGTCTTTTTTGAACTCAGCAAACTCGCCAACCATGCGAGCCGCCGACCAGTTAGACGGCCGCCCCTGGCAATAAATAGCTTCGTGTAAAAGAGCATAAATAGGATTGGTATTGAAGTGCAATTGACTCTCGACTTCATGCAAAAACGAATATGTTAGTTGGGAATTGCCAGAGGATTGGAAAGCTCCTTCAAGCAAATAGTGAACAGTATTCATGCTGCCCCCACTTGAGTTAAAACCGAAATTGAGTCCAAGCTGCAAGAAGCGCTCGACAGTAAGAGGTTCTCCACTAGGCAAAAATACAGCATTCTTCTGCAAATGCTCAACGATTCGCGCCACCTTCTCGATATCACCAGGAAAGCGCTTATAGAAAAGCTTGTTCTTCTTGATCAGCTCACGATAGGTTTGCCTATAGACCTCATCACCGTCGTCGACAAGGGGCGGCAGGCCACCGGTTAAGATGGCACCACTCAAACCCTCTGGAGCCATCGACAAATAGGTCGTACTGCAGAAACCGCCAAAACTTTGGCCAAGAAGTGTCACTTTCTTACCGTGACAGAGCGACTGGCGAATTAACTCGCAATCGCGAACTATGTTGTCGGCTCGAAAATGCTGCAGGTATTCGAATTGCAATTGCGCTGTTGGATGAGTCAAGACAAGTTGTTCAGTAACTGCCGTGCTTAAACCTGTACCACGTTGATCAACTAGCAAAATACGAAAATCTTTGGCTGCTCGCTTGATCCACCCCGATAGACCCTCTGGTCTCGGCGCTTGAAAGCCCGGGCCACCTTGCAAAAAGAAGAGCCAAGGCAAGTCACTTTTTGCTACATTCTCAATCGCCACCACTTCTCTAGCAAAAACTGAAATTGTCGGTCCGCTGGGATCTGCATAATTCAACGGGGCATCAAAAGCATAGCCCCGGCAAATCATCCCAGGAAATTTGTCGACACTGACAGGCTTAACTGCTTTCATTGATTAGTTCCTAGTTTCCAACAACTCTAGTTACCGGCGAGTTTATCAAAAGTGAATTCAAAAGTAGCGTCGCCAATGGGAATTCTCACTATGCATGACCCAGCCTTACTGGCATCATCAAGCTGAAAGAATATGGCACCGCTAATAGTTGCACCACCATTGATATCGCAGGGGCCCAGGCTCTGAGAACGAATCTGATCGGCGTAGGCCTTACCATCATCTTCTATTGCCCGAGCCTTTTCCATAGCTCTTTGCTGAGCGGCATAGTCAGGCACCTGGGTCATCATAGTGGTCATATTGCCGTTGCGCATAACGGTCGGGATGGTGCCACCATAACTCATCACCGGAGGATAGAAGCCACCGTAGCCATAGCCATAGGAAGGCTGATTAATATAAGTGCTAGTCAGGGTTTGAGTGGCATCCTGCCCCCAGAAGCGCACCCACTTAGCTTTGCTTTGAGCTTTCTTCTCGACGCTATCCGCCAACTTGAGCGGTTCAATCATTGTTGCCATCACAGCTTTAGGGGTCATGGCAATAAACTCAGGTTTTCTTCCCATAAAATCTAGGGGGGTGCGACCACGGTTGAGCACGGTCAAAGCAACTTTGATTACCTTGCCTTTAGCCTGAGCCGAATTATCGCGAATAGCGACTGCTTCTACAGCCACTGCATCTAAAGTAATACGCTTGCGCTGCAAGCCATCTTGGAAGCTGCGACTAGACCAGGGTGAACCTTCAGTGTAGGTATAAGTAGGGCAAAGCCAGTAAGGCTTTGGTGAGTACTTGCGCTGCACCGCACCGGTGGCATTGTCCATGGCCAGGGCTATGGCAAAGTGCTGATTCGCTTCAGCGGCGCGACCCTGCTTGAAGAGCATTGAACCCAGCTGCTCTTCGATATCGGCAATATTAAGAGGGGCAATACTTGGTGAATTTTTCGCGTAAGAAAGAGCCTCTTGCAACAATTGAGCGGCCTGATTATATGCACCCATGCCAGCCTGCAGACTAGCTAGATGCCCCATGCAGGTGACTAAGCGCCAAGTCTCGTGCTCATCGACGCCGGCAACTTTTAGCAAACTGATAGCTTTAAGAAGAGTCTGCATGGCTTGATCCCGCTGGCCCTGACCTTCTTCCAGCCATGATTGAGCATCTAGTATCCGAGCGTTGAGCATATTCACTTGCTCAACATTGTTTTCGCCAAGATTTGTTGTTAGCGGATCAAAAACCTTATGAATGCGCTTCAGTTCAGCAGCGGCTGCCGAAATATTGCCCTGCCACAGAAGTGCTTCAAATAGTCCAGCACGCAGACCAACTTCGGCAAACGAACCCTTCTGGTCTTTGCTCAAGTTCTTGATGCGGTTGCTAAATACTTCTTGGGCGCGGGCATAATCGCCGATGTTTAAAGCATTATCGCCGTCAGTATCAAAGCTAGTCAGTGTACCCACTAAGGCATTGGCGTGGCCCTGGCCGACAACTGCCGTTTGATGCTCGGCAGGTCCTTGGGCACTGGAAACTCCAGGGAAGGTAAAAACAGGCAGAGTCAATAGGGCTGATAACGTAAAAACCTTGCGAAAGAAATTGCTCTTAGTAAATTTAGACATGCTCACCACTACTTAGATTCGAACGGAAACACAAACACAGTCTGACCGATAGGCAATTGTAGAACATATCCTTTAGCAGTCTTGCAATCTGATACGAAGTGCAGTCTTCCTGAAATCGTACCGCCCGCAGGAATGTCTTGCGGTGTAAGCGACTGAGCGCAAAGCTTTGCGGCCAATGACCGCCCGATTGTACTTTGAGCTTTCTTTTGATCTACTAGCCGTTGAGCGATTGTTGGATCAACTTCGGGATGCGGATTGTAATTCTCACCACATTTGGAAAGTCCAGCTATGGTACCCCCGTAATTAACTACTGGTGGGGCAAACGCACCAAGACCATACAGATTGAGCGGAGGATTGCTGTAAGCAATGGGCACCATATCAGACTTTAGCTGCGGCCAAAAAGCTTTGCCATCTTCTTCACGATTTATTGGTTCAAGCAAAGTAGCATAAATACTGCATGATGATACAACGATTAGCTCTGGCTTACGCCCCAAAAATTCTATATTCTTCGAACTATTGTTTGTCACCTCCAGAGCGACATTTACGATGTGGCCCTTTGGTACCAGAGAGACCTTGACCGAAACAAGCGGCAAATCAAGGCATTTGTATTGCACCTTCTGAAGATTCTTCAGGCTAGACCAAGGAGCACCTTCGACAAATGTTGGCTTAGTCTCGCTCAGGTAAATTTGAGGGTGATAGCGCTCGTTAACCAATTCAGAGCCCGTATCAATTTTATAGGCTCGCCCAAAGTAATCAGCCGCTTTAGCTGGCTGATTACTTTTAAGCAAAAGAGAAGCAAGTGTTTTATAGACATTTGACTTCTCAACTTCATGCAATCTACCGAACAGACTTTCGCTACTAACTATATCTTCAAGAGCTACAGCTGCTTCGTCGATTCGAGCCAAACCGGCCAAGATAGATGCAACATGTGCACGACAATAACTCAAGCGCCGACAGCCATCGTCACTGATGCCACACGACTTCAGTGACGAAATTGCTTTATTGAGGCTGGCTAAAGCAAGCTCTGGTGCCCCCTGGCGTTGCTCTAACCACGCCTTTATGTCGAGTACTCTAGATATGAGAACAACATCTTCTTGCTTGACGAAATAATCGTCTGCAGAGTCACTACTCGACTCCAGTTTCGCTACAAGTGGCATAAGTTCTTTCACTTGCTGTGCGGCAGGGGCAAACTCATTTCGCCAAAACAAAGCTTCAGCCAAACCCACGCGCAGCCCAATCTGATTGTAAACAGTTTGCTTCTCAAATGAGGCTTCTGCAATTCGCTTTGAATAGAGCTCAATCGCATCTTCGTACAACCGCTCACTCAAAGCAACATCGGCAGCTTGATCGAATGAAGGAGCTGGTTTGATATAACTACTGGCAAAACACGGACACACTGTAAAGACCAAAGCAATCATCAGAAAAATAAGCGATCTCAATTGCACACTGTTTCCTCTCATAAGATATCGAAGAGGAGGAGCCTAAGCCCCTCCTCCTCAGTTTGATTAGCTCAGCAACTGTTAAACAGCAGCCATAGCAGTTAGGTTCTCAGCAGGCTTGCCGTTGGCAAGGCGAATACCGAGAGCATCTTGGCCGATGATTATGCGCTGAATTTCGCGAGTGCCTTCGTAGATGTTCAATACTTTGGCATCACGGAAGTAACGCTCAACAGGATACTCATCAGAGAAGCCGTAGCCGCCGAAGATTTGCACAGCATTGTGAGCATGCTTGTTAGCAGCTTCGCCACAGAAGAGCTTGGCAATTGAAGTTTCACGGCTGTTACGCACGCCTTTGTTCTTCAAGTGAGCAGCACGCAAGTAGAGCAAGCGGCCAGCTTCGCAGTCAGCAACCATGTCGGCAATCATAGCTTGCACTTGTTGGTGCTCACCAATTGGCTTGCCGAAAGTTCTGCGTTCCATGGCGTATTTAACAGAAGCATCAATACAACCTTGAACCAAGCCAACTGCGCCAGCGGCAACCGAGAAACGGCCGTTGTCTAGAGCTGACATAGCGATCTTGAAGCCTTCGCCAACTTTGCCGAGGATATTTTCAGCAGGAACTCTCACTTCATCAAGGAAGAGGCTGGCGGTATCAGAAGCTCTCAAACCGAGCTTACCGTGCATTGCTTGAGCGGTGAAGCCTTTTGATTTGGTATCAACAACAAAGCAAGTAATGCCTTTGTGGCCTAGAGCTGGGTCAACAGTAGCGAAGATCAAAGCATGTGTAGCGATGGTGCCACATGAAATCCAGGTTTTGGAACCAGAGAGAATGTAGTCATTGCCGTCTTTGATAGCGCGAGTTTGTTGATTGGCAGCATCTGATCCAGCTTCTGGCTCAGTCAAACCATAACAACCCAAGAAGTCTCCGGAACAAAGCTTAGGCAGATAGAATTTCTTCTGCTCTTCAGTGCCCCATTTGAAAATTGTCAAAGCAACCAATGATGTTTGCACTGAGAACAAAGTTCTAGTGGATGAACAAACACGGTTAACTTCTTCAGTCATCAAGCCATAGGCAACATAGTCCATGCCCAGGCCGCCGTATTTTTCAGGAACTGGGCAACCAAGGAAACCTTCAGCAAAGATCTTCTTAGCAATATCCCAATCGAATTTGCAAGCGCGGTCGTTAGCTTGAGCTTTAGGAGCAATCTCGCGCTCAGCAAACTCACGCATGTGTTTGCGCATTGCAATTTGTTCGGGTGTGAAATCAAAATCCATTTCTTATCTCCAATTGAATTTCTATTATTCAGCTTTCGCAACGAGTTCGTCTGTATCGATTTGAGCTTTCTGCAAGCGGCCGGAATAATCTACATATATAGATTTCCATTCGGTGAAGAAGTCGATGCAGGCAGTACCAGCTTCTCTGTGACCATTGCCAGTTTGCTTAACGCCACCGAAAGGCAATTGTATTTCAGCGCCAATAGTTGGAGCGTTGATATAAACAATGCCTGATTCTAGGTCTTCCATGGCCATGAAGGCGCGGTTAACGTCTTTGGTGTACATAGAGAGTGAGAGACCGAATTCAGTTCCGTTAGCTACTTCCAGTGCTTCTTCGAAGTTCTCGACTGGAATAATGCAGGTTACTGGTCCAAAGATTTCTTCTTGAGCAATACGCATGCTGGGCTTAACGTCGCAGAATACGGTCGGCTCGTGGAAGAATCCTTTAGCAAAGACTCCTTCAGTTAGAGCGTTGCCGCCACAAAGAAGTTTTGCACCTTCTTTTTTGCCAATCTCAACATACATTTTTACTGTATCGAGTTGGCCCTGGTTTACAACTGGGCCGACTTGCACTGATTCATCAAGGCCATAACCCAATTTCAAAGCTTCGGTAGCTTTCTTGAACTTGGTGCAGAATTCTTCGTAACGAGCTTTGTGAACGATGACGCGACTTGCCGCTGTACAACGTTGACCGGCTGTACCGAAGGCGCCCCAAAGAGCACCTTCTAAAGCTAGGTCAATATCAGCATCTTCCATAACACAGATGGCATTCTTGCCACCTAGCTCGCAGGAGATTTTCTTCATCAACTCGCCGCAACGACCGGCAACTTTCTTGCCTACTTCACAGGAGCCAGTTAGCGAAATAGCATGCACTCTAGAATCTTCAACTAGAGCATTGCCAACCTTGGATCCAGATCCAGTAACCAAGTTAAGAACACCTGGTGGCAGGCCAGCTTCGTTGAGGATTTCAACAAACATCAAAGCGCACAGCGGAGTATCGCTAGCTGGTTTGATAACAACTGTGTTACCAGCAACCAAAGCAGGAAGAGTCTTCCAGCTTGGGATAGCAACAGGGAAGTTCCAGGGAGTGATCAGACCAACAACGCCGATTGGCTGTCTGACAGACATGGCAAATTTGTGTGGCAGTTCAGATGGCACAGTTTGACCAACCAATCTGCGGCCTTCACCAGCCATATACTTGGCCATATCAATGGCTTCTTGCACGTCGCCGCGAGCTTCTTTGATGACCTTACCCATTTCGCGAGTCATGGTTTGGGCCAACTCTTCCTTGCGGCTCTCTAGCAGGTGTGCTGCTTTGAGCAAGATTTCAGCACGGTGAGGAGCTGGGGTGCGCTTCCAGGCTGGGAAAGCCTTAGCAGCAGCGTCGACAGCATCTTTCACATCTTTAGGTGTAGAGGATGCGAAGTAACCAATCACTTCGTCTGTTTTTGCTGGATTGTAAGAAGCAAAAGTCTCGCCTGTTTCTGACTTAACTTGACGGCCATTGATGTAATTGCCGTAGGTATGTGGCTTCTCAGCTTTCTTTGCAGATGCTTCAGGCATTGTTGATGTACTCATTTAGATTGTTTCTCCTAAATTGTTGAAGTTCTAGAACTTCATGCATTTTTCAAGTATTTCCAGGGCCTTATCGCATTCAGCGTCAGACATAGTCAGTGGTGGAATCAAGCGAATTACTTGCCCGGCAACACCACAGGTGAGCACAATCATTTTGTTCTCTAAGCAGCGCTCTGCTACTTTGTCGGCGTGTTCTTTAGATGGTTCGCCGTTTTTATCATTGAATTCGATACCAATCATCAAACCGCGACCACGAATCTCGCCAATGTAGTCTTTGCCTTTAGCAAAATCACGCAGGCGCTTCATCATTCTTTCGCCAAGCTCATGAGCACGCTCACAGAGCTTCTCTTCTTCAATTACTTGAATGGTGGCCAGCGCTGCGGCGCAAGATACTGGGTTACCACCAAAGGTTGAGCCGTGACGGCCAGCTGGCCATTTGTGTGAATGTTCGCTCTTAGAAATGAAACCAGCAAGTGGCAAACCACCAGCTAGGGCTTTTGCCATCAACATAATGTCTGGCTCAACACCTTCGTGTTCGATAGCAAACATTTTGCCAGTTCTAGCAAAACCAGATTGCACTTCATCGATGATTAGCATGATGCCATGCTTGTCAGCGAGCTTGCGCAAACGAGGCAGGAAGCCATTTGGTGGTACTACGTAACCACCTTCACCTTGGATTGGCTCAACAATGAAGCAAGCCACTTGATCAGGATGCACGAACTGGTGGAAGAGCACTTCGATTTCTTTAAATGTCTCTTCAACGCACTTGTCGGCGTCGTCTTTGAAGTGTGAGCGGAACTGATATGGGAAAGGCACGGTGAAGATAGAACCAGGTAGTGGCTCATATTTTTCACGGTAATAAAGCTTGGAAGTGGTCAGCGCTGTGGTGAAAATAGTACGACCATGGAACGAACCGCGGAAGTTGATAACAACCGGGCGACCAGTGACGTAGCGGGCCATTTTGATGGCGCCTTCGACGGCTTCGGCACCAGAGTTAGTCAAGAAAACTGAGTCTAGTTTTTTCGATGGGGCAATCTCTACCAACTTCTTCGCTAACTCAATGTAGCGCTGGTGGTGAGTTGTAACTGATGTGTGCATCAATTGATCAAGCTGAGCCTTAGCAGCAGCAACAACCTTAGGATGGCAATGGCCAACACTGTTAACTGCAATGCCAGTACCCATATCGAGGTAGGCATCACCGTTCATATCGTAGATGTATGAACCACTGGCTCTTTCTGCCACGATTCGAGCTGAGCGCGACAGAACCGGATTGACATATTTGTCATCCATGTCGAGATAAGCCTGATTTTTGTTCTTAATTTCCGCCATCACCATAATGAGCTCCTTAGTTAGCGACCACTATCAACTGGCCTATTCGGCACGCTCGTTGGCGCAGATTCAGCAGCCCAAAAGCTCTGTATCCCCCACCAGTTGGCGTCCCTCAGTTATGTAAATGATAGCAACAAAATGTGAAGAAGCTCCTGATGTTTAGGATTCTGTCGGTATTTGCGCCTTGCTCAATTGCTCGAAAAACCGCCCCATGACAACACTTCGGCGGACCTTACGATGAGCCAGCCACGGCCCAAGAAGATATTTATTGAATATCAATTGCGCTCAAATCAATTAAGGGAGATTAACCAATGGAGCCGAAATCAACCTGCTTCACATTGGCCACTTCCTATCACCGAGGGCTATTGCCAAGGGGAACCTTCAGTTTATTGATGGCAGGCACAAGATCGAAAGTTCAATTTCCTTTGCAGACTGATAGCGCTCTTCCTCTGATAAACAGGTGGCCTTAGCGACAACATCACTAAACTCTTGGCTGACACTAGTGACAATTGCCTTAGGTTTTGAGACAGAAATTGGTTCGGGGTCGACTCCGGCAAGGAGAAAATGAAGAGTGGCGCCGAGGGCATAAAGGTCGCTCTGACTAACGGTTTCACCACGAAACTGCTCGGGCGGCAAGTAAGCATGCTTACCAACAACAGTGCCAGTGGTTGACTCTTCTAATTGCTGAGCGACGTTGAAGTCGATTAACTTGAGCTTGCCGTCACTGCGCAAAATCAAGTTATCGGGTGTGAAATCACGGTGCACCACCGGCGGAGTCAGACCATGTAAATACTCTAAGATATGGCACATCTGCAAAGCCAGGGAGCGCACAGTAGCTTCGTCACACCTACCATTTTTCTCAACCAAAGTGCGCAACGAAGTACCATCGATGTGTTCAAGAACTAAATAAGCCCGGTGATCCTCCACGAAGAAATCAAGCAATTTCACAATCTGCTCGTGGTTTAATTGTCGCAAGATTTTAGCTTCATTTTCAAATTGTTCAAGGGCGCTTTTGCGCACTTTGACATTAACAAAAACTGGCAGAATAAACTCTTTCAAAACCACAGTAGCACCACTCATGCGATCGAGGGCAGTGTAAGCCGAACCCTGCCCACCCACTCCAATGGCACCCTCAACTTGATAACGAGCATTTTGCAACAAACTCTTCTCAATCAGTGGCTTCAATCGCTCGCGCTTTGGTGGAGCTGAAAGGGCTTGCAGCCATAATTCGGTATAACTGTGGTTAGAAGCCGGCAACAAGAGCTGCTCAACTTCAGCGTCACGCTTAACATCCGGTGCCCATTTTTCTATGGCCCGAATGATTGCTTCTTTGTCATCCACACTGTCTATTGAGGAAAGGTCAAGCTTCTTCGTTAGAGAATCACCCTGGAAAACAATTTTCTTGCTGGCAAACAAACGGCTATCAGAGGGGTTTTCGTAACTGATCAAATGAACTGCACTCCAAGGCAGTTCATCAGCTGACGACCACGGTCCATGCTTGTAGAGAAACTTGATGCCCTTGCTACCAATCAAGAAGTGAGTCGGTCTTATTGCATAGGCAAACAAAATACAACCAAGCGAGATTAGCAGTGATACCGCTAAGCCCTCAATAAACAAGGAATTCAAAGCGGCGTCATAGACGCGATTAGCAAGGGCCGTGCCAGCAACTGGAGCCACTGCGGTAGTGGTAGCGATAATCGCTACTCCCGAAGTGTCACCAGCATTGGCAATCGGCCCCATATATGAACGCCCAAAATGATTGAAAAGCACAACAAAGGTACCGATCAGGAGCATCGGCACCAACAAGCTTGCCGCAATTATCTTGGGAATCTTCTTTCGCTCATCAATAGAAGCATTAGCTGAGCTAGAAAAACGCTCGCTAAGCCAGCGACGCATGCCACCAAAAGCCTTATAGTCCATGATAATTGGATAGTCTTGAGAGAGAAGCCGAGACTTCTGCACTTTGCTTCTAATAGCTTTAACCACTCTCAAGTCAGCAGCAAAAGTACCGCGCAAAAGAAAATTGTATATAGATAGAACACCAATTTGACAGAGAGCCCAACCGGGCACAAAAATCATGGTAAACAATGCTGGCGCTGGCAAGAAGAACAACACAGAGAGGTAAATATTGGCCAACACTGCCATCGTCATCGGTAGCAGATAGGTAAAGGCATCCTCTTGCTTATTAAGACTCTTCAGCAATGCCTGCTTACTCCGCAGAAACAGCGTAAATGGCACACCCAGCTGAATAGCCATCCAGAGCCAAAAGAATGGGTCTATCTGATAGAGCGAAAGGGGATAATCATCGAGGCGGGGTATGCAGAAAAGCGATACAGCCGTTAGCAAGACAATCATACTTTCACTAAAAGGTCTACTTGTGCCAAATTTGTCTGCTGTAATTTGGCTGAGGCGATTTAAGCCAAAGGCCCAATAGAGCTGCAACGGCAAAAATGTCACGACCACAGAAGTCATGTCGCCGCCAGGGAAAAACAAGCGCAAGAAAAGCCCGAGGCAAAGTAGCCAGAAACCAGTAGAAACAAATCGAGGTGAGGCTAGCAGTGGCTCTTGCAAAGCACTATTGCTCTGCCCGGAAAAGCTCAAGGCACTCTGCTTGTCGATAAATATTTCTCGGCCACTAGAGTTCATGACGCACCAGCCATATTAAGTTTAGGCAAACAAAGCTCTAATGCACACTTCAATTCAGTGGCTGTTTGATAGCGCTCCTCTGGCTCGAAAGCAGTGGCAATAGCCACTACCTGATCTAGCTCTGCAATTATTTCTGGCACTACTTTAATTGGATGAGAAACCGATAGCGCTTTGGGATCTTTGCCAACAAGCAGATAGTACAAAGTGCCACCAGCAGCATAGATGTCGCTCTGTAGAACAGTCTTGCCGCGCAATTGCTCTGGGGGAATGTAAGACTGTTTGCCGACAATTGTATTGGTGGCCTTACTAATAAACTGATTTGAGGCACCAAAATCAATCAGCACCAGCCGCCCGTCATGGCACAAAACAAGATTATCAGGAGTAAGATCTTTGTGAATGATTGGCGGATTTTGACCATGCAAATATTCCAGAATATTGGCAATAACTATTCCCCACTCAACCACTTGCCGACTGCCTGGGCAGCCATTCTGCTTTACATACTGACGCAAGTCGGCACCACTTATATACTCCATCTGAATGTAGTGGCGACCGTCTTCAATGAAATAGTCGTAGACTTTGGCAATATTAGGATGATCAAGTTGACTCAATAGCTGTGATTCACGGGCAAGATGCCGTTCTGCCTGCGCTTGGGCCTGCACGTCACTATTGCCAGGAATTACAGCTTCCTTCAAAACCACAAGCTCTGAGCCTTTGTTCTGCGCCAAGTAAATTGCTGACAGGCCGCCAAAAGCCAGCTGTCTAACCACTTTCAAGCGGCCATCTTGCAAGAGGTGATCGGGCTCAAGAGGAATAAATGTAGTGGCACTAAAGCGCCTACTTAGCTCTTCTTCCCACATCTGGGTATAGCCCGGGATAGAAGAATCGTCTTTTCCGATTGACTGCAAACCCTGCTGATAGTCGATTAAAGCAATGTCGCGTTTGCAATTGTTACCCCAAAGTTCAATTGCTAGAAGAAACTCTTCAACTTGCTTAGGCTCAAACTTGGCCATGTCGAAAACTAAGAAACCACCAGAGGTAAAATTGAGTGTCAATTGTTTTTTCTCGCCGTCAATAACAAGACCAGCACTATTGAGATCTGACCAGTTGCGATTGCGCCGAAAATTCAGTTGCGGCAGCAAGTAAAGAGGAAATGCCAAACCACTTTTACTCGCAAGCAAACGATTGTCTTCACTGATAGCAGTGCCTAGAATGCCAAGGAATATGGTTGCAATCATAGTAAGGCAGATACCGACAGTATCAGAAAAGACCTTACCCTCAGGATGCATAAAGGTGCTGCCAATTACGTAGCCCAAGACTGCTGGCTCAATCAAGGCCCAAACAGGGAAAAGTGCGCACATAATAGTGAATGCGGTGCGACCAACAGCTGTCTTATATTTTGCCTCAACCTGAAGCTCAGCCATGTACTATCTCCCCTCGTCTCACTTCAATTTGTACCAGTCATTTCGCCACAGTCATTTTGTCCAAGTCTTTTCGCACATCCTCAATATCAGGCCCAGAGCCGCTGTCGTTGGTTTCGCTAATGCATTGATGATAAAGTTTTAGAGCCTGGGCGTGCTCACCAACATCACGATAGCAATTGGCCAGATACCAAAGAGCATAGGTATAGCAGCCTTCATCAGGATAGTATTTCTTTAGCCCTGCCAAAGAATCGTTAAGATGCTTGATACCGGCCTTTTGCAAACCCAAATGACTTTCAGCTTCACCTAAATGATACTGACTATAAGCCAACTCACGATTGGCAGAAGGGCCAAGTCGCACGCACATCTCTATCGCTTTTGTTGCAGCTATCCGTGCCAGTTCGTAATTTTCAGCACGGTCGTAACAGAAGGCTGCTTGCCGATAGCCTTGAGCGCGCCAGAGACGATCGCCCCGAATTTCGCTATGGCGAATGAACTCCATAAAATTCGCTGCAGCTGCCGTGTATTCATGCTGCTTCATCTGAGCGTTGGCCAAACCTGAATAGAAGTTGGTTATAAGAACAGGGTTAATGTCTCTAAAATACTCAATTGCTTTAAGCCACATTCTTATTGCCAATTTTCTGTTGCGGACATGATCGCTTCGATCTCGCTCGATGGTATGCGCCAAGGCATCGAGCTGCCAGCAAACAGAAATAGGAACCGCAGCTATGGTCTCTTTTTTCAGCAGTACTAGAGCTTGAGCGGCGATTTGCTCGGCCTCGTCTTTCGCACCACCGTCATACTGACTCTGGGCCAGCCTCAGCAATAAGCTAACTTGCTGCACTTTATCGGCCGAAGGGCTAGCGGCAACCATTGCCAATGCCGATTTAAGGCTATCAGAAGCAGCATTATGGGCACCGGCTCGGTAAAGAGCCTGTGCCAGATTAATATGAGCGTCGACAAAATCTGGAGCCTGAACGCCTTTCGAATCAAGAATAGTTACTACGCCTCTCGCTCGCAGGGGTTCTATCCACCAGCTCAAGGCACAAATTCCGCAGGCAATAAATATCAAAATAATGGGAAAGGGCAGCCCCGAATACTTCGGCGCCACTGGCAACACCGGGGTCAACAGGCTGATAGCAGAATCGTTTGTAACCTTAGGAGCCGCCTGAGAGTTCGCCACGAGGTTACCAACTGATTCACTGGATGTGCGCGCATCTGAAGGTGTGGTGGAATCTGCGGAGTTGAGAGTATCTAGACAAACAAGCTCAGAATTATCAGTCAGTGAGTTTTCCGGACAGCGAAGCTGCGGCGCGGCGTTTTCCTCAATTTTAAATTCTGGCTTCCCTAGAAGGTCTTTTTCCGGGTCATTCCGGTTTGGCCCATCAGACATTTATTGACTTCTACTCACTTAGGGCAGACTCGAGGTTACCTGAGCCTTCTGTGGCTAAGGTGTTTATGCCCCACATGGCCGGAATTAAGCCTCAACAGGCATTAAGTGATAAAATTCGCCCGGATCGACCTCGAACTTTATATAGACCTAGACGAGACTTAAACTAGCATTACACGAGACTAAGACGTGACAACGCCCTTCAAACCGATTGCTCTGATTCTAACTTCGCTTCAGATCACCTTACTAACTCAGCTGACTATCTATACAAGCCTAGCAAGCCCAGCGGCTCAAGCAGCTCCAGCAGTCACGGCAAAACAAACTGAGGCTGTTGCACAGCTCTCAGATAATCAACTAGCAACCCGTCTCAATAAAGTAATCGACAAAGCTTTAGCTGAAAAGCGCATAGTTGGCACAGTGGTGGTAGTGGCGCAAGATGGAAGAGTCGTCTACAAACGTGCTGCTGGTCTAGCTGACCGCGAAATGCAAAAGCCCATGAAGCAAGAGAGCATCTTTCAGCTAGCATCAATGACTAAAACAATTGTTTCAGCAGCAGCACTGAAACTGATTGAAGAGAAGAAATTAAAGCTCGACGATCCGGTAACTAAGTTCTTGCCAGACTTTAAGCCAAAACTAGCAGACGGCTCTACCCCAACAATTTTAGTCTCGCAGCTACTGAACCACACATCGGGCCTCGGCTATGGTTTTAGCGAAAAGAAAGACGGCCCCTATCACCAGGCGAAAGTATCAGATGGTCTCGATCAGCCCGGTTTAAGTATGGCCGAAAATATGCGCCGACTAGCCTCAGTTCCCTTGCTTTCGCAGCCAGGCACGAAGTGGTGCTATTCGCTTTCTATTGATGTACTTGGTGCCGTATTAGAGAAAGCGGCGGGCAGTTCATTGTCTGAAATTGTGCACACAAGAGTTGCAGCACCACTAGCCATGACAGACACTGATTTCAGCCTGACTCAGGGTTCTCGCAATCGACTGGTGACAGCTTACTACGACAATCCCGCTCGTCACAATAACAATAGCACCAGTAGCAAAATCAGCGATAGCAAGAACAATCAAAGCCTTGAACCATTGCGGATGCAGGCACTACAGCTAGTGCCATTCGATGGCGGCTGCTTTAGCTTTGCCCCCGCTCGTCTATTTAACAAAAGCTCTTATCCATCCGGCGGCGCTGGGCTTTCGGGTACAGCTGAAGACTATTTAAAACTACTCGAGGCGATCCGCACTAAAGACACGAAATGGCTCAGTCGTGATTCTTACAAACTAATGTCCACCAGCCAAATTGGCAAGCTCAGTATGTCACCAGGAGGCGATTGGGGCTTCACCTACGGCTCAGGAGTATTACTCAACCCTAAGCCTGAGAAAGGCCCACACAGTGCAGGCACACTGCAGTGGGGCGGCGCCTACGGCCACCATTGGTTTATGGACCCACAGGCGCGGCTGAGCGTTGTTGAACTAACAAACACAACTGTAGAAGGAATGTCTGGACCGTTCAGCAAAGATATTGCCAACGCTGTTTATGGAAGTAAGAAATGAGCGCTGCTGACGACCGGCTGCCCAAGCCCAACTTGTCCAAAGAAACAATGCTGCAGACTGCGGGACTACTCCTCTGCCTCACACTTCTAGTAGCACTGCTCTATGGTCGCATTTGTCATGCTGGCTTTACCCTGGATGAATTTAGTCATTTAGTCTATCCCTATCAAACTTTCAACGGTCATCCAGAAGCCATTCTAGGTAAGCTCTTTGGCTCATGGACCAGCGGCGAAGAAGACGGCATCACCGCCTATCGACCAACCACCTGTGCCTCATTTGTCATTGACTATGCTCTCTGGCAAACAAAAGTATTGGGTTGGCATATTTCAAATCTATTTTTCTATGTGGTTGGCTGTTTTCTTACTGGCGCTGTGACTAATGAGCTGCTCAAGCGGGCTGTTTCAGCCAAAGCCGCCCTGGGCGCAGGTATTATCGCCGGGGCGTTGATGCTCGTCTATCCTGGTCATCCAGACTCAGTGGCGACTATTGTTGGCCGCGTAGACTCACTCCCTACTGCCTTTTATCTTGCTTCCTTCTATCTTTATTTACTATCTCGCACCGCCGCTTCCAAAGGACTGCTAGTCGCTTCACTAATTTCATTCTGGTTAGCGCTCGGCTCGAAGGAAACAGCAATAACACTACCGGTAGTGCTATTTGTAGCTGAATTACTTTCACTGACTGGACCAGTTCCAGATCAGTCTATGCCAGATCAGGCTAAGCCAGCTCAATCTGCCTCAAAACAAGCGAGCATCAAGAAAAAAATTGTTGACGCGCTAAAACGAGTCGCACCGTTTATCGCGATACTAGGTCTGTTCGCCGTTCTCAGAACAGTGGTGTTGCATGGCCAAGTTGGTGGTTACGGCAAAATTCACTTCAAAACTATGCTCAAACAATTTCTCAATTTTGCTGACCTAAGCACTTTGATGAAAATTCTCATTCCTATTAATGAGCACTATCCCCTGCCGCAACCATACACTCAAGCCATGCTACTAAGCTACGCCCTGGCAATGCTCAACCTCGCCAGCCAAGCACTGCGCAACAAGGCATTTGCCAAAGTGCTGGCATTTTTCATTTTCTGGGGCATTGTCAATGTTCTTCTTACTTTTCAAATTTGGCACATCTATCCCAACTTAGTTGGGTTTAGACTTTTCTTTCTCTCTTCAGCGGCACTATGCGCCATTCTATCAATGGGTTTCATGGTAGACGCCAAAAGCAAAGCCATGAGTGTTCTCAATGCCCTAGCAGCCATTTTTCTCGGCACAGTCTGGAGTGTCGTCCTGCTCAACAATTTGAGGCCCTTTGAAGAAGCAGCAACAATGATGCACACCCTAGAGCAGCAAGTTACTGAACTGAGTGCTACCGCTCAATCAAAGAAGGAAAGATTTCTTCTCCTCAATTTGCCCCAGGATTTTTGCGGTGCCCCTATGCTTGGCAAAGCAGCGTTCCTGGCAGTGATGATGCAACCACCATTGGCGAAAAGAGATTGTCGCAGCCAGATCATGGTCAGCCAGCCATTTGGCTCATCAACTGCTGTCAGTCTCGATAACTTAAAAGAAGAAATACCGCTAATTGCTCGATGCTGCACTGCAATGAAGTGCTACCGCTGGGATGAAAAACAAGGACGCTTTATCGAAGCCCAATTGCCACAATAGAAGTGCCCCGTATCAAGCCAGCAAAAACGCCTACTCTTTAGTACCAAAGCGATATCCAAGACCATAGATAGATTGCAGAAGAGCGCTTTCTTCTTCACCCAGCTTCTTACGAATTCGAGCCACAGTTGTGCGCACTCCTATTTCGGTAGCATCAGAGTCGGAAGGCCAGACCTTGTTCAATAAGTCTTGGGCAGAGAAAAGCTGATTTTGGTGACGCATCAAAAATTCTAGTAAGAGATACTCTTTAGGCAACAGCTTTATCTCTTCTAGACCACGATGCAATTTGCCAGCCTTGCTGTCGAGCTTTAAATTACCGCACTGAATAACTTCAGAAGCCAATTGCGGGTCACGCCGCAATAAGGCCCGGATGCGCGATGACAGCTCGCGTACATCATAGGGCTTCGACATGTAATCATCGGCACCAAGATCAAGACCAAGAGCTTTGTCTTCGCTCTTACCACGGCCAGATAAAATCAATACCGGATTGAGGCCACCATTACGGCGAAATTCTTTTAGCACCGATAAGCCATCAAGACCAGGCATAGTGATATCAAGAATCAAAATGTCAAAACTATAAGCACCCAGCATTGATAAAGCGTCGTTACCATCATGCACCATATCAACGGTATGGCGCTCGCCCTCAAGCACGTCTTTAAGCAGTTGTGCTGCTAGTGTATCGTCTTCGGCTAATAAGATTCTGGCCACAGCTTTAGTCTTCCTCTAGTCTGTTTGCTTTCACTCTAGACAATTTTACTTCATGCAATTCTAGTGGCAAGCGAAACCAGAATTTGCACCCACCAGCTTCGATATTCTCTCCACCAAGGGTGCCTCCGTGAGCCTGGATAATTTCTTTGCAGATTGCCAAGCCTAGGCCATTGCTGTTAATCAATGACCCTTTTCTCGAAGCAGAGGCAGAGGGCAGCTGAACATAGGCAGCATAACGATCGAATATTCGATCTTTTATTTCAGGAGGGAGGCCAGGACCATTGTCTAGAACTGCAATTTCAATTTGCGGATATTTGGCATCGTGCACTAAACGCGATTCGATTTTAATAACTGATTCTTGCTTTGCCCCATACTTTATGGCATTTGAAATAAAGTTCTGAAGCACTTGCACAATGCGCCTTTCATCGGCCGGTACAGAAAGCGCCGGAATGTTCTCAACAGTAATCTCAATGCCGCGCGATTGTGCCAAGTCAGCCACCAGATCAAGGGCTGAGACAATTAGCTTGGTTACTTCGCAGCTTTCTTTTCTTAATTCGAATTTGCCTGTCTGCATTTGCTCAATATCTAAAAAGTCATCAACAAGCCCGGCACAGACCTTTAAGTTATTAGCTACAGAACGCGCGCGCTTCGTTCCTTTATCGCTCAGCTCGCCATAGCTACCAGTGCTGAGCAGCTCAAGGAAA